>NZ_JACVHB010000003.1:0-847309 GCF_020149425.1 Pseudomonas sp. P116 | reverse complement strand
ACCGCTCTTTCAACTCCTTCCAGGCTTCGATGAACTGAAGCGACCCGCTCTCGAAACCTACTTAACTCATTGAATCTCAAGGAGTTTTCCGTTTCGACTGCGCCGGAAGTGGGGCGAATTATAGACGTCTGGAATCTGCCGTCAACAGCTAATTTCGCTTTTCTTTCAATTACTTGCAGATCGATCAAGAAACGACCAAATCCCCCCCATATATAGAGGGGAACGCTAAGCCTTCTATATAGAAGGAGCTTCAGAGCACTCCATCCTCTTTCAGTGCAGCCACCGCACCCGCGCCCAAACCCAAGACTCGCTGCAAAACCTCCAAGGTATGTTCACCCAGCAAAGGAGGCGCAAGTCGATACTCGACAGGGGTTTGCGACATTCGAATAGGACTCGCCACCTGAGGCACCATCCCCGCCAACGCATGGGGCAACTCTATTGCCAGCCCACGCGCCTTCACCTGCGGATCCTCGAACACCTGCGACAGATCATTGATCGGGCCACATGGCACACCCGCCTGCTCCAACTGGGCTACCCACTCCGCCGTGGTCTTGAAGACTGTCGCCTGACGAATCAGAGGAATCAGCACTGCACGATTCGCCACCCGCAGCTTATTAGTAGTAAAGCGCGGATCATCAGCCCACTGCGGCTGACCCGCCACTTCAGCAAACTTGCGGAACTGCCCGTCATTACCCACGGTAAGGATGAAATCGCCATCGGCCGTAGGAAAGTCCTGATAAGGCACGATGTTAGGATGCGCATTGCCCAGGCGCTTGGGTGCATTGCCCGTGGTCAGGTAGTTCATCGCCTGATTAGCCAGGCAGGCTACCTGCACATCAAGCAACGCCATATCAATGTGCTGACCACCACCGTCGTGATCACGATGAGCCAGCGCCGCCAGTATCGCCACGGTCGAATACAGCCCGGTCAGGATATCCGTCAGCGCCACACCAACCTTCACCGGCCCGGCCCCCTCATCCCCTTCGGGCCGACCGGTCAGACTCATCAGCCCACCCAGCCCCTGGATCATGAAGTCGTAACCGGCACGCTTGGCATAGGGTCCGGTCTGACCGAAGCCAGTGATCGAGCAGTAGATCAGATCCGGATTGATCGCCTTCAGCGACTCATAGTCCAACCCATAAGCCGCCAAACCACCCACCTTGAAGTTCTCAATGAGGATGTCTGACTTGGCCGCGAGCTCGCGAACAAGCTTTTGGCCCTCGGGACGCGTGAAGTCGATGGTCACCGATTGCTTGTTGCGATTGGCCGACAGGTAGTAAGCCGCCTCCGACGTGTTCTCACCATAAGCGTCCTTTAGGAACGGCGGCCCCCAGGCGCGAGTGTCGTCACCATTGCCGGGGCGCTCGACCTTGATCACTTCGGCGCCAAGGTCGGCGAGGATCTGCCCAGCCCATGGCCCGGCCAACACTCGCGATAAATCCAGTACCCGCAGATGCGACAGCGCGCCCATGGTCGTTCTCCTATTAATAGAACGCCTGCAGACCTGTTTGTGCGCGACCGAGGATCAGCGCGTGGACGTCGTGCGTACCTTCATAGGTATTCACCACTTCCAGGTTGACCAGGTGACGGGCCACGCCGAACTCGTCGGAGATACCGTTGCCGCCCAGCATGTCGCGAGCCATGCGGGCGATATCCAGCGACTTGCCGCACGAGTTGCGCTTCATGATCGAAGTGATTTCGACCGCAGCCGTGCCTTCATCCTTCATGCGACCCAGACGCAGGCAACCCTGCAGGGCCATAGTGATCTCGGTCTGCATGTCCGCCAGTTTTTTCTGGATCAGCTGAGTAGCGGCCAAAGGACGGCCGAACTGCATGCGGTCCAGAGTGTATTGGCGTGCGGTATGCCAGCAGAACTCGGCAGCGCCCAACGCACCCCAAGAGATGCCGTAACGTGCGGAGTTGAGGCAGGTGAACGGACCTTTCAGACCACGTACGTCCGGGAAGATGTTTTCTTCTGGTACGAACACGTTGTCCATGACGATCTCACCGGTGATCGAAGCGCGCAGGCCGACCTTGCCGTGAATCGCCGGAGCGCTCAGGCCTTTCCAGCCTTTCTCCAGAACGAAGCCACGGATGTCGCCAGCATCGTCCTTGGCCCAAACGACGAACACATCGGCGATCGGGCTGTTGGTGATCCACGTCTTGGCGCCGGTCAGGCTGTAGCCACCGTCGACTTTGCGTGCACGGGAAATCATCGCGCCCGGGTCGGAACCGTGGTTTGGTTCGGTCAAACCGAAGCAGCCGATCCATTCGCCAGAAGCCAGTTTCGGCAGGTACTTCTGTTTCTGCGCTTCAGTACCGAATTCATTGATCGGCACCATCACCAGCGACGACTGCACGCTCATCATCGAGCGATAGCCGGAGTCGACACGCTCCACTTCACGGGCAATCAGGCCGTAGCTGACATAGTTGAGGCCACTGCCACCGTACTGTTCAGGAATGGTCGCGCCCAACAGGCCGACTTCACCCATCTCGCGGAAGATTGCCGGATCGGTCTTCTCATGGCGGAAAGCTTCGAGCACACGCGGCGCAAGCTTCTGCTGAGCGAACTGCTCGGCAGTGTCGCGGATCATGCGCTCTTCTTCGGTGAGCTGTTGATCCAGCAGCAGGGGATCGATCCAGTTGAAGCTAGCTTTACCGCCCATGAGTGTGCCCTCGTAAATCGGTGAATTAACGTGGCATTGATCCTAGGCGCGGTTCGCGGTCGCGGCAAACGAGGATTTCGCATTCTGTTGTGCTAATTTCTCACTCCGAAACGGCGCCGAATGCCTTTTAAGCGATGTTTTAGTGAGGTTGACGTACATGCGCAGGAAGATCCCCAGCACAACCGCTCTGATCAGCTTTGAGGCTGCCGCTCGTCACGAAAGCTTTACCAAGGCTGCCGAAGAACTTTCCCTCACCCAAGGCGCCATTTGCCGACAGATCGCCAGCCTTGAGGAGTTCCTCAGCGTGGAACTGTTCCGACGCTCGCGACGCGGGGTAAAGCTGACCGAAGCAGGGCTTTCCTACAGCCGTCGGGTGGCGACTCAACTCGATGCGGTCGAGCGCGACACGCTGTCGGTCATGGGCCAGCAAGGCGCCAATGTGATCGAACTGGCGGTGGTGCCAACCTTCGGCACCCAATGGCTGTTGCCACGCTTAAAAGATTTCCAGCTCAAACATCCGGAAGTCACCGTCAACCTGACTAACCGCACACGCCCCTTCCTCTTCGCCGACACCGACTTCGATGCCGCCATCTATTTCGGCGATGCCGATTGGTCCGGTACCGAGTCCCACAGGCTGATGGGTGAAAATCCGATGCCCGTGTGCAGCCCCGCCCTACTCGGTAACAGGGTAAAGCTGACAGCGGAAGAGATTGCCGAGCTGCCCCTCTTGCAGCAGACCACCCGCCCCTACGCTTGGCGTCAGTGGTTCAATTCGCAACATCTGAGCATTCCTCGCGACATGACGGGGCCGCGCTACGAACTATTCTCCATGCTGGCCCAGGCGGCCATGCACGACATGGGCATTGCGCTGATCCCGCCGTTCCTGATTCAGCGCGAATTGGCCGAGAAGCGTCTGGTGATTGCCAACCCCCAGGAACTCTCCAGCATCAAGGCGTATTACCTGATGATTCCCGAGCGAAAGGTCGAATCGGCGTCCCTTAAGGCATTTCGCGACTGGTTGGTAAATCAGGCGCAGAGCTACAGCCTAGAAGGCTAGCGGCTTACAGGGATAACTGACCTCGTAGTCAGAAAAACTGAAGCACTACAGATATAAGTATTTGTCGCATATTCAATGACTGTATCCGAAAGTCGTACAGACGTCCCACAAGCGCCTGCCGACGTGGCTTTGAGCCTTCATTCGCGACTCATTACGGTCCATTCACGTCACCGATGAGATAAATCTTCAAACTCGTCCAGAATCCTTGTAAGGCGCGGCCTGCAAGGGATTGAGCCGGTCACATGCGACATTCGGTCACGGCATGACTTGTAGTTAATTTTCCGTCACCCGTCATAATCCCTTGAAGGGCATAAAGTTCGCCTGCAAAATGCCGCGCCCCGCCCTGATTTAGCGGGATCGTGCTGATCGGCCGCCCCAGTCGCACCATCCGAAGTGCCTGGGTTTACTCAATAAGATCACGCAGGAGATTTGACGTGCACATTGGTGTTCCTCTCGAAACCCAGACCGGTGAAACACGGGTTGCTGCAACCCCGGAAACCATTAAAAAGCTGATCAGCCAAGGTCATAAGGTCACTGTGCAAAGCGGCGCCGGCGTTAAAGCCAGCGTTGTCGACAGTGCTTATGAAGCGGCAGGCGCAACTATTGGCAGTGCCAACGATGCGTTTGGCGCCGAGCTGATTCTCAAAGTGGTCGCCCCAAGCGATGCCGAACTGACGCTGATCCAGCGCGGTGCGGTGCTGGTTGGCATGCTCAACCCGTTCAACAACGACACCATCGCCAAAATGGCCGAGTGCGGGATTACCGCGTTCGCCCTGGAAGCAGCGCCGCGCACCTCGCGGGCGCAGAGTCTCGATGTGTTGTCGTCCCAGGCGAACATCGCCGGCTATAAGGCCGTGTTGCTGGCCGCTCACTACTATCCGCGCTTCATGCCGATGCTGATGACTGCTGCGGGCACTGTGAAAGCGGCGCGCGTGCTGATTCTCGGCGCAGGCGTGGCCGGGTTGCAGGCGATTGCTACGGCGAAACGTCTGGGTGCGGTTATCGAAGCGTCCGACGTGCGTCCGGCGGTGAAGGAACAGATCGAATCCCTCGGCGCCAAGTTCGTCGACGTGCCTTACGAGACCGATGAAGAGCGCGAATGCGCCGTCGGTGTCGGCGGTTACGCGCGGCCGATGCCGGCGAGCTGGATGCAGCGTCAGGCCCAGGCCGTGCATGAACGCGCCAAGCAGGCTGACATCGTCATCACTACCGCGCTGATCCCGGGCCGCAAGGCACCGACGTTGTTGAGTGCGGACACCGTGGCGCAAATGAAACCAGGCTCGGTGGTCATCGACCTCGCGGCTGCGCAGGGCGGTAACTGCCCGTTGACCGTGGCCGATCAGGTGGTGATCGAGAACGGCGTGACAATCGCCGGTCCGACCAATCTGGCCGGTGAAGTCGCTGCAGACGCTTCGGCGCTGTATGCACGCAACCTGCTGGACTTCCTGAAGCTGGTCTTCACTAAAGAAGGCCAGTTCGACGTCAACCTCGAAGACGACATCGTCGCCGCGTGCCTGATGTGCCGCGACGGCCAAGTCATCCGCAAAAACGCCTAAGCAGGGATTCAGACGATGGAAGAGCTTATCTCCCCCGGTATCTACAACCTGATCATCTTCGTGCTGGCGATTTATGTCGGTTATCACGTGGTCTGGAACGTTACACCTGCACTGCACACGCCGCTGATGGCCGTGACCAACGCCATCTCGGCGATCGTGATCGTCGGCGCGATGCTGGCCGCTGCCCTGACGGTTACTCCGCTGGGCAAGACCATGGGCACCCTCGCCGTGGCGCTGGCCGCGGTCAATGTGTTCGGTGGCTTCCTGGTCACCCGTCGCATGCTTGAGATGTTCAAGAAGAAAGCCCCGAAAGTAAAAGAAGAGGCGCCGAAGTAATGAGCATGAATCTCGTCACGACGCTTTATCTGATCGCGTCGATCTGTTTCATCCAGGCCCTCAAAGGCTTGTCACACCCGACCACGTCACGCCGCGGCAACCTGTTCGGCATGCTCGGCATGGGTCTGGCGATCCTCACTACTGTGGGCCTCATCTATAAGCTCGGCGCTGAGCTGGCCACTGCTGGTATTGGTTATGTGATCGTCGGCCTGCTGGTCGGCGGCACTGCCGGTTCGATCATGGCCAAACGCGTTGAAATGACCAAGATGCCGGAACTGGTCGCTTTCATGCACAGCATGATCGGCCTGGCAGCGGTGTTCATTGCCATTGCCGCCGTGGTTGAGCCGCAGTCGCTGGGCATCGTCAAGCATCTGGGCGACGCGATCCCGGCGGGCAACCGTCTGGAACTGTTCCTCGGCGCGGCCATTGGTGCCATCACGTTCTCCGGTTCGGTGATCGCCTTCGGCAAGCTCTCGGGCAAGTACAAGTTCCGCCTGTTTCAGGGTGCACCGGTACAGTTCACCGGTCAGCACAAGCTGAACGCGGTACTGGGTCTGGCGACACTGGCACTCGGTTTGACCTTTATGTTCACCGGCAACCTCACCGCGTTCGCGCTGATGCTGGCGCTGGCGTTCGTGATGGGCGTGCTGATCATCATCCCGATCGGCGGCGCCGACATGCCGGTGGTGGTGTCGATGCTTAACAGCTATTCCGGTTGGGCAGCGGCGGGTATCGGTTTCTCGCTGAACAACTCGATGCTGATCATCGCCGGTTCGCTGGTGGGTTCGAGCGGTGCGATCCTCTCGTACATCATGTGCAAGGCGATGAACCGTTCCTTCTTTAATGTACTGCTTGGTGGTTTCGGCAATACGGTTGACGCTGGCCCGGCCGGTGCGAAGGAAGCACGTCCGGTGAAATCCGGTTCGGCTGACGACGCGACGTTCCTGCTGACCAACGCTGACACCGTGATCATCGTTCCAGGCTACGGCCTTGCGGTGGCCCGTGCGCAGCATGCGCTGAAAGAACTGACCGAGAAGCTGACCCACCGTGGCGTGACCGTGAAGTACGCGATCCACCCAGTGGCCGGGCGGATGCCCGGGCACATGAACGTACTGCTGGCCGAGGCCGAAGTGCCGTACGACCAGGTGTTCGAGATGGAAGACATCAACTCCGAGTTCGGTCAGGCCGATGTGGTGCTGGTGCTCGGCGCGAACGACGTGGTCAACCCGGCCGCCAAGAACGATCCGAAATCGCCGATTGCCGGCATGCCGATTCTCGAAGCGTTCAAGGCCAAGACCATCATCGTCAACAAGCGCTCGATGGCCAGCGGTTATGCCGGTCTGGACAACGAACTGTTCTATCTGGACAAGACCATGATGGTGTTCGGTGACGCGAAGAAAGTCATCGAAGACATGGTTAAAGCCGTCGAGTAATTTTCGTCTGCTGAACCAAACGCCCCGACCTGTCGGGGCGTTTTTATTTGCGCAAACAGTCGGACAATATGCCGCGTTGTTGCAGATCAAGTAACGGTGTTTTACTTGAAACCCGCGCAATAGACGCCTCTTTTGCGACCTTGGTAGCGGGACAGGCACCAGCCAAATTCACTAGACTGCGCATCCTGCTACTCGCTGCCCGAGATAAAAATACATGTACCGTGACCGTATTCGCCTGCCTTCGTTGTTGGACAAAGTGATGAGCGCCGCCGACGCAGCTGCTCTGATTGAGGACGGCATGACCGTCGGCATGAGCGGCTTCACCCGCGCCGGCGAAGCCAAGGCCGTCCCTCATGCACTGGCCGAGCGGGCAAAGGTCACGCCGCTGAAGATCAGCCTGATGACCGGCGCCAGCCTGGGCAACGACCTCGACAAGCAACTGACCGAAGCCGGCGTGCTGTCGCGGCGCATGCCGTTCCAGGTCGACAGCACCTTGCGCAAGGCGATCAACGCCGGGCAAGTGATGTTCATCGACCAGCACTTGTCGGAAACGGTCGAGCAACTGCGTAACCAGCAACTGAAGTTGCCGGACATCGCCGTCATCGAAGCCGTGGCCATCACCGAGCAGGGGCATATCGTGCCGACCACTTCGGTGGGCAACTCGGCAAGCTTCGCGATTTTCGCCAAACAGGTGATCGTCGAGATCAATCTGGCGCATAACGCCAACCTCGAAGGTCTGCACGACATCTATATCCCGACGTATCGTCCGACGCGCACGCCGATTCCACTGGTGAAGGTCGACGACCGCATCGGCAGCACGGCGATCCCGATTCCGCCGGAGAAGATCGTCGCGATCGTCATCACCCAGCAGCCGGACTCGCCGTCCACTGTGTCGTCGCCGGATGTCGATACCAATGCCATCGCCGATCACTTGATCACTTTCTTCAAGCAGGAAGTCGACGCCGGGCGCATGACCAACAAGCTCGGCCCGCTGCAGGCCGGGATCGGCAACATCGCCAACGCGGTGATGTGCGGCCTGATCGACTCGCCGTTCGAAGACCTGACCATGTACTCCGAAGTGCTGCAGGATTCGACGTTCGACCTGATTGATGCCGGCAAGCTGAGCTTCGCTTCGGGCAGCTCGATCACGCTGTCGGAGCGGCGCAACACCGACGTGTTCGGCAACCTGGAGAAGTACAAGGACAAATTGGTGCTGCGTCCGCAGGAGATTTCCAATCATCCGGAAGTCGTGCGGCGCCTGGGTATCATCGGCATCAACACGGCGCTGGAGTTCGACATCTACGGCAACGTCAACTCCACCCACGTCTGCGGCACGCGGATGATGAACGGCATCGGTGGCTCCGGCGATTTCGCGCGTAACGCGCATCTTGCGGTGTTCGTGACCAAGTCGATCGCCAAGGGCGGCGCGATTTCCAGCGTTGTGCCGATGGTCAGCCACGTTGACCACACTGAACATGACGTCGACATTCTGGTGACAGAGGTGGGTCTGGCGGATCTGCGAGGCCTGGCGCCGCGCGAGCGGGCCCGGGTGATCATCGACAACTGTGTGCACCCGGACTTTCGGCAGGCGCTGGATGACTACTTCACCGCAGCCTGTGCAATCGGTGGTCACACCCCGCACATCCTGCGTGAAGCGTTGAGCTGGCACATCAATCTGGAAGAAACCGGGCGCATGCTGACGGCGTAATTCGCACAGATGTTCCGTTGGCGCAAACACAGTTTGCGTCGACGGCATCCCTGAGATTCTGGATACCGTCAAAAACTGTACTGCTGTACCGGTCTTTTCCTACAGTAAATACCTACACTTCCTTCCGAAATCTGCACAAACGCACCACTTAAGTGCGGACAGGTACAGTTTGCCCAATTTCGACCCGTACACCCTCTATAAACAGTTAACTGGTCACTCACAATACAGTTGAACTGTATCTAGTGAGACTAGGCAAACGAGAGGATCATGGGCACCAGTCAAACCACTACCTGATCCCGCCACAAGCGGAAGGATGTCAACCATGGAACGTACACTCAGTTCCGAACTGTTCTTCGAAGACAAAGCTGCAAAAACCCAGGCTTCCATGCCTCTGCGCGTTCTCGCCAACCTGATGTTGTGGCAGCGCCGCATCTCCAGCCGCCACCAATTGGCCCGTCTGGATTCGCGTCTGCTGGCTGACGCCGGTATCAGCGAAGCACAACGCTACGAAGAGCTGAGCAAGCCGTTCTGGCGCTAAGTAGCGTCGCTGGCTCTGGTCGTTAGACCCACCGCCAGCAACCCGAATTGAATAAAACAAAACCCGTCGTGGGAAACCACGACGGGTTTTGTCGTTTTGGACATTTAAAAACCAATACAAGTACAGTTTCTTAGTCAAGAATATTAACCAGTACAATTAATAGCAGCTGCCGAAGGCTGCGATCTTTTGATCCTGAAATCACAATCAAAAGATCGCAGCCTTCGGCAGCTCCTACATGTTTTTTATCCAGACACTGGTCCGAAGTGTTGATCCCGGCCTAATATCCATTCAGTACGTGGCGAATGTTGTGCCGATGGCGTCTGACTCCTCAGATACCGAGCCACCTCTCTATACGGTTTATCCACAGGAGTTATCCCATGACCCGTCTTCGCATTCTCAGCGCCGCTGCCCTGTTGGCCGTGGCTGCCAACGCCAGCGCTACCAGCTTCATCGTGACCACCGACTCGATTGTCGGCGCCCTTAAAGCCTCCTCGGACGCTACTTCCGACGTCACCTCTTCCTTCCGTGACGACAAGATCGTGCTCGCTGCCCGTGACGACGCTGCCAGCTTCGTCGCCAGCCAAGGCGACATCCGCGGCGTGAAACTGGAAAGCGCGCTGGAACACATCCGTCATCAGGCTCCACAACTGCAGGCCACCGACGCTCAGTTGGCTCAGGCCATTCTGACTATCTAAGCAGTCCGGCATGGCGGGGCACGCCGGTCGTGTCCCGATATTTCGGCGCTGGCTCTAGTCCGGGCGTTGCGCTAGCCTTACGGCTCGCCAACAGTTGCCGAGTCCCATGCCTTTTCTTCAAAAATTCCTGATCCCTTCCGTATTGTTAACTGCTTGCTGGACGACCTCGGCCAACGCCTTCGACATCTCCACGCAAAACACCGTGGTAAGCGTCTGGGCGACCGGCATGGTGTCTTCCGCGCCGTTCGACCGTAAACTGCTGCTCGTCGCCCACGATGATGCGGCGGTGTTTGTTGCCAGCGACGGTGAATTGCGCGGCGCTCGACTGGAATCCGCACTGCACTACCTGCGTAAAACCCGGCCGAAACTTCATGTCAGCGACCTTGAACTGGCAGAGGCAATTCTCGTCCAATAGTCATCTCAGTCCCTTGTTAACATTGCCCTTCGGAGTCGTTCCATGCGTAGCCCGCTGATTGCTGCCGCCCTTGGCCTGTTTTTGTTGGCCGACCTGGCCCAGGCGCACACCCTGGTAGCCACCAGTAACATCATCGTTCGTGCCTCCCAGCGCACCATCGATTTCACGTCCGATACCACCACGTCGATTCGCGACTCGAAAATCATCCGCGAAGCCCACGACGACGCCGCCAGCTTTGTCGCCAGCAACGGTGATATCCGTGGCGCGCACCTGGAAGCCGCCCTCAACACCTTGCGCACTCGCGTGCCGGAAGCTCGCGACGCCAGCGATCAGGTTCTCGCCGAAGCCATCCTCGCACTGTGAAGTCACTTGGCGCCTGGCTACTGGCCGGGGCGTTGTTGCTGCTTGGCAACAGCGCCCACGCCGGCCTGCAATTGCGGCTCAAGACCGACGGTCTGAGCCCTGCCCAACAACAGGCCAGCCAGGCGCTGATCGATGAAGCCATGCAGGCCTTGCCGCCCAGCTTCATCGAGCGGCTGGATCGGCGCATTGATGTCGGCTGGACCGATGACATGCCCGCCAATGCCTATGGCCAGGCAACCCTGGTCGCCGAACTCGATCTGAACCGCAAATTGCTCGCCAGCCTCACCGACGGCAGCGCGGCCAAAGAGAAGACCAATCGCCCCCACGGCACGGTGCGCCAGGAACTGCTCGCCACGGTGCTGCACGAAATCACCCATATTTATGACCGCGCGCGCCTCTGGCCAAACGCCGAGCGCACGCTGATCCAGCGCTGCACCCGCCGCTTCAACAGTGCCGGGCTGATCGGCATTCCCGATGAATGCCGTGGCCAGAACGGGCGCCGCTTTACCCTCAGTGATGACCCGCGATTGCTCGACCTCGCCGGCTGGCAGCAATACGTCGGCCGTCGCGGCGAGCGTGAGCAACACAATCGACAGATTGCTCGCAGCCCCGACCTCTACGAAATCTCCAGTCCCAAGGAGTTCGTCGCGGTCAACATGGAGTACTTTCTCCTCGACCCGAGCTACGCCTGCCGCCGCCCGGCGCTGTATCGCTATTACAAGGATCACTTCGGCTGGGCGCCACCTGCCCCGAACATTTGCGCCAAGACCTTCGCGTTTCTGAACGCCGGCAACGACTTCGCCAAGCAACCATTGGGACAAGTCGATCCGGAGCGTGTCTACGCCGTCGATTACTTACTGGCCGAGGCCAATCAGAACTGGGTCAGCCGCTGGGGTCACAGCATGTTGCGGCTGGTGATCTGTGCACCGGGGCGCCCGCGCGGCCCGGATTGCCGGCTCGATCTGGATCAACATCTGGTGCTGTCCTACCGCGCCTTCGTGGGGGATGTGCAGCTGTCGAGTTGGGACGGACTGGTCGGCAAATACCCTTCGCGGCTATTTGTCCTGCCGTTGGCGCAGGTGATCGACGAGTACACCAAGACCGAACTGCGCAGCCTCGCCTCGGTACCGCTGAATCTGTCACGCAACGAAATCGAAGGCGTGGTCGAACATGCCGCCGAGATGCACTGGAGCTATGACGGCAACTATTTCTTCCTGTCCAACAACTGCGCAGTGGAAGGCTTGAAACTGTTGCGCAGCGGTAGCAACAACGCGCAACTCACCGGCCTCGACAGCATCATGCCCAACGGTCTGCTGGAAGTGCTCAAGGGCCGTGGTCTGGCCGATACCAGCGTGCTGGATGATCCAAAAGAAGCGCTGCGTCTGGGCTATCGCTTCGACTCGTTCCGCGATCGCTATCAGGCGATGTTCGACGTGCTGAAGAAGCAGCTGCCGATCAAACAGAACACCGTCGAGGAATGGCTTTCGTTGTCGGCCGAAGAGCGCCGCGAATGGTTCGACCGCGCCGACCTGCGCACCAGCGCCGCACTGTTGCTGCTGGAGCAGGCGAGTTTCCGTCGCCAGTTGTTGCTCGCGCAGGACGAGGTCAAACAGCGGTATCTGGGTGCGCGGGAACTGGAGAATGGCGGAATGGACAAGGCCAATGCGACCTTGCAGGCAATCCTCGCCAACAGTGGGTTCCTCAGTCGTCCGGCGGAACTGCTGGATTCGAAAGGCTACGGTTTGCCGCAACCCAGCGAGTTCAGCCGACTCGAAGCGGAAAGCAGCCAGCGGCAGAAGAAGCTGCTGTTACTCAGCGGTGATCTGGACAAGGAAGTGCGTAAGTTGCTGGAACCCAAACGCGCCGCCGAAATTGCCGCCAGCGAAGCCAACGTGAAACAGATCGGCGAGCATTTGCGCAAATTGCACAAGGCTTCGGGCGGGCTGGAGCTGCCCTGATGTAAAGGCTGCCCCCAAACCATTGTGGCGAGGGGATTTATCCCCGATCGGCTGCGCAGCAGCCGCAACTCCAGCAAGCACGTTATGTCTGCATAATCGCGTTTTCCGGGTTTGGGGCTGCTGCGCAGCCCATCGGGGATAAATCCCCTCGCCACAGGGGTCGTGTCAGCTCAATACAAAACCCCATCCAGAATTTCATATCAGCTCAATACAAAACTCCATCTAGAATTTCATAAATGATCCCGGTACCCACCGCGATCAGCACAATATCGCCACCGGCCCGGCGCCATTCGTAGCCTTGGTAATACGGCAGATGTCCCAACGCGCGATTATCCAGTCTCTCGCCGTAGTAGCCATGCGGCAACGGCCGGCCGCGTTCCAGATGAATACCCGGCGGTGGCGGCGCACCGCGCACGAAGTAGCCATGATTGTCGCGGATGGTCTGGCGCACCGGGCCGAAGTCACGCGGCGGCGGACCGCCACGGTGGTCGTTCTGCGGGCCACGGTGATCGTCACCGCGATTGTCGTGTTGGCCCTGCTGCGGACCGCCACGGTCGTGATCATTACGTTGATCGGCGCTGGCCAGCAGCGGCGTCGCGCTGATCATCAGCACGCCCAATCCGGCTATCAGACGTTTCGGCATTTTCATCGGGTCTTTCCTCACTGCACTGACAGCAAAAAGGGCTTCAGAACGTAGTCCTGAAGCCCTCGATCTTGCTGAATTAGTCTGTGCCGCGAGGCGCTAATTCCTCTGTATCAGGAACTTTACCCTCAGCTTACGCGAGCCTTACGCACGCCTTCTGCCAGCGCCGAACACAAGCTCAACACGCCGTCGATGGCCTGATCAGGTGTCGCAGCATTGGCGATGTGATCGATCAGTGCCGAGCCCACCACAACACCGTCAGCCAGACGCGCGATCGCAGCGGCCTGCTCCGGCGTACGGATTCCGAAACCAATGCTGATCGGCAGATCGGTGTGGCGGCGCAGACGAGTGACCGCCTCTTCGACGTGCTCCAGCGTCGCCGCACCGGCACCGGTGACACCGGCAACCGACACGTAGTAAACAAAACCGGAACTGCCGTTGAGAACCTTCGGCAGACGCGCGTCGTCGGTGGTCGGCGTGGTCAGACGGATGAAGTCCAGACCGGCAGCCTGCGCCGGGTCGCACAGTTCTTCGTTGTGCTCCGGCGGCATGTCGACAACGATCAGGCCGTCAACGCCAGCCTCTTTGGCCTCAGCAATGAAACGCTCGACACCAAACTTGTGGATCGGGTTGTAGTAGCCCATCAGCACCAGCGGTGTATCGCTGTTGTCTTCGCGGAACTCGCGGACCATTTGCAGGGTTTTCAGCAGATTCTGCTTGGCGCCCAACGCACGGATATTCGCCAGTTGAATCGCCGGGCCGTCAGCCATCGGATCGGTGAACGGCATGCCCAATTCAATCACGTCGGCGCCAGCTTTCGGCAAACCTTTGAGAATCGCCAGCGAAGTGTCGTAATCCGGATCACCGGCGGTGACGAAGGTCACCAGCGCGGCGCGATTCTGTTGTTTGAGTTCGGCAAAACGGGTTTGCAGGCGGCTCATCAGTGTTTCTCCTGCTTGGACTGTTCCATATGGTGCATAACGGTTTGCATGTCTTTGTCGCCACGGCCTGAAAGGTTGACCACCATCAGGTGATCCTTCGGCAGGGTCGGTGCGCGTTTGAATACTTCGGCCAGCGCGTGGGCGCTTTCCAGAGCAGGAATGATCCCTTCCAGGCGGCAGCATTTGTGGAATGCATCAAGGGCTTCGTCGTCGGTCACCGAGGTGTACTGGACGCGGCCGATGTCATGCAACCAGGCGTGTTCCGGGCCGATACCCGGGTAATCGAGGCCGGCGGAAATCGAGTGAGCGTCGATGATCTGGCCATCGTCGTCCTGCAACAGGAAAGTACGATTGCCGTGCAACACACCTGGTACGCCGCCATTCAGGCTGGCCGCGTGCTTGCCGGTTTCGATGCCGTAACCGGCCGCTTCAACACCGATAATCTCAACGCTCTTGTCATCAAGGAACGGGTGGAACAGGCCCATGGCGTTGGAACCGCCGCCGATACACGCCACCAGACTGTCCGGCAGACGCCCTTCCTGGGCTTGCAACTGGTCTCGGGTTTCCTTGCCGATCACGGCCTGGAAGTCGCGAACCATCGCTGGATACGGGTGCGGGCCAGCCACGGTGCCGATCAGGTAGAAGGTGCTGTCGACGTTGGTCACCCAGTCACGCAGCGCTTCGTTCATCGCATCTTTCAGGGTGCCAGTGCCGGCCACTACCGGGATCACCTCGGCGCCCAGCAACTTCATGCGAAACACGTTCGCCTGTTGGCGTTCGATGTCGGTGGTGCCCATGTAGATCACGCAATCCAGACCGAAACGCGCGGCCACGGTGGCAGTCGCCACGCCGTGCATGCCAGCGCCGGTCTCGGCGATGATGCGTTTTTTGCCCATGCGCCGCGCCAGCAGAATCTGGCCGATGCAGTTGTTGATCTTGTGCGCGCCGGTGTGGTTCAGCTCTTCGCGCTTGAGGTAGATCTTGGCGCCACCGCAGAACTCGGTCAGACGCTCGGCGTAATACAGCGGACTCGGACGTCCGACGTAGTCGCGCTGGAAGTAGGCCAATTCTTCTTTAAATGCAGGATCTTCCTTCGCCGTTTCGTATTCGCGGGCCAGATCGAGGATCAACGGCATCAGGGTTTCAGCCACGTAGCGGCCACCGAACGAGCCAAACAGGCCGTTGGCGTCAGGGCCGTTACGCAGATCGGAAGTGTTCGAAGTCTGGGTCATGGTTTGCTCCAGCAGAATCGGGAATTACGTGAGAAGACAATGACGCCCACTCTACCCCTGACCTTCTATGCTGAAAACCGATAAGATCGCTGCAACCTGTCAGGAAAACTCACAGATACCATGAGCCATGACCTTCCCCCGCTCAACGCCTTGCGCGCCTTCGAAGCCACTGCCCGGCTGAACAGCGTCAGCCAGGCCGCCGAACAACTGCACGTTACCCATGGCGCGGTCAGCCGCCAGCTCAAGGTGCTTGAAGAACACCTTGGCGTCAGCCTGTTCGTCAAGGATGGGCGCGGCTTGAAACTCACAGATGCCGGTGTGCGTTTACGCGATGCCAGCGGCGAGGCGTTTGATCGCTTGCGCAGTGTTTGTGCCGAGCTGACGCAAAGTACAGCCGATGCGCCGTTCGTGCTCGGCTGCTCGGGAAGTCTGCTGGCTCGCTGGTTCATCCCGCGATTGGGAAGGCTCAATGCCGATCTGCCGGATTTGCGCCTGCATTTGTCGGCGGGTGAAGGCGATCTCGATCCCAGGCGACCGGGGCTGGACGCGTTGCTGCTGTTCGCAGAACCACCCTGGCCCGCAGACATGCAGGTTTACGAGCTGACTGCAGAACGCATTGGCCCCGTCATGAGCCCGCTGTTCATCGGGTATCAACGCCTGCAAACAGCGCCCGCCTCAGCGCTGCTCGACGAGCCCTTGCTGCACACGACATCGCGGCCGCAAGCCTGGCCGAGCTGGGCACAGCAGAATCACCTCGACGCCAACGCGTTGAAGCTCGGGCAAGGTTTTGAGCATTTGTATTATTTGCTGGAAGCCGCAGTGGCGGGCCTTGGGGTGGCTATCGCGCCGGAGCCGCTGGTTACTGAAGACTTGAAGGCCGGGCGCCTGGTTGCGCCGTGGGGGTTCTGTGAAACCCCGGCGCAACTGGCGTTGTGGCTACCCAAGCGCGCCGCGGATGGGCGCGCCCGGCAACTGGCGCAATGGCTCAAACAAGAGCTGCGCCAGCCGGATCACTCGCCGCGCTTGAACAGCAAGTAAGCGGCCAGTAGACCCAAGGCACCCACCGCAACACCGGCGGTGGTCCATGGATGTTCCTGCGCGTAATCACGGGTGGCGATCCCGGTCTCGCGGGTTTTCACTTTGACTTCTTCGTAGGCATCGCTGAGCAGGTGACGCGAATGTTTCAGCGCACTTTCGGCATTGCTCTTCAGCGCCTTGAGGGTCTTGCGCGACTCGTCGGAAGCGTCGTCCTTCAGGCCTTCCAACGACTTGAGCAGACTCTCGATCTCCGCTTCCATGCTTTGCAATGAGGCTTTACGTAAAGAGGTGTTGGCCATGGTGGCTCTCCTGCATTGGTGATGAGTGGCGTGTGTTGGTTGGGACTTCAGCGGATTGAGAAAGTGCAGAAATTCTGAACTTCGCTTGCGCAAAGCCGCCGAAATCAACAGTGCAAATTCACTGCTAGTCTCAATTCCACATCCCAAGGAGATCACCATGACTGACCATCACACGTACAAGAAAGTCGAGCTGGTCGGCTCGTCCCCAACCAGCATCGAAGACGCCATCAATAATGCGTTGGCCGAAGCCAACAAGAGCATCAAGCATCTGGAGTGGTTTGAAGTGACCGAGACCCGCGGCCACATCAAGGACGGTAAAGCTGCGCACTTTCAGGTGACACTGAAAGTCGGGTTCCGCATCGCCAGCAGCTGAGTTTGGTCTACGCTTCTGAACTTGCGCGCTGGCCGAGTGCCATAGGAATGGCAAAGCGCTACAGGGTAGGCGCATCGGGTGGATGACCCGATGCCCGCCTCTTTTAATCCGACCAGGGAGTGCGACCGATGAAGAAGTTCATGTTGGCAGTAGGTTTGTTGAGCCTTGCGGGTGGTGCGTTTGCTGCCGGCAAGCCTTGTGAAGATCTGAAGGCCGAAATTGCGGCGAAGCTGGATGCCAAGGGCGTTTCCGGGTATTCGCTGGAGATCGTCGAGAAGGGTGCCGCGGCTGGCGGCGATGTCGTCGGCAGCTGTGAAGGTGGCACCAAGGAAATCGTCTACAAACGCGGTTGATCGCGCCTGAAATGCAAAAGCCGACGCGAATGCGTCGGCTTTTTTGTGGGCAACCATTTTTCAATGTAGTAGCTGCGGCACGCTGCGATCTTTTGATCCTGTTTTTAAGATCCAGATCAAAAGATCGCAGCGTGCCCCAGCTCCTACACGTTTTGAGCGGGGCGAGATTCAGTTAGCCCTTCATCACCTGCGCCAGCAACTCGTACGAACGCACGCGATCGGCATGTTCATACAAGTCAGAGGTAAAGATCAGCTCATCCGCCTGGGTTTGCTCAATCAGCACCTCCAGTTTCGCGCGGATTTTCGCCGGACCGCCAACCATCGCCAGACCGAGGAAATCCCCCACCGCTTCACGTTCATGGGGCAGCCACAGGCCGTCCATGGTATCCACCGGTGGGCGCTGCACCAGGCTTTGTCCACGCATCAGCGCGAGGATTCGCTGGTACACCGAAGTCGCCAGGTAATCGGCTTGTTCATCAGTGTCCGCCGCTACCAGCGGCACACCGAGCATGACGTACGGCTTGTCGAGCACCGCCGACGGCTTGAAGTGATTGCGGTAGACGCGGATGGCCTCGTGCATGAAGCGCGGGGCGAAATGCGAGGCGAAGGCGTAGGGCAAACCGCGCTCACCGGCCAGTTGCGCGCTGAACAGGCTGGAACCGAGCAGCCAGATCGGCACATTGGTGCCGGTGCCGGGCATGGCGATTACCCGTTGATCCGGGGTGCGCGGGCCGAGATAACGCGCCAGCTCGGCAACATCTTCCGGGAAGTCGTCAGCACTGCCGGAACGCTCACGACGCAGTGCGCGGGCGGTCATTTGATCGGAACCCGGCGCCCGGCCCAGTCCGAGATCGATACGTCCGGGATACAGACTTTCCAGCGTGCCGAACTGTTCGGCGATCACCAGCGGCGCATGGTTGGGCAGCATGACCCCGCCAGATCCGACGCGGATGGTCGAGGTACCGCCGGCCAGATAACCGAGCAGCACCGAGGTGGCGGAACTGGCGATGCCGTCCATGTTGTGGTGTTCAGCCACCCAGAACCGCGTGTAGCCGAATTTCTCGGCGTGCTGCGCCAGGTCCAGGGAATTGCGCAGCGACTGCGCCGGGCTGCCGTTCTCGCGAACTGGCACCAGATCGAGGGTGGAAAATTTTACGTCGGACAGTTGCTTCATAAACCTGCGTCTCCGAGTGAGGAGGCAGGTTCTTCTTGCAAACGAAAACCTGCCGAATCCATAAGCGTGTTTTATGCAATGAGGGCATATACCCGAGATTCAATAGCAGAACGAAAAATCCTACTAAAAAAGTCAACGATTCAGACAGGCTGAACTTTGTCCCGACGTCTATCCTCAGAAGCCTTGCAAGTAAAAACCACGAAGGCGCGGCGTCCCGCGCCAGATCTTGAGGAGGCAGATATGGCTATCGTGAAGAAAGCATCCGCACATTGGGAAGGTGATCTGAAAACCGGCATCGGCTCGATTTCCACCGAAACCGGCGTCCTCAGAGAAGCACCCTACGGCTTCAAGGCGCGCTTCGAGGGCGGCAAAGGCACCAACCCGGAAGAACTGATCGGCGCAGCGCATGCCGGCTGTTTCTCCATGGCATTTTCGATGATTCTCGGCGATGCCGGCCTCAAAGCCGACAGCATCGACACCCAGGCTGAAGTCACGCTCGATCAGGTTGAGGGCGGTTTCGCGATCTCTGCGGTGAAGCTGATTCTCAAGGCGAAAATTCCGGGCGCGACCCAAGAGCAGTTTGAAGAACTGAGCAACAAGGCCAAGGAAGGATGCCCGGTGTCCAAGGTGTTGAATGCGAAGATCACACTTGAGGCTTCGCTGGTCAGTTGAGTAAGCGTTTACCGGGCTGACGCCATCGCGAGCAGGCTCACTCCTACATTTGATCTCCAGCGGACACAACAATTGTGAACAACGGAGATCCCCTGTAGGAGTGAGCCTGCTCGCGTGAGCCAATTGAGCTTCACCAAAAATCTTGAACCGAAAATACAAGTTGTGAGCAAAGTCAGAACTCGCGTTTCAAAAATGTGGTCGTATACGTGACAGCAGCTTCAGCGCACACCCGTGCGCGCTGCCTCAAGGAGCTTCACTGATGAAACGTATTGGCTTGGCGATTCTCTGCAGTGCACTGGCCACGTCGGTTCTTGCCGCACCCAAAGACTGCGAAGAGCTCAGGAAAGAGATTGAGGTCAAGATTCAGGCTAAGGCCGTGCCGTCCTACACGCTGGAAATCGTCAGCAAGGAAGAGGCCGCGAAGCATGACATCGCCATGGTCGTGGGTTCATGTGAAAACGGCACGAAAGCAATCGTCTATCAAAAGAACGGCGACTGAGATCGCTCAAGGCACGCAATTGACTTGGCGTTCTTCGGCAACGATCTGCCCCTGGCGATTGATCAACCGGGCGCTTGGCGTGAAGGCCAGCGACCGTGCCTCCAGCCGATAGCGTTGCCCGGCTTCGAAATGATCGTAACGAATGGTCATGTAACACAGCCGCTCCTGCGGATCGGTGTCCATGCCCTGACCGCCACCGAATATCTCGAAATCAAAGCGCACCGTCAGCTCGTGGCTGCCCGGCGTGACCTGGAAAAATCGTCCGTCGGTCATCCTTTGCTTGTCCAGCCGTTCGGCCATCAACACCTTGCCGCCGGGGGTGGGCATGGCAAAGTCGACCCAGGCCTTGGTCGGATCGGCCGCCGGCATCGGGGTCTGGCAGCCGGCAACCACACTTGCAGCAAGCAACAGCGTCAACCTGCGCATGATCAATGTCCATTGGATAGAACCGCCAGCATAGCGCCGATCAGGTCTTCTGACAGCCCGCCGGCGTACCCTGCCCGACGACTTTGCGCTGCTCGTCATAGAGTTTCGCCCACGGGCGGAAACCGATGCTGCCGGCCTGCAACTGATAACGCTGACCGGCGTTGAAGTCTTTGAATTTCACGCTCAACTGGCAATCACGCCAGAGCGGCTCGGCGTTCGGGCCGATATTGGTCGCCTCGACCGGGAATTGATAACGCACCTTCAGTTCATGACTGCCGGGCTGCACCTCGAAGTAACGTTTGTCGACGGTAACCGTGCTATCGACTTGCAGCGCCTGTAGCGCCGTGTCCTGCTGCCGGGCATCGAGATCGATCCAGGCTTGCGAAGGGTCAGGATCGGGCATTCCGAATCCGGCACAACCGGCCAGCGTCAGCAGGCCTCCTGTCAGCATCAACATGCGCATAGCGAAGCTCCAATGGGCGGGATAGTCTTGCGGGCAGACTTTCCAGGGGGTTTCTTATTTTGATCAGGCCGCTTCCAAGCCATCGGTTACTTGATCGCGTTTTTCGGATTTTGTTTCCGGGTGTGATGCTTTTGTTGCTCAACGGTTGTGCAAGCGTCAGCTATTACAGCCAACTGGCCAGCGGTCAGCTGCAATTGCTGCGGGCCCGTGAACCGGTAGCGCAGGTGATCGCCGACCCGAGCCGCGATGCGAAACTGCGCACGCACCTGGCCCAATCGCAGCAGGCCCGAGCGTTCGCCAGCGAACAGCTGCACCTGCCGGACAACCAGAGTTATCGCCTGTACGCCGACATCGGCCGGCCTTTCGTGGTGTGGAATGTGTTCGCCACCACAGAGTTTTCCCTGACCCCGCAAAACCACTGCTTCCCGATTGCCGGGTGCGTGGCCTATCGCGGTTATTACAGCCAGAGCGCGGCGCGGGGCGAAGCGGCAATTCAGCGGCTGCAGGGCATGGACGTGTCGATTGGCGGTGTTGAGGCTTATTCGACGCTGGGCTGGTTCAACGACCCGATCCTCAATTCGATGATGGGCTGGGGCGACGAACGTCTGGCCACGCTGATCTTCCATGAACTGGCGCATCAGCAGTTCTATGTAAAGGACGACACTGAGTTCAACGAGTCGTTTGCCACGTTTGTCGAGCAAGAAGGCACCCGGCAGTGGCGGGCGTTTCGGGGTTTGCCGGCGGATACCCACTCAAGACTCAAGCAGCGTGATCAGTTCATCGCGTTGGTACTTGATACGCGTTCGCGGTTGGAAAAGCTCTATGCCCAGCCATTGCCGATTGAGCAGATGCGCGAGCGCAAAGCGGCGGAGTTCGAGCAGTTTCGTCGGGATTATCGGGTGATGCGCGACATTCAGTGGGCCGGCGACAAGCGTTATGACGCCTGGGTGAATACGCCGCTGAACAATGCGCGGCTGCTGCCATTCGGGCTGTATGACCAATGGGTGCCGGCGTTTGCGGCGTTGTTCCGGCAGGTTGGGGGGGATTGGCTGAGGTTTTATGCTGAAGTCGAGCAGTTAGGGGGTTTGCCTGTCGGGGAGCGCAAAGCGGCGCTGAAAGCTTTGGCAGACTCATAGATCTTGGGTGGCCGACAGGCCTCATCGCGAGCAGGCTCACTCCTACAAGTTCAGCGCATTCATCTGACGGAGCTCGGTCAACATGTAGGAGTGAGCCTGCTCGCGATAGCTGACTCATCAGCGCTGCAAAAATGCCTGATGCAACTCGGCCAGCGTTTCAAAGTGATAAGCCGGCGCCTCGGCATTCAACTCTTCGAAACTGCCAAACCCATAACCCACCGCCACCGCGTCGATCCCATTGCTGCGCGCGCCAATCAGATCGTGCTTGCGATCGCCGATCATCAAGGTGTTCGTCGGGTCCAGTCCTTCTTCGGCGACCAAATGCGCAATCAGCTCAACCTTGTTGGTCCGCGTGCCATCCAGTTCACTGCCGTAAATCACCTTGAAGTGCCGCGCGAAGTCGAAGTGCCGGGCAATTTCCCGGGCAAACACCCAAGGTTTGGACGTCGCGATATACAGCTGCCGCCCTTGGCCACTGAGGGTTTCCAGCAGCGGCGTAACGCCCTCGAACACGCGGTTTTCGTAGAGCCCGGTAACCTTGAAGCGCTCACGATAGAAATTCACCGCTTCCCACGCCTTGGCTTCATCAAAGTCATAAAACTGCATGAATGCCTGCAACAGCGGCGGGCCGATGAAGTGTTCGAGTTTGCTCAGATCCGGCTCGTCGATGCCGAGCTTGGCGAGAGCGAACTGGATGGAACGGGTGATGCCCTCACGCGGGTCGGTCAGGGTGCCATCGAGGTCGAACAGTACGGTCTGGTAATGCATGAGAAATCCTGAGCAGGTGTAAGACGAATCAGATCTGGTCGTAGCCTTCGGCCAGATGCAGATCCTTGAGCTTCACGTAGTTCGCTGCGCTGTAGGTGAAGAAGGCGTTTTCCTTGTCGGTGAGCGCCCGGACCTGTTTCACCGGGCTACCCACATAGAGAAAGCCGCTCTGCAGACGCTTGCCTGGCGGTACCAGGCTGCCGGCGCCGATGATCACGTCGTCTTCGACCACCGCGCCGTCCATGACGATGCTGCCCATGCCGATCAACACGCGGCTGCCGACGGTGCAGCCATGCAGCATGACTTTGTGGGCGATGGTCACGTCGTCGCCGATCAACAACGGGAAGCCATCGGGGTTGAACGGGCCGGCGTGAGTAATGTGCAGCACGCAGCCATCCTGCACGCTGGTGCGCGCACCTATACGGATGCGGTGCATGTCGCCGCGGATCACGGTCAGTGGCCAGACGGAGCTGTCTTCGCCGATTTCGACGTCGCCGATCACCACCGCAGAGCTGTCGACAAATGCGCCTTTGCTCAAGCGCGGGGTGTGATTCTGATACTTGCGAAGGGACACGATTAGTTCTCTCTCTGTCGCCGATAGCTGCGGTGAGTGTCGATTGTAATTAAGATGGGCGCATGTTTCTTCCAGCCAAGGTGCCAACCGTGAGCGTGAACAACCCTCTTCTGCAGTCCTACGACCTGCCGCCGTTCTCCACGATCCGTGCCGAACACGTCCTGCCAGCCATCGAAACCATTCTGGCCGACAACCGCGCAGCCATCGCCGAGATCCTCAAAACCCAAGGCCAGAACCCTACCTGGGCCGGCCTGGTGTTGGCGATGGACGAACTCAATGATCGTCTTGGCGCTGCCTGGAGCCCGGTCAGCCACCTCAACGCCGTGTGCAACAGCGCCGAACTGCGTGAAGCGTACGAGTCGTGCCTGCCAGCATTGAGCGCCTACTCCACCGAGATGGGTCAGAACCGCGAACTGTTCCAGGCTTTTGAAGCGCTGGCCAACTGCCCGGAAGCCGCCGGTTTCGACGTCGCGCAGAAAACCATCCTGGAACATGCCCTGCGTGACTTCCGTCTGTCGGGTATCGACCTGCCGGAAGCTGAACAGAAGCGCTACGCCGAAGTGCAGAGCAAGCTGTCCGAGCTGGGCAGCCGCTTCTCCAACCAATTGCTCGACGCCACCCAAGCGTGGACCAAACACGTCAGCGACGAAGCCACCCTCGCCGGACTGACCGATTCGGCCAAGGCGCAAATGGCTGCCGCCGCTCAGGCCAAAGACCTTGATGGCTGGCTGATCACCCTGGAATTCCCGAGCTACTACGCGGTGATGACTTACGCCCAGGACCGTGCGCTGCGCGAAGAAGTCTACGCCGCCTACTGCACCCGCGCCTCGGATCAAGGCCCGAACGCCGGTCAGAACGACAACGGCCCGGTGATGGAAGAAATTCTCGACCTGCGTCAGGAGCTGGCAAAACTCTTGGGCTTCGCCAGTTTCTCCGAACTGAGCCTGGCGACCAAAATGGCCGACTCCAGCGATCAGGTGCTGAGCTTCCTGCGCGATCTGGCCAAACGCAGCAAGCCGTTCGCCGCCCAGGATCTGCAACAACTGCGCGCCTACGCCGCCGAGCAAGGTTGCGCTGATCTGCAAAGCTGGGACGTGGGTTTCTACGGCGAAAAACTTCGCGAACAACGCTACAGCGTCGCCCAGGAAACCCTGCGCGCCTACTTCCCGATCGACAAGGTGCTCGGCGGTCTGTTCGCCATCGTCCAGCGTCTGTACGGCATCGAGATCGCCGAGCAGAAAGGCTTCGACACCTGGCACCCGGACGTTCGCCTGTTCGAAATCAAGGAAAACGGCCAACACGTCGGCCGCTTCTTCTTCGATCTGTATGCCCGCGCCAACAAGCGTGGCGGTGCCTGGATGGACGGCGCCCGCGATCGTCGCCGCACTGTCGACGGCGTGCTGCAAAGCCCAGTCGCCAATCTGGTGTGCAACTTCACCCCGGCCGACAGCGGCAAGCCTGCTCTGCTGACCCACGATGAAGTGACCACGCTGTTCCACGAATTCGGCCACGGCCTGCATCACCTGCTGACCCGCGTCGAGCATGCCGGCGTGTCGGGCATCAACGGTGTGGCGTGGGACGCAGTCGAGCTGCCGAGCCAGTTCATGGAAAACTGGTGCTGGGAGCCGGAAGGTCTCGCGCTGATTTCCGGGCACTACGAAACCGGCGAGGCGCTGCCACAGGACCTGCTGGAAAAAATGCTCGCGGCGAAAAACTTCCAGTCCGGTCTGATGATGGTCCGTCAGCTGGAATTCTCGCTGTTCGACTTCGAACTGCATGCCACTCACGGCGACGGCCGCAGCCCGCTGCAAGTGCTTGAAGGCGTACGTGACGAGGTGTCGGTGATGCGTCCTCCGGCCTACAACCGCTTCCCCAACAGCTTCGCGCACATCTTCGCCGGCGGTTACGCGGCGGGTTACTACAGCTACAAGTGGGCTGAGGTGCTGTCGGCCGATGCATTCTCGAAGTTCGAAGAAGACGGTGTGCTCAACGCTGAAACCGGTCGCGCCTTCCGCGAAGCGATTCTGGCGCGCGGCGGCTCGCAAGCGCCGATGGTGCTGTTCGTCGACTTCCGTGGTCGTGAGCCATCGATTGACGCACTGTTGCGCCACAGCGGCCTGAGTGAGGACGCGGCAGCATGAGTGAGGGTCCTGTGATCACCAAAAAACGCTTCATCGCCGGGGCCGTCTGCCCGGCGTGCAGCGAGCCGGACAAACTGATGATGTGGAACGAGGACACCGTGCCCCACCGCGAATGCGTGGCCTGCGGTTACTCCGACACGCTGAACGAGCAAGGGCTGTCGGTTCCAAAAGAGCTGGGTACGCGGGTCAACACCAGCGCGCTCAAACCACCAGCGGACAAGAAAGTCCAGGCGGTGCAGTTTTTCCCTAATCCGAAACTTGCGAAAAAGCCTGACGAGCAACATTGAGTCAGTACCACCTTCCACCGATCAGCGGTGGAAGGTGGTAACTATGTACCGCCCTTCTCCTGCGCTTCCTGCTTAGGCTGGCCCCTTTAAGCCAACCCTCAAGGAAGACGTCATGCCCGACACCAATCCGCTTTTGCAACACTGGACACTGCCGCCGTGGTCGGCAATACGTGCCGAACATCTGGTGCCGGCGATCAATACGATCGTTGCCGAGAATCGCCAGATTATTGCCCAAGTGATTGCCAGCCAGACCGAACAGCCGAATTGGGACGATCTGGTGGTGGCCATCGACGAGGCAGATGCGCGGCTGGGTGAAGCGCTAGGCGTTATCGAAACGCTCTCGAAGGTCAAATCCGCCGACGCCGACTGGCTCAAGGAAAGCGCGTTGTGCAGTCTCGCTGCAGGCCAGTACATTGCCGACAAGACCGCCAATCTCGAGTTGTACCGTACCTATCAACGCCTGGCGCAGAGTTCGGTTGCCGCCAGTTTCGATGATCAGCGCAAAGCCTCGCTGGCGAAGATTTTGCGCGCATTTCGCTTGTCCGGCCTCGACCTGCCGCCCGTACAACAGCAAGAACTTGCCCGTATTAATCGCGAGATAAAAGCTCTGGAACAACGGTTTCTGAGCAATCTGGAACGCGCCAATGCTGCCTGGAGCAAGCGCATCGACGACGTCACGCAACTCCGGGGGCTGCCTGAGGAGATGCAGGCACGCCTGGCCCGCAATGCCAGGCAGGCGGGACATCACGGTTGGCTACTCACGCTGGATCTCAATACCTGCGGGCAAATCATGCGCCATGCGCAAGACCGGGCGCTGCGCGAAGAATATTTCACTGCCTGGAACAACCGCGCGTCCGATCTGGACCCACAAGCTGACAAACTCGACAACGGTCCGGTACTGAAAGAGTTGCTCGCCTTGCGCCACAAAAAAGCCGAATTGTCAGGCTTCGAGAACTTCGTCCAGCTTTGCCTCGAAACCCGCATTGCCACTTCCGCGGAGCAAGTCGATGCTTTCTTGCGGCAACAGATCGCGTCGAATACGCCAGCCCTGGAACGTGATGCACACGCTCTGAAAGCATTCGCCCGCACACTGGGGATCACGGACATTCAGGCGTGGGATGAAGAGTTTCTCGCCGAACAACTACGCGTCGAGCAATCGGACGGGGCGACCAGGGGCTTGCGTCGGTACTTTGCGCTGGATGAAACGTTGCGGCGGCTGTGTCGATTCTGCGAACACCTGTTCGGGATCACCATCGTCGAACAGACCACGATCAGCCATTGGCATGAGGACGTACAACTCCTGGAAATCAGCGAGCATGGGCAGGTCATCGGCCATATCTACGTGGATCCTTACCGCCGCCAAGGCACCGACGATTTCGCCTGGACTTCGGTCCTGCGCGTGCGCCGGATCAATGCCGAGGGAAGGCCTGCGCTGCCAATAATCATCCTGTACAGCAACTTCCCGACTGCCACCCCCGAACATCCGTGCCTGCTTTCTCATATAAATCTGCGAGTACTGGTTCATGAGTTCGGCCATTGTTTGCACCATGTTCTGACGCGCTCGCCCAACCATAACTTGTCGGGGATTTCCCAACTGGGACGTGATAGCGCCGAATTCGCCGGGGAGTTATTCGAACATTGGTGCATGTCGCCGGAGTTTCTGGTGTGGCTGGCAGCGCATTACGAAACGGGCGAACGCTTGACGCACGCTCAAGTGAACCGCGCACTCACAGCCCTGACTGCCTACACCAGCCGGACAACGGCCATGCTGCTGATGTCGGCGATGCTCGATCTGCAATTACATCGTTGTTACGGCGATGGCCGCGGCATTGAGCAGGTGTTTGAGGACGTGCAGCGTGAGATGCCTCAATTGCGCATGTCGGGTCTGCACCGTTTTGCCTACGGTTTTGATTATCTGGTAACCGGTTACGAGGCATCGGTCTATGCCTACAAATGGTCCGGCGCAATGGCCACCGAAGTGTTCAAGCGGTTTGAACGCGCGGGGGTGTTCGACCCGCAGACCGGCCGGGATTTTCGCGAAACATTCTTTGCCCCCGGAGACTCACGCTCGTTACTGATCGCGCTTGAGAGCTTCCTCGGCCAGCCGGTCGATGAGCAATTCCTGCACCCGCAACCAGTCAGGGCGCCACTCACTTCAGATTGACCGTCTGAAACCAGCTCTTCATCGAGCAGGTGGCGAACGCGCTGGTGCTGCAATCGCCGTTGGCCAGCGCGGTACGCAACTTGTCGACATCGGCCTGCATCACATAGCGAACGCTGTCGCGATAGTGCCCGCTTTCACCAAATCCGCCTTGGGTCATCTCGCTCAGGGCGTCCTCTTTGCTCCAGCCCTGCACCACTACGCGGTACATCGCCGCCATCAACCCGGTGCGATCAGAGCCGTGTTTGCAATGCATCAGCACCGGGCCGCTGGCCTCGGCGGTCTGTATGGCACGCAGGGTCTTGAGCACATCGCTGTCGTCGACGTGGTTGGTGCGATACGGCAGTTGCACTTGAGTGATGCCGGGGTCGTTCAGCCAGTTGCCATCGGCCTCGGGCAAGAAGTTGATCATCGTGGCCACCTTGAGATTCTTCAGCAATGGCACCGCGCCGTCGTCGGGCAATGCGCTGCGATACAGCGTTGGCGACATCTGGAACAGGTTGTATTGCACTTCAACCGGTTGCGCCCACTCGGTGTGGCGGGCAGTTGCGGTGTCACCCGCCTTGGCCGGGACCCAGTGCAACAGAGCTACCAGGGATACACACAAAGCAGGAAAAAAGCGCACTCGGGACATGCTGGATTAACCGTATCGGGATTGTTCAGTAACGGGAGCCACAGCTTCACGATTTGCCGGTCAAAGCCCCGTGAGCCGGTTGTCAAAGAAACGTGAATCGGGTTTTTTCTTTAAATCCCACCGCGCAATTCCAGTCTTTTTTGCGCTTTATCGATTCATCCAGATGCTTAGCCTGCTACCATTTGTCACATCTTGTTGCAGACGCGTCCCCCTTTTACGGGTCAAACCGGCCACGTCGCGACAACAAATCCTCAAGCCGTTCGCAGAAACGGCTGCCCAATCTTGATGCCTGATGAGGTGCACCCCAATGTCTGATGAGAATCGAGACAACCCGCGGCGTGAGTTTTTACGCAAATCCCTGACCCTGATTCCGGTGGTCACCCTGGCCGGCACCGGTCTGGGCAGCAGTGTCCTGCAAGCCGCGCCTGAAGCCGCCCCGGCAACGCCCGTGGCGCAACCGGCTCGCGCTGACGCTGGCGTTTATCAGCCGAGCTATTTCACCGCTGAAGAATGGGCGTTCATCAATGCCGCCGTGGCGCAATTGATTCCCGCCGATGCTCAAGGCCCAGGCGCGATCGAAGCCGGTGTGCCGGAATACATCGATCGTCAGATGAACACGCCCTACGCTGCCGGAGCCCTTTGGTACATGCAGGGCCCGTTCAACGCTGAAGCGGCGCCGGAGATGGGCTGGCAGAGCAAACTGGTGCCCAAAGAGATCTATCGCCTTGGCATCACCGCCACGGATCAGTGGACAAAAGCCCTCAACGGTAAAACATTTGCCGAGCAAGACAGCGCTACCCGAGACGATTTGCTCAAGCAACTGGAAGCCGGCAAACCGCAGTTCGATAGCGTTCCGGCGAAGATTTTCTTCAATCTGCTGCTGCAAAACACCAAGGAAGGGTTCTTCTGCGACCCGATCCACGGCGGCAACAAAGGCATGGTCGGCTGGACCATGATCGGCTTCCCCGGCGCCCGCGCCGATTTCATGGATTGGGTGGAACGCAACGAGCAATACCCCTTCCCGGCAGTTTCGATTCGCGGCGAGAGGGCGTAAGCATGGCAACCGTAATGAAGAAGGTCGACGCAGTGATCGTCGGTTTTGGCTGGACCGGTGCAATCATGGCCAAGGAACTGACCGAAGCGGGTCTGAATGTGCTGGCGCTGGAGCGCGGGCCGATGCAGGACACTTACCCCGACGGCAACTATCCGCAGGTGATCGACGAACTCACCTACAGCGTTCGGAAAAAACTCTTTCAGGACATCTCCAAAGAGACCGTCACCATTCGCCACAGCGTCAACGACATCGCCCTGCCGAACCGCCAGTTGGGTGCGTTCCTGCCGGGCAATGGCGTTGGTGGCGCCGGGCTGCACTGGTCGGGCGTGCACTTTCGCGTCGATCCGATCGAGCTGCGTATGCGCAGCCACTACGAAGAACGCTACGGCAAAAGCTTCATCCCCAAAGACATGACCATCCAGGACTTCGGCGTCAGCTATGAAGAGCTGGAGCCGTTTTTCGATTACGCCGAAAAAGTCTTCGGTACCTCGGGCCAGGCCTGGACGGTGAAAGGTCAACTGGTCGGACAGGGCAAGGGTGGCAACCCCTACGCACCGGATCGTTCGAACCACTTCCCGCTGGAAGCGCAGAAGAACACGGTTTCCGCACAGCTGTTCGGCAAAGCGGCTACAGAAGTCGGTTACAAACCCTACAACCTGCCTTCGGCAAATACTTCAGGGCCTTACACCAATCCCTACGGCGCGCAGATGGGTCCGTGCAACTTCTGCGGATTTTGCAGCGGTTACGTTTGCTACATGTATTCCAAAGCCTCGCCGAACGTGAACATTCTGCCGGCGCTCAAACCGTTGCCGAATTTCGAGCTGCGGGCCAACGCCCATGTGCTGCGGGTCAATCTCGACAGCAGCAAAACCAAAGCCACTGGCGTCACCTACATCGACGCGCAAGGCCGGGAGATCGAGCAACCGGCGGATCTGGTGATACTCGGCGCGTTCCAGTTGCACAACGTGCGACTGATGCTGCTCTCCGGTATAGGCAAGCCGTACGACCCGATCAGCGGCGAAGGCGTGGTCGGGCGCAACTTCGCTTACCAGAACATGGCGACGATCAAGGCGTTCTTCGACAAGGACACGCACACCAACAACTTCATCGGGGCCGGCGGCAACGGTGTGGCGCTGGATGATTTCAACGCCGACAACTTCGACCACGGCCCGCACGGCTTCGTCGGCGGCTCGCCGATGTGGGTCAACCAGGCCGGTAGCCGACCGATTGCGGGCACCTCGAACCCGCCGGGCACGCCAGCCTGGGGCAGCGCCTGGAAACGCGCGACCGCCGATTACTACACCCACCAGGTGTCGATGGACGCCCACGGCGCGCATCAATCCTACAGAGGTAACTACCTCGATCTCGATCCGGTGTACCGCGATGCCTACGGCTTGCCGCTGCTGCGCATGACCTTCGACTGGCAGGAAAACGACATCAAGATGAACCGCTTCATGGTCGAGAAAATGGGCAAGGTCGCCGAAGCGATGGGCCCGAAAGCCATTGCGGTGATCGGCAAGAAAGTCGGCGACCACTTCAACACCGCGTCGTACCAGACCACCCACCTCAACGGTGGCGCGATCATGGGCACCGATCCGAAGAAGAGCGCGTTGAACCGTTACCTGCAGAGCTGGGATGTGCACAACGTCTTCGTGCCGGGCGCCTCGGCATTCCCGCAAGGACTGGGCTACAACCCGACCGGCCTGGTCGCTGCGTTGACCTATTGGTCGGCGAAGGCGATCCGCGAGCAATACCTGAAAAACCCCGGCCCGCTGGTTCAGGCTTAAGGAGCGATGACCATGAAGAATTTTGTTATCGCGTCCCTGGCCCTGCTCGGCAGTGCTGCTTTGCAAGCGGCTGAAGTCGATCAATCCTTGATCAAACAGGGTGAATATCTGTCCCGCGCCGGTGACTGCGTGGCATGCCACACCGCGAAAAACGGCAAGCCGTTCGCCGGGGGCCTGCCAATGGAAACGCCGATCGGCACGATCTACTCGACCAATATCACCCCGGATAAAACCGGCGTGGGTGATTACAGCTTCGAGGACTTTGATCAGGCTGTGCGTCATGGCGTCGCCAAAAACGGTAGTACGTTGTACCCGGCGATGCCGTATCCGTCCTACGCCCGTGTCAGCGAAACCGACATGAAAGCGTTGTACGCGTACTTCATGCACGGCGTGGAACCCGTCGCGCAAGAGAACAAGGCCAGCGACATTCCATGGCCGTTGAGCATGCGTTGGCCGCTGATGGGCTGGCGCTGGATGTTTGCGCCGAAGGTCGAGGACTACAAGGCGACGTCGGACGATCCGGTGATTGACCGTGGGGCGTATCTGGTCGAAGGCCTAGGACATTGCGGCGCCTGCCATACGCCACGTGCCCTGACCATGCAGGAAAAATCCCTGAGTGCGGCCGATGGCAGCCAATTTCTGGCTGGCAGTGCGCCGCTGGAAGGCTGGATCGCCAAGAGTTTGCGTGGCGATCACAAGGATGGTCTCGGCGGCTGGAGCGAGGAGCAACTGGTGCAATTCCTCAAGACCGGCCGCAGTGATCGCAGCGCCGTGTTCGGCGGCATGAGCGACGTGGTCACCCACAGCATGCAATACATGACCGACGCCGACCTGACCGCGATTGCGCGCTACCTCAAGTCGTTGCCGGCCAATGATCCGAACGATCAGCCACACCAATACGACGCGACAGTCGCCAAAGCCCTGTGGAACGGCGACGACAGCCAACGCGGTGCGTCGGTGTACATCGACAACTGCGCAGCGTGCCATCGCACCGACGGCCACGGCTACACCCGTGTGTTCCCGGCGCTGGCGGGCAACCCGGTGCTGCAATCGGAAGACCCGACCTCGCTGATCCACATCGTGCTCAAGGGCGGTACATTGCCGGCGACGCACACCGCGCCTTCAACTTTTACCATGCCTGGTTTTGCCTGGCGGTTATCGGATCAGGAAGTCGCGGATGTGGTGAGCTTTATTCGGGGTAGTTGGGGTAATAAAGGCGCACCGGTGCAGGCTACCGATGTCGCCAACCTGCGTAAGAATGATATGCAGACAACGTCCGGGGATGATCTGGGACAGGTCACCACGCATAACTGACTGCTGCAGTGCCTGGCCCGCTGATACAGCATGAATTTCTGTGCTGGATCAGCGGGCATCCATCTCTGAACATTAAAACCCGGGAAAAAACCTCGTCTACTGTCAGACCTGACAGGGTGTATATCCGAACAGCCGATATAAGCTTTCCACGTTCCGATAGACACAACTGTGAATACATACACCTGTCAACTCTGACAGTAGCCGTTATTTGCCGTCTGACTTACTGTCCGATTGACGCGATTCAAATTTCGATATTGCGCAGGCATGGAGCAAATCACATGAGCTATTCAGTCGTGGTTGAGTTCAAGGACACTAATACAGATGGCAGACAAGAAGCTGTAATTTCCCGTTATAACAATGGCTATGCAAGTAATCTCGAGCCTGATGTAGTTGTAACCACCTTCGTCAACGACCGCGGAGAGTACGACCGCGCTGAAGGGGTGGATGATGTCGAGGGAAATGACGGGGTCGATGAATTTGACACGGACACCTACACTGTCGCGGCGAGTCTTGCCTCGAAGTTGGCAGGCTTGAGCACTGTGGGCAACGGTCGCCTGTACAGCTGTATCCTTATATCGTCCGACAGCGAATCGAAAACGGCTAAACCGACATACGTGAGTATTGATCTGTTTAAAGTTTCGAATAGCAATCTGTCCCAGCCTGACGCTAACGTGAAGTTAAAGATCAATGCCACAGGTTTTTATAAAGTGGAGGATACATTGGAGGGCGACGGCAAATTCAACATCGATGCTGACGGTGATGAAGATTCTGATGCCAATGACAAATTGATTTTCGTCAATATCGCGAATTCGTTTGTTTCAATGAGAGGCTTCGCTGGATAAACCCGTTGCGCGACTCGCGTTAGCCGGGTAACCGAAAGGAATGACTGGCAATGATATAGCCCTGCATAAATCATCTATGCAGGGCTTTTTCTGCGCCGATAAAAACGCAGTAAAACTTTCTGTTACGGATTGACGATACTCACATAAGCCTTGGCCAAAGCCTCCAGCTTGGCCTTGTCATCACTATCAACATCACCGTCGCCGTCGACATCTTTCTTGTCCGTGCGGATGGTGAACGACTTGCCGCCATCACTGGACACGGCGATGACGTAAATCGAATCGACCAATGCCTCGGTCGATAATTCTTCCTCGGCATTCCAGCCCAGTTCCTTGCGGGCGAGTTGCAACGAAACAATAGTGTTGGGCTCAGACTGGCTCGGCGGCATCATCTGTAGAAAAACGCCACGCTGATTGAGAAACGACATAAATCAAATCCTTTAAATAAATAAACAGGCCTCAATGCCTGCAAGTTTTTAAGACTATATTTGATAACTTTTCTTCACAACGACACATATGTTTCTCGGATTGTCTCTAGTTACAGCTATTTATATAAATTACAAACCGAATAGCAGAAGCAAGCTGCAAATGAGCTCCAGAGCCGAACGGTACTGGATCGTCCAGGCCCGGCTCATATACTGTATGCATATACAGACATGAGATTCGCGCGATGACCAGCCCTCTCCCCCCACGCGGTCGCGGTACCGCGACCAACCCGCACAACCGCTTCGCACCGAACCGCTCGGTGGCCGAGGACGACGGCTGGTATCAGGAAGTGCCCGAAACGCAGAACACCGAGGTGATGATCGAAACCGCAAAAACCATCATCACCCGCAACACCTCGCCTGACCTGCCGTTTGATCGCTCGATCAATCCCTATCGCGGCTGCGAGCATGGCTGCATCTATTGCTACGCACGGCCCAGCCACGCCTATTGGGACATGTCGCCCGGGCTGGACTTTGAAACGAAGCTGATCGCCAAGACCAACGCTGCGCAAGTGCTGGAAGAGCAACTGAACAAACGCGGCTATGAATGCGCGCCAATCAATCTGGGCTCCAACACTGATCCGTATCAGCCCATCGAACGCGAACACAAGATCACCCGTCAGATCCTCGAAGTGCTTTTGCGTTATCGGCATCCGGTAACCATCGTCACCAAGGGTTCGCTGATCCTGCGCGATCTCGACCTGCTCACCGAGCTGGCGCAGCAACGGCTGGTGGCCGTGATGATCAGCCTGACCACGCTGGACGACGAACTCAAACGCATCCTCGAACCGCGCGCCGCAGCGCCCAAGGCGCGGTTGCGGGCGATCCGGGTGATGCGCGAAGCGGGCATTCCGGTCGGGGTGCTGTGTTCACCGATGATTCCGATGATCAACGACAGCGAGATCGAAAGCCTGCTCACCGAGGCCCACGCCGCCGGTGCGCAAAGCGCTGCGTACATGATGTTGCGCCTGCCGCTGGAGGTGGCGCCGTTGTTCGAGGAATGGCTGCAAGCGCACTATCCACAAAGGGCGGCGCATGTGCTGAGCCTGATCCGCCAAAGCCGTGGCGGCGAGCTCTACGACAGCCGTTTCGGCGCTCGCATGCGCGGTGAAGGCCCGTTCGCCGATCTGCTCGCCCAGCGTTTTGCCAAGGCGATCAAGCGTCTGGGTCTCAACCATCGCGAGGGCTATAACCTCGATTGCACTGCCTTCTGTCCGCCGGGTCGCCAGATGTCGCTGATTTAGCGACAATTGGCTTATGGTTGAGGGGTTGGAATCCTTCCGTCGAAATCCTCAGTCACGTTTTTTGTGACCTGGAACACACGTTCTAGAGCGTTTGATTCAGTTTGAGTTAAGTTTCGGCGGCTACCTTGTTCATCGAGTGACTGACGGGTCGGGATGACCCGGATGTTTTAAACAGCCACTGGCTTCATACCGGAATACCGGGGCAAGACTCCCTGAATCCGCCTAAGAGGATGAATCATGAGTGACAAGGATAAACAGCCGCTGGCTGCGTCGGCGCAAACCCCAGAAGCGGATTCCGCCGATGCAGCGCTGCGACAGATCGTAGACGGCTTTTTGCATTTTCATCATGAGGTCTTCCCGCAGCAGGAAGAACTCTTCAAGAAACTCGCCACGGCCCAAGCGCCCAAGGCGATGTTCATCACTTGCGCCGACTCGCGCATCGTTCCCGAGCTGATCACCCACAGCTCACCGGGCGATCTGTTCGTGACACGTAACGTCGGCAACGTCGTGCCACCGTACGGCCAGATGAACGGCGGCGTTTCCACCGCCATCGAATACGCGGTACTGGCGCTGGGCGTGCAGCACATCATCATTTGCGGCCACTCCGATTGCGGCGCCATGCGTGCGGTGCTCAACCCCGACAGCCTGGAAAAAATGCCGACGGTCAAAGCCTGGTTGCGCCACGCCGAAGTCGCGAAAACCATGGTGCATGAAAACTGTAACTGCGCCGACGAAAAAGAAAGCATGCCGATCCTCACCGAGGAAAACGTCATCGCCCAATTGCAGCACTTGCGTACCCATCCTTCGGTAGCCTCACGCATGGCGAACGGTCAGCTGTTCATCCATGGCTGGGTCTACAACATCGAAACCAGCGAAATCAAAGCTTACGACGCGGATCAGGGACGTTTCCTGCCGCTCGATGGCAGCCATCCGATTCCGGTGGCGACGCCCAAAGCGCGCTTCTAAATCTTCCTGACAATCTGTGTGGTTTGACGCCGGCCGCTGTTTCAGCGGCCCGGCCTCGCCACGCCTGAAGAAAACTTCGGGAGAATCACCATGCGTGCTGCTCAATTGAAAGCTGTGTTGCCATGGGAGCTGCTCGCATCCGTGGTTGTGTTTTTGGTCGCCCTGCCGTTGTGCATGGGCATTGCAATCGCTTCAGGGTTGCCGCCAGCAAAAGGTCTGATCACCGGCATCATCGGTGGTCTGGTGGTGGGTTGGCTGGCAGGTTCGCCGCTACAGGTCAGCGGGCCGGCGGCGGGTCTGGCGGTTTTGGTGTTCGAACTGGTGCGCCAGCACGGTATCGAGATGCTTGGGCCGATTTTGCTGCTCGCTGGTTTCCTGCAACTGGTGGCCGGGCGACTGAAGCTCGGCTGCTGGTTTCGGGTCACGGCGCCAGCGGTGGTCTACGGCATGTTGGCCGGGATTGGCGTATTGATCGTGCTGTCACAGGTGCATGTGATGCTCGATGCTTCGCCGAAACCTTCCGGGCTGGATAACCTCACGGCATTCCCAGCGGCGGTGGCGCAGGCCTTGCCGTCGTTCGGCTGGCAGGCTGGATTGCTCGGGCTGTCGACGATTGCAGTGATGTGGCTGTGGGAAAAATTCCGCCCGCACTCGCTGCGATTCGTCCCCGGCGCATTGCTCGGTGTTGGCCTGGCCACTGGCGCCAGTCTGCTGTTGGCATTGCAGGTCAAACGGGTGGAGGTGCCGGCGAATCTGGCGGAAGCCATCGACTGGTTGAAACCGGCAGACCTGCTCAGCCTGGCCGACCCGACGCTGCTGATCGCCGCGTTCGCCGTGGCGTTTATCGCCAGCGCGGAAACCCTGTTGTCAGCGGCAGCGGTAGACCGCATGCACAATGGCGTGCGTTCGGACTTCGACCGCGAACTGTCGGCGCAAGGTGTCGGCAACATGCTCTGCGGTCTGCTCGGCGCACTGCCGATGACCGGGGTGATCGTGCGCAGTTCGGCCAACGTCCAGGCCGGTGCGACCACGCGTTACTCGACGATCTTCCATGGTCTGTGGCTGCTGGCGTTCGTGCTGTTGCTGTCGAGTGTGCTGCAAAGCATTCCGGTGGCAAGTCTGGCGGGTGTGTTGGTGTATACCGGCTTCAAACTGGTGGATCTCAAAGCGTTTCGTGGGCTGGGACGTTATGGCCGGATGCCGATGTTCACTTACGCTGCGACGGCGCTGGCGATCATCTTCACTGACCTGCTGACCGGTGTGCTGATCGGTTTTGGTCTGACGCTGGTGAAACTGGCCTTCAAGGCATCACGACTGAAGATCAGCTTGATCGACCTGCCGCCGGAAGGGGAAATGGAGTTACGCCTGATCGGCGCAGCGACCTTCCTCAAAGTACCGGCGCTGACCCAGGTGCTGGGTACGATTCCAGCGGGCTCGACGGTGCATGTGCCGCTCAATAACCTGAGCTACATCGACCATTCGTGTCTGGAGTTGCTGGAAGAATGGGGCCGGGCGAATGCGGCGAAGGGCTCGAAGCTGGTGATCGAGTCGCGAGGGTTGAAGCGCAGGCTTGAAGGCAGGGTTCGCACAAACACCGGGATTGGCTCAGCCGCTTAGGATCAAAAGATCGCAGCCTTCGGCAGCTCCTACAGGGTGAAATACCCTCTCATGTAGGAGCTGCCGGAGGCTGCGATCTTTTAAGGTTCAGGCAGCGGGCTGATCCAGCTCCAGGCCCACACCCAGGCGGCGACCCATGCACGGCCAGCGTTTCCACGCCGCACCCGTCTCCGGGCTGCTGAGTTTTTCGCGGTAGATCTCTACCGATTCCAGCGCAAAGCTTTCGTCGTTGAGCATCTCGTCGATTGCGTGATGCACCGCTTCGTCCAGTTGGTTGGCAAATTCCTCACCGATCAACTGGTGAGCAATCAAGTTGGCGACCGTCATGTCCAAGGGGATCAGTGGCTGGCCGAAATGCTTGATGTACAGGTCGTTGACCTCTTCGACAAAACGGTGCGCCAGGTAGGCTTCGTCCAGCAGGCTGTCCAGACCAACGTGCCCGGCCATGATGGCTGGCGGCTGGAGGAAGTACTGCTCGGCGATTTTCAGCACCGGTTTGATCTGCGATTCGATGCCCGCTTCCCTGGCGACTTCATTGGCTGCATCCAGCAAGTCCGGTACTTCATCAATGTAGGCGGCGACAAAACGCGTCAGCACACCATTGGCGTCGGCTTCCGGCAATTGGATCGCCGGGTGTAAATGAGGCAGCTTGCTTTCCAGCTGACGGGTCAGCAGGCCGGTTTCTTTCTCGTGTTGTTGGGCTTTTTGGATCTGCTCGCGCAATGCGGCGGTGTTCATGAAAACTCCAGGGAACAAGGCAATGAAATAGGGAAGACATAAGTTAGCTGGCTTACGAAAAATGCTAAGACGCATTTGTCATAATTATTTCATCCTTGATGCATCTGCGTTATATCGATTTGCCACCACTCGTCTGCATCCTTCTCCATTCCTGCCCTTGAGCGCAAGTCTTCGCTGTTTCAGATCATTTACGTCCTCACATTGCAATTTCCAGTCGCTGTCTATACTCGCCAGTGAATGGAGTTAGCTGATGACGCCCGACTGCACCCGCAGCAAGGCTCGGCGATTCAAGTTCGTAGTCTGATGCAGCCGCTCCCTTGCCGCAGGCGAAAGCCGGCGGGATAACAAGAACGATAAGGGGAACCCGCAATGATGCGACATCCACACGTCTGGATGGGCCTCCTGTTGTGGTCGATTTTCAGCCCGGCCAACGCGGCCTGGACTGTAAATATGGCGCCTGGAGCGACTGAAATCAGTCACGCAGTATTCGACCTGCACATGACCATTTTCTGGATCTGTGTGGTGATCGGGGTCATCGTCTTCGGCGCCATGTTCTGGTCGATGATGGTGCACCGCCGTTCTACCGGGCAGGTCGCCGCAAAATTCCACGAAAGCACCGGCGTCGAAATCATGTGGACCATCGTGCCGCTGCTGATTCTGGTAGCGATGGCCGTGCCGGCGACCGCCACCCTGATCAAGATGTACGACAGCAGTGAGCCGGATATCGATATCCAGGTCACCGGGTATCAGTGGAAGTGGCATTACAAATACCTGGGCCAGGACGTCGAGTTCTTCAGCAACCTGGCCACCCCCGCCGAACAGATCCACAACAAGGAAGCCAAGGGCGAGCATTACCTGCTTGAGGTCGACAAGCCATTGGTGCTGCCGACCGGCGCCAAGGTGCGCTTCCTCGTCACCTCCGCTGACGTGATCCATTCCTGGTGGGTGCCGGCCTTTGCGGTCAAGCGCGATGCGATTCCGGGGTTCGTCAACGAAGCCTGGACCCGTGTCGACAAGCCCGGCCTCTACCGTGGCCAGTGCGCCGAACTGTGCGGCAAGGATCACGGCTTCATGCCGATCGTGGTCGAGGTCAAGGATAAGGCCGACTACGAAACCTGGCTCGCCGAGCGCAAGGCCGAAGCCGCGCAGCTTAAAGAGCTGACCAGCAAGGAATGGACCCTCGACGAGCTCAAGGAGCGCGGCGACAAGGTCTATCACACCGCTTGCGTCGCCTGTCACCAGGCTGAAGGCCAAGGCCTGCCGCCGATGTTCCCGGCGCTCAAGGGCTCGAAAATCGCCACTGGCCCGATCAAGGATCACCTGAGCATCGTCTTCCACGGCAAACCCGGCACCGCCATGGCGGCGTTCGGCAAGCAGTTGTCGGAAGTCGATATCGCCGCCGTCGTGACCTACGAACGTAACGCGTGGGGCAACAACAAGGGCGACATGGTGACGCCAAAAGAAGTGCTGGAGCTGAAACAGGCGGAAAGCAAATGAGCCGGTCTATTGCGTACTTCGTGAATCGGTCAGGGCTCCGCGCCCCGGCCTGCCCCGTCCACTCGCTTGAAGGAGACCGGCCATGAGCGCTGTCATCGATGACCACGGTCACGCCGACCACGCCCACGGCCCGGCCAAAGGCCTGATGCGCTGGGTACTGACCACCAACCACAAGGACATCGGCACGCTGTACCTGTGGTTTGCGTTCTGCATGTTCCTGCTCGGCGGCTCGTTCGCCATGGTGATCCGCGCCGAGCTGTTCCAGCCCGGTTTGCAGATCGTCGAACCGGCGTTCTTCAACCAGATGACCACCATGCATGGTTTGGTGATGGTGTTCGGTGCGGTGATGCCGGCGTTCGTCGGCCTCGCCAACTGGATGATCCCGTTGATGATCGGCGCGCCGGACATGGCCCTGCCAAGGATGAACAACTTCAGCTTCTGGCTGCTGCCGGCGGCGTTCCTGCTGCTGGTCTCGACCCTGTTCAGCCCCGGTGGCGGGCCGAATTTCGGCTGGACGTTTTACGCACCGCTCTCGACGACTTACGCACCTGAGAGCGTGACGTTCTTCATCTTCGCCATTCACCTGATGGGCATCAGCTCGATCATGGGCGCGATCAACGTGGTCGCGACCATCCTCAACCTGCGCGCCCCCGGCATGACGTTGATGAAAATGCCGCTGTTCGTCTGGACCTGGCTGATCACCGCGTTCCTGCTGATCGCGGTGATGCCGGTGCTGGCCGGGTGCGTGACGATGATGCTGATGGACATCCACTTCGGCACCAGTTTCTTCAGTGCTGCCGGTGGCGGTGACCCGGTGTTGTTCCAGCATGTGTTCTGGTTCTTCGGCCATCCCGAGGTGTACATCATGATCCTGCCGGCCTTCGGCGCCGTCAGCCAGATCATCCCGGCCTTCGCCCGCAAACCGCTGTTCGGCTACACCTCGATGGTCTACGCCACGGCGAGCATTGCGTTTCTGTCGTTTATCGTCTGGGCGCACCACATGTTCGTGGTCGGCATTCCGTTGGTGGGCGAGCTGTTCTTCATGTACGCAACGATGCTGATCGCGGTGCCGACCGGGGTGAAAGTGTTCAACTGGGCCAGCACCATGTGGCAAGGCTCGATGACCTTCGAGACGCCGATGCTGTTTGCCGTGGCGTTCGTGATCCTGTTCTCCATTGGCGGATTCTCCGGACTGATGCTGGCCATTGCCCCGGCGGACTTCCAGTATCAGGACACCTATTTCGTGGTCGCGCACTTCCACTATGTGCTAGTGCCGGGGGCGATCTTCGGGATCTTCGCCTCGGCGTATTACTGGCTGCCGAAATGGACCGGGCACATGTACGACGAAACCCTCGGCAAGCTGCATTTCTGGCTGTCGTTCGTGGGCATGAACCTGACCTTCTTCCCGATGCACTTCGTGGGGCTGGCGGGCATGCCGCGACGGATTCCGGACTACAACCTGCAATTCGCCGATTTCAACATGGTCTCCTCAATCGGTGCGTTCATGTTCGGCGCCACGCAGATCTTCTTCCTGTTCATCGTGATCAAGACCATCCGTGGCGGCGTACCGGCACCGGCCAAACCGTGGGATGGCGCCGAAGGTCTGGAGTGGAGCGTGCCGTCGCCGGCGCCGTATCACACCTTCAGCACACCGCCGGAAGTGAAATGAAACGCCAACCCGCTGTGAAGACCAGTGAGAAACCTGTGGATGTACACAGATCTCCTGTGGCGAGGGGATTTATCCCCGATGGGCTGCGAAGCAGCCCCAAAACCTGCGACCACGATGGATCAGGCATACCGCATGCGCCGGGTTTACGACTGCTGCGCAGCCGATCGGGGATAAATCCCCTCGCCACAAAAGCATCACCGATGCCCATAAAGTTGGGTGGTGAGGGCATGAACCATGGCTGACTCGATCTCGCTGAAAAAACTCGTCACCCGCCTGCTCGGTGTGGTGGTCGCGATGTTCATTTTCGGGTTTGCCCTGGTGCCGATTTACGACGTGATGTGCAAAGCCTTCGGCATCAACGGCAAGACCGGCGGCCAGTACGAGGGTGAGCAGGTGGTCGATACCTCGCGCCAGGTGCGCGTGCAGTTTCTGTCGACCAACACCGCCGACATGCCGTGGGAGTTCTATCCCAAGCATGACGAACTCACGGCCAACCCCGGCGCGGTCAACGAGATGATCTTCATCGCCCGCAACCCCACCGACAAACCGATGAGTGCGCAAGCCGTACCCAGCATCGCGCCGAGTAATGCCGCCGCGTATTTCCACAAGACCGAATGCTTTTGTTTTACCCAGCAGGTGCTGCAGCCCGGGCAACAGATCGAGATGCCGGTGCGGTTCATTGTTGACCGCGACATGCCCAAGGAAGTGAAGCACCTGACGCTGTCCTACACGCTGTTCGATATCACCGCCCGACATCCACCGGTGGCTGTAAACACTGGCGGTTAGCGTGCCCGATAAGGAGAACAATAAATGGCAACTCATGAGCACTATTACGTTCCGGCCCAGAGCAAGTGGCCGATCATCGCCACGATCGGGATGTTGGTCACCGTGTACGGCCTGGCCGTCTGGTTCAACGATCTGAAGGCAGCGCGCCCGGAATCCCACGGCCCGCTGATCTTTTTCGTCGGTGGCCTGCTGGTGGCGTACATGCTGTTCGGCTGGTTCGGCACGGTGATCAAGGAAAGCCGCGCGGGGCTATACAGCGCGCAGCTGGACCGCTCGTTCCGCTGGGGCATGAGCTGGTTCATCTTTTCCGAGGTGATGTTCTTCGTCGCTTTCTTCGGTGCGCTGTTCTACGTGCGGCACATTTCCGGCCCGGCACTCGGGGGTGAAGGGCCCAAAGGGGTCGCGCACATGCTTTGGCCAAATTTTCAGTTCACCTGGCCGCTGCTGAACACGCCGGATCCGAAACTGTTCCCGCCGGCCAAGGATGTCATCAGCCCGTGGGGTCTGCCGCTGATCAACACGATTCTGCTGGTCAGCTCCAGCGTGACCATCACCATCGCCCACCATGCGCTGAAGAAAGGCCATCGCGGCGCGCTGAAAATCTGGCTGGCGATCACTGTGCTGCTGGGCTGCGCATTCCTCGGCTTCCAGGCCGAAGAATACATTCACGCTTATAAGGAGCTGGGCCTGACCCTGGGTTCGGGCATCTATGGCGCGACGTTCTTCATGCTCACCGGTTTCCACGGCGCCCACGTGACCATCGGCACGATCATTCTGTTTGTGATGCTGATGCGGATCATGAAGGGCCACTTCGACAACGAGCATCAGTTCGGCTTTGAAGCGGCGAGCTGGTATTGGCACTTCGTCGACGTGGTGTGGATCGGCTTGTTCATCTTCGTTTACGTGCTCTGAGGCAGCGCTAAAAAGGCGCGTGCGACACCAATTGGCCGCTGTAGAAACCCCAGGTGATCAAGCCGACGGTTGCAGCGGCCAATGCCACCCGAACACTCAAGGCGATGACCAGACGATTCGAGCTGCTGTCGTCCTTGACCAGGAAAAACAGGCCGCTGAACAGGCTGATCACCGTGGCAATCAGCATCAGGACGATAGCTGTTTTGAGCATGGGAAGACTCCGGGGGACAGGCGATGCAGTTGAGTATAGCGATCGCGACGACTGACTTTGTGGCGCAAGCATGAAGCGCTTTCGCCCGGGTGTGATTCCGACCGTGGTGGTGGCGTTGTTGCTGCCGCTGCTGGTGTCGCTGGGCTTCTGGCAACTGGGCCGTGGCGCGGAGAAAACCGCCCTGCTCGCCACGTACACCGAACGCCGCGCCGCCGCGCCGATGGCCAGCAGCGAATTACTGACCAGCGCCGACCCGGCCTATCGCCGCGTGCATCTGCAGGGCCAGTTCGATGCCTCGCACAGCTTGCTGCTCGACAACCGCCAGCGTGACGGCAAAGTCGGCGTCGAGTTGCTGCAACCGTTTCAGGATCAGCGCAGCGGGCTGTGGCTGCTGGTCAATCGCGGCTGGCTGCCGTGGCCGGATCGCCGCGTACCGCCGCAATTCAGCACGCCAACCGCATCGCTGAATATCGACGCCTGGGTCTACGTCGCCCCCGGCGCGACTTTTCAGTTGCACGCCGACCCGGCCAGCCAGACCTGGCCGCAAACCATCACCGCCGTCGAACCAGCCAAGCTGTGGAAAACCCTCGAGCGCGACGGCTTCGCCTACGAATTACGCGCCGAACCCGGCCCGGCCAGTTATCAGGCCGACTGGCCGGTGGTCGCGATGGGCCCGGAAAAACACCTCGGTTACGCCGTGCAGTGGTTCGCCATGAGCAATGCCCTGCTCGGTCTCTACCTCTATCTCGGCTGGCATAACGCAAAGGAGAAACACCATGGGAACAGCCATGAATCCACCCAGCATGTCTGAAGCCAAAGCGCCGGTCAGTCGCCGGCGCGGTCGCATTCAATTGCTGTTGATCGTGCTCGGCGTGGTCGGCCCGATGCTGCTCGCCACCGGCATGTACAAATTGCAGTTCTGGGTGCCGGAAGGTCGCAGCTATCACGGTGAACTGCTCGGCAACGGCCAGACCCGCGCCGACCTCGGCGTGCAAGCCGATGAACAGCGCTGGCAGATGCTGGTGACCGCGCCCAAGGACTGCTCGGTGGATTGCCAGCAGTTGGTGTATCTGGCGCGGCAGATCCAGATAGGCCTCGGTCGTGAGGCCGGGCGTGCCACCCATGCCCTCGCCGCCGCGCAGCCGCTGAACAGTGATTACGACGCCAAACTGACCCGCGAATACCCGCAGCTGCAACGCTATCCGCTGGATGCCGCTGTGTTCACCAAGACGACTGGCGACAAGGCCACGCCGCAGCTGTGGATCATCGATCCACACGGCAACCTCGTGCTGCGCTACGGCCCGAACGTAAAGGGCAAGGATCTGCTCAACGACCTGCGCCACCTGCTGAAACTGTCGAACATCGGATAAGGGCATCGTCATGGCCAAACCTGGATTTCGCCTCGCGCTGTTTGCCACCCTGCTGGCACTGATTGTGGTGCTGCTCGGCGCCTACACACGCCTGACCCACGCCGGCCTCGGTTGCCCGGACTGGCCGGGGTGCTACGGATTTATCAGCGTGCCGAAAAGCGAAGCCCAACTGGCCCATGCCGAACTGCATTACCCCGAGGCGCCGGTCGAAGCACACAAGGGTTGGAACGAGATGATCCATCGCTACTTCGCCGGTGCCCTCGGCCTGCTCATCTCAGTGCTGGCCGGCCGTGCCTGGGTCAACCGGCGTCATCCGGGCCTGCCATTGAAACTGCCACTGTTCTTGCTGGCGGTGGTCATCGCACAAGCGGCGTTTGGCATGTGGACAGTGACGCTCAAGCTCTGGCCGCAAGTGGTCACCGGGCATTTGCTCGGTGGTTTCGCGACGTTGAGTCTGTTGTTTTTGCTGACCCTGAGATTGTCCGGCGTGCTGCCGGCGCTGACCGTGCCCAAGCGTTTGCAGTACTGGGCGACGGCGGGACTGTTGCTGGTGATCGGTCAGATCGCGCTAGGTGGCTGGGTCAGCTCCAACTACGCGGCGGTGGCCTGCATCGACTTCCCGACGTGCCACGGCGAATGGCTGCCGGCCGCTGATTTCGCCAATGGCTTTCATCTGACTCAACACATCGGCCCGAATTACCTGGGCGGACAACTCGACAGCGACGCACGCACGGCGATTCATCTGACCCATCGCATCGGTGCGCTGCTGGTGACGCTGGTGCTGCTCGGTCTGGCCTGGCAACTGAAAGTGGTTGGCATGACCCGACTGGCCGCACTGGTGCTGATCGCGCTCGCCGCACAAATCACCCTCGGCATCAGCAACGTGCTGTTCCATCTGCCGCTGCCAATCGCCGTGGCCCACAACGCGGGCGGCGCAGCACTGTTGTTGTCGATGGTGCTGGTCAATTATCACGCGCGCACCAGTCTGGTTCGGGTCAAGCAGCCGCTGATTGCGCGGTGGCGCTTGAGCCCGCGTAAACACTCGGCGGCGCCCATCACAATAAAAGGAGAAACGCCGTGGCGATTCTGATTGGCGAACGTCCCGCGCAGGCGTTGTGGCGCGATTATCTGGAGCTGACCAAACCGAAAGTGGTGGTGCTGATGCTCATCACCTCGCTGGTCGGCATGTTTCTCGCGACCCGCGCCGGGGTGCCGTGGACGGTGCTGGTGTTCGGCAACCTGGGGATTGCGCTGTGTGCCGGCGGCGCGGCGGCGGTCAATCATGTGGTGGATCGGCGCATCGACGCGCTGATGGCGCGCACCCACAAACGGCCGTTGGCCGAGGGCCGGGTCTCACCTGCCGCCGCGCTGACGTTTGCGCTGGTATTGGCGCTGCTGGGGCAGGCGTTGTTGCTGACCTTCACCAATCCGCTGACGGCGTGGCTGACGCTCGCTTCGTTGCTTGGTTACGCGGTGGTTTACACCGGTTTCCTCAAACGCGCGACGCCGCAGAACATCGTCATCGGTGGTCTGGCTGGCGCCGCGCCGCCGCTGCTCGGCTGGACCGCCGCCACCGGCCACGTCAGCGCCGAACCGTTGCTGCTGGTGCTGATCATCTTCGCCTGGACGCCGCCGCACTTCTGGGCGCTGGCGATTCATCGCAAAGAGGAATACGCCAAGGCCGATATCCCGATGCTGCCGGTTACCCACGGCGAGCACTACACCAAAGTGCATATTCTGCTGTACACCTTTGCGCTGCTGGCAGTGAGTCTGCTGCCTTATGTGATCCACATGAGCGGCGTGCTCTACCTGATTTGCGCCCTCGCCCTGGGCGCGAGGTTTCTGCAATGGGCCGTGGTGCTGTACCGTGGCACTCGGCCGCACGCGGCGATCAACACCTTCAAGTACTCTATTTATTACTTGTTCCTGTTGTTCATCGCCCTGCTCGTAGACCACTACTTACTGTTGAACCTATGACTCGAACCCAGAAAACCGTTTTCATCCTCGTCGCCGTGGTCGCGTTGATCCTCGGCCTTACGGTCAACAAAGTGCTGAGCGGCAAGGGCCAGGGCGACCCGACCGCGCTGATCGACGCCGGCATCATTCTGCTGCCGCAGAGCCGCAATCTGCCGGACGTGACGATGACGGATCAGGACGGCAAACCGGTCGCGATCAATGAACTCAAGGGCAAGTGGAGCCTGCTGTTTTTCGGCTACACCTTCTGCCCGGACATCTGCCCGACCACCCTTGCGCAACTGCGCCAGATCAAAAGCGAACTGCCTAAGGACGCTGTGGACAAGTTGCAGATCGTGCTGGTCAGCGTCGACCCCAACCGCGATCACCCGAAGCAGTTGAAGCAGTATCTGGGCTACTTTGATCCGCAGTTTGTTGGCCTGACGCCGACCTCGATTGAAGAGCTGCAGGAGGTCGCGAACGCGGTGAGCATTCCGTTTATTCCGGCGGACACCAGCAAGCCGAATTACACCGTCGACCATAGCGGCAATCTCGCGGTGATTGGTCCGGACGGCACGCAGCGCGGGTTTATTCGGGCGCCGTTGAACAACGCCAAACTGGTGGCGCAGTTGCCGGTGATGCTTAACCGCAAGTAAGCCCACCACCGCCCTTGTAGGAGTGAGCCTGCTCGCGATGGGGCCAGCCCTGCCAACATTGATGTTGAATGTCAGTGCGCAATCGCGAGCAGGCTCACTCCTACAGGGGACTGAATTTCAGACAAAAAAAGGGGCGCATCGAATGCGCCCCTTTTTCATTGCAGCAATCTGAATCAGAACGCCGGCAACACCGCACCCTTGTACTTCTCGGTAATGAATTGCTTCACTTCCGGGCTGTGCAGGGCTGCGGCCAGTTTCTTCATCGCGTCGCTGTCCTTGTTGTCCGCACGGGACACGAGGATGTTCACGTAAGGCGAATCGTTGCCTTCGATCACCAGCGCATCCTTGGACGGATCGAGCTTGGCTTCCAGCGCGTAGTTGGTGTTGATCAGCGCCAGATCAACCTGAGTCAGCACGCGCGGGATGGTCGCAGCTTCCAGTTCGCGGAATTTCAGGTCTTTCGGGTTTTGCGCGATGTCTTTGATGGTCGACAGGATGTTGGTCGGGTCCTTCAAGGTGATCACGCCAGCCTTGGCCAGCAGCAACAACGCACGGCCACCGTTGGTGGCGTCGTTCGGGATCACCACGTTGGCGCCGCCTGGCAATTCTTCGATCTTCTTGATCTTGCTCGAGTACGCGCCCAGTGGTTCCAGGTGTACGCCGGTCACGGCGACCAGGCTGGTGCCCTTGGCCTTGTTGAACTCATCGAGGTACGGCTGGTGCTGGAAGAAGTTGGCGTCCAGACGCTTTTCGGCAACCTGTACGTTCGGCTGAATGTAATCGGTGAAGACCTTGACCTTCAGATCCACGCCTTCTTTGGCCAGTGCAGGCTTCACGAATTCGAGGATTTCCGCGTGGGGCACCGGGCTGGCGGCAACGGTAAGGGTTTCGGCGTGGGCCGAGAATGCCGCAACGGCAGCGAAAGCAGCGATCAGTTTTTTCATTCAGCTAACTCCTTATGAGGCGCCCGTCTGGCGCCTGCCAGCGAATGGCCGGCTCATCTCTTGATTACAAAAACCGGTTATTTGCGCGAGAAATGCACGACCAGTCGGTCGCCCACCATTTGCAGCACTTGCACCAGGATCAGCAGCAACACCACGGTGACGATCATCACGTCGGTCTGGAAACGCTGGTAGCCGAAACGGATCGCCAGGTCGCCCAGGCCACCGGCACCCACCACACCGGCCATCGCCGTGTAGGAAACCAGTGTAATCGCTGTCACGGTAATCGCTGCGAAGATGCCCGGACGGGCCTCTGGCAGCAACGCGTTGACGATGATCTGCCGGGTGGTCGCGCCCATCGACTGGGTCGCCTCGATGATGCCGCGATCGACTTCACGCAGCGCAGTTTCCACCAGACGCGCGAAGAACGGCGTTGCACCCACCACCAGCGGCGGAATCGCACCAGCTACGCCCAGCGAGGTGCCGGTGATCAGCACGGTGAACGGGATCATCACGATCAGCAGAATGATGAACGGCAGCGAGCGCAGGATGTTCACCGCCAGCGACATGAATGCGTAGACACCGCGGTTTTCCAGCAACTGACGCGGGCTGCACAAGAACAGCAGCACACCCAGCGGCAGGCCGAGCAGCACGGTGAACAGCAGCGAACCGCCGAGCATCAGCATCGTGTCGCCGGTGGCCAGCCAGATTTCGTACCAGTCGATATTGGCGAAAAAGCTCATAAAGGCTTCCATTAACGCAGGACCTCCATGTGAACGTCAGCGGCGGTGAAGCGGGCGAACGCCGCTTCCATGTCGCCACCGGTGACGGCGAGGGTCAATTGCCCGTACGGAACGTCTTTGATGCGATCGATACGACCGGCCAGGATGCTGTAGTCGACACCGGTCTCGCGGGCGACAGTACCGAGCAACGGCGCGTAGGTCGCTTCGCCCTGGAAGGTCAGACGCACGATACGGCCCGGCACGTGAGCGAAGTCATCGCGCTGCTCGCTTTCGTCGATCTGCTCGCTTTCCTGCACAAAACGCTTGGTGGTCGGGTGCTGCGGATGCAGGAATACATCGGCCACCGAACCTTGCTCGACGATCACGCCAGCGTCCATCACACCAACCTGATCGCATACGCGGCGGATGACGTCCATCTCGTGGGTGATCAGCACGATGGTCAGTTTCAGCTCGCGATTGATCTCGGCCAACAGCTGCAGGACCGATGCCGTGGTCTGCGGGTCGAGAGCGCTGGTGGCTTCGTCGCACAGCAAAATCTTGGGCTTGGTCGCCAGAGCGCGGGCTATACCGACACGCTGCTTCTGACCGCCGGACAGCTGCGCCGGGTATTTCTTCGCATGGTCGGACAGGCCAACCCGCGCCAGCAACTCAGCCACACGCTGGTCTATTTCGCTGCTCGACAGCTCGCCCGCCAGGGTCAGCGGCAACGCAACGTTGTCGGCGACAGTCTTGGACGCGAGCAGGTTGAAGTGCTGGAAGATCATCCCGACTTGCTGGCGGAAACGGCGCAGGCCGTTGGCGTCCAGCGCGGTGACTTCTTCGCCGTCGACGAAGATCTTGCCGCCACTGGATTCTTCCAGGCGATTGATCAGACGCAGCAGGGTACTTTTTCCCGCACCGGAATGGCCGATCAGACCGAAGACCTGACCGTTCTCAATCGAGAGACTGGTCGGGTGCAGGGCGGGGATGTCCTTACCGGCGACGCGGTAAGTCTTGTGGACGTTTTGAAACTCGATCACGTAGCGAACCTTGTGGGGCGCGTTAGAAAAGGATCAGCGGTTAGCCGGGCGCGCATTTTAGCCTGTCCGTATAGAGGTTCTTAGCATTTATTTCGCAATTAACCTTCGAATTGGCAATAAGAAGATCAAAGGTCATAAAAAAGGAACGCCCGTTCCTTGTCATCGGTCACTACGTAAGCGACTTGAAACCCTGGGTGCCGTGCCCGGGAACCACTCAAGAGTCCTCGGCACGTCCCGGGGGTCAAACGAGGAGTTTACGTCTGATGAGTACCAAGAAACCTGCCCCTGCAAAAAGTGAAATGGCCGGAACCGATACCCCGGATCGCGCCAACACCAATACCAAGCTGGACAGTCTGGAGACTTTTCGCTCCGACGCAACCGGCCAGGCACTGCGCACCAACCAAGGCGTGAAGATCGCCGACAACCAGAACACCCTCAAGGTCGGTGAGCGCGGGCCGTCACTGCTGGAAGATTTCATCATGCGTGAAAAAATCACGCATTTTGACCATGAACGTATTCCGGAGCGCATCGTCCATGCGCGCGGCACCGGGGCTCATGGTTTCTTTCAAGCCTATGAAAATCATGCTGCGCTGACCAAAGCCGGATTCCTACAGGATCCGGGGAAGAAAACACCGGTATTCGTGCGCTTTTCCACAGTGCAAGGGCCGCGCGGTTCCGGCGACACCGTGCGTGACGTGCGCGGTTTTGCCGTGAAGTTCTTCACCGACGAGGGCAACTTCGACCTGGTCGGCAACAACATGCCGGTGTTTTTCATTCAGGACGCGATCAAGTTCCCTGACTTCGTCCACGCGGTAAAACCTGAACCGCACAACGAAATCCCTACCGGCGGCTCGGCTCACGACACCTTCTGGGACTTCGTGTCGCTGGTGCCGGAGTCGGCGCACATGGTCATCTGGGCGATGTCCGACCGGGCGATCCCGAAAAGCCTGCGCAGCATGCAAGGTTTTGGCGTGCACACCTTCCGCCTGATCAACGCCGAGGGCAAATCGCGCTTCGTCAAATTCCACTGGCGCCCGACTGCGGGGACTTGCTCGCTGGTGTGGGACGAAGCGCAAAAGCTCGCCGGTAAAGACACCGACTATCACCGTCGCGATCTCTGGGAAGCCATCGAGATGGGCGACTACCCGGAATGGGAGTTGGGCGTACAGATCATCGAGGAGGAGAACGAGCATGACTTCGACTTCGACATCCTCGATCCGACCAAGCTGATCCCAGAAGAAATCGTGCCGATCACGCCGCTGGGCAAAATGACCCTCAACCGCAATCCGGACAACTTCTTTGCCGAGACCGAGCAGGTTGCGTTCTGCCCTGGCCACATTGTTCCGGGTATCGACTTCTCCAACGATCCGCTGCTGCAAGGTCGGCTATTTTCCTACACCGATACGCAAATCAGCCGACTCGGTGGGCCGAACTTTCATGAGCTGCCGATCAACCGTCCGGTGGCGCCGTTCCACAACGGTCAGCGCGATGCTCAACACCGCACAACGATTGACAAGGGGCGCGCCTCTTACGAGCCGAACTCGATTGACGGCGGCTGGCCGAAAGAAACCCCACCGGCCGCGCAGGACGGCGGTTTCGAGAGTTATCCGGAACGCATCGACGCCGCCAAGATCCGTCAGCGCAGCGAGTCGTTCAGCGATCACTTCTCGCAGGCAACCTTGTTCTTCAACAGCATGAGCGAGCATGAGAAGGAACACATCATTGCCGCTTACAGCTTCGAGCTGGGCAAGGTTGAGCGCGAGTTCATCCGTGCGCGGGAAGTGAACGAAATTCTGGCGAACATCGATCTGGAACTGGCCAAGCGCGTGGCGGCGAACCTCGGTCTGCCGGCACCCGCCAAAGGCACGGTCGAAGCACGCAAAACGTCTTTCGATCATTCACCGGCGCTGAGCCAGGCCAATTTGTTGCCAGAAAACATCAAGACGCGAAAAGTGGCGATTCTTGCTGCCAACGGCGTCGATGGTGCGGCGATTGATGCGATGAAGAAAGCACTGGCTGCTGAAGGTGCGCACGCTAAATTGCTCGGCCCGACCTCGGCGCCGGTAAAAACCGCCGATGGCAAAAGCCTGCCGGTGGATGCATCGATGGAAGGCATGCCTTCCGTGATTTTCGATGCGGTGTTCGTGCCGGGTGGCGCGGCGTCGGTCAAAGCGTTGAGTGGTGACGGCGTGGCGCTGCATTACGTGCTGGAGGCGTATAAGCACCTGAAGGCGATTGCCTTGCACGGCGAAGCCAAACAGTTGCTGGACGTGTTGAAGCTGGAGGCGGATGACGGGTTGCTGGAGGGTAAGGATGTCGGGGCGTTGACCAAGCCGTTCTTTGCCGCGATCGGGCAACATCGGGTTTGGGCGCGGGAGCCTAAGGCGAAAGCCATTCCGGCGTAAAAGCAACAGATCGCAGCCTTCGGCAGCTCTTACATGGGTTCACATTCGCCCTGTAGGAGCTGCCGGAAGCTGCGATCTTTTTACGGTTTACGCGGACTCAGAACCATCTGCGCCGGCACCGTGCGCAGAATCTGCTTCTCGATCTTCAGATCAAAATCCGGATTCAATTTCTTCACACGCTTGGTCAGCAAGTTCGCCAACCAGGGATAGTCATTGGTGCGTGGCGCCTGAATGGTGACTGCACACTCGTAATTCACCACATCGGCGGCGATCGCATCCAGTTGGCGGCGAAGTTTGTGGCTATCGGTGATGTTCAGCGCAACCGTGGTGCTTTCGGCTGTCGGATCAATCACCTTGGCTTTCGGCTTGGCTTCTGCCGCGAGCAACGCCGCTTCGGCTTTTTCAAGCTCGGCCTTGCGCGCTTCGGTAATAGCGCCGTTGACGCCACCGGTCAGCGCCGGGGCCTTGGGCATCAATACACGTGCACGGCTCAAAGCGGTTGCCGCAGCGTTTACATCACCCTTTTGCAAGACGATCTGGCTGCGACGCAGATACGCCTCGGCCAATTGCCGCTGATATTGCTCAAGGGATTGATCGTTGGGGGTTTCAGTCTGCAAAGTGGCCAACTGGGTTTCGGCAGTGGCCAGTTCGCTGCTGGCCAGGCTTTGTTCCAGCTGCGCGATGGCCGTAGCCCGCGCATCGGGGACTTCAGCCACCGGCGGCGTGCTTTGGCAGGCGCCCAGTAGCACTGAAAATGCGACAAGGAGCAGATAACGGGAGGCGAACGGCTTCATTCCTGCGACTCTCTAATTGCGCAAAAAGCGGCCAAGTCTACACCCCACGACGGGGCAGAACAAAACTCAGCAGAAACAGTGCGGCCGCCGTCACAACGATTGACGGCCCCGCCGGGGTGTCCTTGAACCATGACAACGCCAGCCCGCCACACACGGCGAGCATGCCCAGCAGGCTCGCACCCAGCGCCATCTGCTCCGGTGACCGAGCGTGACGCTGTGCCGCAGCCGCCGGAATGATCAACAGCGAAGTGATCAGCAACACACCGACGATTTTCATCGCCACCGCGATCACCACCGCGATCAACAACATCAGCGCCATGCGCAAACCCGCGACCGGCAGGCCTTCAACCCTGGCCAGTTCCTCGTGCACGGTGATCGCCAGCAGCGGCCGCCACAGCGTCACCAGTAACACCAGCACCGCCGCACTGCCGCCGAGGATCCACGCCAGGTCAGTCGGGCTGATCGCCAGCAAGTCGCCGAAAAGATAGGCCATCAGGTCGATCCGCACTTCATGCATGAAGCTTAGTACGACAAGCCCGAGAGAGAGCGTGCTCGGTGCGAGAATTCCCAAAAGCGTGTCGGACGCCAGCGGCTGACGCTGTTGCAACGTCACCAGCAACACTGCCAGCAGCAGGCAGCCGACCGTGACCGCAACCGTCGGGCTGACATCCAGCAGAAAGCCCAATGCCACGCCGAGCAATGCGGCATGGGACAAGGTATCGCCGAAATACGCCATGCGCCGCCACACCACAAACGAGCCGAGCGGCCCTGCGACCACCGCCAGCGCCAGACCTGCAAGCAGGGCATACAACAGAAAATCAGCCATGCTTGCAGTTGTCTCCATGAACGTGGGGTTGGCCCGAAACCGGGCCCTTGACCACTGAACCGTGCAGGTCGTGGGCGTGGTCGTGATGGTGGTGATAAATCGCCAGGCTCGGCGCGTTCTTGCCGAACAGTTCGACAAACGCCGGATCGCCGCTGACTTGCTCGGGATGCCCGGAGCAGCAGACGTGACGGTTCAGGCAGACCACCTGGTCGGTGGTGCTCATCACCAGATGCAGATCGTGGGAAACCATCAGCACGCCGCAGCCGTGGCGATCGCGCAGTCGGGTGATCAGGCTGTACAGCTCGGCCTGGCCAGCGACATCTACGCCTTGTACCGGCTCATCGAGCACCAGCAGTTCCGGTTCGCGCAGCAGGGCTCGGGCGAGCAGCACGCGCTGCATTTCACCACCGGAAACGCTCTGCACCGGGCTGTCGATGACGTGCTCGGCGCCGACTTCTTTCAATGCTGCCAGCGCGCGTGGACGATCAACGCCCGGCACCAAACGCAGAAAACGCAGCACCGAGAGTGGCAAGGTCGGGTCGACATGGAGCTTTTGCGGCATGTAGCCGACACGCAGTTTCGGCTTGCGCCAGACGCTGCCGCTGTTCGGTTTCAACAATCCGAGCACGGCGCGCACCAGCGTGGTCTTGCCGGCACCATTGGGGCCGATCAGTGTGACGATCTGCCCTGGCTCGACGCTCAGCTCGATGTTGTCCAGCACGGTCTGCCCGCCAAACGTGACGGCGACCTGCTCCAGACGGATCAGCGCATTGCTCATCAAGCCCCCTGGCAACCGGAGCACAGGCCGACCACTTCGACGGTCTGCGCTTCGACGATAAAACCGACACCCTTGGCGCTGTTGATGATCGCGTCGCTGATCACTTTTTGCTCAAGCTCGATGGCCGCGTGGCATTCGCGGCAGATCAGGAACTGGCCTTGGTGCGCGTGCTCCGGATGCACACAGCCAACAAAGGCGTTGAGCGAGGAGATGCGATGCACCAGGCCGTTTTCCAAAAGGAAATCCAGCGCCCGGTACACGGTCGGCGGCGCGGCGCGGCGGCCGTCCTGCTCGCTCAGCACCGCGAGAATGTCGTAGGCACCCAGCGGTTTATGGCTTTGCCACACCAGCTCCAGCACTCGGCGGCGCAACGCAGTCAGGCGCAAGCCTTTCTGTGCACACAAAGTATCGGCCTCGGACAAAGCGCTGTGCACGCAATGAGAGTGGTCGTGGGGACGGCTGGCGATAGGTGTAATAGGCATGGGCGGCGACGAGTTTTGATAGAGACGTTATTATGTTACCCGTTCTCGCCTACTTGAGTGGTCATCGTGTCCCGACTTTTTTCTGTTTTTGTCGCATTCGTCACCGGTTTTCTTCTGATCGGATCAGCTCAGGCCGAAGTAAAAGTTCTCACCAGCATCAAGCCGTTGCAGCTGATTGCCGCAGCTGTGCAGGACGGCGTGGCGATTCCCGAAGTACTGCTGCCGCCGGGTGCCTCGCCGCACAACTATGCGCTGCGCCCATCCGACGTACGGAAGGTGCAATCGGTGGATCTGCTCTACTGGATCGGCCCGAGCATGGAAGGATTCCTGCCGCGCGTGCTGAACGGTCGTACGCTGCCGAGCGTCGCAGTGCAGGATCTGCCAGGAATGAAACTGCGCCATTTCGCTGAAGACAGTCACTCCCACGCCGAAGAAGCCGACGATCATGACCACGATCACCGTCCGGGCACGATCGATGCGCATTTGTGGTTATCGCCGGTGAACGCGCGGGTGATTGCCGACAAAATGGCCGCTGATTTGAGCGCAGCTGATCCGGCGAATGCCGAGCGCTATCAAAGTAACGCCAAGGCTTTCGACGAGCGTCTGGATGCGTTGGATCTGCGTTTGAAGAAGCGTCTGGCCAGTGTTGAAGGCAAACCGTACTTCGTCTTTCACGAAGCGTTCGACTACTTCGAAGACGCTTATGGCTTGAAGCATACCGGCGTGTTCAGCGTGGCGGCCGAGGTGCAACCGGGTGCCCAGCACGTCGCTGCGATGCGCAAGCGCTTGCAGGAAGTGGGCAAGACCTGCGTGTTCAGCGAGCCGCCATTGCGCCCGCGTCTGGCGGAAACGCTGGTCGCTGGTTTGCCGGTGAAACTGGCCGAGCTGGATGCGCTGGGCGGTTACACCCCGGCGACTGCTCAGGGCTATGAGCAAGTGCTGGAGAAGTTGGGCAACGATTTGGCCGGGTGCCTGGAGTCGTTGTAACCCCATAAAAAAGATCGCAGCCTTCGACAGCTCCTACACAGTGCCCACTGTAGGAGCTGCCGAAGGCTGCGATCTTTTGATCTTAAAGGGCGAAAGGCAGATGGATACTCACAACCTGCCGCTGCGCCAACCGCTGCTCAAACTCCTGCGGATCGTGAATCAGCACATCCTGCCCGGCAAACTGTTCGGCCGCGATCAACCGCGACAGCCAGAACCGCACACATGCCACCCGCAGCATGGTCGGCCACAACTCAGCCTCTGCCGCCGTAAACGGCCGTAGCGCCGCGTAGGCGCCGAGGAAAGCACGGGCACGCGGGCCATCGATCAGACCATCATCGTCCGAACACCAATCGTTCAGCGCAATCGCCACGTCATAGAGCATCGGCCCCGAGCAGGCGTTGTAGAAGTCGATCAGCCCGGTCAGGTGCGTGCCTTCGAACATCGCGTTGTCGCGAAACAGGTCGGCGTGAATATTCGCCCGAGGCAGCGCGAGAATCTTGTCTTTGCGCGCAATGATCTCATCCAGCGCCTTTTGCAGCAGCGCGCGCGGCGCATCGCTCAGGTGCGAGAGCAACGCGGTGCCCTCCTCCAGCATCCAGTCGAGGCCACGATCGGTCTTGCGCTTGATCATGTGCTCACCCTGGGTCGCCAGGTGCAGATGCGCCTGCAACTCGCCGACCTGCGCGCAATGTTGGGCGTTGGCGACTTTGATGTGCTTGCCGGCCAGACGCGGTTGCAGCAACGCCGGCTTGCCTTTGAGTTCACGCAGTGCCACGCCGTCGGTGGTGCGCAGTGCGTACGGCACCGGCAGATCAGCTTCGTGCAGCACATCGAGCAAGTCGATGAAGAACGGCATCTCCTGCACCGGGCCGCGTTCGACCAGGGTCAGGACGAATTCGCCCTGCTCCAGGCTGATGAAGAAATTGGTGTTTTCGCTGCCGGCGGCAATCCCCTGGAAATCAAGCAGACGGCCAAGCCCGTAAGGGGCGAGAAAGGTTTCCAGCTCGGGCCGAGCCAGGGGGGTGAACACAGACATGGTTAAAAACTGCTCAGTTCGGGCGCCGCCATCAACGCGGCGCCGATTAAAATTAAGAGACTACTTCCATTCGAAAATCTTCCACGACGGAATCAGCATATCCGGCTGATCCGAGCGAATGAAGTTCGCATCCGTCCCGTCTGCGCGCACAAGAAAGTACGGCGGTGCGCCCTTCGGCGTGACTTTGATCGCATACAGGAAACCGTTTTGTCGATACTCCTGAATGGTCTTGTCGCCTTCCGTGCGAATGGTTACTTCGGGGTCCCCCGTCGGCGCATCATCCGCCGCCATCGCGGCCAATGGTGAAGCAGCAATCAACCCGACCAGCAGCAAGCGATTTAACGTACGCATGATAACCTTGTCCCTTTGTCGTCAACGGTCCCGCTATTCTAGCGCCGGGCCCGCCGAAAAGGTTGATTCTGCTCATGAGCCAAGCCCCCCTCGTCCTGGTGGACGGTTCGTCTTACCTGTACCGCGCTTTCCACGCCCTGCCTCCTTTGACCACCTCCAAAGGTCTTCCGACCGGTGCGGTCAAGGGCGTGCTGAACATGCTCAAAAGTCTGCGCAAGCAGTACCCGGACAGTCCGTTCGCCGTGGTTTTCGACGCCAAGGGCGGCACATTTCGCGATGAGATGTACGCCGAATACAAGGCCAACCGCCCGAGCATGCCCGACGACATGCGTGTACAGATCGAGCCCCTGCACCAGAGCGTGATCGCCCTCGGCTTCCCGCTGCTGTGCGTGGAAGGCGTCGAGGCCGACGACGTGATCGGCACGCTGGCCCGCAGCAGCGCGGCGGCGGATCGCCCGGTGATCATCTCCACCGGCGACAAGGACATGGCGCAACTGGTCGATGGCCACATTACCTTGGTCAATACCATGTCCGGTAGCTCGATGGATGTGGAGGGCGTGAAGGAGAAATTCGGCGTCGCTCCGGAGCAGATCATCGATTATCTGGCGCTGATGGGTGATTCGTCCGACAACATTCCGGGCGTTCCCGGCATTGGCCCGAAAACAGCATCCGGCCTGCTGGTCGGCGTCAACGGTGGCCTGACCGAACTGTATGCGCAGCTCGACATCGTGCCGACCCTGCCGATTCGCGGCGCCAAAACCCTGCCGGCCAAGCTCGAAGAACACAAGGAGATGGCTTTCCTCTCCTATCAACTGGCGACCATCAAGATCGACGTGCCGCTGGACGTCGAACTCGACGATTTGCAGATGCGCGCCGAAGATCCGGCCAAACTCTACGAGCTGTACACGCTGCTGGAATTCAAGAGCTGGATCAACGATCTCGATCGCGACGCCAAACGCCTGGAGCTGAGCAGCGCTGCGGCGCCTGAGCCAGCGGGCGATCTGTTCAGCGCGCCAGAGGCCGAGGCCCCGGCCGCTCCGGCTGCAGCTGCTTATGAAACCATCCTTGATCAGGTGCGTTTTGACGTCTGGCTGGAAAAACTCAAGAAAGCCAAACTGTTCGCCTTCGACACTGAAACCACCGGTATCGATGCGCAGCAGGCGCAGCTTGTCGGTCTGTCGTTCGCGGTGCAGGCCAACGAAGCGGCGTACATTCCGCTGACCCACTCCTACATCGGCGTGCCGGAGCAACTGGATCGCGACACCGTACTGCGCGCGCTCAAGCCGATTCTCGAAGACCCGAACAAACTCAAGGTCGGCCAGCACGCCAAGTTCGACATGAACATTCTGGCCAACTGCGCCATCGGCGGCGATCAGAACGAAGGCATCACCGTGCGCGGCGTCGCCTTCGACACGATGCTTGAGTCCTACGTGCTCAACTCCACCGCCACCCGCCACGACATGGACAGCCTCGCGCAGAAGTACCTGGACCACACCACGGTGAGTTTCCAGGACATCGCCGGCAAGGGCGCCAAGCAACTGACCTTCGATCAAATTGCGCTGGAGCAGGCGGGGCCGTATGCCGCCGAAGACGCCGACATCACGTTGCGTCTGCACCAGACCCTGTTCGAAAAACTCAGCGCCATTCCAAGCCTGGCCAGCGTGCTGACCGACATCGAGATTCCATTGGTACCGGTGCTGGCGCGCATTGAGCGCCAGGGCGCATTCGTCGATGCCGAGCTGCTCGGTATCCAGAGCATCGAACTGGGCAACAAGATGGTCGCGCTGGAGCGCGAAGCCTTCGAGATCGCCGGGGAAGAATTCAACCTGGGCTCGCCGAAGCAGCTTGGCGTGATTCTCTACGAGAAACTCGGCCTGCCGGTTCTGAAAAAAACCGCCAAGGGCCAGCCGTCTACTGCCGAGGAAGTGCTGGCAAAACTCGCCGAAGACGATCACCGCTTGCCGAAAGTGCTGATGGCGCATCGCTCCATGAGCAAGCTGAAAAGCACCTACACCGATCGTCTGCCGGAGCAGATCAACCCGCGCACCGGGCGCGTCCACACCTCGTACCATCAGGCCGTAGCATCGACCGGGCGCCTGTCCTCCAGCGATCCGAACCTGCAGAACATCCCGGTGCGTACCGCTGAAGGCCGACGCATCCGTCAGGCCTTCGTCGCGCCGAAAGGCTACAAACTGCTGGCGGCGGACTATTCGCAGATCGAACTGCGGATCATGGCGCACCTGTCCAAGGACGGAGGCTTGATGAACGCCTTCCGCAACAATCTGGACGTGCACACCGCCACCGCTGCGGAAGTGTTCAAGGTCGAGCTCAACGAAGTGTCCTCCGACCAGCGCCGTGGCGCCAAGGCGATCAACTTCGGCCTGATCTATGGCATGGGCGCACAGAAACTCGGCAAGGACATTGGCGTCGACACTAAAACGGCCAAAGCCTACATCGACACCTATTTCGCGCGTTATCCGGGCGTTCGCGAGTACATGGATCGCACCCGCGCACAGGCTGCGGATCAGGGCTATGTCGAAACGTTCTTCGGCCGTCGCCTGTACTTGCCGGAAATCAACTCCAACAAGCCGCAGGAACGCGCTGCCGCTGAACGCACGGCGATCAACGCGCCGATGCAGGGCACAGCAGCAGACATCATCAAAAAAGCCATGGTGGCGGTGGATAACTGGCTGACGACATCGGGGCTGGACGCGCGAGTCATCCTGCAGGTGCACGATGAACTGGTGCTGGAGGTTCGCGAGGATCTGGTTGAGCAGGTCAGCACCGAAATTCGTCAGCACATGAGCGAAGCAGCGAAGCTGGATGTGCCGCTGCTGGTCGAAGTGGGTGTGGGCAATAACTGGGATGAGGCGCACTAAGCCATTTGGAGCCGGTTCTGCTGCGGCATCGCGCCGCGGCAAACCCGTTGGAAGGTGCTTAGTCCGAATTGCTCTTGGGCTTATTCCAAAGCTTTTTGAAAAAAATCTGAACTAATCTTGCTACGGGCCACTCAGAGTTACTGAATGGCTGGTGAAGCCCTTCAATGCTCCTATGTTGTGTTAAGTGTTGGCAGATATCTGAACCCCGCCCTAGCGGTTCGGACCTTAAACCCCGGAATTTCTCCCTCCCCAATGAAATCCGGGGCTTTTTTTGCCCAAAAATCGGCTGTGGTGCTACGCAAGACACCACAGACAATTTTGAAATTCTTTTACTCAGACGCCGCTTCCGCGCCTTTGTCTGCCAATTCCATCCAGTCCGCCAACACCGTGTAGGCTTCTTCCAGGCCCATGCGTTTTGGCGCCGAGAACAGCTGGATAGTCACCAGATCACCCCAACCCTTACGGATCTCCGCCTGCACCTTGAGCAGCGTGTTCTTTGCTGCGCCGTAGGTCAGCTTGTCGGCTTTGGTCAGCAGAATGTGCATCGGCATGCCGGCCGCAACGGCCCAGTCGAGCATCAGCAGGTCGAAGTCGGTCATTGGATGACGGATGTCCATCATCAGAATCAGACCCTTCAAACTCTCGCGGCCACCCAGGTAAGCCTCAAGGTGACGCTGCCAGTGCATCTTCAGCGGGATCGGTACTTTTGCATAACCGTAGCCCGGCAGGTCGACCAGACGACGATCTTCGTCTAGCTTGAAGAAGTTCAACAGCTGTGTGCGACCCGGAGTTTTCGAGGTACGCGCCAGGCTGGCGTGGGTCAGGGTGTTCAGCGCGCTGGATTTACCGGCGTTGGAACGACCGGCGAACGCCACTTCAAAGCCTTCGTCGTCGGGGCACTGATCGACTTTGGCGGCACTGAGCATGAACGTGGACTGTTGGCACAGGCCGAGGATGGGATTTTTGAGCTGCATGGGATTTCCGATGTGGGCGGCGCCGGGAATGGGCGCGGAACGCGGTGTCGCTTCCGTTTCAGTGACGCCAGTATATAATGCCGCAGATTTTGTGTGTGCTTTGTCCCAGCGAAGGATGAAGTTCACGGGAGCGACAGACCTTGATTGCGCATTAGAACGCAAAACGCTCTCAACCCTGAAAAGGTCGTTTAAATGGCTGCTGGCTGCCGGAGTCTTGATGCCGCTTTACAGCGCACAGGCTACACAGGATCCGGAAGCCGTGTACAACCGTGTTTGTAGTGCCTGTCATTCCGGCCAACTACCCATGGCGCCCAAAAGAGGCGATCAGGCAGCTTGGACGCCGAGGTTGGCGAAAGGTATGGAGACGCTGGTGCAACACGTGACCCAGGGTTTCAAGGCGATGCCGCCGCGTGGTTTGTGCATGGACTGCAGTGCCGAGGATTACCAAGCCATCATCCTTTGGATGAGCGAGTAAGCCCGGTCCATAACTCTTAACCCTTAGCCGTAGTTGGATTAGCTGATGAACAAATTGATCGTGAGTCTGCTGTTGACCGTGGGAATCTCAGGCTTCGCCCATGCTGCCGGTGATGCCGCAGCAGGTCAGGCGAAAGCCGCAGTATGCGGAGCCTGCCATGGCCCGGACGGGAACAGCATGGCGCCAAACTTTCCAAAGCTGGCCGGTCAAGGTGAACGCTACCTGACCAAGCAACTGCACGACATCAAGTCGGGCAAGCGCGTAGTTCTGGAAATGACTGGTCTGCTGACCAACCTCAGCGATCAGGATATGGCCGACATGGCTGCCTACTTCGCCAGCCAGAAAGGCAGCGTCGGCGCCGCCGATCCCAAGCTTGTCGATCGTGGTGAAGCCCTGTTTCGTGGTGGCAACCTGAGCAAGGGCCTGCCAGCCTGCACCGGTTGCCACTCGCCCAATGGCACCGGCAACGCCGCTGCCGGCTTCCCGCACCTGGGTGGCCAGCACGCTTCCTACATCGCCAAACAGCTGACCGATTTCCGCAAGGAAGAAGGCGGCCGCACCAACGATGGTGACACGATGACCATGCAGACCATTGCCAAACGCCTGAGCGATGAAGACATCGCCGCGGTCTCCAGCTACATTCAGGGCCTGCATTAAGAGCCCTGACTGCAACGGACATCTCGCGCAACGTTAACGCTCGATTAATCCGTCGCAGCAAGTATAAAAAGGGTGGCTTTGGCCGCCCTTTTTTGTGGCCGCTGCCGTTACACTACAGAACTCATGCCCGCCAAGGCCTGTCTGAAAACAGGTCGCGCGAGGCGACCCAATTTGTCCAGGAGTAAAGCATGCGTAATCTGATCATCAGCGCCGCCCTCGTCGCTGCCAGCCTGTTCGGCGTGACTGCCCAGGCCGCTGAAGCCCCTGCCGCCCCTTATGTAGAGCTGAGCAATCCGGTGCCGGTTGCCGTCCCTGGCAAGATCGAAGTGGTAGAGCTGTTCTGGTACGGCTGCCCGCACTGCTACTCCTTTGAGCCAGTGATCAATCCGTGGGTTGAAAAACTGCCATCCGACGTCAACTTCGTGCGTATCCCAGCCATGTTCGGCGGCCCATGGGACGCTCACGGCCAGATGTTCCTGACGCTGGAAGCAATGGGTGTCGAACACAAGGTTCACAGCGCCGTGTTTGAAGCGATCCAGAAACAACACAAGAAGCTGACCGACAAGAACGACATGGCTGACTTCCTCGCCACTCAAGGCGTGGACAAGGACAAGTTCCTCGCCACTTTCGACTCTTTCGCCATCAAGGGTCAGATCGTCAAGGCTCGCGAACTGGCCAAGAAGTATGAGATTACCGGCGTGCCAACCATGATCGTCAACGGTAAATACCGCTTCGACATTGGCTCCGCCGGTGGTGCCGAGCAAGCGCTGAAACTGGCCGACCAACTGGTTGCCAAAGAGCGAGCCACCAACAAGGCTGCTGCCAACTAAGCGCGGCAACCGCCATGCGCCGCTGGAAGACCGAACGCATCGTTGGCCTGCATGATCCGCAGGTCAACGAACATCACCTGGCGTCCACGGGCCTGCCAGCGGATCATCGTCTGCGCTTGCTCAGTTTCAATATTCAGGTCGGTATCAGCACCGAGCGTTATCGGCATTACCTGACCCGCAGCTGGCAGCACCTGCTGCCGCACACCGGGCGCTCAGGCAATCTGCAGAAGATCGGCGACCTGCTCGGCGACTTCGACCTGGTCGCGTTGCAGGAGGCCGACGGCGGCAGCCTGCGCTCAGGCTACGTCAATCAAGTCGAACACCTGGCCCATCTCGGCGCCTTCCCCTATTGGTATCAACAACTCAATCGCAACCTCGGTCGACTGGCCCAGCACAGCAATGGCGTGCTCAGTCGTCTCAAGCCGTGGGCGATCGAAGATCATCCGCTGCCCGGCCCGAAAGGTCGCGGCGCGATCCTGCTGCGCTTCGGCGAAGGCCCGGAAGCGCTGGTGGTGGTGATGATGCATCTGGCCCTTGGCGCGCGAACGCGCAGCCTGCAACTGGCCTACATTCGTGATTTGATCGGTGGCTACAAACATCAGATATTGATGGGCGACATGAACACCCATGCCAGCGATCTGCTACAACAGTCGCCGTTACGCGATCTCGGCCTGCTGGCCCCGCAGGTGGAAGCGACATTCCCCAGCTGGCGTCCTCAGCGTTGCCTTGATCATATTTTGCTCAGCCCGACCCTGACCCTGGAAAAGGTCGAAGTGCTGGCACAACCTATTTCCGATCACCTGCCGGTCGCGGTAGAGATTCGTCTGCCGGGTTCGCTCACGGCCGATGCATTGCCCGCGTTGAGTCCTGCCCCTCGCGGAACCCCTGAATGAGCGACGAAGCCCAGCGCTGGAAAGAGAAATACCTCAAAAGCATCGAACAACAGGACAAACTCGAACGCCGTTGGGCCGCAAGGCTCGACCTGCTGCGTCGAGGCCTGGTGCGCAGCACGCTGGCCGCTGAGGGCACCGACCGCGTCGTTGATCAATGCATGAAAGAAATGCGCGACGTGGTGCGTACTGACGATATGGACGCCGGCCTCGCCGCGCTGCTGCCGCGCCTGGAAAAAGCCGTGCTCGATTCCGAGCAGCGGCGCGAAACCCGGATCGATCAGGTCAGCACTGCACTGAACGCGCTGGTGACTCAGTTGCAAGCGTTGCCGCTGCCACGGGAAGTCGCCCAGCCCCTGAAGAAATTTGCCAAACAACTGGATGGCCGTGTCGGTCAGGCCCGGGAACTGCCGCTGCTGCTGGGCGAACTCAGCGGCCTGCAGGGCAAGGCGTTGAGTCAGGTGGAGACACCCGCCGAACCAGGCCGGCCGGGGTTGCTGCAAAGGCTGTTCGGCAGCCGTGATAGCGAGGAGGCGCCAGAACCGACGGCGCAAGCTCAAGTTGCGCCGACGGCACAACCGGCGGCTGCACCAGCACACGAATCCGCCCCAGAGCCTGTCGCAGTCACTGAACCAGCAGTGGTCGCTGCCGTTACCCAGGAAGCCGCGCCAACCGCGATATCCGAAACACCTGCGCTTGCGCCTCAGCGGGAACCGCACATAACGACCTTCGTGCCGCCAACGGTGACCAGCGAAGTAATCAAAGCTACGCCTGAAGCAGACGCAATCGAGCCCGAGCCCGAAGCCGCTCCAGCACCTGCTCCGACGCCAGTTATTTCACCTGTCGCCTTCAACCCCGACGAATTGATCCACCCCGGCGATCAAGAGCCGCTGTTCCTCGACACCCTGCCGCTGCCCCCGCCCATCGCTCAAGCACTGGCGGCGATCGATCCGGAGCAATCCGAGCACGACATCCTCTTCGCTCTGCCGGATTCTCCAGAGCCGTCCTACAGCTCCGTGGCCAAGCACATCGAAGACACGCTGATCGGTCTGCTCGACGACCTGACCCTGCCCGAGCGTCACCGGCCACAAGCCGAAGCCATGCGCGAGCGGCTCAAGCACGGCTTGAACTGGTACGAACTGATCCCGATCCTCGACGATCTGGCGACGTTGATGCTGGCGATTACCGACAGCGGCCAGCACGAATTTGAAGCGTATCTGCAGCAACTCAACGAACGCCTCGAAGCGTTCCAGAGCAACTTGCAAGCCGCCAGTGAAGGCCATGCCGACAACAGTTCTGCGGCGCGGGCGATGGACACGCAGATCCGTGAGCAAGTCGACGGCTTGCAGACCAGTGTCCAGGAAGCTGCCGATCTGGATGACCTCAAGCAGGTGCTGGAAAATCATCTCGAAGGCTTGCTCGGGACCATGGATCAACACCAGAAGCAGCGCGATGCCCGGGAGCAGGAAGTCGCGGCGCGCCTCAAAGGTTTGTCCGAGCGCGTGGCGCACATGGAGCAAGAAGCCCAGGGTTTCCGCGAACACCTTGAAGAGCAACGCCAGAAGGCCCTTATCGATCCGCTCACCAGCCTGCCCAACCGCGCGGCCTGGAGCGAGCGTCTCGAGCATGAGATCAAGCAATGGCAGCAGCACGGCAACACGCTGAGCCTGGCAATGCTCGACCTTGATCACTTCAAGCGAATCAACGACAACTACGGCCACCTGGCCGGTGACAAAGTCCTGAAGATCATTGCCACGGTGTTGCGCAAACGCCTGCGCGGTTCTGATTTCATCGCGCGTTTCGGTGGCGAAGAGTTCGTTCTGCTGATGCCGGCCACCCCGCCAGCGGTCGGTGCAAAACTGTTGGAAACCCTGCGCGCAGCGATCGAAGCGTGCCCTTTCCACTTCAAGGGTGAACGGGTGACGATCACGATTTCCATGGGCCTGGCATCGTTCAAACCTGGGGAACACAGCGATCTGGTGCTTAAAAGAGCCGATCAGGCGCTGTACCGGGCGAAAAATGCCGGGCGCAATCGAGTTGAGCTGGGCTGAGAAATTGTTCCATTTTGTTTAAATCCGCCCGCTGACCGTCTCGACGCAAGGCAGTACGTTACACTGTTGCATTACTGTCTTGCGTAATTGCCCTCTACCATGAAATTTTTTGCCCTCCTCGCGTCGTTACTCGTTCTGGCCGGTTGTGCCAGCGGTCCGCGTTATGACACCAGCCATCCTTCTGCCAACTACGACAGCCGCATCCAGTTCGTGGTCGTGCATTACACCTCGGCGTCGCTCGAGCGTTCGCTGCAGTTGCTGACCCACGGTGAAGTCAGCAGCCACTACCTGATCGGTGACGACCAGCGCGCCACCGTCTACAAGCTGATGGACGAAAACCAGCGCGCCTGGCACGCCGGTGAGAGCCAATGGCAGGGCCGCACCTGGCTCAACTCCAGCTCGATCGGTATCGAAATCGTCAACCCGGGCTTCAAAGACACCCCGGCCGGGCGCCTGTGGTATCCCTACAGCGAAGCGCAAATTCAAGCGCTGATCGTCCTGCTCAAAGACATCAGCAAACGCAACGGCATCAGCCCGCAACACATCATTGGTCATAGCGACATCGCGCCGCTGCGCAAGCTCGATCCAGGGCCACTGTTTCCGTGGAAGCGTCTCGCCGCCGAAGGTCTGGGTGTGTGGCCGAACGAACAGGCCGTAGCGCGGCAGCAAGCGCTGTTCACCAGCGGCGAACTGCCGAGCATCAGCTGGTTCCAGGCGCAATTGGCGCATCTGGGTTATGAAACGCCGCAGACTGGCGAGCTGGATGTCGCGACGCGCCACGTCCTCGCTGCATTCCAGATGCACTTCCGCCCTTCGCGGTTCGACGGCACCCCGGACGCGCAAACCGCGGCGCTGCTGCTGGTGCTCAATCAGACAAAATAATGACGCCCGCCCGACGGTCAGGGCGAACTTGCAATCAGCAGCTATAACTCATTGGTAATTCTTCGGATATTCCATGATGGTTGCTACCCGAGCGACGCTGCGTAGCTGGTTTTATCGCCCAGGTTTTTTGGCGATGATCGCGGCTGTCCTCAGTGCAAGCCTGTTGTTCGCCGGCGCAATGTTCGTGGCGATGCGTCAAGTCGAACAAAGTGAAAGCCAGGTGATGAACGCTCAGGGCGAACGCTTTCTCGCCCGTCTCGAGCAATTATTCGGTCAATTACGCGAAAGCCTCGACGACCTCGAAGCCCAGCCGTTGCGCAGTTGCGACGACGAAATGATCGCCACGCTGCGGCAAGTCACCTTCAACTATCGCTTCGTCTATGAAGCGGCTTATATGGACGCCTCGCGCATCTGCTCCAACCGTCCGCGCGAGGAAGGCCTGTCGGTTTTCCGCGCGCCGGACATCATCGGCCCGACCTACAGCTACTGGCTGAACACCACCACCGAACCCGACGAAAACCGCGCGGCACTGATGCTGGGGCGCGGCAATTTTCGTGTGGCCACCTCGCGCGGGCATTTGACCGACATGGTAGACCTCTCGCCCGGCAGCAGCCTGCTGGTGGTGCTGGACCACGGCTCCCGCGCAATTCCGGTGCTCGGCACTGCGCAAACATGGCCACCAACGGAACCCTGGCCACCAAAAAGCAGCGGCGCGTTGCAAGTGACCCAGAGTCGCTTGATCTACCGCATGCCCACCGACAACCCGGAATATCAGTTGGTGCTGATCACGCCACGCACCGGCATGCACATCCCCGCCATCTGGTGGTGGATGGTCCCGGCCTGCCTGGTGCTTGGCGCTGTCGTGGGGTTCTGCATGTTTTTGCTGGTGCGCCAGCGTCAGTCACTGGATGCCGAACTGCACGGAGCGATCCGCCGTGGCGAACTGCAAGTGCTCTATCAACCGATCTTCGACCTCGACAGCCGCAACTGCGTCGGCGCTGAGGCCTTGCTGCGTTGGCGCCGTCCGGACGGCACCTTGACCAGCCCGGACCTGTTTATCCCGCTGGCGGAAAACACCGGGCAGATTCGCCAGATGACCGACTTTGTCCTTCAGCGCTTACTGGAGCAATTGGGCCCGGTGCTGCGCGCCAATCCGCAGCTGTATATCTCGGTCAACCTCGCCGCGTGCGACGTGATGGTGCCGCGCATCGGACCGGTCATGGCGCGGCTGCTGAGCCTGCACAGAGTGGCAGCCAAGCAGATTGCCTTCGAAGTGACTGAACGCGGCTTGATTGATGTCGTGGTCGCCCGGGAAAACCTGCAAGCGCTGCGCGATGTGGGCCATCAAGTGCTGATCGACGATTTCGGCACCGGCTATTGCAGCCTCGCCTACCTGCAAACCCTGCCGGTGGATTGCCTGAAAATCGACAAGGCGTTTATCGACGCGCTCGGCCATGACGCCGCCAGCAGCGGCGTCGCTCCGCACATCATTCACATGGCGCAGGCCTTGGATCTGAAGGTGATTGCCGAAGGGATCGAGCTGGAATCACAAGCCGAATTGCTCAGCAGCGAAGGCGTGAAGTTCGGTCAGGGCTGGCTGTTCGCCCATGCCCTGAGCGCGGTGCAGTTCATCGAACTGATCACCCGCGGACGGCGGCTTGCGGGACGCCGGATGGATGACGAAGCCTAAACCGCCAACGCCATATAAAACTGCGTACCCTGCCCCGGCCGCGAATAAACGCCCATCCTTCCACCATGCAACTGAACAATCTCCTTGCACAGCGCCAAGCCGAGCCCGGCCCCGCCCTTCTTGCGCCCGACCTGAACGAACGGCTCGAAGATCCGCCCCTGCTGGCCGTAAGCAATGCCTTCGCCATTATCTTCGACGCTGATGATCACCCTCTCGCCATGGCGACGGGCCTGCAAACGGATCTGGCCGTCACGGGCGGTATGGCGCAAGGCGTTATCGATCAGGTTGTCGAGCACCCGATCAAGCTGTGCCTGGTCAGCCTGCAAGCGTGGCAATGGCCCTTGTACTTCCACAGTCAAATCGATGCCTTTTTCCGCCGCCAAATCGGCAAAGCGTAACTGCGCCTGCGTCAGCAGATCTTCGATGGAACACGGCGCGAGCGTCAGTTTCTGTAAGCCGTTCTGGTAACGCGAGAAGTTGAGCAAGTCATTGATCAACTGCATCAGGCGCTGCATTTCTTCATTCACGGTATCGAGCAGGTCGGCCTCGCGGGACTCCGGCGCAAACTTCGCCCGCTCGCGGAACAGCCCGAACGCCATGTGCATGCCGGTGACCGGCGTACGCAGTTCATGGGAGGCGCGCAGGACAAACTCGCTGCGCACCCGCTCGAAGGCCCTTTGCTCGGTGACATCGTGCAACACCATCACCGCGCCAAGAATGTGACCCTGAGTGTGGCTGACCGGGGTCAGGCTGTAAGTCAGCAGTCGCGATTCGCCGTCGACCTCGATACTCAAGTCTTCCGGCGCCCGCTCCAGGGTGCCGCCGCGCAGCACCAGTTGCAGCTGCTCATCCAGTTCCGGCCGCTCGAGTGCGCTGCCCAAGCCTTGGCCGAGACGGTCGTCGTCCCAGCCCAATTGGCGCTGGGCGACCGGGTTGAGGTGCTCGAGATGGCCTTGGCGGTCGATCATCAACAAGCCGTCGTCGATGCTGTCGAGTACCGCTTGCAAGCGTTGCTGGCCGGCAAGCAGCTCATCGACGTTGGTGGCCTGATGCTCGCGCAGCGCTTCAGCCATCAGCCCGAAGCGGCGCGACAGCAAATTCACTTCCATGGCCGAGGACGTCGGCAGGACCACTTCAAAATTGCCTTGGCCGATGTTATCGGCCGCTTTGGCCAGCGCCTCGATGGGCGCACCAAAGCGTCGGGAAATCCCGTGGGCGGTAACGAACCCGATGATCAACACCGCCAGCCCGACCAACCCGAGCAGGCTCGCAATCAGCAACGCCCGGTCACGCGCCGCGTGCTGTACCGAATTGATATTGTCGAGCGCCTGCTTGTGCTCGGCGATCAAGCCATTGCGCAAGATGTTGAAGCGTTCACGAAGATCACCATTGCCACTCAGGGCCGAACCCGGGTCACGGGACTGATCAAACACCTGGAGAAACTTCAGATAATCGGATTTGGCCTGCGAGAACCCGTAATGACGGCCATCGCCCTCCTCTTCCTGAGCAATGCCTTCGTCAAGCAACTGGAAATAATGTTGTTTGGACGCTTCGAACGCCACCGGGTCAGGTTTCTCGGCGAGCATCATGATCAGTTGATCGCCGAGGGTCTGGCGCAGTTTCAGCCCCAGGTCGAGGGTTACAAAGTTGTTGCGGATCAATGTTTCCTGAGTGCCGGCCATCTGCATCACGCTGACCAGCCCGAGCAGCAGCCCAAGCAAGGCCACGGTGATCAGCGCCGAAATGCTCAGGAACAACCGGGTCCGCAACTTCATCGCCAGTTTCATCGACGGGCACTCACAGGTTGTACTGCTTACGCTTGCGATACAGCGTCGAGGCGTCGATGCCCAGGGTTTTCGCGGCTTGATCCAGAGTGCCGGCGGTGGCGAGTACTGCGCCGATGTGGGCTTTCTCCAACTCATCCAGACTCAGCGCGGCACCGACGCGTGGCGCGTTGTTGGCCGGTTGCTCAGCCATGCCCAGGTGAGTGATCTCCACCCGTTCCTGCGGGCAGATGATGCTCGCCCGCTCGACCACGTTGCGCAGCTCGCGAATGTTGCCCGGCCAACGGTAGCCGAGTAGCGCCTCACGGGCCTCGTCACTGAAACCGCGCGCCGGACGTGCGTACTCTTTGACGAAACGCGCGAGAAAGCGGTCGGCCAGCGTCAGGATGTCCTCGGCACGCTCGCGCAACGGCGGCAGGTGCAAGGTGATGACGTTCAGGCGATACAGCAAATCTTCACGGAAGCGGCCATCGCGCACCATGTCTTCAAGGTTGAGGTTGGTCGCCGCCAGAATCCGCACATCGGCGCGGCGAGTCACCGGGTCACCCACCCGCTCGTACTCCTTGTCCTGAATGAACCGCAACAACTTGGGTTGCAACGTCAGGGGAAAATCGCCGATCTCGTCGAGAAACAGTGTGCCGCCGTCTGCCTGGTTGACTCGACCCAAGGTACTTTCGCTGGCGCCGGTAAACGCCCCGCGACTGTGGCCGAACAACTCGCTTTCCATCAGCTCGGCGGTCAGCGACGGGCAGTTGATGGTCACACAGGATTTCTTCTCGCGTTTGCTCCAGCCGTGAATCGCTCGGGCCAACTCACCTTTACCAGTGCCGGACTCGCCAAGAATAAGAATGTTGGCATCGGTACCGGCCACTTGCCGCGCGGTTTCCAGCACCACTTTCATCGCCGGGCTGTGGGAATCGAGGCCGTCCTTGGGCTTGCGGATTTCGCCTTCAAGCGCTTCAAGACGCGCCGAGAGCTGGCGCACTTCCAATTGCTTGGCAGTCGCCAGGCGCAATTGATCCGGGCTGCACGGTTTCACCAGGTAGTCGGCGGCACCAGCCTGGATCGCATCCACGGCCGTGTCGACAGCCGAGTGAGCGGTGACGATCACTACCCGCATCCACGGTGCCTGAATGCGCATTTGCGCCAATACGTCGAGGCCATTGTCTTCGCCCAGACGTAAATCAAGGAAGCACAGGTCGAAGACCTGACGTTGCAGCAGTGCCTCGGCCTGAGCCGCGCTGTTGGCGGTGGCCACCGTATAACCTTCGTCTTCGAGGCAATAGCGGAAAGTTCGCAGGATGGCGGATTCATCATCCACCAGCAGAATGCGGCCTTGTTGCTCAGTGGCAGATTCCATTTTTCCTACGCTCCATAGTGATTGATCTTGAGTTAAGCCCGGAAAAATCGGGCAAGTTGCATGGTTGATTCTGAACGATGCCAGCCATAGGAGGGTAGCCCTCTCCTGCCTTTACGGCTAATCCACTGATTTTGTTGAATTTTTAAACAATCACCGCTTTGCAGGCCTTTCCCTGCGTCCTTTTCTGACATCTGCGCCCCGCTCTCAATTCCATAAGAATGAATTCTCCTACGAAAAAATCGTGCATTGCGCACGACCACAGATGCTCCATCGTGCAGGATGCGTCCCCTGAAATTTTTCACACCCACTTAAGTCATTGTTTTTATTGGTTATTTTTAAGATAAAAAACTGGCATGCAGGCTGCAATACCTTATTCATCCCGGGCAGATCAGAACTGCCCCAACCGAATAAGCGTGAGGAACCCAGGATGACTCGCCAACGTGCCGCCCAAATGCGTATCTCGCCTTTGCATATCCAGCAAGGCCTGTTTGGCGTGCTCGCGCTGTTGATCACCCTGATCGCGTGCCAGCAATACCTGAGCTGGGAAAACAGCCAGAAACCTGAGCCGCTGATCTCGATCCAGCACAGCACGCAGAAGCACTTCAGTGCCGTTAGCAGCACTGCAGCAGAAAACGCTTCGATGCGCATGATGGACGTCGACCAGGCGCAGCCAATGGATCAGCTGCCACGTGAAGAGCGCTGGGTTTTCTAATTGAATCAAACGAATTCGGGCGCGATGCGCCGGAACACGCAACATCCCTAAATAGAGAAGTAAGGAGAATCACCATGTTGAGCTGGGCAATTACATTCTTGATCATTGCCATCATCGCTGCAGTACTGGGCTTCGGTGGTATCGCGGGCACCGCCACGGGTATCGCCAAGATTCTCTTTGTCGTGTTCCTGGTGATGTTTGTTGTGTCGTTCTTCATGGGCCGTCGCGGCCGAGGTTGACGATGAGCGTTTTAAAGACACTGGCAGCCGCCCTGCTTCTGGGCGGTAGTGCCATGGCGATGGCGGCCAATGACGGCCAGGCGCGGGTCAACGAGCTGTTGAGTTCCGACCCGCAGTACAGGGAAACCTGGGAAGGCGTGGTGAAGAAGGAAGAACGCCTGCCGGAATGGGTGATGAACCTGTCCGGCACTTCCGAACAGCAGATGAATGCTGTGGAAGAGGATGGCGACAAGTATCTGGTTGGCCCGCTCTGCGAAAATGCAGACAAGTGCCTCAATCATCGCTTGATCGTTGCGTTCAGCTTCGACAAGGACGACGCCTACGGCATGCTGGTTGATGTGCCCGAAGGCCTGCCGTCCGACAAGTCGCCAACGCGACATGCCACTTACAGGTTCTTCGGCAAACCCGATCAGGGCATGCAGGATCTGTTGATGGAAACTTTGAAAAAAGATCCGAAGTGGTACTGAGTTTGAACATGAGGGCAGCGCCTGCGCTGCCCTCTATTGCGCCCACCCGATGAAGGTCGGCGCATGACCAGGGGGCCGGGACGTTCTGACTGCTACAGGGTCGGAGTGACCTACGGGTACAGGGAGTACCTGCGCGAGGGCCGGGTCAGGGTAAAAGCTGCCGCAAGTTCGTCAATCCAAAGGGGTTCGACGGGCTTGCGCCGAGCTTTCATTTAAGCAAAACGTTGATCCAGAGCGTCCAGCCCCTTCTTTTTATCGTCCACACTGCGTGCGAAAACATTACGCGGTGTTTCCTGGCGACCGTATATCGAGAAAGAGATCTTTTAAACAGTCGGACATCTGGTCTGATTACGTAGGCTTTTTCCTCAAATATCGATCGAAAATTCTCGCTCAAAAAACAATCAACCTTCGCTGGAATGGCCGGTTCACGGCACTTATGCTGGCTGAAATGTCACAATCGAACCGGTTGGGACGCCAGTTTCATTTGAAAAAGCTCATGCCGATTCGGCATAGGGTAGGCGTTTACGGCATTAGACGGCGCAACCTTGCATCGGAATAGTTGCGCCTTTTTTCGCCTGCCGAAGAGCCGTCAATACGTACTTCGGGGCACCTTATACGGAGGCAGATGCACAGACTTTTCCGCTAAAAAGCGTTCCAGTTCCTGCATGTGCCTGAGTCAAACGCAAGTAAGGGTAAAGATAATGAAGAAGGCAAAAATTAGCCTCGCCTGGCAGATCCTCATCGGTCTGGTACTGGGGATTGCAATCGGTGCGTTGCTCAACCATTTCAGTGCCGAAAAGGCCTGGTGGATCAGCAACGTCCTGCAACCGGCAGGCGATATCTTTATCCGTCTGATCAAGATGATCGTGATCCCGATTGTCATCTCTTCCCTGATTGTCGGCATTGCCGGCGTGGGCGACGCCAAGAAGCTCGGGCGTATCGGCCTGAAGACGATCATCTATTTCGAAATCGTCACCACTATCGCCATCGTCGTCGGGCTGGTGCTGGCCAACGTGTTCCACCCGGGTACCGGCATCGACATGAGCACCCTGGGCACGGTGGACATCTCCAAGTACCAGGCGACTGCCGCCGAAGTACAGCATGAACACGCGTTCATCGAGACCATCCTCAACCTGATCCCGTCGAACATCTTCGCGGCCATGGCCCGCGGCGAAATGCTGCCGATCATCTTCTTCTCCGTGCTGTTCGGTCTCGGTCTGTCGAGCCTGCAGTCGGACCTGCGCGAGCCGCTGGTGAAGATGTTCCAGGGCGTCTCGGAAAGCATGTTCAAAGTCACTCACATGATCATGAACTACGCCCCGATCGGCGTATTCGCACTGATCGCGGTGACCGTGGCCAACTTCGGTTTCGCTTCCCTGATACCGCTGGCCAAACTGGTGATCCTGGTTTACGTCGCCATCGCCTTCTTCGCCTTTGTGGTGCTGGGCCTGATCGCCAGGCTGTTCGGCTTCTCCGTGCTGAAGCTGATGCGCATCTTCAAGGATGAACTGGTCCTGGCCTACTCCACCGCCTCCTCGGAAACCGTGCTGCCGCGCGTGATCGAGAAGATGGAAGCCTACGGCGCGCCGAAAGCCATCTGCAGTTTCGTGGTGCCGACCGGTTACTCGTTCAACCTCGACGGTTCGACCCTGTACCAGTCCATCGCCGCAATCTTCATTGCCCAGCTGTACGGCATCGACCTGTCGATCAGCCAGCAACTGCTGCTGGTACTGACCCTGATGGTCACCTCCAAAGGCATCGCCGGCGTACCGGGCGTGTCCTTCGTGGTGCTGCTGGCGACCTTGGGCAGCGTGGGTATTCCGTTGGAAGGCCTGGCGTTCATCGCCGGTGTCGACCGCATCATGGACATGGCCCGTACCGCGCTGAACGTGATCGGCAATGCCTTGGCCGTGCTGGTTATCTCGCGCTGGGAAGGCATGTACGACGACGCCAAAGGCGAGCGCTACTGGAACTCCCTGCCGCACTGGCGCAGCAAGGAAAAACTGCCGGCGGGTGAAGTCTCGAAGAACTGACACACCCTGTGTAGGAGCTGCCGCAGGCTGCGATCTTTTGATTCTGTTTTCAAAGGCAAGAGCAATAGATCGCAGCCTTCGGCAGCTCCTACAGTAGATGGCGGTCAACCCTGTAATCGGGGGCACCAGCAATCGTAGACAAACCCCGGAGAAATCCGGGGTTTGTCGTTTCTGGCGACCCCGTTATCATTCGCCGCATCTTCCGGGGGATTTGACTGATGCTTAATGGCCTGTGGCTTGGCTTCTTCATCGTGGCAGCCGTGTCGGCGCTGGTGCAGTGGCTGGTCGGCGGTAACGCCGGGATCTTTGCGGCGATGGTGGAAAGCATTTTCGCCATGGCCAAGCTCTCGGTCGAAGTCATGGTGCTGCTGTTCGGCACCCTCACCCTGTGGCTGGGTTTTCTGCGCATTGCCGAAAAAGCCGGGATCGTCGACTGGCTGGCCAAGGTGTTGGGCCCGCTGTTTCTGCGGCTGATGCCTGAGGTTCCGCCCGGTCACCCGGCCCTTGGCCTGATCACTCTGAACTTCGCCGCCAATGGCCTCGGTCTGGACAACGCCGCCACGCCGATCGGCCTCAAAGCCATGAAGGCGTTACAGGAACTCAACCCCAGCGCGACCATCGCCAGCAACGCGCAAATCCTCTTCCTGGTGCTCAACGCCTCCTCCCTGACCCTGCTGCCGGTGACGATCTTCATGTACCGCGCCCAGCAAGGCGCGCCGGATCCGACGCTGGTGTTCCTGCCGATTCTGCTGGCGACCAGTTGCTCGACCATCGTCGGCTTTCTCTCGGTCGCCTTCATGCAGCGTCTGCGGGTCTGGGACCCGGTGGTGCTGGCGTATCTGATCCCCGGCGCGCTGATCCTCGGCGCATTCATGGCGCTGCTGGGGACGATGTCGGCCACGGCATTGGCGGGGCTTTCGTCGATTCTCGGCAATCTCACGTTGTTCGGGCTGATCATGCTGTTTCTGGTGATTGGTGCGTTGCGCAAAGTGAAGGTTTACGAGGCGTTCGTTGAAGGCGCGAAGGAAGGCTTCGACGTCGCCAAGAACCTGCTGCCGTATCTGGTCGCGATGCTCTGCGCCGTCGGCGTATTGCGCGCATCCGGGGCGCTGGATTTTGGTCTCGACGGGATTCGCCATCTGGTCGAATGGGCCGGTTGGGACACCCGTTTCGTTGATGCGCTGCCAACAGCGATGGTCAAACCGTTCTCCGGCAGCGCTGCGCGGGCGATGCTGATCGAAACAATGCAGACCTCGGGCGTGGACAGCTTCCCGGCGCTCGTGGCAGCGACGGTGCAGGGCAGTACCGAGACGACGTTCTATGTGCTGGCGGTGTATTTCGGTGCCGTGGGGATTCAGCGCGCAAGGCATGCGGTGGGGTGTGCGTTGTTGGCGGAACTGGCGGGTGTGATCGGTGCAATCACTGTGTGCTACTGGTTCTTCGGCTAAGCACAGATCAAAACTGTAGGAGTGAGCCTGCTCGCGATTGCGGGCTGACAGTCACCAGTGTTGGTGACTGACAAACCGCAATCGCGAGCAGGCTCACTCCTACATGGGTTTTGTGTGGGGCTCAAGGTCTGGGCGAGGGCGCCAGTTTCTGGCCTTGGTCTACGGCCCAATCCACGACTTTGGCGGTAAGACGATCACTGGCCTGGCCAAACCCGGCGACCACTGCCGGCACCTGCACATCGCTCAGCGGCTGACGTTCCTCAAATCGGCGGCTGGCCAGGATTCGCTGGTCATAACCGCGCACCAGTAACGCATCGAGGCGCACGACGACGCTGGCTTGGGTGCCTTGATATTCAGTCTGAAACGCCTGCAAATTCCCGCCCAGCTCCAGATCTGCCTGAAAGTTGCTGTCATCGGTACTCAGCAACGTCACCCGGCCATCGCGCTGAAAACCGTCGAGCAGCCGATTGCGCAGCAATACCGGCGCCGGATCGCTCCAGCGCGAAGCCTTGTAGCTGCTGATCACGTCACCTTGCGGGATCACTGCGATGGTCGGCCGGCTCAGCGCTTCGCTGGCCTGCAACTTGTTCAAACGCAGCGACCACGGCTGAGTTGCCGCCGAACCGCGCGAGACGGGCGCCTGTGCTGCCGGCAAGCGGTAGACATCCAGTGGCTCGGCTTCGGGGAAGATCGTGCACGCACTGATCAGCGTAAAGCCAGTGGCGAGGAGGGCGAGGCGAGTCAGCTTCATGGCGTGAACTCCTTGTTCTTGTCACTGCCCAGCAGGTAACCGCTGGGGTTGGCCTCCAGACGTTGAGAAATGGCCCGCAGCGAAGTCAGGGTTTCGCGCAGTTCGCGGATCGCCGGCGCCAGGCCGTTGAGGCCCTGCATGCCGCTGTCGAGGGAGTTCTGGTTCTTGTTCAGCAACGCATTGATGGTGACACTGCTGTCTTCCAGCGACTTCATTGCCTGCTCGGCGCTGCCCAGCGCCTGTTTGCCCTGATCGTTGAGCAGGCCGTTGGCGTTACGCATCAACGCCGAGGTCTGTTCGAGCATGCTGCCGGCCTGTTTGCCGACGCTCGCCAGTTGCTGCATGGCCTGGCGAATGTCGCCGCGCTGATCGTTGATGGTGCCGGTGGTCTGTTCGAGATGGGCGAGGGTCTTGCTGACGCGTTCGACATTATCTTCGGAGAACATCTGATTGGCGTTGTGCAGCAGGGCGCTGATGCCGCTCATCAGGTCGTTACTGTCATTGAGCAGCCGCGAGATAGGCGAGGGCGAAGCAATGATCACCGGGTGCTTGCCGTCATGCCCCTTGAGCGTCGGGCTCTGCGGCGTGCCACCGCTGAGCTGGATGATCGACGTGCCAGTGATCCCGGTCAGGGCCAGTTTGGCCTGGGTGTCTTCCTTGACCGGCGTATCGCCACCGAGACGAATCCGCGCCAGCACCCGCCGTGGATCCTGCGGATCGAGGCGCAGGCTGACCACGTCGCCGACCTTGATCCCGCTGTACTGCACCGAACTGCCCTTGGACAGGCCGCTGACCGCCTCGTTGAACACTACCTCGTAATCCTTGAACTCGGTGTCGACGCTGGATTTGGCCAGGAACAGGCCGAAGAGCAGGGCGCCGGCCACCACCAGCACGGTGCACAGGCCAATCAACACATGATGCGCTCGGGTTTCCATGTCAGACCTCGTTGAGCAGTTTGGCGGCGTCCAGCGCCGAGCGGCCGCGCGGGCCGTGGAAATATTCGTGAATCCACGCGTCACCGGTTTCCGAGACCACGTCGATGGCATCGGCCACCAACACTTTCTTCTGCGCCAGCACCGCCACGCGGTCGGTGATGGTGTAGAGCGTGTCGAGGTCGTGGGTCACCAGAAAGACGCTCAGACCCAACGCATCACGCAGGGTCAGGATCAATTGGTCGAACGCCGCCGCGCCAATCGGATCGAGGCCGGCGGTAGGTTCGTCGAGAAAAAGAATGTCTGGATCCAGCGCCAGGGCCCGGGCCAGAGCGGCGCGCTTGATCATGCCGCCGGACAGCGACGCCGGGTATTTGTCTGCCGCCGACAGCGGTAGCCCGGCCAGCGCCAGTTTGACGGCGGCCAGATGCTCGGCATCTTCGCGGCTCAGGCCCGCGTGTTCGATCAGCGGCAGGGCGACGTTCTCGGTCACCGTCAGCGAAGAGAACAGCGCGCCTTTCTGGAACAGCACGCCAAAGCGCCGTTCAATCAACGAGCGTTCATGCTCAGACAGGCTCGGCAGATTCTGGCCGAATACTTTGACGATGCCCTCGCTGGGCCGGCGCAGGCCGACAATGCTACGCAGCAGTACCGATTTGCCGCTGCCGGAACCGCCGACCACGGCGAGGATTTCGCCTTTGTACAAATCCAGATCAAGGTTTTCGTGCACCCTCTGCGTACCGAAGCGGTTGCACAGGCCACGGACTTCAATCACCGCCTCCGAGGGCGCACGGGGTAGACGACTCACCAGCCCATCTCCATGAAGAACAGCGCAGCCACCGCGTCGAGCACGATCACCACGAAAATCGACTGCACCACACTCGACGTGGTGTGTGCGCCGACCGATTCGGCGCTGCCGCTGACCTTGAAGCCTTCCAGACAACCAATCGCCGCAATCAGGAACGCGAAGATCGGCGCCTTCACCAGGCCGACCAGAAAATGCTGAACGCCGATGTCGCTTTGCAGCAGCGAGAGGAACATCGCCGGCGAGATATCCAGCGACACCGCGCAGACCACGGCACCGCCGACGATCCCGCAGATCATCGCCAGAAAGGTCAGCAGCGGCAGCGCCACCAGCAACGCCAGCACGCGCGGTACCACCAGCAACTCCATCGGATCGAGGCCGAGGGTGCGGATCGCGTCGATTTCCTCGTTGGCCTTCATCGACCCGATTTGCGCGGTGAACGCACTGGCGGTGCGCCCGGCCATCAGGATCGCGGTGAGCAAAACACCGAACTCACGCAGGAAGGCAAAACCCACCAGATCGACGGTGAAGATGCTCGCGCCAAAACTGGCCAGCACCGTCGCGCCGAGAAACGCCACCACAGCACCCACCAGAAAGGTCAGCAACGCCACGATGGGCGCGGCGTCGAGGCCGGTCTGTTCGATGTGCGCGATCACCGGCGTGATGCGCCAGCGCTTGGGCCGGAACAGGCCACGGGCGATGGTTTCCAGAATCAGGCCGACGAAGCCGAGCAGTTGCAGGGTGTCTTGCCAGACCGTGTCGACGGCGCGGCCGATGCGCGTCAGCAATTGCACGCTGACGCTGATTTCCGGCTCTTTGATCGGCACGCAGAAATCAGTCATCGACTGATACACGGTTTGCAGCAGCGCGCGGTCGGCGCTGGAGATTGTGCAATCGGGGTGTTCGGCGGATTTGCCGAGGCGCTCGGAGCCGAGCAACTCCACCAGCAACGAGGCGCCAGCAGTGTCGAGGGCGCCGAGGCTGTTGAGGTCGATAAGCGTGTCGGTGTCGTACTGGCCGCGCAGGGTTTCGCTCAGGTGCTTGAGCTCGGCGTAATGGGCGAGCGTCCAGTCCCCGCTGACCTGCAAGCGGGCAGGGGTGTTGGACGTGTCCAATCGGGCACTGCCTGTCATTGAGCTGCTGGTCATAAGCTCCGTGCTTGTTCGGCTGCTAAGCGAACTAACGTAATAGCACGAACCGGATTACTTTTCTTTGGCCGGTGTGCTGTCGGTGATTTCAAAGCGCAGCACGCCGATCAGCTGGCCATCCTCGGTCAATACCCGCACTTGCCATTTGCCCGCCGGGTTGCCGGGGAAATTCTGCTTGTGCGTCCACGCCCGGTAGCCTTCCTTGCGCCCGCCATGGATGTCGAGGGCAATGCGGTCGACTTCTTTACCGTTGAACTTCCAGACGTGATAAATCCGCTCATCGAGCCCGCGCGGTGCGTTGATCGCGGTGTAGGCGTAGAGGCCGCCGTTGCGGATCTGCTCGGCGCTGACCTTATCGAGACTGGCACCGGGAGTGCGATCCTGCATCTGCGTGCTGATGGCCACGTCGGTCATCCACAACGTCGCCGGCGGCACCCACGAACGCAGCGCCCAACCGACGCCGCCGATGCCGAAGGTGATAAACAGAATCGCCAGCGCGTTGCGCACGGTGCGAATCGGGAAGATCGACGCCAGGCTCGGGAACGACAGCAGCACGGCAATCCCCAGCGACCATTTGAAACTTTGCGAGGTGGTCAGGTGCATGATCACCGGCAACGCCGTGAGCAGGGCGGCGAACAGGGTCAGGGTGTGCAACGCGAGAAACGCCCAGCGCCGAGGCGCCAGCCATTTGTAATAGAGCGGATCGACGATAGAGATCAACGCGGCGACGCTAAGCAGGCCGGTGAAGACCAGCTGGCTGCTGTTCCACGTTGTGGTGATGAAAAAGAACGGCAGGACAAAAAACAGGCTTTCCTGATGGATCATCTGCGTCGCATAACGCAGCAGCGGCTGGGGGATTTCCCGTTTGAAAATCCGCGTGAAAAGCCCGGTGAGGGTGTTCTCCAGCATCAGCCAGATCCAGCTGAGCAGCATGATCACCGTGATCCAGCTCGCCAGTCCCTGCTGGCGATCGACCAGCATGAAACTGCCAACCCCCGAGATGAAACCACCCAGCGCAATGACCCCGGGGTAGCGCTTCATCAGCTCGATAATGCGCTGGATAAGGAGGGTCAGTCTGGACATTTTGGCGGTTCACGACGATATGGGGAAAATCCCGGAAAGGTTACCGCCGCATGACCCCTGTGGCGAGGGGATTTATCCCCGATCGGCGGCGCAGCCGTCGTAGATCCTGCAAGCGAATTTTGTCTGGATATACCGAGCTGCCCTTATTGGGGCTGCTGCGCCGCCCAACGGGGATAAATCCCCTCGCCACAGGTGCTCACTCACCACAGGATTAATGGCTTCCAGCAATTTTGTGGCGGCGATACACACGCCAGCCGATCAACATCAGCAGCACCAGACCCACTCCACCCGCAGCCAGCCACAACACCTGATCATCACTGATCAACGGCTTCTCGATGCGCAGATACCCCGGTTGCAACATCAACTCGCGCATCGCCTTGTTCGCTGTTTCCAGTGTCACGCCGTGCAGCTGTCGGGCCGGGTTGGCGAAGCGGCCGTCCTGATAATCGCTCAGCGCGCTCCAGTAATAATCGGCCATCGCACTGTTGCCTTGCACCGCCCACGCCTGGTGGGCGATAGCGGCCTGTTTGATTCGGGCGAAGGTGTCTGCGTCGAGGCCGTTTTTCAGCAAGTCGGCCTTGAGGTCTTCAAGCACCTGGATGGCTTCGTCGACGTCATCGCGATCCAGGTCGGCGTTGAGGCTCATGAAGCCGACGCCGCCGAACACTTCGCGTTCGGCCCACGGCCCGTAAGACAAACCGTGGTTCAGGCGGATCTGCCGGTACAGCGCCCAGTCGAGGTAATCCTTGAGGATATCGAAGGTCTGGTCGTACTGATCGTCCAGCACCGGCTCCGGCACCATCCAGTGCAACTTGGCGCCGTCGCCAATGAAGCCGCGGGTGAGGGTGCGCTCGTGAGCGGCGCTGGTGCTGATGTCCGGCAACGGTCGGTGCTCGCTGGGTTCGACCGGCTCGAGGGCGCCCCACGTGCGTTCCAGATAAGCCGGCAGCAGTTTGTCGAGTTCGCCGACGACGATCAGGGTCATGTTGTTCGGCGCGTACCAGGCCTGGCGCACCTTCTCTAACTGCTCTTGGGTCAGATGATCGACTTCAGCGCGCTGCGGGCATTTCAGGCCCAGTTCGACGGCCAATTGGTTGCTCGCGGTGTGGCCCAGATCCTGACGATCAAGAAAACGTTGCAGGCGCGTGTAATGGCCGCCGTCTTCGCGCTCGACCACGCGTTTGGCGGCGTTGATCGCGTTGTCGTCGATGCGGGTCTGGGTCAGCAGAGCCAGCAGCAGGTCGAGCACTTTGCGTTGGTTCTTCGCCGGAGCTTCGATGACGAACGTGGTGTCGGCATTGCTGGTAAAAGCGTTCCATTCGCCGCCCAGGGCCTGCATGCGTTCTTCGAGACCACCTTCGCCAGTGGCGTCGATGCCGCTGAACAGCAGGTGTTCGAGCAGGTGTGGCAGCTCTTTTTCGTCGCAGTCAAAATCGTCGAGACCGACGCCGACCACCAAGCGGATCGCCACATGCCCACGCTCGGTGCCGGGTTTGAGCATCAGCTGCAAACCGTTGGGCAGCGCATAGCCTTCGACCTGAAAACGATCCAGGGCGTAGGAGGGTAGAGAACCGAGCAACAGACAGGCGAACAACAGGCAACGCATAACAGGCTTCCATACGGCTGATTTGGAGATCCGTGTCGTCAGTCAGGCCCTCATCGCTGGCAAGCCAGCTCCCACAGGGATGTATGGCGCTCACAAAACCCTGTGGGAGCTGGCTTGCCAGCGATGGCGGCCTTGAGGCTGAACTCTGAGTTACTGACTGACCGCAACCGCAGACGTTCAAGGCGAATGCGTAATGTCGCTCATATCATCCGCCGCCAGCGCGCCGGTATCCGCCGTTTCCAGCACCACATACGCACTGCCGCAGAACAGCGAATTGAGCCGCCTCATGTCCGCAATCAACTCCAGGTGCAGCGAACTGGTTTCGATACTCTGCACGATCTTGCGTTGCAATCGGCTGACATGCGCGTGGGCCAAACGGCGTTCCTGTGCGCGAAAGCGACGTTTCTCGCGCAATAACTGCCGGGCACTTTCCCGGTCGCCGCTGAGAAACACCGACAGCCCCAACCGCAAGTTGGCGATGAGTTGTTGATGCAGGACGGCCAAATCCTCCAGCCCCTCCTCGGAAAACGAACGACGTTGCGAAGTCTTCTGCTGCTGGATCTTGCGCAGCATGCGTTCGATGACATCGCTGGACAGTTTCAGGTTGATCGCCAACTCGATGATCTCCGCCCAGCGTCGACTGTCCCGCTCGCCGAGATCCTCGCGGGGCATCTGCGCCAGATACAGCTTGATTGCGCTGTACAGCGCTTCGACGTCGTCGGTGAGCCGACGCATCTCCTGAGTGACGGCGGTCTGCTTGCCGCGCAACACATCGAGAGTGGCATCGAGCATGTTGTCGAGCAGATCGCCCATGCGCAGGGTTTCCCGCGCGGCGTTGGCCAGCGCAAGGCTTGGCGTGACCAGTGCGGTGGCGTCGAGATGACGCGGTTTGGCAGTGCCGTTGACCTCCGGCCGTTCAGGCAGCAGCCAGGCACACAGCCGCGCCATCGGCCCGACACTCGGCAGCAGGATCAGGCAGCGCGCAGTGTTGTAGAGCAGGTGAAAGCCGATGACCATTTCCTGCGGGCTGAAATCGAGACTGTCGATCCAGTGCACCAGCGGATCGAGCACCGGGATGATCAGCAGCAGGCCGATCAGCTTGTACAACAGACTACCCAGCGCCACTTGCCGGCCCGCCGCGTTCTGCATGCTGGTGCTCATGAACGCGAGAATGCCGCTGCCGATGTTGGCACCGATCACCAGACCGATCGCCACCGGCAGGCTGATCACCGCTGCCCCGGCCAGTGTCGCGGTGAGCAGCACGGCGGCGAGGCTGGAATAGGAAATCATCGCGAACAGCGCGCCGACCAAGGCGTCGAGAAGGATATCGCCGGTCAGCGAGGCGAAAATCACCTTCACCCCTTGCGCATGGGTGATCGGCGCAGCGGCCTCGACGATCAATTGCAACGCAAGAATGATCAGTCCCAAGCCGATGGACACGCGGCCCATCTGCCCGAGCCGCGTCTGTTTGCGCGACAGGAAAAAAATCACCCCGACAAAAATCAGCAGCGGCGACAGCCACGACAGATCGAAGGTCAGCACCCGCGCCATCAACGCCGTACCGACGTCGGCGCCGAGCATGGTCGCCAGCGCCGGGGTCAGCGCCATCAGGCCTTGGCCGACGAAAGAGGTGACGAGCATGGCGGTGGCGTTGCTGCTCTGCACCATCGCGGTCACGACGATGCCGGCGACAAAGGCCAGCCATTTTTTCGACATGTTCTGGCCAATCACATGGCGCAACTGGGTGCCGTACACCCGCAGGATGCCGGTTCGAACGATGTGCGTGCCCCAGATCAGCAGGGCGACGGCGGAAAGCAGATTGAGCAGGGTGAGCATGCAGACCCCCTGTAATAGCAGCGCTCCAGAGGAGCAAATTGACAGTGCCGCGCGTTTCTACGTTCTGATACTTAAGCTGTAGTTGGCTAACGGTCTGCGCGCCAGCATTGCACAGCTAAAGTGCAGATTGAAACAAAAGTGTCATGAAAAGGCGTTCATTCACGTTCGCCACAAACAAGGCAAAACCCTGTGGGAGCTGGCTTGCCAGCGATGGCGTCGGCACAGCAAACATTGATGTCGCCTGACACCCCGTTATCGCTGGCAAGCCAGCTCCCACAGGTTCTTCTGTCTGCGTGAACTACGGTTTTTCAATCATCAAACACAAAAATCACAAACAACAAAAAACCTGTGGGAGCCTGGCTTGCCAGCTCCCACAGGTTTTGTACTGGCTGTTGGAAATCCGGGTTACTGCCCCGGAATGTCCTTGCGCAGTTTCACCGGGTCTTGCTGTTGTTTCTTCTTGGCCATCGCGCCGCGCAGTTTGATGTTGATCGCTTCCACCGCCAGCGAGAACGCCATGGCGAAGTAGACGTAGCCCTTCGGCACATGCACATCGAACGATTCAGCAATCAGTACGGTACCGACCACCAGCAGGAACGACAGCGCCAGCATCTTCAGCGACGGGTGCTTGTCGATGAAATCGCTGATAGTCCCGGCCGCCAGCATCATCACCAGTACCGCAACGATGATCGCTGCAACCATGACTGGAACGTGCGAGACCATGCCGACAGCGGTGATCACCGAGTCCAGCGAGAACACGATGTCGATGATCGCGATCTGAATGATGGTGTAGAGGAAGTTGCCGCCCTTGCCGCTTGGCGTGTCGTCGCTTTCGTCTTCGCCTTCCAGCGCGTGGTACATCTCTTGCGAGCTCTTCCACAGCAGGAACAAACCACCGAAGAACAGGATCAGGTCGCGGCCGGAAATGCCTTGGCCGAACACCACAAACAGGTCGGCCGTCAGGCGCATGACCCAGGTGATCGACAGCAGCAACAGGATCCGCGTGATCATGGCCAGCGCCAGACCGAAGATCCGGGTGCGCTGCTGCATGTGTTTGGGCATGCGGCTGACCAGGATCGAAATCATGATGATGTTATCGATACCGAGGACGATTTCCAGGGCGGTCAGGGTAAAGAAGGCAACCCAGATTTCAGGGTTGGTCAGCCATTCCATGTGTATTCCTTTGAGCGATTGTTAAACCACAAAGAGTCCGGGCTTCAAACAGCGAAGCCGGGACTCTGTGCGGTGAGTCTTGGGCTTATAGAGTGCTGAAGAGCGGAAAAGTCCCCAACAGCAGTGCAGCAATCAGGATGCAGATACACACCAGGATCGCCCATTTCAGGGTGAAACGCTGGTGATCACCGAAATCAATCCCGGCCAGCGCCACCAACAGATAAGTCGATGGCACCAACGGGCTCAGCAAGTGGACGGGCTGACCGACGATCGAGGCACGGGCCATTTCCACCGCAGTAATCCCGTAGTGGCTGGCAGCCTCGGTCAGCACTGGCAACACACCATAGTAGAACGCATCGTTGGACATGAAGAAGGTGAACGGCATGCTCACCAGCGCCGTGATTACCGCCAGGTACGGGCCGAGGAAATCAGGGATCACTGCCAACAGGCTCTTCGACATCGCATCGACCATGCCGGTGCCGGTCAGGATACCGGTGAAGATGCCGGCCGCAAAGATCAGCCCGACCACTGCCAGCACACTACCGGCGTGCGCCGCGACGCGATCCTTCTGCTGTTGCAGGCAAGGGTAGTTGACGATCATGGCAATACTGAATGCAACCATGAACAACACCGGCAGCGGCAACAGGCCGGCGATCAGCGTGCACATCAGGCCGAAGGTCAGGGCGCCGTTGAACCAGATCAGCTTCGGACGACGGGCGTCGGGGAACTGCGAAACGCTGATTTCGCTGTGATCGATCTCGTCGCCGATCAGGTGCAACTCACCCAGACGCGCACGTTCGCGTTTGCCATAGAAGTAGGCGATGACCAGGATCGCCAGCACACCGGCCGCCATGGCCGGGATCATCGGCACAAAAATGTCCGAAGGATCGACATGCAGCGCACTCGCCGCACGCGCGGTCGGGCCGCCCCATGGGGTCATGTTCATCACGCCACCGGCAAGGATGATCAAGCCAGCCATGATCCGCGGGCTCATGCCAATGCGGCTGTACAGCGGCAGCATGGCGGCCACGCAGATCATGTAAGTGGTCGCGCCGTCACCATCAAGGGAAACGACGAGCGCCAGTACGGCGGTGCCGACCGAAACTTTCAACGGGTCGCCCTTGACCAGTTTGAGGATCTTGCGCACGGCCGGGTCGAACAGGCCGGAGTCGATCATCAGGGCGAAATAGAGAATGGCGAACATCAGCATCACGCCAGTCGGCGCAAGCTTGGTGATGCCTTCGAGCATCATCGGACCGATCTTCGGCGCGAAACCACCGAACAGTGCAAACAGGATCGGGATGATGATCAGAGCGATCAGCGCGGACAGGCGCTTGGTCATGATCAGGAACATGAACGTGATGACCATGGCGAAGCCAAGGAAAGTCAGCATGGGATTACTCCAGGCGTAGCGCGGCTAGTTAAATGAGCGGATCGGGCGGGATCAGCGCAAAACGGGAAGCACGAGACGTACGGGCGGAGTGGCAACGAAAAGACACGGGAAGAGGCGGGCTACAGAGGACATCAGAATCACCATTGTTGTTGTTAATTGGGCCGGGCGAGCGAGGTATCACACGCGTTGGCCAACCGGTCTGTTGCCGGAAGTGAGGGCGATCCTAATCGGGGAAGCTTTCAGCTACCTTTCGCCGGTGAAAGCTTTGAATGAACGGTCAACCGATCGTCGGATGCGATTAGCGTCGTTTGGCGAACGAGCAGCCAAAAGGTGAGCGCGAAGAAACGCGTTGGGCGTATCAACAACCTGATCAAAAAATAGACAGATCCAGCGTCCGCACCGCCCCCATCCAGATCGCATGATCGGTGTGATCGAGCAAGTCATCGCCGGTGTCCGGGTGCAGAAACACCACCAGGCCTTTGCGATTGAGCGCCAGCCACGGCAGCACCTCGCCGAGCAGCTCGGGGCCGAAGGCCAACTGGCAGCTCCAGTCCGGGTGCGGGCCGACCGGTCGTTCGTGAACGCGGCCCATCTTCAATGGAAACAACTGCGCGGCCCGCTCGCACATTGCCCGAGCCTGTTCAATCGTACTGGCGTCGAAATAGACGTGGGCGTGGTAGCCCTTGATCGCTTGCATTGCAAACCCTCTGAATCGGTTCGAACCCTCGACGTAGCCCGTATGTCACACGTCATACAAGGGATAACAAAAGGGATCAGCCATGAAAAATGCCGAAACCCCGGTAGTAAAAGTGGTGCTCTATGGTGCCATGAGTAGCCTGGGCGCTGCGTTGATGGCTGAACTGCTGCGCCGACAGCACGAAGTCATCGCCATTCTCGACGACCTGACCGCGCTCGCGCCGCGTCCAGGATTGCGCACCAAAAGCGGTGATCTGTTCGATTCCGAGCGGGTCAATCAAAGCGTCGCCGGCAGTTCGGCGGTGATCTGCTTGCTCGATGCGCCGGGGCTGCCGTTCAGCAGCGACCATATTGAACGCTCGGTGGTGCTTGGCCCAGTCGAACAGGTTTTAGCGGTGGATGCACTGGTCGACGGACTGCAAGCGGCCAATGTCTCGCGGTTGTTTCTGGTGGGGGAGTTTGCCGTACTCGACGAGCCGGAGCTGGATGAACGCTTACAACGTCACGCTGCCGAAGAAATTCGTGAAGCGGTGCAAAGCAGTCCGTTGCACTGGACGCTGGTCAATGCGCCGCACGGCGTGGCTGGGCTGACCATAGAGCATTTCAGTCAGATCGGCGGCAATCTGGAGCCGGGTCTGGCAGAACCGCTGGAACGCTTGAATCGCGTGGCAGTGGGAATTGCCGATGAGCTGCGACTGAATCTGCATGTCGGCCAGCACGTAAATTTTGTCGCAACTTCAAATCCATAAAATCCACCTGTAGGAGCTGCCGCAGGCTGCAATCCTTTGATCTTCAATTAGCAATCGACGGCAACTGCAACCCGACCAAAGATTCGGCACTGCGCGCCTGCTCCTCCATCAACCAATCGACAAACTGCTGGATCAACACGCCACGCCGTTTGCGCTGCGGCAACACCACGTAATAGCCAAGGCGCGACAGGGTGGTCTCGGCAATCGGTCGACACAGCAAACCCTGACTGAGCAAGTTATCCACAAGGTGACGCCAGCCAATCGCCACGCCTTGCCCGCCGATCGCCGCTTGGATCAGCAGTGTGTAATTGTCGAAACGCAATTGCCCCGGCGCCGGCGGGGTAGTGATGCCGAGTTCGCGGAACAGCCCGCTCCAGTCAAACCAATTGCTGCTGTTTTCCCCCCGCAGATGCAGCAACGGAAATTCCAGCAATGCCTGCGCGGTCAAGGGCAGGGCACGATCCTTGAGCAATAGCGGACTGCACACCGGAAACACTTCTTCGCTGAACAGCCAATGGCTTTCACCTTGTTTGAAACGCCCATCGCCAAAGAGGATCGCCACGTCGATATCGGTGCGCAGCATGTTGTGGTTGCGCTCGCTGGTGACCAGGCTGACGTCGACGTGCGGATTGGCTTCGTGGAAGCGATGCAGACGCGGCATCAACCAATACGCAGCGAACGCAAAATCGGTGGCGACTTGCAGCACCTCATGTTGCTGCTGTGCGCTGATCGCACTCAAACCGGCGTCGATATTCTGCAAACCGAGGCTAACTTGCTCAAACAGAATAGTGCCGACTTCGGTGAGTTCAATGCCACGGTAGATTCGATCGAACAACCGTGAGCCAAGCTGTTCTTCAAGCCGTTTGATCTGTTGGCTGATCGCTGGTTGCGTGGTCCCGAGCTCCACCGCGGCGGCGGTAAAACTGCGATGCCGGGCAGCGGCCTCAAAGGCGCGCAACAGGTCGAGCGACAGATCACCAAGGGCTTCATACATAAGCTGTGCTTATCCTAGTCATTGCCCGGCGCGGGCTTTACCCGACAGAGCATGGACTCCATGCTCGGTCGCAGCAATGTCGCATAAATATTCACTATGGAATGCCGCGATCACATGAAGCGCAAGAATATTCTTTTCATCATGGCCGATCAGATGGCCGCGCCAATGTTGCCTATCTACGGCCCTTCGCCGATCAAACTGCCCAATCTTTCGCGCCTCGCCGACCAAGGCGTGGTTTTCGATGCCGCTTACTGCAACAGCCCGTTGTGCGCACCGTCGCGTTTCACCTTGGTCAGCGGCCAGTTGCCGAGCAAGATCGGCGCGTACGACAACGCTGCCGATTTCCCCGCCGATGTGCCGACTTACGCCCACTACCTGCGTCGCCTCGGCTACCGCACAGCACTGTCGGGCAAGATGCATTTTTGCGGCCCGGATCAGTTGCATGGCTACGAAGAGCGCCTGACCAGTGATATCTATCCCGCCGACTACGGTTGGTCGGTGAATTGGGACGAGCCGGACGTGCGGCCGACCTGGTATCACAACATGTCTTCGGTGCTGCAAGCCGGGCCGTGCGTGCGCACTAACCAGCTCGATTTCGATGAAGAGGTGGTGTTCAAGGCGCAGCAATATCTGTTCGATCACATTCGCGAAGATGGCGATCAGCCGTTCTGCCTGACCGTGTCGATGACCCACCCACACGATCCGTACACGATTCCCAAGGCATTCTGGGATTTGTACGACGATGCCGATATCCCGTTGCCTGCAACACCGGACCAGCACGAACTCGATCCGCACTCGCAACGGCTGCTCAAGGTTTATGACCTGTGGGATAAACCTCTGCCTGTGGATAAGATTCGCGACGCGCGCCGTGCGTACTTCGGCGCTTGCAGCTATATCGATGCCAACGTCGGCAAACTCCTGCAAACTCTTGAGGAAACCGGGCTGATCGATGACACCATCATCGTCTTCTCGGGCGACCATGGCGACATGCTTGGCGAAAAAGGCCTCTGGTACAAAATGCACTGGTACGAGATGGCGGCGCGAGTCCCCCTGTTGATAAGTGCGCCAGGCCAGTTTGGCGCGGGCCGGATCAGCGCTGCAGTGTCCACCGCCGACCTGTTGCCAACCTTCGTCGAACTGGCTGGCGGCATGCTGGAGCCGGGTCTGCCGCTGGACGGGCGGTCGCTGGTGCCGCATCTGCAAGGGCAGGGCGGTCATGACGAAGTATTCGGCGAGTACATGGCCGAAGGCACGATCAGCCCGCTGATGATGATCCGCCGTGGTGCCTACAAATTTATCTACAGCGAAAGCGACCCTTGCCTACTCTTTGACGTAGACAACGATCCGCGTGAAATGGAAGAACTCAGCCAATCGCCACAGCATCGCCAGCTTTTCGACGATTTTCTTGTCGAGGCGCGCGCCAAGTGGGATATCCCGGCAATCCACCGGGACGTTCTCGCCAGCCAGCGCCGCCGCCGTTTCGTCGCCGATGCGTTAACCATCGGCAAGCTGAAGAGCTGGGATCACCAGCCATTGGTGGACGCCAGTCAGCAGTACATGCGCAACCATATCGACCTCGATGATCTGGAGCGCAAGGCCCGTTATCCACAACCCTGCCAAAACCAATAATGTGAAGGGGAAGTCCATGCGCAAGTTATCCACAGCAGTGACGTTTGGCCTGATAGCGCTGAGCAGCGCCTCGGCATTTGCCGAGCAAAGCTGCAGCACGGTAAAGATGGCCGACCCCGGCTGGAGCGACATCGCCGCAACCAACGCCATTACCGGGTTTCTGCTGGATGGCATGGGCTACAAGGCCAAGGTCGACACCCTCGCGGTGCCGATCACCTTCGGCGGTTTGAAGGATGGCCAGGTGGATGTCTTCCTCGGCAACTGGATGCCGGCGCAGCAGGGCTTCTACGATAAGTTCGTGGCTACCGGCGATGTCACGCAACTGGCGAAGAACCTCGACGGCACCGAGTTCACCCTGGCCGTGCCGGACTACGTGTGGGATGCCGGTGTGCATGACTTTGCCGACCTGAACAAGTTTGCCGACAAGTTCGACAAGAAGATCTACGGCATCGGCTCGGGCGCCCCGGCGAATATCTCGCTGCAGGAGATCATCAAGAAGAATGACTTCGACATGGGCCAGTGGAAACTGATCGAGTCCAGCGAACAGGCGATGCTCGCCGAAGTGTCGCGGGCGGTGAAAAAACAGAAATTCGTCACCTTCCTCGGCTGGACCCCGCACCCGATGAACGTGCAGTTGAAAATGCGCTATCTGAAGGGCGGCGAGAAATACTTTGGCGACACCGGCAGCGTGTTCACCCTGACGCGCAAGGGTTATGCGGAGGCCTGTCCGAATGTGGGTAAATTGCTGACCAATCTTGCGTTCACTCAGGAAATGGAGAACAGCATCATGGCCGAGGTGGTGAACAAGAAGATCACCAATGCCGAAGCGGCGAAGGCTTGGATCAAGGCTAATCCGGCGGTGTTGGACAAGTGGCTGGATGGGGTGAAGACGGTGGATGGCAAGGATGCGTTGGCGGCGGTTAAAGCCAAGCTCTGATCGTGGGGTTGCCGAAATTGTGCTCGGCTTGAGATTTTTGCCCCCTCACCCCAACCCTCTCCCCCAGAGTGGCGAGGGGGAAGGGAGCTGATCTGTGGTTTATTCAGAATTTGATTTCGACGCGGATTTTTCACGTCGGCGTAACTCGATCAAACACCTCGGTCAGTCCCCTCCCCCTTTGGGAGAGGGCTAGGGTGAGGGGCTTTCTCAACTGACACCCTGTTACCCTTGAACAAAACCCCAAACCGCGAGGACCCATGGCCTTCCCCAGTCGCCGCTCACTGTTTCCCTTCCTCACCTGGCTACCCCGGCAAACCCGCGCCAGCGTCGGACGGGATCTGATCGTCGGCCTCAGCGGTGCGATTCTCGCGTTACCTCAGTCGATTGCCTACGCGCTGATCGCCGGTCTCCCACCTGAATACGGCCTCTACGCCGCGATCATCCCGGTGCTGATCGCCTGTCTGTGGGGTTCGTCGTGGCATTTGATCTGCGGCCCGACCGCGGCGATTTCGATCGTGCTTTACGCCAGCGTCAGTCCACTGGCTGTGCCGGCATCCCAGGACTACGTCACCCTGATCCTGTTGCTGACCTTCCTCGCCGGGGTATTTCAATGGTTGCTTGGCTTGCTCCGGTTTGGCGCGCTGGTGAACTTCGTCTCGCATTCGGTGGTGCTCGGTTTCACCCTTGGCGCGGCGGTGGTGATTGCCATTGGGCAATTGCCAAACCTGCTGGGGCTGGATTTGCCAGCCAAAGCCACGGCGCTAGACAGTTTGATGGATCTGCTGCAACACCTCCGAGCTGTGGATAACCCATCGTTGCTGCTCGGAGTAGCCACGGTGGCAGTCGGCGTTGTGCTGAAACAATGGCTGCCGCGCTGGCCGACGTTGTTGATCACGTTAGTGCTGGCCAGTCTGCTGGTGTGGCTGTGGCCGGCGATGTTCGGCCACGTGCATCTGGTCAGCGCATTTGTCGGGCGTTTGCCGCCGTTCAGCGGGTTGCCGCTGGATCTGGATTTGATCCTGCGCCTGCTACCCAGCGCAGTGGCGGTGGGCATGCTGGGGCTGGTCACCAGCCTGTCGATTGCCCGCTCGATATCCGCACGTTCGCAGCAGTTGCTCGATGCCAATCAGGAAGTTCGCGCGCAAGGCCTTTCGAACATTGTCGGGGCATTCTTCTCCGGATCGCTGTCGGCGGGTTCGTTTACCCGCTCGGGCCTCAGTTATGAGGCCGGCGCCTGCTCACCGCTGGCGGGCGTGTTTTCGGCGCTCTGGGTGGCATTGTTTGCGATTTTTGGTGCCGGGCTGATTTCGCATATTCCGATTCCGGCGATGGCCGGCAGCATCCTGTTGATCGCCTGGGGGTTGGTGGATCATCGCGGTATTCGCGCGTTACTGCGGGTCAGCCGCGCCGAGTTCGTGGTGATGGCGCTGACCTGCCTGGCCACGCTATTGCTGGAGTTGCAGACCGCGATCTACGCCGGCGTGCTTGCTTCGCTGTTCTTCTACCTCAAGCGCACTTCACAGCCGCGGGTGCAGCACTGGCGTGATGGTGAAGACGATGTGCTGCGGGTCGGCGGCTCGATCTTCTTCGGCGCCAGCCATTATCTGCAAGTGCGTTTGCAGCGCATGCACGGCGCGCGGGTGGTGATTGAGGCGCAGCAGATCAACTTCATCGACTATTCGGGGGTGGAGATGTTGCATCAGGAAGCGCGGCGCCTGTTGAGTCAGGGTCGCAGCCTGACGTTGCGCGGTGCGCGGCCGCAGGTGGTGGAGGAACTGCGCAAGCTGGAAGGGCCAGAGAAGTGCCCGATCCGGTTTGAGGATTGATCTGATATCAGTGTCGACTTCCATCGCTGGCAAGCCAGCTCCCACAGGGATTCAGGTGATCCTTGTGGGAGCTGGCTTGCCAGCGATGCCTTTAAAGAGCCAACTGGCGGCGCAGTTCTGTGAGCACTGGCGCCGTGTCCGGCCGCACGCCGCGCCAAAGGAAGAAGGCTTCCGCCGCTTGTTCGGCCAACATCCCCAAACCATCCATCGACACCGCCGCGCCGTGCTCACTGGCCCAACGGCAGAACGCCGTCGGTTCTTTGCCGTACATCATGTCGTAGCACAACGTCTTGCCCGGTTCGATCAGGCTCGGCGCAATCGGCGGTACATCGCCGGTGAGGCTGGCGGACGTGGCGTTGATGATCACATCCACCGGCTCGCGCAGCCAATCAAAGCCGCTGGCCGACACCGGCCCCAGATCGCAGAACAATTCCGCCAGCAACTCGGCCTTGTCTACCGTACGGTTGGCGATGATCACCGACGCGGGTTTCTCCGCCAGCAACGGCTCAAGCGCTCCACGCACGGCGCCACCGGCACCGAGCAGCAAGATGCGTTTGCCGGTCAGGCTGAACCCGGCGTTTACCGTCAGATCCCGCACCAGTCCGGCGCCGTCGGTGTTGTCGCCGAGCAGCGAACCGTCGGCCAGTTTGCTCAAGGTGTTCACCGCACCGGCCCGTTGCGCACGGGCCGTCAGGCTATTGGCTAGCCGATAAGCGTCTTCCTTGAACGGCACAGTGACATTGGCGCCGCGACCTTCGCGGAAAAACGCCGTAGCACAGGCGGAAAAATCGTCGAGCGGCGCCAGCAACGTGGCGTAGTCGAGGCTCTCGCCGGTCTGCTCGGCGAACAGCTTGTGGATCATCGGCGATTTGCTGTGGCCGATCGGGTTACCGAAAACGACGTAACGATCCATCAGATGTCCTCAGGCTTGGGTCAGCCAGTCGCGGTCTTGCAGGAAGTACTCGGTCAGGCGCGCTTCTTCGCTGCCAGGTTCAGCCTTCCAGTCGTAGCCCCAGCGTACTTGCGGCGGCAGTGACATCAGGATCGACTCGGTACGCCCGCCCGATTGCAGGCCGAACAGCGTGCCACGGTCGTAAACCAGGTTGAACTCGACGTAGCGGCCACGGCGGAATTCCTGGAACTCACGTTGCTGGGCGGTGAACGCATCGTGCTTGCGGCGCTGCACGATCGGCAGATAGGCGTCGATGTAGGCATCACCAATGGCGCGCATGAAGGCGAAACTGGTGTCGAAATCCCACTCGTTCAGGTCATCGAAAAACAAGCCGCCGATGCCGCGCGGTTCGTGGCGATGCTTGATGTGAAAGTAGGTGTCGCACCACGCCTTGTAGCGCGGATAGACGTCGGCGCCGAACGGCGCGCAGGCCTGTTCGGCGACGCGGTGCCAGTGGATGCAGTCTTCTTCGTTGCCGTAATACGGCGTCAGGTCAAAGCCGCCGCCGAACCACCAGACCGGCTCTTCACCTTCTTTCTCGGCGATGAAAAAACGCACGTTGGCGTGAGATGTCGGCACATGTGGGTTGTGCGGATGAATCACCAACGACACACCGAGGGCCTCAAAACCGCGACCGGCCAATTCCGGGCGATGGGCACTGGCCGACGGTGGCAGACCACTGCCGAAGACGTGGGAAAAGTTGACGCCACCCTTTTCGATCAGCGTGCCGTTTTCAATCACGCGAGTGCGACCGCCACCACCGGCCGGCCGGGTCCAGGCGTCTTCGACGAAGCGCGTGCCGCCATCCTCGGTTTCGAGTGCGGCGCAGATGCGGTCTTGCAGGTCGAGCAGATAGGCCTTTACGGCGTCGGTGCGGGTCGTCATGGCTTCACCTTGAATCGGGGCATCACTACGCGGCAACCCGCAGGCGGGGGTCGGCGCAAATGGGCGCGTAGCATAACACCGCAGGCCAACGCGCCGCAGTTGACGAAGATCATGCATAAGCGTTGGATAGGGACCTCACAAAAGACCCAAGGAGAGCAGGCAGATGGCAAAGCGTATCCAGTTCCGCGCCCACGGCGGTCCCGAAGTACTCGAGTTTGTTGATTACGAACCCGCCGCGCCCGGCCCTGATCAGGTGCGCGTAGCCAACAAGGCTATCGGCCTGAATTTCATCGACACCTATTTCCGCAGCGGCCTCTACGCACCGCCAGCCTTGCCGTCCGGCCTGGGCGCGGAAGGTGCAGGCATTGTTGAGGCAGTGGGCAGCGAGGTGACCCGGTTCAAGGTCGGTGACCGCGTCGCGTACGGCAGCGGCCCGCTGGGCGCCTACAGCGAATTGCACGTTCTGCCTGAAGCCAATCTGGTGCATCTGCCGGACGAAATCAGCTTCGAGACGGCTGCCGGGGTGATGCTAAAGGGTCTGACCGTGCAGTACCTGCTGCGCCAGACTTATGAACTCAAGGGTGGCGAAACCATTCTGTTCCACGCCGCTGCAGGGGGCGTCGGTTCGCTGGCCTGCCAATGGGCCAAGGCACTGGGCGTGAAGCTGATTGGCACCGTCAGTTCCAAGGAGAAAGCCGAACTGGCGAAAGCCAACGGTGCCTGGGCAACCATCGACTACAGCCACGAAAACGTTGCCGAACGCGTGCTGGAATTGACCGACGGCAAAAAAGTCCCGGTGGTCTATGACGGCGTCGGCAAGGACACCTGGCTGACTTCGCTGGACAGCGTGTCGCCCCGTGGCTTGGTGGTGAGCTTCGGCAATGCTTCCGGCGCAGTCGACGGGGTGAATCTGGGGATCCTTTCCGCCAAGGGCTCGCTCTACGTCACCCGGCCTACATTGGCGACCTATGCCAACAATGCGCAGAACCTGCAGCGCATGGCCGATGAACTGTTCGAGATGATCATCAGCGGCAAGCTCAAGGTCGATATCAGCCAGCGCTATCCATTGGCTGAAGCGGCGAAGGCGCAGACCGAGTTGTCAGCTCGGCGCACCACCGGTTCGACCATCCTGCTGCCCTGAAAACACGCTACCCCGGTGAGTCCGGGGTAGCCTCCAACTCAATAAAAAACGGTGTCTTGCCCGCAGCAGTTGTTTCGAAACAGTTGCGGGCCATACGCCGCACCTGCAACCCCAACACGCCAGGCAACCTGAGCAATGCTCTTGCCTGCTCCTCATTGTGCAACGCCCGTTCGATGGCGGCTTCTGCGCCGGACGGCAGTTTGCCCTGAGCAATGACCAGACACAGGCGCACACCGTTGGCCTGTCGATTGATCTGTACCTGAATGTCGGTCGAACCCAGCTCCGGCAACGCCTGTGCGAGTACGCTCATCACCTGTCGCTGTGTGATCATCGCGCCACCCAGCTTGATCGATGTCTCTACCCGCCCCTCAAGTTGCACCACAGGCAAGGCGCTGCCACAGGCGCAATTCGCCGCACTGCGCAGGATTCGCCCACGATCACCAATCCGGTAACGCAACAGCGGCACATGGTCGGGCAGCAAAACTGTCAGCAGGAACTCACCGCTTTGGCCCGCGGCCACTGCTTGCAAGGTGAACGGGTCCACCACTTCGACGAACATCGCATCGGCGTGCAGATGATAGAAACCGTGCTCAAGGTGCGCGCATTGATAGCCGATGGGCCCGGTTTCCGTCGAGCTGTAGCCCAGCGACCGGAGCCTTATCGCCGGCCAGCCCCGGCCAAGCTGTTCGCGCAATTGAGGACCGCAGGGTTCCCCGATGTAGTAAAGCCATCTCAGACTGACCAACTGCTGTGCGTCGATTTCATCGTGGTTGAACAGCGCCGCGGCGAATGAAGGCGTGCAAATCAGTGCATCGGCCTCTTGCGACTGAATCAGCCCGGCAATTCGCTGAACCCCCATCAATGAACCGGCGGGCAGCAGACGCGCGCCGACATGCTGGACGATCGCCGCTGCGTACTGGAAAGCGCCCTGCATTTCACCCGCGGTCAGGCAATTGATGACCACGCTCGGGCGTTCGTCCGCCACGCCAAACATTCGCGCCCCCAGCGGCACGATGCTGGCGTTGAACGCCCAGGAATGGGTGATGTGTTTGCGGCTGCCGGTGCTGCCGCCCGACGTCAGGGTCAGGCCGCCACCCGGCGCACGGTGCGACGCTTCGCCAAGCGCGGAAAACAGCACACCGCCATGCTCGTCCTCCACGGCCTGAATCGGCAGGCGCTGCAAATCCTTCAGACTGTGCACCTGCAGGATCTGCGGACACAGCGCACAGAACCACGGCAGTGACTGCGCATGGGCCAATTTGTGCGCAAAGGCCTGGTTGGCAGCGAGCACGGGATCATCGCTCATCGTCACGACCACCCTGGCGAATGCCCAATTCATCGAAACCGCCACGGACGGCATTGGCCAGGCTCTCCAATTGGGCCTGGTTGTGATTCGCGCTGACGGCCAAACGCAGAATCGCTTCGCCTTTGGCCACCACTGGAAACACGGCGGTGGTAACAGCGATGGCCTTTCGACGCAGGTGCAACGCCAGACTGATCGCATCACGCTCGGCGCCAACGCGGACGAAACGAATGGGCGAGGCGACTTCATGGTTGCCCAGAACCGGTCCGAGCAGGTCGTCGATCAGGGCAACATTTCGCCACAGAGCCGCCTGCAACTGCCCCAGCTCCGGCGAAAGGTGGATGTCCGCAGACGCTACCGCCGCACCGACGCCACCCATCGACAATGGACCGCCGAAGGTATAGGTCGACGCATGGCGGCGGATCATTTCAGCGTCGGCTTCGGTAAACACAGTGATCGCTCCGCCCGTGGCACCAAATGCCTTGGACAGCGAGGACAGAAGGATCAGACGATCGCGCCGTCGCTCATCGGCGGCGACCAGCGCATAACCTCCGCCTGTTACACCGTGAATCGAGGTGCCGTGGGCGTCATCGGCATACAGATAGCCTTCAAAGCGCTCCGCCAGTTGCAACAGACGATTAATCGGATACAACCCCCGCATCGAGCCAATGCTGTCCGTAAGGATGATTGGTGTATGGCCAGCGGCTACCGCTGTGGAGCAAGCCTGTTCGACTTGCTCCACGTCATTGCAGTCGCATCGCTGTACAGGGCCGAACTGCCACAGAATCCCTTGTAGCACCTGCATCGAGGCATGGGCCGCCCGGTCAACGATCCAGCCGGGGCCACGACGCAACGGATAGGACGGTAACTCGCCGGAGCCCAGTAACGGCAGGCAGCCCAGATGCGCACTGCCCACCGAGTTGAAGGTCACCGTGTAGCCCTGGAATATCTGGTGCAATTGCTCGTCGAGTTCGCGCATCGGCGGTAGCAGCGCACGGGTTCGTGCGGCGGCGAATTGCACGCCGAAGGATTTCACGGAGCTCACCGCGCTTTCAATCAGACGCGGGTCGCACTCCAGTCCCAGGTAAGAACATGAGAGAAACTCGGTCAGCCGCTCCCCGCTGCTCAACTCGATGGTCTTGCCCTCACGGCTGACCAGTTTCAGGCCATTTAGCCCGGCATCAAACAACTGCTGCTGATCGTCACGGGCCTGACGCACACGGTTTTTTACCCAGTTGACGGTTGGGTGCTGATTGTTCATCGGGATACCTGCAAAGGTGTCGTCTGGCGGTAGACCTGCACGCGCCAGAGCTGGGTTTTCTCTCGTGCGATCGCATCCTGGTACTGGCCAGTGATATCGCAGAAGCCTGCACAATCGGGTTCGACGATGTGCAAATGGCCGCGCATGACCAGCAACGCCTCATCGGCAAGGGACGGACGCAATTGCTGCAAGACACTCGCTCCAGCGGCTTGGGGCATGAAGGAAGGGACGTCCGAGAGCGATACGAAATCGACATCCGTGTGTTTGGCGGCGCAGCCGATAATGTCGGCCTGCACGATGCGCAACTCACATTGCTCAATGGCCTCTCGGGCACTCTTGAAGATCCGCGGATCGCACTCCAGCGGGAACCCTTGCGGATAGCGCAGCTCACCAAAAAACAGCATTTGCAGAAAGAAGCTCTCGCGAACGATCTGCGTGGTGAACAAGGTGTGAAAAATGTCCAGATACGCTGCGCGGGAGCTGATACCCAGGTTGTTGGGTGGAAACGATCCCTTGTACAACAACGAATTGAGCACTGCTGCGTTGCCCAGCAGCGAGATCACAGCCCGCCAGCGCCTGAGGGGAAAACGGGTGCGGTAATAATCGGTTTGCTCGCCGAGATCGCTGCACTGAAAAATCTCTCTACCTGCCTCGCCGGTAAACAATCGGTTGACCTTCGCCAACCGCTGCAAAGTCCGCTCAAAGGCCCCCATGTAGATCGGCGCCTGCCAATGACGTGCCTGGAAAAGCTCCGCCAGCCAGTGGCGATCGACCCGCGGCAGATCCAGTTGCTCAAGTATGGATTGGCGTCGCGACGGCAAAATCCCTGGGTGGTAACCCATAAAGTCCATAAACGATGTGTAGTCGGTCTGTTCCAGCAGAGCAAAGCGCAGTCGCGTGAACGCCAGTTGCGGCGCGCTTATATCGATGCAGGTCATGCGTGCGGGGTTGCGAGCCAGCAGCGGCAGCAGCCGCCCGCCACTTCCCGCGACGCCGACCACGTGCCTGGCCCGCTGGGGCAAGATGGCGTATTCCAGTGCGGTGTCTTCATCCCCCAGCGCATAGTTCAGTCGCTCGAAATAGTCAGCCATGCCTGCCCCCATGCGTCATTCGGGAGAATCGCCGTAAAGGACTCATGAGTTATCCAGTGCGTGCAGGAAGTCATAGCGCGGCGCGAGGCCGTTTTGCCACGCCTCATACTGCTCATAGACGGCTTCAAGCATATTGCCGGTCAGGCGCAAACTGGTTTCCATCACGGTAGCAACGGCGTCCCAATCGGATTGATCTTTGCAAGTTCGCTGCAGGATGAGTTTGATCTCGTTGAAGTGTTCGACATCAATATCGGAGTGAGCAATAAAGAATGTCAGCTGAGCCGGTTTTAACGACAATGTTTCACTCAAACTATTAATAAGCGGATTAATGAATTGATAGGCGTTCTCTGCCCAATAACTGTACCCCAGCCGTTGCAGCGGATTACCGGCAAAAGATATCCAGTATAAATAGGCGATTAACACTTCGGTTGCCGGAAGTGCCGTCGGTATATCGAAGACTTCATTCTTGAGGCCCAGACTCATGACGTCATGCAGTGCCATCTTTTCATGGCCAACTTCTTGCGCCGCATGCTCAAAACAAAACTTTGCATACACCGGATTATCAGCATGTCGCACACCCACCAAACCCTGGTTTCGCGCATTGTGTGCGGTGTAGTGAAACGTCTCGATCATGTAAATCGCATACAAGGCCTTCGAAACGCTGCCGCCACGGATGGCTTTCACCAAGCGCGAGTTATCGAGAATATCGGCCCATAACTGTTCGATTCGTTCGTCCAGCAGGATCAACTGTTGTTCAAAACTGGCGTGCGCGGTCATCGTGATGCTCCGGTGGATTCAGGGCTGTGTGGGCGGGTTGCTGAACGGCTGCGAGGATCTGCGGCCATTGCGCCGAGAGCAGCCAATAATCAGCGCGTGCGCGTTGTTCGATATGCAGGGAGTCGGTGGTGATCGATGTCAGGCCGAAACGCTGGAACAGTCGTCGTTGGGGTGATCGGCACAGGGCGATGACGCCCTCATAACCGCGCTTGATCGCCCACTCGGTGGCCGATGCCAGCAGGCAGTTGACCGACACCGGCAGCTGACCATGGGAGAGGGTGATCAACCTGCTGAACTCGACATGACGCGACAGCGCCTGTGTTGGCGAAAGGTGCTGATGCGCCAGTGATGCCCATTCAAAGGGTGAGGGAGTCACCCTCAATACCGCCATCAACCGGTCTTGTTGATAGAGCAGAAAGTGAGTGCTGCGGGCCGTTATCGCCAAGCTGGTTTCCAGCAAACGGGCTCTGGAGGTCAGCATGTAATGTTGCAGTCGCAGCCGAAACTGCCGACCAATAAACCGCTCGAACTCTCGCGTGTCTGATCCGGCTTCAAGAGTAACCACACGACAATCTTCATGCTGACGTTTTAATGTCGCCTGAAGTGCCTGCAGATAATCCGTGAGTTGTAAATCCGTAGTATCCATTCCTTCTCCGCAGACGTTAACTTATCGAAGTTTTCTGAGCGCATTGAAATAATGGATGCTTTTAGAAATATCGCCACTGCGCGATTTCTGATAATGACGTAGGAAAAGTTACTGAAACTGAATATTCGTCGATTAGTCCGACACGGCAAAGACAGATATAAACAAAAAGTTGTTGTATTTTGATGGTTAGTTGAAGGAAAAATCGCAGCCATATGTAGTACTCCTCACCTTGAAAGCCGAGGAGTACTACCTGTATCTATATAAGCTCGAAACAGAACGTCAGTCAGGACGAATGACGTTACCGCTGGCCAGGTCACGGATCACGCTGGGGTTCTTGCGCCCACCCAGTTCTCCACCCAGGACCAGATCAATCTGTCCGCGGAAATACTGCTCGACCCTCAAACGCGTGCGCGCCGCCGGACGTCCTTGCGGGTTGGCCGAGGTCGAAATCAGTGGCCCTACCATTGAGCACAAGTCTCGCACCTGCGGGTGATCGCTGACCCGCAGCGCGACGGTGTCATGCACCCCGGTGACCCATTCCGGCAACAAGTTCTGATGCGGTACCAGCCAAGTGTTCGGTCCTGGCCAGGTGCTGGACATGCGGTCGATCCAGTCCTGCGGGAAGTCTTCAAACAGAAAGTCGAACTGGCGAATATTGTCGGCGACCAGAATCAGGCCCTTGTCGACCGAACGATTCTTGATCGCCAGCAGCCGATCCACCGCTTCTTCATTCCACGGATCGCAACCCAGCCCCCAGACAGCTTCGGTTGGATAGGCAATCACCGCCCCGGCGCGAATCTCTCGCGCGGCTTGTTGCACACGCCAACTGTTGACCATGAAAAAACTCTCCACAAACAGGTTTCGCGCAGTTTACCGATCTTCCTTGTAAAACCTAGCTCGTCCTGGCCAGCCAGCGACCGTTTTCACACACCGCACGGCCATCCATTTCCAGTTCAGTAAGGGCCGCCAACACTTTGGGCAAGGCCCAGCCACTGCTTTCAGCCAAGCCCTCGCTGGTATGCGGTGCGGCGTGCAGCAGCGTAAGCAGTGGATGAGTCTCTTTAGGAGTGTCGGTAGACATCGGTAAATGCTGCCAGCCGCGCAAGGCTTCAAGAATGTGTTCGATGGTTTCCACCAGCACCGCGCCATCGCGAATCAACTGGTGACAGCCCCGTGCGCCGGGGTGATGAATCGAGCCGGGAATGGCGTAAACCTCTCGTCCCTGTTCCGCCGCCAGCCGCGCGGTGATCAGCGAACCACTGGCGACACTCGCCTCGACCACCAGCACGCCAAGGGACAAACCACTGATGATCCGGTTGCGCCGCGGGAAGTTGCTGGCGCTCGGGCCGGCATCCAGCGGAAACTCCGAAAGCACTGCGCTGCCCGAGGCAATCATCGCGTCGGCCAGCCGCTGATTGCGCTGTGGATAAAAATTTTCCAGGCCGGTGCCCAGCACACCCACGGTTTGCCCGCCGACATCCAGCGCGGCCTGATGTGCGGCGGCATCAATGCCCAGCGCCAGACCACTGGTGATGACAAAACCGGCGCCCGCCAGGCAGCGAGAGAAGGCTGCGGCGGTGTCCATTCCCGGACGCGAAGCACGGCGGCTGCCAACCATCGCCAGTTGCGGTTTTTCAAGAATCAGTGGATCGCCGGCGACAAACAACAGCGGCGGTGGATCCGGAATCTGTGCGAGCAGCGCCGGATAGTTCGCTTGATCCCACATCAGTAAATGTTGATTGGGGCGCTCTAGCCAGCGCATTGCGTGACTGGCGCCATCGCGCACTTCGGGACATCGCCGCGACTCGGCACACGCCGCCGGCAATCCCAGCGAACGCCAGGCACTGGCCGGGGCGCTGATGGCTTTGGACGCCGAGCCAAAGGCTTCGAGCAATTTTAGGAAGCGCTTCGGACCGATTGTCGGCAAGCGATGCAGGCGCAGGCGCGCTTCCAGTTCCGCAGGGGAAACTGGCGTACAGGCTGACAGCATAATGGATCAATCCTTGATCGTTATAAGCTCCGAACCATTCGGAGCAAGCTGTGGATAACTCTGTTGGTAACTTGTGAAGCACGCTTACGGATTTCGCACCTTGTCGAGCACCGCCAATGAGCGCGAGGCGTTAAGGACGAGGCCGTAGCTGAGTTTGTCGTAGGTGCGGAATACCATCAGCAAGCCGGCGCGTTCGTCGGGGATTTTCAGGGGCTGACCGGTGATCCGGTCGCGCACGGTTTCGCCGGTTTTCATCACCACCAGCACATTGCCTTCAGCCAGGCCGTCACGCTTGCCCTTGTTCAGGGTGACCACGTCCATTGCACCAATCTGGGTGACACCGCGCGGCACGTCGATGATGACGCCGTTGATGTCGCTGGTCGGCGCGCTGGGCATGAAGCTCGAGTTGATCGAGCGCTCTTCGCCGCTGAACAAGCGGTCCCCAAGGCGTACTTCCTGGGTGGTGCGTTGCAGGGCGAGGGTGGCGACATCGCCCTCGGTGGCAACAATTTCGCCACCACCGATGTCATCGGCGTTGATCCCGAGAAACTCCTTGGTCTGCGGATCGGTGTAGACCTTGCCCTGTCGGAAGATGCCGTACACCGGCTGATCCGGGTCGAAGTGGCCACGAGCGAAAATGCGGTCGCCGGTGCCGCTGAGCACCCGTTCGGCATCGCCGGCGACGATGTACGGCGCCTTGTCGAAGTCTTCGGCCTTGTCGACGATGCGATTGCTCAACAGAAAGCTGTTGATGGATTTGAGTGGAATGCTCGGAATCGCCTCGGCCACCGGGCTGGTACGAATGCGTGGCGAGAGCTTGATGGTGCCGCGCGACTCGCCGCGATTGAGGGTCAGGCGCGGCTGGCCGTTGACGTAACTGAGCGTCAGCGTGTCGCCGGGATAGATCAGGTTGGGGTTCTCGATCTGCGGATTCGCCCGCCACAGTTGTGGCCACTGCCAGGGCTCGCGCAGGTATTTACCGGAAATGTCCCAGAGGGTGTCCCCCGAAACCACCGTGTATTGCTGTGGAAAACCATCCCTGAGTTGCACTTGCCCGTGCGCCGCGCCAGCCGAAGCCAACAGCAGCAGGGCGAGTAGTGTTTTCCTCATGCAGTGAATCCCTTTATCATGTGCGCTCGCGTGAATCGTCAGAGCCCCCGTGGCTCGCTTGAGCAAAATGCACAAGCTACGCTTCACAACGGTAGCCTGCATCTTCGGACCTGCCAGGCCATCGACCCGACTTTACTCAACACGTGCAGCAATCAGCCTATGGCCATTTTAAACATCCTCGAATTTCCGGACCCGCGTCTGCGTACTATCGCCAAGCCTGTGGCTGTAGTGGACGACGAAGTGCGTCAGTTGGTCGATGACATGTTTGAAACAATGTATGAAGCGCCGGGCATCGGCCTCGCCGCGACCCAGGTCAACGTGCACAAACGTATCGTCGTGATGGACCTTTCCGAAGACCGCTCCGAGCCGCGGGTGTTCATCAACCCCGAGTTCGAATCGCTGACCGAAGAAATGGATCAGTATCAGGAAGGCTGTCTTTCGGTGCCGGGTTTCTATGAAAACGTCGACCGCCCGCAGAAGGTCAGGATCAAGGCGCTGGACCGCGACGGCAAGCCTTATGAACTGATTGCCGAAGGCCTGCTCGCGGTGTGCATCCAGCACGAATGCGACCACCTCAATGGCAAATTGTTCGTCGATTACCTGTCCACGCTCAAGCGCGACCGGATCAAGAAGAAACTGGAAAAGCTCCATCGCCAGAACGCTTGATGCCCTCCTTCAAAGGCTTGCTGCGGCAAGCCTTTTTCTTTTTATGAAGCTTTGCCATAGAGAGCCATTCAATGACCGAGCCACTGCGCATCGTTTTTGCCGGCACCCCGGAATTCGCCGCCGAGCACCTCAAGGCCCTGCTGAGCAGCCCTTACGAGATCGTTGCGGTCTACACCCAACCGGATCGTCCGGCCGGTCGCGGGCAAAAACTGATGCCGAGCCCGGTTAAACAGCTGGCGCTGGAAAATAATATCCAGGTGTTGCAGCCGCCGACGTTGCGCAACGCTGACGCTCAGGCTGAACTCGCTGCATTGAAGCCGGACTTGATGGTGGTGGTCGCCTACGGCCTGATCCTGCCGCAAGTGGTGCTCGATATTCCGCGTCTGGGCTGCATCAACAGCCACGCATCCTTGCTGCCTCGCTGGCGCGGTGCGGCGCCGATTCAGCGCGCCGTCGAAGCGGGCGATGCCGAAAGCGGCGTGACCGTGATGCGCATGGAAGCCGGCCTCGACACCGGTCCGATGTTGCTCAAGGTCGTCACGCCGATCACTGGCGAAGACACCGGCGGCACACTGCACGACCGTCTCGCCGAGATGGGCCCACCCGCGGTGGTGCAAGCGATTGCCGGTCTGGCTGCTGGCACTCTTGAAGGCGAAGTGCAGAACGACGACCTCGCCACCTACGCGCACAAACTGAACAAGGACGAAGCACGCATCGACTGGAGCCGCCCGGCCGTCGAGCTGGAACGTCTGGTTCGCGCTTTCAATCCGTGGCCGATCACCCACAGCACCCTCAACGGTGAAGCATTGAAAGTGCTCGCGGCGACTGTAGCTCAGGGCAACGGCGCACCGGGTGAAATCCTCAGCGCCAGCAAGGACGGCTTGATCGTCGCGTGCGGCGAGCAAGCGCTGTGCCTGACCCGCCTGCAATTGCCCGGCGGCAAGGCGCTGAACTTCAGCGACCTGTTCAACAGTCGCCGCGAGAAGTTCGCCGTCGGCACCATTCTCGGCGCAACGGTGGACGCGCAATGAATCCGCGTCTGGCCGCCGCCAAGGCACTCGCCGCCGTACTCAGCGGCAAAGCCTCGCTCAACAGCTCTCTGCCGACGCAACTGGACAAGGTCGAGGATCGCGATCGCGGTTTCACTCAGGATCTGGCGTTCGGCACCGCGCGCTGGCAGCCACGGCTGTCGGCGCTGGCAGAAAAACTCCTGCAGAAACCGTTCAAGGCTGCGGATGCCGATGTCGAGGCGTTGCTGCTGGTCGGTCTTTATCAGTTGCTCTACACCCGCGTCCCGGCCCACGCAGCCATCGGTGAAACCGTCGGTTGCGCCGACAAGCTGAAAAAGCCTTGGGCCAAGGGCCTGCTCAATGCCGTACTGCGCAATGCCCAGCGTGAAAGCGAAACGATTTTCGCCGAGCTGGAACGCGATCCCGTGGTACGCACCGCCCACCCACGCTGGCTGCAAAAATCCCTGAAGGTTTTCTGGCCAGAGCAGTGGGAAGCGATCTGCGAAGCGAACAACGCGCATCCGCCGATGATTCTGCGGGTCAACCGTCGCCATCACAGCCGCGACGCCTACCTCGGTCTACTGACTGAAGCCGGTATCGCCGCAACGCCGTGTGTCTTCAGCGCCGACGGCATCATTCTTGAAGCCGCTGCCGATGTGCGCAGCCTGCCGGGGTTCGCCGAAGGCTGGATCAGCGTGCAGGACGAAGCCGCACAACTGGCCGCCGATCTGCTCGATCTGGCGCCGGGCCAACGGGTGCTCGACGCCTGCTGCGCACCCGGTGGCAAGACTTGCCACATCCTTGAAGCCGAGCCTGCACTGGCCGGCGTGGTGGCGGTGGATCTGGAAGCCAAGCGTCTGGTGCGCGTGCGAGAAAACCTCGAACGCCTCGGCCTCAGCGCCGAGCTGATCGCTGCCGACGGTCGTGATATCGAGAAATGGTGGGATGGCAAACCGTTCCAGCGCATCCTGCTCGACGCACCGTGCTCGGCCACCGGGGTGATCCGCCGTCATCCGGACATCAAACTGACCCGTCAGCCCGACGACATCGTCGCCCTCGCGCAACTGCAAGGTGAGTTGCTCGAGGCGATGTGGAAAACCCTCGAAGTCGGCGGCATCCTGCTTTACGCCACCTGCTCGACCCTGCCGACCGAGAACACCGAAGTCATTGCCGCGTTCCTTGAGCGCACCCCTGGCGCACGCGAGCTGGACTTGGCCACGACCGCCGGGATCAAGCAGCCCCATGGTCGCCAACTGCTGGCCCAGCAGGGCGGGCATGACGGGTTCTACTACGCCAAACTGATCAAGATCGCTGCCGCACGCGGCTAAACGGATTCATTGGAGTGACTGGATGAAAATCATCATCCTCGGTGCAGGACAGGTCGGCGGTTCGCTGGCTGAACACTTGGCGAGCGAAGCCAATGACATCACGGTGGTCGACACCGATGGCGAGCGCTTGCGCGACCTCGGTGATCGCCTCGACATCCGCACCGTGCAGGGCCGTGGCTCGCTGCCGTCGGTGCTGCGCCAGGCCGGCGCCGACGACGCCGACATGCTGGTGGCGGTGACCAACAGCGACGAAACCAACATGGTCGCCTGCCAGGTCGCCCACACGTTGTTCCACACCCCGACCAAGATCGCCCGGGTGCGCGAAGCGTCCTATCTGAACCGCGAAGAGCAGCTGTTCCAGAACGAAGCCATTCCGGTCGACGTGTTGATCAGCCCCGAGCAAGTGGTGACCAACTACATCAAGCGCCTGATCCAGCATCCCGGTGCTTTGCAGGTGATCGACTTCGCCGAAGGCAAGGCGCAACTGGTGGCCGTGCGCGCCTACTACGGCGGGCCGTTGGTGGGTCAGCAATTGCGCCAATTGCGCGAGCACATGCCGAATGTCGAGACCCGCGTCGCTGCAATTTTCCGCCGCGACCGACCGATTTTGCCGCAAGGCAACACGGTGATCGAAGCCGATGACGAAGTCTTCTTCATCGCTGCGCGTGAGGATATTCGCGCCGTGATGAGCGAAATGCGCCGTCTCGATGAGACTTACAAGCGCATCGTCATCGCCGGCGGCGGGCAGATCGGCGAGCGGCTGGCCGAAGCCATTGAAAGCCGTTATCAGGTGAAGATCATCGAGATGAGCCCGGCGCGCTGCCGCTATCTCTCCGACACCCTCGACAGCACCGTGGTGCTGCAGGGCAGCGCCTCGGATCGCGACTTGCTGATGGAAGAGAACATCGCCGACGCGGATATTTTCCTCGCACTGACCAACGACGACGAAGCCAACATCATGTCGTCGCTGCTGGCCAAACGGCTGGGGGCGAAGAAGGTGATGACGATCATCAACAACCCGGCTTACGTCGACCTGATCCAGGGCGGCGACATCGACATCGCCATCAGCCCGCAACTGGCGACCATCGGCACGCTGCTGGCCCACGTGCGCCGTGGCGATATCGTCAGCGTGCACTCATTGCGTCGCGGTGCGGCGGAAGCGATCGAGGCGATTGCCCACGGTGATGCCAAGTCGAGCAAGGTCATTGGCAAGCCCATCGAGAAAATCGGCCTGCCGCCGGGCACCACCATCGGCGCGGTGATCCGCAATGATCAAGTGATCATTGCCCACGACGATACGGTGATCGAAGCGGGCGACCATGTGATTCTGTTCCTTGTGGATAAAAAGCATATTCGTGATGTGGAGAAGCTGTTTCATGTGGGGTTGAGCTTCTTCTGATCCGGATTATCTGGTGATCAGACTGGCCCTATCGCTGGCAAGCCAGCTCCCACAGGTTTTTGGTTGTTCACAAATGTGATGCCCACCAGAGATCCCTGTGGGAGCTGGCTTGCCAGCGATGGTGGCGCCACACATCTTCCCTGACACACCCGAAAAGGACTCAACCCATGCTCGAATCCCTGGAAAAAATGCTCGCCAAGGGTGTGGATAACTCCCTGCTGCGCTTCGGCTTGGGCAAGGGTTATCTGGATCTTGGGGAAAATGCCAAGGCCGCCGAGCATTTCCAGCGCTGCGTCGGCTTCGATCCGAAATACTCGGCAGCCTGGAAACTGTTGGGCAAGGCGCAACTGGCGTTGGGCGATCACGCCGCCGCGCGTCAGGCGTGGGAACACGGTCTGGAAGCCGCCCGCGCCCATGGCGACAAGCAGGCCGAGAAAGAAATGACGGTGTTTCTGAAGAAGCTCGATCGTCAGGCGCAGTAAGTCAGCGGATCTTATTCACAAGTAACGAAGCCCGATGCCCTCGGCATCCACCGTCACCACTTCCATCCGCACTCGCGGCGCGCCTGCGGGTAAATCCTGCACCTGGCCATAGACCACAGCGCCTTTGGGCAACGATGCGAGGCGCGGATGCTGGACATAGACGCCGGTGGGCGACAGATTGCGGGTCTCACCCAAGCATTCGCCGAAGCTGTCGTGGGTGATCTTGATGCGGAATGATTTGCGGTGTTCGGACATCTTCATGCGCCCTTCGCTGAACGTCTTCCGTGGATATCCACAGGCAAGATCAAAAGATCACAGCCTGCGGCAGTTCCTACAAGTTATCCACAGAGTGTGCCAAGTCGGTTAATACCAGCGTTCTTCGCCCGGTGGACGCTTCTTGAAGCGCTTCATGCTCCACATGTACTGGCTTGGATACGCTGCCACGTAACGCTCGACGACTTTGCTCATGGCAGCGCAGGACTCGGCGGTATCGGTGCTGTACATGGCCTCGGGCGCCGCTTCGAGGATCACTTTGTAGCCGGAGCCATCGGGCAGACGCAGCGCATGCAGAAACACGCCAACGGCTTTGCCACCGGCCAACATGTTCGGCACGAATTTGCTGGTCAGCGCCTGTGTAGCGAAGAACGGTACGAAAATCCCCGCTGATTCGGCCGGTTCCGGGTCAGCGGGAATGCCCACTGCACCACCTTTGCGCACTTCCTTGATGACGCTGAGAATGCCTTCCTTGGTTGACGCGGCAACCTTGTTACCCAACTGCACGCGCTGCTTGCGCAGCAATTCATCCACAGCCTTGAGCTTGGGTGGGCGGTAGAAAATGATCGGTTTGCACTGGCTGCAATAAAAGTGGTTGAGCACTTCCCAATTGCCCAGGTGACTGGTGATGCCGACCACGCCTTTGCCCGAGGCCAATGCGTCTTTGAGCACGTCGAGGCCTTCGACTTCGCGCACCAGATCGATGGAGCGCTGCGCCGGCCAGATCCACGCGCAGGCGCTTTCGGTCAGGGACTTGCCGATGTCTTTCAGACTCTGGCCAACCAGACGCTCGCGCTCGGCCGGGTCCATTTGTGGAAAACATTTGGCGAGGTTGATCCGCACTACATCGCGGGAGCGGTTGGGGGTTTTCCACATGATCCAGCCAATTGCCGAACCCACGGCCTGCACCGCCCGCCATGGCAGCAGGGCAAACAGCCGCAGAGCGCCTACCAGCAAGGCGCCTTTAAACTTTTCCACAGGTCACTCCTGATCTTGTGCTGTGCGCGAGGCGGCCATTCTAACCGCCGTTGACGAGCTGCGCGTAGCGGTCGCAGTCGCGGGTGTGATCCATGACCATGCCAGAGGCCTGCATCAGCGCGTAGCAAATGGTCGGACCGACGAACGTGAAGCCAGCCTTTTTCAGACCTTTGCTCATCGCCAGCGCTTCGGGGGTGATCGCCGGGACTTCGCTGCGATCCTTGAAATGATTGATGATCGGCTGGCCGCCGACGAACGACCAGAGAAACGTCACCGGATCTTCCAGCGCCAGCCAGGCCTGGGCATTACGCCGGGCGGCATTGAGTTTGAGGCGGTTGCGGATGATGCCCGGATCGAGCATCAATTCTTCGATTTCGGCGTCGCTCATCTGCGCCACACGTTGCACATCAAAGCCGAACAACACCTCACGATAGCGCTCGCGTTTGCGCAACACGGTGATCCAGGAAAGCCCGGCCTGGAACCCTTCGAGCAAAAGCAACTCGAACAAACCCTGCGCATCGCGTAGCGGCGTGCCCCACTCCTGATCGTGATAAGCCATGTACAACGGATCTTCGGTACACCAAAAGCAGCGTGGCATAAGGCTCCAGGGGGTGGAGGTGCGACTGAATCGGGTATACTCCCGCTCTTTAAATCGCAGCCCAAGAAACAGGTGAATTTCGTGAGCCAGCCTACGCCAGCCGTGCGTACCTTCCAAGACTTGATCCTCGCGCTCCAGCAATACTGGGCCGAGCAAGGTTGTGTGGTACTTCAGCCCTACGATATGGAAGTAGGCGCCGGCACTTTCCACACCGCGACCTTCCTGCGCGCCATCGGCCCGGAAACCTGGAACGCCGCCTACGTGCAGCCAAGCCGCCGTCCGACTGACGGCCGTTACGGCGAAAACCCGAACCGTCTGCAGCACTACTATCAGTTTCAGGTCGTCCTGAAGCCGAACCCGGACAACTTCCAGGAACTGTACTTGGGCTCCCTCAAGCATGTCGGCCTGGACCCGTTGGTTCACGACATTCGCTTCGTCGAAGACAACTGGGAATCGCCGACCCTCGGCGCCTGGGGTCTGGGCTGGGAAGTCTGGCTGAACGGCATGGAAGTGACTCAGTTCACTTACTTCCAGCAGGCGGGCGGCATCGAGTGCTACCCGGTGACCGGCGAAATCACCTACGGTCTCGAACGTCTGGCCATGTACCTGCAAGGTGTGGATTCGGTCTACGACCTGGTCTGGGCTGACGGTCCGATGGGCAAAGTCACCTACGGCGATGTGTTCCACCAGAACGAAGTGGAGCAATCCACCTATAACTTCGAACACGCCAACGTCGACAAACTGTTCGAACTGTTCGACTTCTATGAAAGCGAAGCCAAGCGCCTGATCGAACTCGACCAGCCGTTGCCGCTGCCGAGCTACGAAATGGTCCTGAAGGCCTCGCACACCTTCAACCTGCTGGATGCGCGCCGGGCAATCTCGGTGACCGCGCGTCAGCAATACATCCTGCGCGTACGCACCCTGGCGCGTTCCGTTGCGCAAGCCTACCTGCTGGCGCGTGCCAAGCTGGGCTTCCCGATGGCGACCCCGGACCTGCGTGACGAAGTACTGGCCAAGCTGGAGGCTGCACAATGAGTGCGCAAGATTTTCTGGTTGAACTGGGCACCGAAGAACTGCCACCCAAAGCGCTGAACACTTTGGCTGATGCGTTCCTCGCCGGTATCGACAAGGGCCTGCAAGCTGCCGGCCTGAGCTATGAAGCAAAAACCGTCTACGCCGCGCCGCGTCGTCTGGCTGTGTTGATTACCGCGCTGGCCACCCAGCAACCGGATCGCAGCATCAACCTCGACGGCCCGCCACGTCAGGCGGCTTTCGACGCCGAAGGCAATCCGACCCAGGCAGCCTTGGGTTTTGCCAAGAAGTGCGGCGTCGATCTGAGCGAAATCGATCAGAGCGGCCCGAAGCTGCGTTACAGCCAAAGCATCGCCGGCAAGCCGACCGCAAGCCTGCTGCCGACCATCGTCGAAGATTCGCTGAACGACCTGCCGATCCCGAAACGCATGCGTTGGGGTGCGCGCAAAGAAGAGTTCGTGCGTCCGACCCAATGGCTGGTGATGCTGCTCGGTGACCAGGTCATCGACTGCACCATCCTCGCGCAGAAGGCTGGCCGTGATTCCCGTGGTCACCGCTTCCACCATCCGGAAAACGTACGCATCGGTTCGCCGGCAAGCTACCTCGCCGATCTGCGTGCCGCTTATGTTCTGGCCGACGCCAACGAGCGTCGCGAGATCATCAGCAAGCGCACTGAAGAGCTGGCAACCCGTCAGGAAGGCACCGCAATCGTTCCGCCGGCGCTGCTCGACGAAGTGACCGCGCTGGTTGAATGGCCGGTGCCGCTGGTGTGCTCGTTCGAGGAACGTTTCCTCGACGTGCCGCAAGAAGCGCTGATCACCACCATGCAGGACAACCAGAAGTACTTCTGCCTGCTGGATGCCGACGGCAAGTTGCTGCCACGTTTCATCACTGTGGCCAACATCGAAAGCAAAGACCCGCAGCAGATCATCGCCGGTAACGAGAAAGTGGTTCGCCCACGCCTGACCGACGCCGAGTTCTTCTTCAAGCAAGACAAGAAGCAGAAACTCGAACTGTTCAACGAGCGCCTGAAGAACGTGGTGTTCCAGGAAAAACTCGGCAGCGTCTATGACAAGGCCGAGCGCGTATCGAAACTGGCGGCTTACATCGCCGCACGCATCGGCGGCAACGCTTCGTGGGCTGCCCGCGCGGGCTTGCTGTCGAAGTGCGACCTGTCCACCGAAATGGTCGGCGAGTTCCCGGAGATGCAAGGTGTCGCCGGCTACTACTACGCCCTCAATGACGGTGAGCCGCAAGACGTCGCGCTGGCGCTGAACGAGCAGTACATGCCACGCGGTGCCGGTGCTGAACTGCCTGCGACCCTGACCGGTGCGGCTGTTGCGATCGCTGACAAACTCGACACTCTGGTCGGCATCTTCGGTATCGGCATGCTGCCAACCGGCAGCAAAGACCCGTATGCCCTGCGTCGCGCGGCACTGGGCGTGCTGCGTATCCTGATCGAGAAACAACTGGATCTGGACCTGAACGACGCCGTGGCTTTCGCCGTGAATGCGTTCGGTACCAAGGTCAAGGCTGCCGGCCTGAATGAGTCGGTACTGGAATTCATCTTCGACCGTCTGCGCGCGCGTTACGAAGACGAAGGCGTCGATGTTGCCACTTATCTGTCGGTACGTGCCCTGAAGCCGGGTTCGGCGCTGGACTTCGACCAGCGGGTGCAAGCGGTGCAAGCCTTCCGCAAACTGCCGGAAGCGGCAGCGTTGGCGGCGGTTAACAAGCGGGTTTCCAACCTGCTGAGCAAAGTTGAAGGCGCCGTGCCAAGCGTGGTTGAAGCCAAGTACTTCGACAACGCCAACGAGTTCTCGCTGTACTCGGCGATCCAGCAAGCGGATCAGGCAGTGCAGCCAATGGCTGCGGCGCGTCAGTACAACGAATCGCTGGCACGCCTTGCGGCACTGCGCGAGCCGGTTGATGCGTTCTTCGACGCGGTAATGGTCAATGCCGAAGACGCCAAAGTGCGAGCCAACCGTTACGCGCTGCTGGCGCGTCTGCGTGGCCTGTTCCTGGGTGTTGCCGACATTTCGCTGCTGGGTTGAGGGATTGCTGTTGAAACTGCTGATTCTCGATCGGGACGGAGTGATCAATTACGACTCCGACGCTTACATCAAGTCGGTGGAGGAGTGGATTCCTTTGCCCGGCTCGATCGAAGCGATTGCGCAGTTGAGCAAGGCCGGCTGGACGGTAGCGATCGCCACCAACCAGTCGGGCATCGCTCGCGGTTACTACGACCTCGCCACCCTCGACGCCATGCACGCGCGTTTGCGCGCATTGGTGGCGGAGCAGGGCGGTGAAGTCGGGCTGATCGTGTACTGTCCGCATGGGCCGGACGAGGGTTGCGATTGTCGCAAACCGAAACCGGGCATGTTGAAAACCATTGCGCAGCATTACAACGTGCCGCTGACCAATGTCTGGTTCGTCGGCGACAGCCTTGGTGACCTGGAGGCCGCCAAAGCCGTCGATTCACAGCCAGTTTTGGTAAAGACCGGAAAAGGCGAAAAGACTCAGGGCAAAACCCTGCCGGTTGGCACTCTGATTTTTGACGATCTCGCGGCGATTGCCGCAGAACTTATCCACAACTAGAGTACTTCTGAAATTCCTGACCAGGGATTGATCGGGAGTGCGCTTGAACAGACGGGCATTGCCCCGTAACGGTAAACGTCGCCATGTCGATACTGCGGGCCATCAGAATCTTCCTCTTTTACCTGCTGCTGGGCACCACGTCTCTGTTGTGGTGCAGCCTGAGCTTTTTCATCGCGCCCTTTTTGCCGTTCAAGGCGCGTTATCGTTTTATCAACGTGTACTGGTGCCGTTGCGCCTTGTGGTTGACCAAGGTGTTCCTCGGTATCCGTTACGAAATCAAAGGCGCGGATAACGTGCCAGACCGGCCCTGCGTGATTCAGTCGAACCACCAGAGCACTTGGGAGACGTTTTTTCTCTCCGCTTATTTCTCGCCTTTGAGCCAGGTGCTCAAGCGCGAATTGCTGTTCGTGCCGTTCTTCGGCTGGGCAATGGCCATGCTGCGACCGATCGCGATTGATCGCGACAACCCGAAAGCCGCGCTCAAGCAAGTCGCGGCAAAAGGCGATGAGTTGCTCAAAGACAATGTCTGGGTGCTGATCTTTCCGGAAGGCACTCGCGTGCCCTACGGCACTGTCGGAAAATTCTCGCGCAGTGGCAGCGCTTTGGCGGTGAATGCCGAGCTTCCGGTACTGCCGATTGCACACAATGCTGGCAAATTCTGGCCAAAAACCGGTTGGGCGAAGAAGTCTGGGGTAATCACTGTGGTCATTGGCGAACCGATGTACGCCGAAGGTACTGGGCCGCGAGCCATTGCAGCGTTGAATGACCGGGTGCAAGCCTGGAACGAGCAGACGCAACGGGAAATGGGTTCATTGCCACCCGCGCCACAGGCACCCGCTGCAAGTGACCAGATCGCTGTCTGAGATTTTGTGGATAACCTGTGTACGCTTTTGTTGAAAAAGCTTGAATATTAGATATAACTTACTGATTTACTTATATATTTCTCAAGATCATAAAACACCGTAAAAGGTGCATAAGTTTTTTTTGGATGTAAAAAAACCGGCTGATATAGCCGGTTTTTTTGTGCCTGTTCATTCAACGAACAGCGGCAACTCAAGCCTGAACGTCGTGCCTTGATCGACCACACTGCGGCATTCGATTCTGCCGCCATGGTGATCGACCACGGCTTTAACCATCGACAGGCCCAGGCCAACGCCATCAATGCCCTGAGCCGAAGAAAAGCGCCGGTATTGGCTGAACAGGTCGGGCAGTTCCGCGGCAGCAATGCCTTTGCCCTGATCAATCAGCTCGCAGCGCAGCCAATCGTCCTGACACGTGACGCGCAACTGAATCGTGGTGTCAGCCGGGCTGTACTTGATGGCGTTTTCCAGCAGATTGAACAACGCACGGGTCAGCAAGCCTTGGTCAGCAGACACCAGCCGTTCCTGGGACTGCTCGTCCATGTCGTGCAGCAGTTCGATGCGTTTCTGCTGAGCGATCGGCAAGGCCTGATCGAGCACATCCAGCACCAGCATCCCGAACAACGTCGGCTGGAACTGATACGCCTCGGATTCAGCCCGCGCCAGCAACACAAAGCCGTCGGTCAGATCCAGAGCCCGGCGAACCTGACGCTCTATTTGTTCGAACAATGGCGCATCGGCTCCGGCCTGATGACGATGCACATCGAGCAACGCAAGAATCGCCGAATGGGGGGCACGCAAATCATGCGAGAGGAAGCGCAACAAAACGCCGCGTTGTTCCTCGGCGGCGCGCTCGGCACTCAGGTCGGTCAAACTCAGCAGCCAGCCGATTGGCGTGTCACCGTCCACCGGCAGCAGCGCAGCACGCTCAAGGCGCAGGCTGCGCTCCTTGTGATCGCGAAATTCCAGCAACGGCAGTGCGGATAACAGAGGACGCGGGGCTGTGGACAACTCTGGATATCCGAGCAGCGCCAGCTGATCGAGAACGTCGTCACCCACCAAAGCATGATCGAACAGCTCGCGAGCCTTGCGATTGCCCAAAAGGATCTGACCCTTGGGGTCGCTGATGAGCGTGGCGACGGGTAAATATTCCAGCCCGTCAGCGATAAAGCGCCGGGTATCGCGGGTACGACTCATGGCTTGTTCGAGCGCCATGATCTGGCGCTGCAAGTGATCAGCGCCGGTGAACTGTGCGCGGCGGCGTTCGGGAAAGACTTTCGGTTCGCTGTCCAGCCGCGCCAGCTCCCAACCGAAGTACGTCAGCACCACACTCAGGCGCCGCCAGTTCCAGATCAGATAGCCGAACAACATCCCCAGCACCGCTGGCGTCGGCGACCACCACTCGCGGATTTCCGCCAGTCCGGCGCTGGTCAGCAGCACGCAGGCCATACCGATCAGCGTCATCCAAAGGGCCAGGCGAGGACGCCACAACAGCAGCCCAAGAACACAAGCCACGAGGCCCACCGAGAGTAATGCACCAAGGCCCGGGGATGCGTCATTCAGATTGACCTGCGCTCGATAAGATAACAGCGCAGTCAGCGGCAACAGCACTAGACTTATCCACAACCACTCGCGCACCAACTGGCGAAACAGTCGCTGCACCTGGCTTGGCTCGCGGCTTTCATGCCGTCTGCGGTCATTCATGGGAAAAAGGACAGGGTGGTGTGAATGGTTTCATAGGTCACAGGTCTGATACTTGACCCGAAGAATCATAGCGGACGTCGACCAACGGCGGGCCGCTTACTTTCCTGAGAATCGCCGAGCGACTATGGTTGACGGCCAACTGCCCCAGCAACAAGGAACCACCGCGTATGCGCGTTGCGATACTGGACGACGAACCTGCCGAACTGCGCCGGGTCGAGCAGACCCTGCAGCAAATGGCCGAAGCCGGAGAACAGCCTTGGTCGCTGCACAGCTTCGAGCGCGGTGAAGACCTGCTGCGACAGTTGCGCCGGGAAACCTTCGACCTGCTGATCCTCGACTGGCAGCTGCCCGACCTCACCGGGCTGGCCTTGTTGCGCTGGACCCGTGAACACATGGAGGCGCCACCAGCGGCGATCATGCTTACCAGCCGTGACGGCGAGAGCGATATCGTCCAGGCCCTGAATGCTGGCGCAGACGATTACGTCAGCAAGCCGTTCCGGCCCAATGAACTGAAAGCCAGAGTCGCCGCAGTATTGCGCCGGCACAGCCAGCCACGCAGCGCAGCGAACGAAGTGCTGAGCTTCAATGACTTGAAGTTCGACGATGCCGAGCTGACGGTCACCCGTGAGGGCAAACCGATCGTCATGACCGAACGCGAATACCGCCTCGCACGATGCCTGTTCAGCAACCTCGGCCGACCGCTGTCGCGGGATTACCTATATGAGCGCTTCTGGCCCCATGAAGAAGTCGCCTCGTCACGTCCCTTGGACACGCACATCTATCGACTGCGCAACAAGCTGGGGCTGACAGCGGATCGCGGCTGGCAGCTGCTGACGATTTATGGGTACGGGTATCGGCTGGAAAGTGTGGCGACGGGACAAGAATAAAGATCAAAGGATCGCAGCCTTCGGCAGCTCCTACACGAGATCAATGTAGGAGCTGCCGAAGGCTGCGATCTTTTGACCACGCCAACAAAAAAAGGCCAACGCAAATGCGTTGGCCTTTTTGTTGGTGCTGACCGGGATCAGAAATCCAGGTTGGATACCGCCAAAGCATTGCTCTCGATGAACTCACGGCGAGGTTCGACCGCATCACCCATCAGGGTGTTGAAGATCTGGTCCGCGCCAATGGCGTCTTCGATGGTGACCTTCAGCATGCGACGCGAGCTTGGGTCCATGGTGGTTTCCCACAGCTGATCCGGGTTCATTTCGCCCAGACCTTTGTATCGCTGGATGGTGTGGCGCTTGGTGCTTTCGGCCATCAGCCAGTCCAGAGCTTCCTTGAACTCGGTGACCGCTTTCTTGCGTTCGCCACGCTGGATGTACGCGCCGTCGTCGAGCAGGGTGCTCAGTTGAGCGCCGAGGGTGACGACAGTTTTGTAGTCGTTACTGCCGAAGAAGTCGCGGTTGAACGTCACGTAGTTCGACAGGCCGTGGGAGATCAATTCGACCTCTGGCAGCCACACGCCACGTTCACGATCTTCACGCAGGCTGGCCTTGTAGACCAGACCGGACTTCTCGACGGTACGCAGACGGACTTCGTACTGAGCCAGCCAGTCTTGCATCGCAGCATGGTCGCCGAGTTTTTCAAGGCTGACGGCCGGCAGGTAGATGAAGTGCTCGGTCAGTTCCTGTGGGTACAGGCGCGACAGACGCTTGAGAGTCTTCATCACCATGCGGAAGTCATTCACCAGACGTTCCAGCGCCGGGCCGGAAATGCCTGGCGCTTCTTCGTTCAGGTGCAGGCTCGCATCTTCCAGGGCCGACTGCGTCATGTACTCTTCCATGGCGTCGTCGTCTTTGATGTATTGCTCTTGCTTGCCTTTCTTGACCTTGTACAGCGGCGGCTGAGCGATGTAGATGTAGCCACGCTCGATCAACTCCGGCAACTGACGGAAGAAGAAGGTCAGCAGCAAAGTACGGATGTGCGACCCGTCGACGTCAGCATCGGTCATGATGATGATGTTGTGATAGCGCAACTTGTCGATGTTGTACTCGTCGCGACCGATGCCGCAGCCAAGCGCGGTGATCAAGGTGCCCACTTCCTGGGAAGAGATCATCTTGTCAAAGCGCGCCTTCTCGACGTTGAGGATCTTACCCTTCAACGGCAGGATGGCCTGGGTCCTGCGGTTACGTCCCTGCTTGGCAGAGCCGCCCGCGGAGTCACCTTCCACGAGGTACAGTTCAGACAGCGCCGGGTCTTTTTCCTGGCAGTCGGCCAGTTTGCCCGGCAGGCCGGCGATGTCCAGCGCGCCTTTGCGGCGGGTCATCTCGCGGGCCTTGCGCGCTGCTTCACGGGCACGTGCTGCATCGATCATCTTGCCGACAACGAGCTTTGCTTCGTTCGGGTTTTCCAGCAGGAAGTCGGAGAAGTATTTGCCCATTTCCTGTTCGACGGCGGTCTTCACTTCGGAAGAGACCAGCTTGTCTTTGGTCTGGGAGCTGAACTTCGGATCCGGCACTTTCACCGAAATGATCGCGGTCAGGCCTTCACGCGCATCGTCACCCGTGGTGGCGACTTTGTGCTTCTTCGCCAGGCCTTCAGCTTCGATGTAGGTGTTCAGGTTACGCGTCAGTGCGGAACGGAAGCCCACCAGGTGAGTGCCGCCGTCGCGCTGCGGGATGTTGTTGGTGAAGCACAACAGGTTCTCGTTGAAGCTGTCGTTCCACTGCAGGGCGATTTCTACGCCGATGCCGTCTTCACGCTGGATGTTGAAGTGGAACACCTGATTGACCGGAGTCTTGTTGGTGTTCAGGTATTCAACGAACGCACGCAGGCCACCTTCGTATTTGAACAGCTCTTCCTTGCCGCTGCGCTCGTCTTTAAGGACGATGCCGACACCGGAGTTGAGGAAGGACAGTTCACGAATGCGCTTGGCCAGGATGTCCCAGCTAAAGTGAATGTTCTTGAAGGTTTCATCGGAAGGGCGGAAGTGAATCTGCGTACCCGTGGTTTCGCTGTCGCCAACGATTTTCATCGGTTCTTGCGGAACACCGTGCACGTAAGTCTGTTCCCAGATCTTGCCGCTGCGGCGAACGGTCAGGATCAGCTCTTCAGACAGTGCGTTCACTACGGAAACACCTACACCGTGCAGACCGCCGGATACCTTGTAGGAGTTGTCGTCGAACTTACCGCCAGCGTGGAGGACGGTCATGATGACCTCGGCGGCGGAAACGCCTTCCTCTTTATGCACGTCTACCGGGATGCCACGGCCGTTGTCGCGAACGGTGATGGACTCATCCGGGTGGATGATGATGCTGATGTCATCGCAGTGGCCGGCGAGGGCTTCGTCGATCGAGTTGTCGACCACTTCGAACACCATGTGGTGCAGACCGCTGCCATCGTCGGTGTCACCAATGTACATACCGGGACGTTTGCGTACGGCATCCAGGCCTTTCAGCACTTTAATGCTCGTTGAGTCGTACGTATTTTCTTCGCTCAATGCCTTCACTCCCGATGGTCGTGGGTCTGGGTGATACGGCCCTGTTCCACGTGGAACAAAGCGACTGGCGTTTCCGTCTGCCAGCCTTCCCTCAATAATTCGTGATCTACACAGGTAATAAAAACCTGGCAGCGTAAGTCTTCCAACAAGCGGCACAGCGCGCGACGGTGGTTCTCGTCCAGCTCGGACGGCAAGTCATCCACCAGATAAATACACTGACCGCGACGGGCCTGGCTCACCAGATGCCCTTGGGCAATCCGCAATGCACAGACCACCAACTTCTGCTGACCCCGGGACAAAATGTCCGCGGCGTTGTGTGCACCCAATCTAAGACGCAAATCAGCTCGTTGTGGCCCAGCCTGGGTATGGCCGATCTGCTGATCACGTTGCAGGGACCCAGCAAGTACGGCACTCAACTCCCGGTCTTTGTCCCAACCTCGGTAATAGCTGAGCGTCAAACCTTCGAGCTCAACCAGTTCGCTCAAGGTTTGTTCAAAGACTGGTTTCAAGGCTTTGATGTAAGCGCGGCGGTATTCATCGATTTCAGCGCTGGCCTGGCACAGTTCCCTGTCCCAAACCGCTTGTGAAACGGCGTCAAGTGTACCATGCCGCAGCCAAGAGTTTCTCTGGCGCAGGGCCTTCTGCAAGCGCTGCCAAGTGGCCATGAACCGTGGCTCGACGTGGAACACGCCCCAATCGAGAAACTGCCGGCGAATCTTCGGCGCGCCTTCCAGCAAGCGGAAGCTGTCCGGGTTGATCAGCTGCAGCGGCAGGATTTCCGCAAGTTGCGCCGCGCTACGGGCATTCTGGCCGTCGATGCGGATCTGGAACTCGCCCTGACGGTCGCGCGATATTCCCAAAGCACTGTGGCCACCCTCGGCCAATTCGACCTGACCGAACACGGTGCAGGCAAGTTGCTCGTACTGGATGACTGGCAACAGCCGCGTGCTACGAAACGAACGGGCAAGCCCCAGCAGGTGAATAGCTTCCAGAACACTGGTTTTGCCGCTGCCGTTGGCGCCGTAAAGGATGTTGATGCGGGGGGAGGGGGAGAAGGTCACCGGGTGCAGATTACGCACCGCGGTGACCGAAACACGACTTAAGGACATCCAGGATCAGCTGTTTACAGGCGCATCGGCATGACAACGTAAGCCGAATCGTCGTTGTCGGACTCTTGCACCAGCGCACTGCTGTTGGAGTCGGACAGGATCAGACGAACCTGCTCGGTGGTCATCACGCCCAGCACGTCGAGCAAGTAGCTCACGTTGAAGCCGATCTCCAGAGAGCCGCCGTTGTATTCAACGCCCACTTCTTCTTCCGCTTCTTCCTGCTCCGGGTTGTTGGCCTGGATCTTCAACTGACCACTGGCCAGTTGCAGACGGATACCGCGGTATTTCTCGTTGGACAGAATCGCGGTACGGCTGAACGCTTCACGCAGCGCCTGACGATCGCCCAGCACCAGCTTGTCGCCGCCCTTCGGCAGAACGCGCTCGTAGTCCGGGAACTTGCCGTCGACCAATTTCGAGGTGAAGGTGAATTCACCCGTGGTGGCGCGAATGTGATGCTGACCCAAGACGATGCTGACAATGCCGTCCGGCTCAGTGAGCAGACGAGCCAGTTCGAGAATACCTTTGCGCGGCACGATCACCTGGTGGCGATCCGGCTGACCGATATCGGCCTTCATCGAGCACATCGCCAGACGGTGACCATCGGTGGCCACTGCGCGGATGATGCCTTCGGAGACTTCCAGCAGCATACCGTTGAGGTAGTAACGCACGTCCTGTTGGGCCATGGCGAAGCTGGTGCGTTCGATCAAACGACGCAGTCTGCTCTGCTCCAGGCTGCAGGTCAGCGAGCCCGGGCCTTCTTCCACAGTCGGGAAATCATTGGCAGGCAGGGTCGACAGGGTGAAGCGGCTACGGCCAGCCTTCACCACCAGCTTCTGCTCGTCGACCTTGATGTCGATCAGTGCATCGTTGGGCAGGCTTTTGCAGATATCCATCAGCTTGCGCGCAGGCACGGTGATGGAACCTGTTTCAGCCGGCTCTTCAAGTTGCACACGACCGACCAGTTCGACTTCCAGGTCGGTACCGGTCAGCGACAATTGTTGGCCTTCGACAACCAGCAGCACGTTAGAGAGTACCGGCAAGGTCTGTCGGCGCTCAACGACGCCTGCGACCAGTTGCAGGGGTTTCAACAGGGCTTCGCGTTGAATGGTGAAATGCATGGTCTAGTCCCTTGCCTTAATAAGCTGCGCTGGTGTTCATCAAGTGGTCAGTGTACGCAGCAGGTTCTTGTAGTCCTCGCGGATGTCCGCGTCGGATTCCTTAAGTTCGTTGATCTTGCGGCAGGCGTGCAAAACAGTCGTGTGGTCGCGGCCGCCAAACACATCACCGATTTCCGGCAGGCTGTGGTTGGTCAGTTCTTTGGACAGCGCCATGGCGACCTGACGCGGACGTGCCACCGAGCGCGAACGGCGCTTGGACAGCAGATCGGAAATCTTGATCTTGTAGTACTCGGCGACGGTACGCTGAATGTTATCCACAGAGACCAGTTTGTCTTGCAACGCCAACAGGTCTTTCAGGGATTCGCGAATCAGCTCGATGGTGATGTCGCGGCCCATGAAGTGCGAGTGGGCAATCACGCGTTTTAGCGCGCCTTCCAGCTCACGGACGTTGGAGCGAATGCGCTGGGCAATGAAGAAAGCTGCGTCGTGCGGCAAATCGACTTTGGCCTGGTCGGCCTTCTTCATCAGGATTGCTACACGGGTTTCCAGTTCCGGCGGCTCGACGGCAACGGTCAGGCCCCAGCCGAAGCGGGATTTCAGACGTTCTTCAAGGCCTTCGATTTCTTTCGGGTAGCGGTCACTAGTGAGAATGACCTGCTGGCCACCTTCAAGCAGAGCGTTGAAGGTGTGGAAAAACTCTTCCTGGGAACGTTCCTTCCGGGCAAAGAACTGAATGTCGTCGATCAGCAAGGCATCCACCGAACGGTAGAAGCGCTTGAACTCGTTGATGGCGTTCAGTTGCAGCGCCTTGACCATGTCGGCCACGAAACGCTCGGAATGCAGGTACACGACCTTCGCATTCGGGTTCTTCTTTAATAGATGGTTACCCACCGCGTGCATCAAGTGAGTTTTACCCAGGCCAACGCCACCATATAGGAAGAGTGGGTTGTAGCCATGCTTCGGGTTGTCCGCCACTTGCCAGGCCGCCGCGCGGGCGAGCTGGTTGGATTTACCTTCGACGAAGTTTTCAAAGGTGAACGTGCGGTTCAGGTAACTGGTGTGCTTGAGCGCACCTTCGACCTGCACAGTGCGCTGTTCGGCGCGAACCGGCGCCTGCTGCGACGCTGCACCGGCCATCGGGTCGAAGCTGTCGCGAGAAGGCTCTTCGCTGACTTCAGCAGTTCTCTGCGTCGAACGCTTCGCCGAAGTTGGCGCCGGGGCCGGCGCTGGCACGCTTGCAGGTGCGTTGTTGGCATGGGCCAGAGACGCTTGCGCAGCGGCTAACGGGGCATTCGGGGCCGCACGCGGAGCCGAGCTGCGTTTGCTACCTATTAATAAGGAAAGCGCCGGCGCCATACCGTTGCCGTGCTCATCCAGCAGTTCGAGGACGCGCCCAAGGTACTTTTCGTTGACCCAGTCCAGCACAAAACGGTTCGGTGCATAGACGCGCAACTCGTCGCCTTCGGCTTCGACCTGTAGTGGACGGATCCAGGTGTTGAATTGTTGGGCAGGCAGCTCCTCGCGCAAAAGCTCCACGCACTGCTGCCAAAGTTCCACTGACACGGATATCCCCTAAGTTGAAAGCCGGTGAGGCAAAAACAAGCGGCCATTGTAGCGGCGGGCCGTCCACTTATCCACATGCAGGTTGCCCCGAATCCATGATTTATCGCTGCGTTAACCGGAAAAAAGGCGACCAACGGTGTGTGAATAAGCTCTGTGGATAACCGCCTCTAAGGGCATTGGACAAGTGGGGGCTAAACTCGGTGGATAACCTGCCTGTGGATAACAGCCCATTCCACACACAGGTTATCCGACAGTGCAGCACAGGCTGAACACGGTTTTCCACTGTAGTTGTCATTCTCTGTACATCAGGTTAGACATGGCCTAGAGGTAGTTATCCACAGCAGATCGCGTCCCTAGCTTTTATAAGCTTTACAGAAAAGCTTTAAATAATTCCCTTCTTTAATTTTATGTAAGGCGAACAGGCTTTCAGCCAAAGAAGGTCCTGAGATCTATTTATAAGGAAACGTTGGTTGGAAATTGACCTGAAGGCTTGCTTTCTCTAGAATCCCCGGTCTCTTAAAACGGGGGCCATTCCGGCCCGTTGTGGACGAACCAGGTAACACGACATGAAACGTACTTTCCAACCAAGCACCATCAAACGCGCTCGTACTCACGGTTTCCGTGCTCGCATGGCTACCAAGAACGGTCGCGCAGTCCTGTCGCGTCGCCGCGCCAAAGGTCGTGCGCGTCTGGCAGTTTGATAATCCGGTACTGGAGGTGAGTCAGGACTTCAGTCGGGAAAAGCGTCTGCTTACCCCCCGGCATTTCAAGGCAGTCTTTGACTCCCCTACCGGCAAGGTTCCGGGGAAAAATCTCCTGCTCCTTGCGCGCAACAACGATCTTGATCACCCCCGTCTCGGGTTGGTTATCGGGAAAAAGAGCGTAAAGCTCTCCGTTGAGCGCAATCGCCTCAAACGTCTGATGCGCGAATCGTTCCGTCTGCACCAGGATTCACTGGTCGGCTGGGACATCGTTATCGTCGCGCGCAAAGGTTTGGGTGATGTAGAAAACCCCGAATTGATTCAGCATTTCGGCAAACTCTGGAAGCGTCTGGCCCGTAACAATCCAGTTCCAGCAGTCAAAACCGAAACTGTAGGGGTAGACAGTCCAGATGCGTAAACTGGCCCTCGTTCCGATCCAGTTTTATCGCTATGCCATTAGTCCTTTGATGGCCAGCCACTGTCGTTTCTACCCCAGTTGTTCCTGCTACGCGTATGAAGCCATTGAAAATCATGGCCTTCTACGCGGTGGCTGGCTGACCTTTCGTCGTTTAGGTCGCTGTCATCCGTGGAATCCCGGTGGTTATGACCCGGTTCCACCTATCCCTACCTCCCGTTCTTCTTCGATGGCCGAGTAATCATGGATATCAAACGCACGATCCTGATCGTCGCCCTGGCAATCGTGTCCTACGTTATGGTTCTTAAATGGAACCAGGACTATGGCCAGGCTGCCCTGCCGACTCAGAATGTTGCTTCCAGTACGACTACATCCGGTTTGCCGGACACCGCCACTGGCAATAATGCTGCCGCCAGTGACGATATTCCGCGCTCCGCTAGCGATACCAGCGCACCAGCTGAAACTCCGGTGGCTGCCAGCAAGGATCTGATCCAGATCAAAACCGACGTGCTCGATCTCGCGATCGATCCACAAGGTGGTGACGTTGCTCAACTGACCTTGCCTCTGTATCCGCGTCGTCAGGATCGTCCAGACGTTCCGTTCCAGCTGTTCGACAACGGCGGCGAACGTATTTATCTGGCGCAAAGCGGTCTGATCGGTACCAATGGCCCGGACGCAAATCCGGCTGGTCGCCCTGTCTACTCCGCCGAGAAGAAGACTTATCAACTGGCTGACGGTCAGGACCAACTGGTCGTTGATCTGAAGTTCAGCAAGGACGGCGTCAATTACATCAAGCGTTTCACGGTGAAACGCGGCCTGTATGACGTAACCGTTTCCTACATTGTGGATAACCAGAGCGCTCAGCCCTGGAATGGCGCGATGTTCGCTCAGTTGAAGCGCGACGACAGTGGCGATCCTTCGTCCACAACTGCTACCGGCACCGCGACTTACCTGGGCGCTGCCCTGTGGACAAGTTCGGAGCCGTACAAGAAAGTGTCCATGAAGGACATGGACAAGGCGCAACTCAAGGAAACCGTTACCGGTGGTTGGGTAGCCTGGCTGCAACACTACTTCGTGACCGCGTGGATTCCGGCGAAGGGCGAAAACAACATCGTCCAGACCCGTAAAGACAGCAAAGGCAACTACATCATCGGTTACACCGGTCCAACAATGACCGCTGCACCAGGTGCCAAAGTTGAAACCAGTGCTGTTCTGTACGCCGGTCCGAAAAGCCAGGCCGTGCTGAAAGAGTTGTCCCCAGGTCTGGAACTGACTGTCGACTACGGCATCCTGTGGTTCATTGCCCAGCCGATTTTCTGGCTGCTGCAACACATCCACGCGATCGTGGGTAACTGGGGCTGGTCGATCATCTTCCTGACCATGCTGATCAAGGGTATTTTCTTCCCTCTGTCGGCTGCCAGCTACAAATCGATGGCGCGTATGCGTGCCGTTGCGCCGAAACTGGCTGCACTGAAAGAGCAGCATGGCGATGACCGGCAGAAAATGTCGCAAGCCATGATGGAGCTGTACAAGAAAGAGAAGATCAATCCGCTGGGCGGCTGCTTGCCGATCCTCGTGCAGATGCCGGTTTTCCTTTCGCTGTACTGGGTTCTGCTGGAAAGCGTGGAAATGCGCCAAGCACCGTTCATGCTGTGGATCACTGACCTGTCGATCAAGGATCCGTTCTTCATTCTGCCGATCATCATGGGCGCAACCATGTTCATCCAGCAGCAGCTGAACCCGACTCCTCCGGATCCGATGCAGGCGAAGGTCATGAAAATGATGCCAATCATCTTCACCTTCTTCTTCCTGTGGTTCCCGGCTGGTCTGGTGCTGTACTGGGTAGTGAACAACTGCCTGTCGATTGCACAACAGTGGTACATCACGCGTAAGATCGAAGCGGCTGCGAAAAAAGCCGAGGCGTAACTTGCTCTGTGGATAACACCACTCAAAACGCCCCCTAGTGGGGCGTTTTGCTATCTGCCACTTTTGTCTGGATTACGGTTTATGAGCGCACCTCGTGAAACCATTGCAGCTGTCGCCACCGCTCAAGGCCGCGGCGGTGTGGGCATCGTCCGAATTTCCGGTCCGCTGGCCAGTGTTGCGGCCAATGCTATCGCCGGCCGCGAACTGAAACCGCGTTATGCCCATTACGGCCCGTTTTTCAGTGATGACCAGCAAGTGCTCGACGAAGGTCTTGCGCTGTATTTTCCCGGGCCGAACTCATTTACCGGGGAAGACGTGCTGGAATTGCAGGGCCACGGCGGCCCGATCGTTCTGGACATGTTGCTTAAGCGTTGCCTGGAGCTGGGCTGTCGTTTAGCTCGCCCGGGTGAATTCAGCGAACGCGCGTTTCTCAATGACAAACTCGACCTGGCCCAGGCCGAGGCGATTGCCGACCTGATCGAGGCCAGTTCTGCACAGGCGGCGCGCAATGCCCTGCGCTCGTTGCAAGGCGCATTCTCCCAGCGTGTGCATAACCTCACCGAACAATTGATCGGCCTGCGTATCTACGTCGAGGCCGCCATCGACTTCCCGGAAGAAGAAATCGACTTCCTCGCCGATGGCCACGTATTGAGCATGCTCGACAAAGTGCGTGAGGAATTATCCACAGTACTGCGCGAAGCCGGCCAGGGTGCCTTGCTTCGCGATGGTATGACCGTGGTGATTGCCGGCCGTCCCAATGCCGGCAAGTCCAGCCTGCTGAATGCCTTGGCCGGCCGTGAGGCAGCGATCGTGACCGAGATTGCCGGTACCACACGGGATATCCTGCGCGAACATATCCACATCGACGGTATGCCGCTGCACGTTGTGGATACCGCAGGTCTGCGCGATACCGACGATCAGGTGGAAAAGATCGGCGTCGAACGCGCATTGAAAGCCATTTCTGAAGCGGATCGGGTGCTGTTGGTCGTAGATGCGTCGGCGCCTGAAGCGTTGGACCCGTTTGCCTTGTGGCCGGAATTTCTCGAGATCCGCCCAGATCCGGCGAAAGTCACGTTGATCCGCAATAAAGCTGATCTGACAGGCGAAGCAATTGCTCTGGAAACAAGCGACGACGGCCATGTGACCATCAGTCTGAGCGCCAAATCTGCAGGCGAAGGCCTGGAATTGCTGCGTGAACATCTCAAGGCCTGCATGGGCTACGAGCAAACCTCAGAAAGTAGCTTCAGCGCCCGTCGCCGTCATCTTGAAGCCTTGCGCCACGCGAGTGCGGCGCTGGAACACGGTCGCGCGCAATTGACGCTGGCCGGGGCTGGTGAATTGCTGGCTGAAGATTTGCGTCAGGCCCAGCATTCTCTGGGTGAAATTACTGGTGCATTCAGCTCCGATGATCTGCTCGGACGAATCTTTTCCAGCTTCTGCATCGGTAAATAATCCCTCCTGCTGTTCACAGACGGGCCCATTCGCGGCCCGTCTGCTTCCCTCATCATTGAATTGATTCCAGAAGTGCCGGGCAGATTGATGCTCCCTGAGCGAATTTCCCCTGCGCGCAATTTGCTCATTCATCAGATTTCTGTGGATTAAGCCCTGTGAATAACTGCCACTGAGGTCAGTTGATAACAGGGCCTGAAAACTGGATATAACTCGCTCTGTGGATAACCACCCCTTTCATCCACAGGCTTAAACCGGTTATCCAAGCCGCTCATGGCCACATGGTCACAGGGTTTTAAATCTCTGTACACATTGAATAATAAGGCCTGTAGAGATCTATCCACAGAAAACGTGCTCAGTAAGAATAAGCATTAAAACAAAGGTTTTATAAATTTCTTTCTTTTTTATTCTTTTAAGCTCGAGTTCTCCACAGCTGGTTAATTTTTGTTCAGAGGGTTCTTTAGGCAGGGCGAAGTCCCTATACTTGTCGACCAGGTCCAGAACCTGATCTCAAACTATTCCTGAATTACCTACTTAAGCAGGCACGAGGTGCGTGGTGGATTTCCCTTCCCGTTTTGAAGTGATCGTCATCGGCGGCGGTCATGCCGGTACCGAGGCAGCACTGGCGTCAGCACGTATGGGGGCAAAAACCCTGTTGCTGACGCATAACGTGGAAACCCTCGGCGCCATGAGCTGCAACCCCGCTATCGGTGGCATTGGCAAAAGCCATCTGGTCAAGGAAATCGACGCCCTAGGCGGCGCGATGGCCATGGCTACCGATAAGGGCGGCATCCAGTTTCGCGTATTGAACAGCCGCAAAGGCCCAGCCGTACGGGCAACTCGTGCGCAAGCCGACCGGGTTTTGTACAAAGCGGCTGTCCGCGAAATTCTGGAAAATCAGCCGAACCTGTGGATATTTCAACAAGCTGCCGATGACCTGATCGTAGAACAGGAACAGGTACGCGGTGTTGTCACCCAGATGGGTCTGCGTTTCTTTGCCGATTCCGTGGTGTTGACCACTGGCACCTTCCTCGGTGGACTTATCCACATCGGTTTGCAGAATTTCTCCGGCGGTCGTGCCGGTGATCCGCCGTCGATTGCTCTGGCACACCGTCTGCGTGAAATGCCGCTGCGTGTGGGTCGATTGAAAACCGGCACACCGCCGCGTATCGATGGCCGGTCTGTGGATTTCTCGATGATGGCCGAGCAACCGGGCGATACGCCGATCCCGGTGATGTCGTTCATGGGCAACAAGGAACAGCATCCGCGGCAAGTCAGCTGCTGGATCACCCACACCAACGCTCGTACCCACGAAATCATTGCCGCGAACCTCGACCGTTCGCCAATGTATTCCGCTGCCGGCGAGATCGAAGGCATAGGCCCGCGTTATTGCCCGTCGATCGAAGACAAGATTCACCGCTTTGCCGACAAGGAAAGCCATCAGGTGTTCATCGAACCGGAAGGTTTGACCACCCATGAGCTGTACCCGAACGGGATATCCACAAGCTTGCCGTTCGACGTGCAATTGCAAATCGTGCAATCGATCCGCGGTATGGAAAACGCGCACATCGTGCGTCCCGGTTATGCGATCGAGTACGACTACTTCGATCCGCGTGACTTGAAGTACAGCCTGGAAACCAAAGTCATCGGCGGTCTGTTCTTCGCCGGGCAGATCAATGGCACCACCGGTTACGAAGAAGCTGGTGCTCAGGGTTTGCTGGCCGGGGCCAACGCCGCACTGCGTGCGAAGGGCAAAGAAGCCTGGTGCCCGCGCCGCGATGAGGCGTACATCGGGGTTCTGGTCGACGACCTGATCACCCTGGGTACCCAAGAGCCGTACCGCATGTTCACTTCCCGTGCCGAGTACCGTCTGATCCTGCGCGAGGACAACGCCGACCTGCGCCTGACCGAAAAAGGTCGCGAGCTGGGTCTGGTCGATGACGCGCGTTGGGCGGCCTTCTGCAAGAAACGTGAAAGCATCGAACTCGAAGAGCAGCGCCTGAAAAGCACCTGGGTCCGCCCGGGCACGCAACAGGGCGATGCCATCGCAGAAAAATTCGGTACGCCGCTGACCCACGAATACAACTTGCTCAACCTCTTGAGTCGCCCGGAAATCGACTACGCTGGTCTGGTCGAAGTGACCGGGCACGGCGCCGAAGATCCACAGGTCGCCGAACAGGTCGAGATCAAGACCAAATACGCCGGTTACATTGACCGTCAACAGGACGAAATCGCTCGTCTGCGCGCCAGCGAAGACACGAAACTGCCTGTGGATATCGATTACACCAACATTTCCGGTCTCTCCAAGGAGATCCAGAGCAAGCTCGGCGCCACTCGTCCAGAGACGCTGGGTCAGGCTTCACGGATCCCGGGCGTGACCCCGGCAGCGATTTCGCTGTTGATGATTCATTTGAAAAAACGCGGCGCGGGCCGTCAGTTGGAGCAAAGCGCTTGAGTTCTAAGGTCACTTCGCAACACGCCGAAGAGTTATCCACAGGAGCCCGTGAGCTCGGGATCAATCTCACTGAAACCCAGCACGAATTGCTGCTGGGTTATCTGGCCTTGTTGATCAAATGGAACCAGGCCTACAACCTCACGGCTGTGCGCGATCCGGACGAAATGGTGTCGCGTCACTTGCTCGATAGTCTGAGCGTGATGTCGTTCATCGAAAACGGCCGCTGGCTCGACGTCGGCAGTGGCGGCGGTATGCCGGGGATCCCGTTGGCGATCCTGTATCCGGACTCGCAAGTGACCTGTCTGGACAGTAACGGCAAAAAAACCCGCTTCCTGACTCAGGTCAAACTCGAACTGAAACTGGATAACCTGCAAGTTATCCACAGTCGTGTCGAAGCCTTCCAGCCTGCTGAGCCGTTCAACGGGATCATTTCCCGGGCGTTCAGCAGCATGGAAAACTTCAGCAACTGGACTCGCCACCTCGGCGATGCCGATACACGCTGGCTGGCAATGAAGGGCGTTCATCCGGCCGATGAGCTGGTAGCATTGCCGGCAGACTTCAAACTCGATAGCGAACACGCCCTGGCCGTACCCGGTTGCCAAGGCCAACGCCATCTGCTGATACTGCGCCGCACGGCATGATTGGGAACACAAGCAAGAATGGCTAAGGTATTCGCGATAGCGAACCAAAAGGGTGGTGTGGGCAAGACCACCACCTGCATCAACCTCGCAGCATCCCTGGTCGCGACCAAGCGCCGGGTGCTGTTGATCGATCTCGATCCACAGGGCAACGCCACCATGGGTAGCGGTGTGGATAAACACGGCCTGGAAAACTCGGTCTATGACCTGCTGATCGGCGAATGCGATCTGGCTCAGGCCATGCACTATTCCGAGCATGGCGGTTATCAACTGCTGCCGGCCAACCGCGACCTGACAGCCGCTGAAGTGGTTCTGCTGGAAATGCAGATGAAGGAGAGCCGCCTGCGCAGCGCGCTGGCGCCGATCCGCGAAAACTACGATTACATTCTGATCGACTGCCCACCATCGCTGTCGATGCTCACGCTGAACGCACTGGTTGCCGCTGACGGGGTGATTATCCCCATGCAGTGCGAGTACTTTGCGCTCGAAGGTTTGAGCGACCTTGTGGATAACATCAAGCGTATCGCCGAGCTGCTTAACCCGAATCTGAAAGTCGAAGGTTTGTTGCGCACCATGTACGACCCGCGCCTGAGCCTGATGAACGATGTCTCGGCGCAGCTCAAGGAACACTTTGGCGAGCAACTGTACGACACGGTCATTCCGCGCAATATCCGCCTCGCCGAAGCGCCGAGCTACGGCATGCCGGCTCTGGCGTACGACAAGCAATCGCGCGGCGCGCTGGCCTACCTGGCGCTGGCAGGCGAGATGGTTCGTCGTCAGCGCAAAAATTCACGCATTGCCGCCGCTCAGGCAACTTAAGGAATCCCCATGGCCGTCAAGAAACGAGGTCTCGGACGTGGACTGGATGCACTGCTGAGTGGTCCGACTGTCAGCTCGCTGGAAGAACAAGCCGCGCAAGCTGACACGCGTGAGCTGCAACACCTGCCGCTGGACTTGCTCCAGCGCGGCAAATACCAGCCTCGTCGGGACATGGACCCGCAGGCGCTGGAAGAGCTGGCGCAGTCGATCAAGGCACAAGGCGTGATGCAACCGATTGTGGTTCGCCCGATTGGTGAAGGCCGCTTCGAAATCATCGCCGGTGAACGCCGCTGGCGCGCCAGCCAGCAGGCCGGACAGGAAACCATCCCGGCGATGGTCCGCGATGTGCCGGATGAAACGGCGATCGCTATCGCACTGATCGAGAACATTCAGCGCGAAGACCTCAACCCGATCGAGGAAGCGGTCGCCCTGCAACGCTTGCAGCAGGAATTCCAGCTGACTCAGCAACAAGTTGCCGAGGCTGTGGGTAAGTCCCGCGTGACTGTGGCTAACTTGTTGCGGCTTATTGCGCTGCCGGAAGTCATCAAGACCATGCTGTCTCACGGCGACCTGGAAATGGGTCATGCCCGTGCTTTGCTCGGTCTGCCGGAAAATCAACAGGTTGAGGGGGCGCGACATGTTGTCGCACGAGGTCTCACCGTGCGCCAGACTGAAGCACTGGTTCGTCAGTGGTTGAGTGGCAAACCGGAGCCTGTGGAAGCGACCAAACCCGACCCGGATATCGCCCGTCTCGAACAGCGTCTGGCCGAGCGCCTAGGCTCTGCGGTGCAGATTCGCCACGGGAAGAAGGGAAAGGGGCAATTGGTGATCGGTTACAACTCCCTCGATGAGCTTCAAGGTGTGCTCGCTCACATCCGCTGAAACATTTCCTCATGTAGCGGGCAGTCGGAAATCACTACCTGACAGTTGAATAGGGGCAGAACCGCCCCTATACTCTGCGCGCATTTTGTCGGCACAAATTATGCCAAGTTATTGAATTCTGGCAGCCGACCATTGGAGAGCAAACTTGATGGAAACCCGCAAGCCAAACCGCCTGCCGTTCCATCGCCTGGCGGTTTTTCCGGTGTTAATGGCTCAATTTGTCATTTTGCTCATTGCCGCTTTGGCGCTCTGGCAATGGCACGGAGTCGTTGCCGGATACTCGGGACTTTGCGGAGGCCTGATAGCCTTGCTGCCCAATGTATATTTCGCTCATAAGGCATTTCGGTTTTCCGGCGCCCGAGCAGCCCAGTCCATCGTCCGGTCATTTTATGCCGGCGAGGCAGGCAAACTGATTTTGACAGCAGTGCTTTTTGCACTGGTGTTTGCAGGTGTGAAGCCACTGGCGCCGATAGCAGTATTCGGCGTGTTCGTGCTGACTCAGTCGGTCAGCTGGTTCGCTCCCCTGCTGATGAGAACAAGACTTTCGAGACCTTAGGGCGTTTGAGGCAACCATGGCAGAAACAACCGCTTCGGGCTATATCCAGCACCACTTGCAGAATCTGACCTTCGGTCAGCTACCTAACGGCGGCTGGGGCTTTGCCCACACCGCAGCAGAAGCCAAAGAAATGGGCTTCTGGGCTTTCCACGTCGATACTCTCGGCTGGTCGGTCGCGTTGGGTCTGATCTTCGTTCTTCTTTTCCGCATGGCGGCAAAGAAGGCGACTTCGGGTCAGCCAGGTGCTTTGCAGAACTTCGTTGAAGTATTGGTCGAATTCGTCGATGGCAGCGTGAAAGACAGCTTCCATGGCCGTAGCCCGGTGATTGCACCGCTGGCACTGACCATCTTCGTCTGGGTGTTCCTGATGAACGCCGTCGACCTGATACCGGTCGACTGGATTCCTCAGTTGGCCATCCTGATCTCCGGTGACCCTCACATCCCGTTCCGCGCCGTGTCGACTACCGACCCGAACGCGACTCTGGGCATGGCGTTGTCGGTTTTCGCACTGATCATTTTCTATAGCATCAAGGTCAAGGGCATCGGCGGCTTCATCGGCGAACTGACCCTGCACCCGTTCGGCAGCAAGAACATCTTCGTTCAAGCCCTGCTGATCCCGGTGAACTTCCTGCTGGAATTCGTGACCCTGATCGCTAAACCGATCTCTCTGGCTCTGCGTCTTTTCGGCAACATGTATGCCGGCGAGCTGGTGTTCATTCTGATCGCTGTGATGTTCGGCAGCGGTCTGCTCTGGCTGAGCGGCCTGGGCGTTGTTCTGCAGTGGGCGTGGGCTGTGTTCCACATCCTGATCATCACGCTGCAGGCGTTCATCTTCATGATGCTGACCATCGTCTACCTGTCGATGGCGCACGAAGAAAACCATTAAGGCCAGTCTCGACTAGTCTGATGTCCTTCCCGGTCAAACGGGAAGGGGCTCTTCACAGGGCACCTGAAACGATTTGTTTTACCGCTTTAATCTAAAAAACCTAAACCATACGACGTAAAAGTCGGGAGGAAAGATGGAAACTGTAGTTGGTCTAACCGCTATCGCTGTTGCACTGTTGATCGGCCTGGGCGCACTGGGTACCGCAATTGGTTTCGGCCTGCTGGGCGGCAAGTTCCTGGAAGGCGCAGCGCGTCAGCCAGAAATGGTTCCAATGCTGCAAGTTAAAATGTTCATCGTTGCCGGTCTGCTCGACGCCGTAACCATGATCGGTGTTGGTATCGCTCTGTTCTTCACCTTTGCGAACCCGTTCGTTGGTCAGATCGCTGGCTAATTACCCGGATTCTTCCGAGTAATTTGATGTGATGGACAACGTAACTGCGAGGTGTTGGCGTGAACATTAATGCGACCCTGATTGGCCAGTCCGTTGCGTTCCTGATTTTTGTACTGTTCTGCATGAAGTATGTTTGGCCTCCGGTCATTGCTGCTCTGCACGAACGTCAAAAGAAGATCGCTGATGGTCTGGACGCTGCCAGCCGTGCAGCTCGCGACCTGGAGTTGGCCCAAGAAAAAGCGGGTCAGCAACTGCGCGAAGCGAAAGCTCAGGCAGCTGAAATCATCGAGCAAGCCAAGAAACGCGGTAACCAGATTGTCGAAGAGGCCGTTGAAAAGGCCCGTGTCGACGCTGACCGTGTGAAGGTTCAGGCTCAAGCCGAGATCGAACAGGAACTGAACAGTGTCAAAGACAAGCTGCGCGCCCAAGTGGGTTTGCTGGCTGTCGGCGGCGCCGAGAAGATCCTGGGTGCCACAATCGATCAAAACGCGCACGCAGAGCTGGTTAACCAACTGGCTGCTGAAATCTAAGCGAGGGCGATCATGGCAGAACTGACCACGTTGGCCCGACCTTACGCTAAGGCGGCCTTCGAGCACGCTCAGGCCCACCAGCAACTGGCCAATTGGTCAGCCATGCTCGGCCTGGCTGCAGCGGTGTCGCAAGACGACACCATGCAGCGCGTGCTCAAGGCCCCGCGACTGACGAGCGCAGAAAAGGCCGCCACGTTTATTGACGTGTGCGGCGACAAGTTTGATGCAAAGGCACAGAACTTCATCAATGTCGTTGCCGAAAACGACCGTCTCCCGCTTCTGCCGGAGATAGCCGCTCTTTTCGACCTGTACAAGGCCGAGCAAGAGAAGTCGGTAGACGTTGAAGTGACCAGTGCTTTTGCATTGAACCAAGAACAGCAAGACAAACTCGCCAAGGTTCTCAGTGCACGACTCAACCGGGAAGTGCGCCTGCAAGTCGAGGAAGATAAAGCCCTTATTGGGGGTGTTGTCATCCGCGCCGGCGACCTGGTTATCGATGGCTCGATTCGCGGCAAAATCGCGAAACTTGCCGAAGCATTGAAATCTTGAGTTTGAAGGGGCAGCAGAGCAATGCAGCAACTCAATCCTTCCGAAATAAGTGAAATTATCAAGGGCCGCATCGACAAGCTCGATGTGACCTCCCAAGCCCGTAACGAAGGCACTGTCGTCAGCGTATCTGACGGCATCGTGCGGATTCACGGTCTGGCCGACGTAATGTACGGCGAGATGATCGAGTTTCCGGGCGGCGTCTACGGTATGGCCCTCAACCTGGAGCAAGACTCCGTAGGTGCCGTTGTATTGGGCGCTTACCAGTCTCTTGCCGAAGGCATGAGCGCCAAGTGCACCGGCCGCATCCTCGAGGTTCCTGTTGGTAAGGAACTGCTGGGTCGCGTAGTCGACGCACTGGGTAACCCTGTTGATGGCAAGGGTCCACTGGGCAACACTCAGACCGACGCGGTCGAGAAAGTTGCTCCAGGCGTGATCTGGCGTAAGTCGGTAGACCAGCCTGTACAGACTGGCTACAAGGCTGTCGATGCCATGATTCCTGTCGGCCGTGGCCAGCGTGAGCTGATCATCGGTGACCGTCAGATCGGTAAAACCGCTCTGGCGATCGACGCGATCATCAATCAGAAAGACAGCGGCATTTTCTGCGTCTACGTAGCGATCGGTCAGAAACAATCGACCATCGCCAACGTGGTTCGCAAGCTGGAAGAGAACGGCGCCCTGGCCAACACGATCATCGTGGCTGCCAGTGCTTCGGAATCTCCTGCGCTGCAGTTCCTGGCACCGTACTCCGGTTGCACCATGGGTGAATTCTTCCGCGACCGCGGTGAAGACGCGCTGATCGTTTATGACGATCTGTCCAAGCAAGCAGTGGCTTACCGCCAGATTTCCCTGCTGCTGCGCCGTCCACCAGGCCGTGAAGCTTACCCAGGCGACGTGTTCTATCTCCACTCCCGTCTGCTGGAGCGCGCATCCCGCGTTTCGGAAGAATACGTAGAGAAGTTCACCAACGGCGCAGTGACCGGCAAAACCGGTTCCCTGACCGCACTGCCGATCATCGAAACCCAGGCTGGCGACGTTTCCGCGTTCGTTCCGACCAACGTGATCTCGATCACCGACGGTCAGATCTTCCTGGAATCGGCCATGTTCAACTCGGGCATCCGCCCTGCAGTGAACGCCGGTGTTTCGGTATCCCGTGTGGGTGGTGCCGCTCAGACCAAGATCATCAAGAAGCTCTCCGGTGGTATCCGTACCGCTCTGGCTCAGTACCGTGAACTGGCGGCATTCGCCCAGTTCGCTTCTGACCTGGACGAAGCGACCCGTAAGCAACTTGAGCATGGTCAGCGCGTTACCGAGCTGATGAAGCAGAAGCAATACGCACCAATGTCGATCGCTGACATGGCGCTGTCGCTGTATGCCGCTGAGCGTGGGTTCCTGACTGACATTGAAATCGCCAAGATCGGCAGCTTCGAACAAGCGCTGATTGCTTACTTCAACCGCGATCACGCCGATTTGATGGCCAAGATCAACGTTAAAGGTGACTTCAATGACGAAATCGACGCTGGCATGAAAGCCGGTATCGAGAAGTTCAAGGCCACCCAAACCTGGTAAGCCGCAGCGGGAGCCGCGAGGCTCCCGCTTGCTAACCTGATAGGTGTTACATGGCAGGCGCAAAAGAGATTCGCAGTAAGATTGCGAGCATCAAAAGCACGCAAAAGATTACCAGCGCCATGGAAAAAGTGGCGGTCAGCAAAATGCGCAAGGCACAAATGCGCATGGCTGCTAGCCGTCCTTATGCGGAGCGTATCCGCCAGGTAATTGGGCATCTGGCCAACGCCAACCCGGAATACCGCCACCCGTTCATGATCGACCGCGAAATCAAGCGTGTTGGTTATGTTGTGGTGAGCAGTGACCGTGGTTTGTGCGGCGGCTTGAACACCAACCTGTTCAAGGCCCTGGTCAAGGACATGGCGGTAAACCGCGAAAACGGCGTCGAGATTGATCTGTGTGTCGTTGGTAGCAAGGGTGCGGCCTTTTTCCGTAACTTCGGCGGTAACGTCGTTGCAGCTATCAGCCACCTGGGTGAAGAGCCGTCGATCAATGATCTGATCGGCAGCGTCAAGGTGATGCTGGATGCCTACCTGGATGGCCGTATTGATCGCCTGTCCGTGGTGTCCAACAAGTTCATCAACACCATGACGCAGCAGCCTACCGTGGAGCAGTTGATTCCACTGGTGGCAACCCCGGATCAGGGTCTCAAGCACCACTGGGACTATCTCTACGAACCGGACGCCAAAGAGCTGCTTGATGGCTTGATGGTCCGTTACGTCGAGTCGCAGGTCTACCAGGCGGTGGTCGAGAACAACGCGGCTGAGCAAGCTGCGCGGATGATCGCGATGAAGAACGCTACCGACAACGCCGGTGATTTGATCAGCGATTTGCAGCTGATCTACAACAAGGCGCGTCAGGCTGCGATCACCCAAGAGATCTCGGAAATCGTCGGCGGCGCTGCCGCGGTTTAACGGTTCAAATATTCAGAGGATCCAGCTATGAGTAGCGGACGTATCGTTCAAATCATCGGCGCCGTTATCGACGTGGAATTTCCACGCGACAGCGTACCGAGCATCTACAACGCTTTGAAAGTACAAAGCGATGCCGGCACCACTCTGGAAGTTCAGCAGCAGCTGGGCGACGGCGTGGTTCGTACCATTGCGATGGGTTCCACCGAGGGCTTGAAGCGCGGTCTGGAAGTTACCGACTCTGGCGCAGCCATCTCCGTACCGGTCGGTAAAGCGACCCTGGGCCGGATCATGGACGTCCTCGGCAACCCGATCGACGAAGCCGGTCCAATCGACACCGAAGAGCGTTGGGGCATTCACCGTCCAGCACCTTCGTTCGCTGAACAGGCAGGCGGCAACGACCTGCTGGAAACCGGCATCAAGGTTATCGACCTGGTTTGCCCGTTTGCCAAAGGCGGTAAAGTCGGTCTGTTCGGTGGTGCCGGTGTAGGCAAAACCGTAAACATGATGGAACTGATCCGTAACATCGCCATCGAGCACAGCGGTTATTCCGTGTTCGCCGGTGTGGGTGAGCGTACTCGTGAGGGTAACGACTTCTACCACGAGATGAAGGATTCCAACGTTCTGGACAAAGTGGCACTGGTTTACGGTCAGATGAACGAGCCGCCGGGTAACCGTCTGCGCGTAGCACTGACCGGCCTGACCATGGCCGAGAAGTTCCGTGACGAAGGTAACGACGTTCTGCTGTTCGTCGACAACATCTATCGTTACACCCTGGCCGGTACTGAAGTATCCGCACTGCTGGGCCGTATGCCTTCGGCAGTAGGTTACCAGCCGACCCTGGCTGAAGAGATGGGCGTTCTGCAAGAACGTATCACTTCGACCAAGGAAGGTTCGATCACTTCGATCCAAGCGGTATACGTACCTGCGGATGACTTGACCGACCCGTCGCCAGCGACCACCTTCGCCCACTTGGACGCCACCGTCGTTCTGTCCCGTGACATCGCCTCCCTGGGTATCTACCCAGCGGTAGATCCACTGGATTCGACTTCGCGCCAGCTGGACCCGAACGTAATCGGCCAGGACCACTACGACACCGCTCGCGGCGTTCAGTACGTTCTGCAACGTTACAAAGAGCTGAAAGACATCATCGCGATCCTGGGTATGGACGAACTCTCGGAAGCCGACAAACAGTTGGTTAACCGTGCTCGTAAAATCCAGCGCTTCTTGTCCCAGCCGTTCTTCGTGGCTGAAGTCTTCACCGGTGCTTCGGGTAAATACGTTTCCCTGAAAGACACCATTGCTGGCTTCAAAGGCATCCTCAACGGTGACTACGACCACCTGCCAGAACAAGCGTTCTACATGGTTGGCGGCATCGAAGAAGCGATCGAGAAAGCCAAGAAACTGTAATCCCGGCGCCCGGCAACGGGCGCTAATTTAGGTTGAGGCAATCAGATGGCTATGACAGTCCATTGCGATATCGTCAGCGCGGAAGGAGAAATCTTTTCCGGCCTGGTCGAGATGGTGATTGCGCACGGTGCACTGGGTGATCTTGGTATCGCTCTGGGTCACGCGCCGCTGATCACTAATCTGAAGCCAGGTCCGATCCGCCTGATCAAGCAAGGCGGGGAAGCCGAGGTGTTCTACATCTCCGGTGGTTTCCTCGAGGTTCAGCCGAACATGGTCAAGGTGCTTGCCGATACCGTGCAACGTGCCGCCGACCTGGATGAAGCTCAGGCTCAAGCAGCTCTCAAGGCTGCCGAGGCTGCCTTGCATGAGCGTGGCGCAGAGTTCGATTACGGCGCTGCGTCCGTACGTCTGGCCGAGGCTGCAGCTCAGCTGCGCACCGTCCAGCAGATCCGCAAGAAGTTTGGCGGTTAATCCGTCATCCGCTTGTTGTGCGATTGATAAAAAAGGGTAGCTTCGGCTACCCTTTTTTCTTTTCCGAATTCCAGAACCCCGGTCGCAGTTGCTGACCTCCAGGATTGGTAGCCAGTCATGTCTCTCGAAATCGTCATCCTCGCGGCCGGTCAAGGCACTCGCATGCGCTCGGCTCTGCCGAAAGTGCTGCACCCGATTGCCGGCAATTCCATGTTGGGCCATGTTATCCACAGCGCCCGGCAACTCGACCCGCAGCGCATCCACGTGGTGATCGGCCACGGTGCCGACGTGGTGCGCGAGCGTCTGGCGGCCGACGATCTGAACTTCGTGTTGCAGGACAAGCAACTGGGCACCGGTCACGCCACTGCCCAAGCCGTGCCATTCATTACTGCCGACACTGTGCTGATTCTTTACGGTGACGTGCCGTTGATCGAAGTCGAAACCCTGCAACGCCTGCTCAAGCATGTCGTTCCCGGACAGATGGGTTTGCTGACCGTCGAGCTCGACGACCCTACGGGCTATGGCCGCATTGTTCGCAACGCTGACGGCAAAGTTGCCGCCATCGTCGAGCACAAAGATGCCAGCGAAGCGCAGCGCGCGATCACCGAAGGCAATACTGGCATTCTCGCAGTGCCGGCCAGTCGGCTGGCTGACTGGATGAGCCGACTGTCGAACAACAACGCACAGGGCGAGTATTACCTGACCGACGTGATCGAAATGGCTGTCAGCGATGGTCTTGTGGTCGCCACTGAGCAACCGCTGGATCCGATGGAAGTGCAGGGCGCCAACGACCGTAAGCAACTCGCCGAACTTGAGCGTCATTACCAGCTGCGCGCCGGTCGTCGTCTGATGGCTCAAGGCGTGACCCTGCGTGATCCGGCCCGGTTCGACGTACGTGGAGAAGTCACGGTTGGTCGCGATGTGCTGATCGACATCAACGTGATCCTCGAAGGCGCCGTTGTTATCGAAGACGACGTGGTCATCGGTCCCAACTGTGTGATCAAGGACAGTACCCTGCGTAAAGGCGTGGTGATCAAAGCCAACAGCCACATCGAAGGCGCAATTCTTGGCGAAGGCAGCGATGCTGGTCCGTTTGCTCGTCTGCGACCTGGCACCGTGCTCGAAGCGCGGGCGCATGTGGGTAACTTTGTCGAATTGAAAAACGCCCACATGGGCGAGGGCGCCAAGGCAGGTCATCTGACATACTTGGGCGATGCCGAGATCGGCGCACGCACCAACATCGGAGCTGGCACCATCACCTGCAACTATGACGGCGCCAACAAGTGGAAAACCGTGTTGGGTGCGGACGTGTTCATCGGCTCCAACAACTCATTGGTGGCGCCTGTGGATATCTCCAATGGCGCGACCACTGCGGCGGGTTCGACGATTACGCAGAATGTGGATAACGCGCAGTTGGCAGTAGGCCGCGCGCGTCAGAAGAACATTGATGGCTGGAAGCGGCCGGAGAAGATCAAAAAAGACTGAGTTATCCACAGTCATTTTTAGATCATGACATCGCAGTATTCGGCAGCTCCTACAAAGGGCTGCTGAGGTCTGCGATTTTTTTTGTTTGCCGGGTTGACGATTTGTGGCCAATAGGTTTTGATTGCTTACGTTATCTTTCGAACCGAAACTTAAGCCGCCGCCATGTCGAAACGCAATACACCCCAACGCCGCCATAACATTCTCGCCTTGCTCGACGAGCAGGGTGAGGTGAGTGTGGACGAATTGGCCAAGCGCTTCGAAACCTCTGAAGTTACGATTCGTAAGGACTTGGCTGCGCTTGAGAGCCACGGTTTATTGCTGCGCCGCTACGGTGGAGCGATCACCATGCCTCAGGAACTCGTCGCGGAAACCGCGCAGAGCGTTTCCAAATACAAACAGGCAATCGCCCGCGCCGCAGTGAAACGTATCCGCGAGCACGCGCGCATCATCATCGACAGTGGCAGCACTACCGCCGCGATGATCCCCGAACTGGGTCAGCAGCCGGGTCTGGTGGTGATGACCAACTCCCTGCACGTCGCCAACGCTTTGAGTGAACTTGAGCACGAACCGGTGTTGTTGATGACCGGCGGCACCTGGGATCCGCACTCGGAGTCCTTTCAGGGCCAGGTGGCCGAGCAAGTACTACGCTCTTACGACTTTGACCAATTGTTTATCGGCGCCGATGGCATCGATCTGGCGCGCGGTACTACCACGTTCAACGAACTGCTCGGCCTGAGCCGGGTCATGGCTGAAGTGACGCGTGAAGTGATCGTGATGGTCGAGGCCGACAAGATCGGTCGCAAGATTCCCAACCTGGAGCTGCCCTGGAGCAGCGTCCATACCCTCATTACCGATGATCGCCTGCCTGTTGATGCACGCGATCAGATTCAGGCCCGCGGTATCACCGTGATTTGCGCGGCTGTCAGTCAGGAGAAATAAGCATGTGTGGAATTGTCGGCGCAGTTGCTGAACGTAATATCACCGCCATCCTGCTCGAAGGTCTCAAACGCCTCGAGTACCGCGGCTATGACAGCGCTGGCGTGGCGGTGTACACCAATGAGCAAACCCTCGAGCGCATGCGCCGTCCGGGCAAAGTCAGCGAACTGGAAGTCGCGCTGGCTGAACACCCGCTGGTTGGCCGCCTCGGCATTGCGCACACCCGTTGGGCAACCCACGGCGCCCCGTGCGAGCGTAATGCTCACCCGCATTTCTCCGGAGACATCGCGGTGGTGCACAACGGCATCATCGAAAACCACGAAGCCTTGCGTGAACAGCTTAAAGCGCTGGGCTACGTGTTTACTTCGGATACTGATACCGAAGTCATCGCTCACCTGCTGAATCACAAACTCAAGGATCAGCCAGATCTGACTGTCGCCCTCAAGGCTACCGTCAAGGAACTGCACGGTGCATACGGTCTGGCCGTGATCAATGGCAAACAACCGGATCGTCTGGTTGCCGCGCGCAGTGGCAGTCCATTGGTGATTGGTTTGGGTCTGGGTGAGAACTTCCTCGCCTCCGATCAACTGGCTCTGCGCCAGGTCACTGATCGCTTCATGTATCTGGAAGAAGGCGATATCGCTGAAATTCAGCGCGATACCGTGCAAATTTGGGATGTCGACGGCAAAGCCGTCGAGCGCCAGACCGTGCAGTACACCGACGGCGCCGAAGCGGCCGACAAGGGCGAATTCCGCCACTACATGCTCAAGGAAATCCACGAGCAACCGACCGTGGTGCAGCGCACGCTGGAAGGTCGGCTGAGCAACGACCAAGTGCTGGTGCAAGCTTTCGGCCCACAAGCGGCCGAGCTGTTTGCCAAGGTGCGTAACGTACAGATCGTTGCCTGCGGCACCAGTTATCACGCCGGCATGGTTGCCCGTTACTGGCTCGAAGAGCTGGCCGGGATCCCGTGCCAGGTCGAAGTTGCCAGCGAATTCCGCTACCGCAAAGTGGTGGTGCAGCCGGATACATTGTTCGTCACCATCTCGCAGTCCGGCGAAACTGCCGACACCCTGGCCGCATTGCGCAACGCCAAGGAGCTTGGCTTCCTCGCCAGTCTGGCGATCTGCAACGTTGGTATCAGCTCGCTGGTGCGCGAATCCGACATGACTTTGCTGACCCAGGCCGGTCGCGAAATCGGCGTCGCTTCGACCAAAGCGTTCACGACGCAGCTGGTTGGTCTGTTGCTACTCACCCTGTCACTGGGCCAAGTGCGCGGTACTCTGGCGCCGGGCGTTGAAGCCACGCTGGTGGCAGAATTGCGTCGCCTGCCGGCTCGCTTGGGCGAAGCGCTGGCGATGGACAGCACCGTGGAAAAAGTCGCCGAGCTGTTCGCCGAGAAGAACCACACACTGTTCCTCGGTCGCGGCGCGCAATTCCCGGTAGCAATGGAAGGTGCCTTGAAGCTCAAGGAAATCTCCTACATCCACGCTGAAGCCTACCCGGCCGGCGAACTCAAACACGGCCCGCTCGCGCTTGTGGATAACGACATGCCCGTGGTCACCGTCGCACCGAACAACGAACTGCTGGAAAAGCTCAAGTCCAACCTGCAGGAAGTCCGCGCACGCGGCGGCGAACTGGTCGTTTTCGCCGACGAGAAAGCCGGGATGACCAACGGCGAAGGCACCCACGTGGTACAGATGCCGCACATCCACGACATTCTTTCTCCGATCCTCTACACCATTCCGCTGCAGTTGCTTTCTTACTACGTCGCTGTGCTGAAGGGTACGGACGTTGACCAGCCGCGTAATCTGGCGAAGTCGGTGACGGTGGAATAAGTTATCCACAACTGATGCAGCCGGTGGCTTTGAACAATAAAGATTGACACAAAACAATAAAGATTGACACAAAACAATAAAGTTTGACACTCATGAACATAGATTGACACAAGGCTCAAACCCCCGTATCTACGGGGGTTTTTCCTTTCCAGGCTTTCCCTTTGGTCTGGATTCATCGCTTCAACTCTCTGCGGGTGTAGTCTAGAAAATGCTTTGAATATGGCCGCTACGGCGGTCGTGTTCTTCTACGACTTTTCTCGGCGTGAGGTGAAGCGGTCCGCATCGACTGAGGAGGCGTGGGTTGCGAGGTCGTAAGTTTGCATCACAGCAGGACATTGAACGGCACATTGCAAATGGATTTGGCGAAGGCGCCGGGGCAAGCTACGTGCCTTGGCTGCGGGTACAAGATGTCCCGTCGATAGGTCGTTCGCACAAAATCCAAGGTGTGAAGATCGAGAGGATTCATCACCTACTGTCAGATCTCGAGCGTTCGTACTTCCTTGTGTGTGAATTTTCTGAAGACGTCGTGGATATCCGTGAGCAATATCCGTTACTACCCACAGAGCGCGCGCAAGCGATAGCGTCGGCAATAGATGTACGTTATCCCAGATACCCTAGAACGACACTGCCCTATGTAATGACAACAGATTTCCTGCTAACCGTTAAGGACTTGAGCGGAAACTTTAAGTCGGTAGCTAGAACGGTGAAGTATCGATCCGACCTAGTTGGCAAAGGAAGTAACCGCACGCTTGAAAAACTTGAGATTGAAAAGCGCTTTTGGCAAAGCCAAGGTGTTGATTGGAAAATCGTCACAGATGAATTTTTTACACGAGATTTGATAAAAAATCTTGGACTAATCAGAAAATACTCGAAGCTCCCTCGCGATTTAATGAAAGTCCCTTTGCATTCGAGTTTTATCGAGTGCCTAGCAAACAGCCGGGAATATTCGTGGACTTTGGCCACCTGTCTAAGAAAAATAGCGTCCCTTCTGTCCATCTCTTATCTAGACGCTCAGGCAATTTTCTTCCATCTGGTTTGGAACAAGGTACTGAAAATAGATTTGATTAACACTCCTCTCCACCTTACTAGTCTAGTTCCTGAATTCGAAGTTTTCCAGATCCCTGTCCAAGGATCGTTGAAGGAGAAAATGTCATGACTGTCCTCGTTAATGAGGTTTTTGAGCCTGTTACCGATCTGTCGGTCATCGCTACGATAGCTAGGCTCATTTACCAAGATGAAACGCATGACTTGGCTGTGGTGATAGATCTAGCAGACCCACCCCGGCAGCCCTACGCCATTGGTCTCGAAGAGTTGCGTCGTTCGTTAGCGTCTGGTCACACGAAACCAGCAGCCATTACCACACCCGAGTTTATGCTTGTGCTTGAGGACCAGCTGGATGAGAGAGCCAAGCAAGGCCGGGACGAAAAGTGGGCGGTCATAGCCCCGCTGCTAGATCCTGAATATCCAGGACAAATATTTGTACGGGGAGAGTTAGGCCGGCTTGTTACCAAACGGGCGTCAGAGCTCGGAATTCAGCGAAAAACGATCTATCGGCTTCTTTACCGATATTGGTTTTATGGTCAAGTTCGAAACTCATTACTTAATAATTACTCGGCGGTAGGAGTTGCCGATAGAAAATATGATCCGAGTAGGCCTCCAGGGCGAAAACCTACGTTTCAAGGCGTTCTCACTGCGCCTTCCAAGATGCTCAGTGCGGTTGATAAACGATGCATACGAGTTGGATATGCCCTTTATGTAAAAGATAAGAAATCTTCTATTTCGAGCGCATATGACGAAATGTTGAGAAGATTCTACTCGGTTCGAGACATCTCTAAAAACAGTGAAGAAGAGCTTCGTTTGCTACCTAGCTTAGAGCTGCCCAGCCTGAGGCAATTCAGATATTGGGGACAGATTTTTTTCGACGAAATTGAAACCGAGCGTGGCCGTAAAGGGTTGAGGAAGTGGTTAAAGGACTGCCGTCCGCTTTCAGGTACCGTTCGCGATTGGCTGCGTGGACCGTGTCATCAGTTTGAAATCGACGCAACTATTGCCGATATTTATTTGGTCAATAGCTACTCTAGACGGATGCTTATTGGCCGGCCCGTAGTTTATATCGTTGTGGATAGTTTCTCCGGAATGATTGTTGGCCTCTATGTAGGATTGGAAGGTCCCAGTTGGAACGGGGCGAGGCAAGCGCTGTTCAACGCGTTTACCCCCAAAGTCGAGTTCTGCGCTCAGAACGGCGTTGAAATCAATTCAGATGATTGGAATTGTCACCACCTGCCCCACCAGATTTACGCCGACAGGGGAGAGATGTTGTCACTGGCAGCAGAGGGGCTATCGTCAGGCTTGGGAATTGAGATGGGCACGGCTCCGCCTTATCGGCCTGATTGGAAGCCTATGGTAGAAAGTCGGTTTGGCATTTTGAATGATTTGACGGGTATCAGATGGCTACCTGGCGGGGTAGCTGCGCGAGACAAAGAGCGAGGCGAGCGAGATTACCGGCTCGATGCCACGCTAAACCTCAAAGAGTTCACCCAGATCCTCATCAATTGCGTGCTCCACTATAACCGGCACCATCGACAGCCTGACCGACTGACTCAGGCGATGATGAATGACGGTGTTGAACCTACGCCCAACGGGATATGGAATTGGGCCTGCGAAAACGACCTGATCGAATCCAACAAACGTCCCGACGAGCTGGTTTACCTCCATCTCTTGCCGCGCGAGCGCGCGACCGTTCAAAAGGGCGGCGTGATGTTTCGCGGCATGCACTACGTTTGTGATATGGCCATAGAGAAAGATTGGTTTGCCAAGGCTCGCAAAGGGGGCGTTTGGTCAATAGAGTGTTGGTTCGATCCGAACTCTGCGGCGCACATCTGGATCCAGGGAGAGGCCAAGCAGTTTATCCGCTGTGATCTTCGACGATCGGATGCCGGTTACGCGAATTACCGCTCGGACGAGATTTTTGATCTGCTCGAAGCCTATCGCCAAAAACCGCCTACTCACCGGCGAGCCGAGCTGGAAAGCCGTGTGCAGCTTAGCGATCAGGTCCACCAGATCATCAGCCATGCGCTCGCAGAACGAAAATTGGAACCTGCTCCGCCCACCAAGGCGGAGGCCACTGGAAACATCCGCGAGAACCGCGCAGAAGAACGTCTCCGTGAGCGTGAAAATGCGGCTGTTCCTGAAGGCGTCAGGGCGGAGCCAGCTTCACTTCAATCTGAATCGACACCGAAAGCGCATGACTCATATGCCGGCGAGCGCACTGCGCAAGTTATCGATTTGCTCAAAAGAATTCGGCCAGGACAGGCAAAATGAAAGGTGCGCAGACGTTTGCCAATTACGTCAAACAGGACATAAGTGAGTATGCGGGCAATCCGCTTATCGAAGCTTTGCCTCCTATATTGTCGGAGGCGGCGGCTATTGAGCTGATCTCGAATTTTCCTCAGCCGGTGGATCCGAAAGAGCTGACCCTCGAAGGATCCACTCGAATTCACTGTATCGACCGATTAAGAACCGTGGTACAGCCGTTTTTGTTACACCTGGAACTGGAGGCCCTGTTTTCACTGCTCATCCGTCGAGGGTATGTTGGGCGTAACCCGATGTCGCCCGCTACCGTCCGGCATTTGCATTCTTTATCGGGGGCTCAGCGTTACCACGATGCGTTCAAGTCCACTGCTGAAACGTTTACCGTCGTCGGCCTGAGCGGTATTGGCAAGTCGACGGCACTCCACGCCATTTTGAGCCTTTATCCACAGACAATCCGTCATGAGCGCTATGAGGGAAAGCAGTTTGTTCATACCCAAATCACTTGGCTGAAGCTTGACTGCCCTCGGGATGGATCGCTGGCTGGATTTTGCCAGCAGTTTTTTTATGCGGTTGGTGACGCTCTAGGAGACAAGGACTATCACAAGCGCTACAGGCATCGAAATATCAATGATGCGCTGCAACAGATGGAGCAGGTGGCCAGCACGTTTTTCATCGGCGCCTTGTTAATCGACGAGCTGCAAAACCTCCACCTGGCGAAAACCGGTGGTAAGGAGAGCATGCTGAATTTCTTTCTGCACTTGGTTAACAACATTGGTATCCCGGTCGTTTTCAGTGGCACGAACTCTACGATTAGCCTGTTCTCAGAAGCCATGCGGACTGCCCGCCGAGTCTGTGGTGCCGGTACGCTGGAATTCAAACGATTCGAAAAAGAGGATGAGGAGTGGCGGTTGTTAGTCGAAAATCTCTGGAGCTATCAGTGGTGCAAGCAGACTGCTGAGCTGACTGACGAGATTTTCGACACGCTGTATGAGCACACTCAAGGCGTCACAGATTTCCTGGTCAAGCTGCTGGTATTGAGTCAGCGTTATGCGGTCCAGAGTGGCTCGGAGTGTTTGACTGCCGAGGTCCTGGTGAAGGTAAGCAACTCAAAAATGCAGATTCTAAAGCCAGCCCTTTCAGCTCTGCGTAGCCGAGATCCGAAGCGGATGCGGCAGTTCGACGATTTGCTGCCGATTGAGGATCAACTGAGCGAAATGATGGTCTTCGACGGTTTGGCACGAGAGGATCGCCTCGCCTTGCTTCGAAGCGTTGTGTCCCGTGAGAAGCCGGCAGACCAATCTCCAACCATTCTTGCGAAGGATCACCCATCGCCTATTGCAACTGGTGTGGAAAACTCAGAGGCTAAAGCCCTAAGCGAACAGGACGCTCCCCTCGATGCTCTGCGAGCTGCGGGCTGGCTCAACGAGGACTTGTTTGAGTTCTCACCGATGTATCACAAAGCGTGAGTCGGGGGGTGGCGAAGTGCACCTTAAACTCCATTTCTTCCCCACCGCGTTCCCCGATGAGACGCTGCACAGCGTGATATCTCGCTATGCCCGTCTTTGCGGTGTTCGTAATTGCCAAGCAGCATTTGCCGGCCTGAAATCGGCGGCAGCATTTTCGCAAAATGTGGCATTCCCAAGTCATTTAGGGGAGTTTGTCGACGCGCTACCCAGCGGTACCGAGCTATCGATAGCCGAGGTCCTTATGCGTCACACGCTATTACCCTACTATGCGCCGTTTTTGACTATGAGCCAGGTAGAACACGCTCGGACGCTGATGACTGCCGATGGGAAGGGTTTGATGTTGAAGCTGGGCGTCAACGCGAGCCGTATTGGATTCGCCTCCCGAGTGCGGTTATGCCCAGAATGTATCGCCCAAGATCAGGCCCAACGGGGAGTTGCTTACTGGCACAGGGTTCACATGCTTCCAGGCGTGCTGGTATGTCCGCATCACGGGACGTCACTTAGTATCCTTGATCCTCGCTGGTCCAGCCGCAGCTCTCGACAACTCAATCTGCCGAGTGATGAGAATGTGCAAGCTCACACGTTACGTCTCGATACCCCGTCGCTGAGCATGCCGCCGCTTCACGAAATAGCGTTGCGCTCACTTCAGGTCATCGAGTCTGAAGTCAGTGCTTTGTCAGCGGAGGCGGTGCGCTACACGTTTTTACAAAGGGCAACGCAGCTTAACCTTGCCTCTGATAACCATCGCTTGCACATGCACATGCTGGCGCAGCACATGGCCGATTTTTTTGCCGCACTCCCGCAAGAATGGGAATTTTCCATACTCGGAGAAGTTCGTGCAGGTACACCCGCCTCGTGGGTCACGAAGCTGCTTCGTACGCCAATAACCTCCCACCACCCGCTCAAATACATTTTATTGGCCGGTGCTCTGGGCATTGACATGGTGAACTTGCTGCATGGTCAACGCCCGGTGAAACAGGCGGTGGCGTGTGGTCCGATAGCTCACATTCAACTTCACACGCGCCTTTCTCCGGTGATGCCCGGTGAAGGCATGGACTGTTCGTCAGCCGCTGTGTGGAAACATGCTCTTGAGGGCGCTGATGCCAAAAAGATCGCTGCCGTTCTAGGCGTTTCATTGGCGTATGTCTATCGTCACATCCGAAATGTAGCCGGCGGGCAAGGTGCTTGGAGTGAGGCAAGATTTCACATTGAGCTATGCGCAAGACGCACGGCTTTCGAGGCTGATTATCGTTTTTACAAAGCACATGCATGCAGGGGGTATGCGTGGCTGTATCGCCACGATAGGCGGTGGCTTTCGGAGTCAACTGTAAACCCAAGCCCCCATCGTACGCCCCGTCTAAATAGCGCCGAAATGTTCGCTGCCCTCGATGCGAGACTGGCCGGCGAAGTCCGTCAGTGTGCTGAAGCGCTTTATGCTCTTGCGGGTAAGCCTGTCCGCATCTCGCGTACCAGAATTGGCCGGGAGCTTCATGTTCTGTCTCGCTTCGAAAAGCAGCTCTGCAAGCTTCCTCTCTGTGCAGCAATGCTCGACAAAGTATGTGAATCAATCGAAGGCTTCCACGATAGGCGTCTGCGATGGGCTAGAAGCAAATTGCTCTCGGAGGGCAAGCCTATATCACGTTCTTCGCTTTACAGGGTCGCGAGCATTCGGCCCACGCTGTAATCCAGCCAGCCATTCCCTCGATCTAAAAAAGTTCTGAATTTAATTCAACGTAAACACATTATTTTTCTGTTAATGAATATTTGCACCTTCCAGAATAGCTACGGCATACGCTGGATGACCACGATCAGCAAGTAAAACGTACTAACCCGCGATCAACAGAAATAGTTTTGCAATTGCCATGGGCTGACCTGCGCAGGTTATCGATACGTGTTTTGTATTCAAGAGTACGATCGCGGCAGGGCTTAGATGAATTCACTACGGTTAAAAGTTGAGCGGCTGGGTATCATTTCCAAATCGATACCGGATACAGAATTTGACGGGTTGCATATATACTGCCCCCGGATGCATATTCTCTTCGAGCCCTACCTTTAATCGGTAAATGATGTCTGATCTATTGTTTTTCCCCGTGTCGATGCCGGATGAAATGCTGCACTCTCGTGTCACCCGATATCACTATCTGTCAGGCAACAGAACCGCGACAGAAACCTACCGCGATTTGTTCGCATCGAAACCCTTTTGCATTGGTGGCATCGTACCCAATCAGATCGAGAGGCTCGCCCACAGACTGCCGGGGCAATCGGAGAGCAATCTCGCAGAGCTGATCAGTAGCAATACCACTTTTCCTGCTTACCGGCCTTTTCTTGGGGTTAAGCAGGGTCCGGAGAACAACGTAGGTCCGCTGGGTTATGACGGGGTGGTACGGGTGCCCCGCAGAGAGGAGTCCACCCATGGCAAGGCTAAGCTTTGTCCTACCTGCGTTCAGGAGGATTTGATTGATCGGGGTTCTGCCTACTGGCATCGATCTCACCAAATACCCGGTGTTGCCGTCTGTTGGCGTCATGGCGACACATTGATCCATGCCTGCCCCGAGTGCTCTCGCCCGTTCTACCGAAAATTGAAGCTACTTCCCAATCTGACTGAGCCATGCGCATGCGGTTGGAGCCCCTTAAACAGCGCAGCGACTCACAAGGGCTCAAAACTGGAACAGAAAGTCGCCCTGTTCGCACACGATATCTTGCAACGCAATATTCCTCCGATAGGCAGTACGGTATTAAGTTCTTGCTACGTCCGCCAATGCAAGAAACGCGGATATATTTTCGGAAAAAATGCAGGTATCGCAAAACTATTCGACAGCATCCAAAGCGCTTACGGTGATGAGCTTTTGTCGCAGATTGATCCAGCCTATAACACCGGGAAACATGAGCAATGGATCCGGCTCAAATCAGACAAAGGTCAGCTAAATATGCCGCTCGCGAGGCATTTGATCATTGCTCTTCATTTGTTTTCCAGTGCAGATGACTTTGAAGAGGCTCTGAAGAATGAGTCTATTCTGCTGAGTGCCTCTGTTTCTCCGCGAGCGTCCAAAGTTGAAGAATCGCATCCTAGCCAAAAAACTAGGTATCGCCAAAAAATTGAGTTGCTTTTAGCGCTACGTAACGACGCCGATGTCGAGTACCTCTGGAAGAAGGCGTACAAACCTACGCAATGGATTCTAGAACATGATAACGCATGGTTAATGGCAAAACTCCGTGCACCTAAAAAAATTGCAGTTACGGTCGAAAAGTCTGTCGACTCAAGAGACGGCGCGTATGCGGCCCTTATCGAAGCGGGCGTAGATGAGCTATATAAAGTTACGAAAGATCCGAAGAGAGTGAATATTCGGAATTTGCAATCGCTACTCCCAGGTTCGTTACCTCATGAGCTGGATCTACGCAAGCAGAGGTTTCCCCTTACTTATCAACAGATAAAGATTCATCAAGAGTCAGTATGGCATTTCCGTCTAAGAACTTTGATATGGACTGTCTCTGAACTCATCCGGATGAAGCTCCCGGTGAATTACTCGACGGTAAGATTGACTTCAGCGGTAGCAAGCAAGGTTTTCCTGGTATTTTCCAGTTTCTTCGAGTGGGATCTGACAAGCCTGGAAAAAACCGGAGTCGACGCGGAGGCCTTGCTCAGATCTACCGGCGTATCGAGGAATTGGGAGGGGCCACCGGTTCCAATAAGCTTTTGAGGTCATCTGTGTTCCGTCAGCGTCTGCCAACCTTTGGTGATAACAAAAATGCCATCTGGCTTGAAAGCGTAAACGCGGAGTAGGGTTCACCTTTCACATTAGTAACCTTCGCGGCAGCTTTCTGAAAGCTTTCACTTGTTACTCTTTAACTCAGAAAATTGAGCTTAGGAGAAAATCATGAAAGCAATGACAGCAGTGAAAGCGTTTTGCGCCGCTTCGGTTTTGACCTTATCTTCATTAGCCATGGCTGAAGGAGGCGGTGACCGCGTGTATGGTCGGATGATGCAAGAAAACCAACAGGCGATGGAGCAATATGCCTTAAGAAATGGTAAGGCCGTCCCTGAAGTTGTTCATTATGAATATGGTATGAACCTCGATATTCAGAAGGTGATCAGTGTCACACAGGCCAACAAAAACTGTAGTGTTGCGCCTTCGCGCATGACCTATGAAGATTCGGCGGGCAAGCTTAATACCGTGGAATACAAGATTATGGGTACCGACTGCCCACATGGGAGTTAGCCCCTTAAGGTCATGTCTACATCAAATCATTCATTTACGCTTTTTAAGCATGCTTGCTGGTCGCTGACATAGAAGTAATTTTCAGGTCACGCTGAAGTTATCTTTTGTATGAAATTATGTCTGTCGGCACGTAGAGGGAATCCCTATGTGCCGGTGGCTTTTTATAATGATAAAAATATTTCATAAAGAAACTCTGCCAAGCAAAAGCCTGGAGTGTTAAATGAACAATAAAAGCTTTTATGGTCTTTCTCTCATTGCCCTTGGCATGAGCATGGGGCAAGTTGCAGTGGCCGTTGAGCAAAAACCTGAGGGGTTCATTGAAGGGAGCTCCCTTAGTCTTCTCAATCGTAATCTCTACTTCAATCGTGACAATCGAAAGGGCCAGTCAAGTCCCACAGGCAATGGTTACGCTGAAGAATGGGCTCATGGGATTATCGGGCGATTTGAGTCTGGCTTCACCCAAGGCACCGTCGGGTTCGGCATAGATGCATTTGCAATGGTAGGACTCAAGCTTGATTCGGGTGATGGGCGCTCGGGGGCTCGAAGCTCAGTGGATGTCATGCCCTACAACAGCAAAGGCCAACCTGAAGACTCTTACTCAAAAGTAGGCGGAGCCGCGAAGGCTCGCTTTATGGATACGGTGGTCAAAGTAGGAGATGTCTTTCCATCCACGCCTGTCGTGGCATATGGCGATTCTCGACTGCTGCCAGAGAGCTTTAAGGGGGCAACGTTCACCAACACCACCATTAAAGACCTGACCATTCAGGGGGGGCGGCTGCATGCGATGAGCCAACCCAACTCCAGCAGCATGCGTGACGGCTTTTCGACTTTCTATGCCGGTGCTGTTGATGCTCCATGGATTGCTTACCTTGGGGGCGATTACACCGTTAATGAGCATGTTGGTGTGAGTCTTTACGCCAGCCAATTTAAGGATGTTTGGAATCAGTATTACGCAGGCACTTCCCTGAGCTACCCGCTCTCAGAGAGCGTCGCGTTGATCGGTGGATTTAATTACTACCGCGCGGTCGACGAGGGTAAAAAACTCCTGGACAGCTTTGATAACAATATCTGGAGTGGCAAAGCCGGGGTTAAATTCGGCGTCCACACGGTGACCGTTGGCTATCAGCGCAGCAACGGCAATGACGACTTTGATTACCTGCGCCAATCGGACTCGATTTTTCTGGATAACTCCATCCAGTACAGCGACTTCAACTCACCGAAAGAGCAATCCTTGCAGCTTCGCTACGACCTGGATATGCAAGCGTTCGGCATCCCAGGCCTTAGCTTCATGACCCGCTACGCGAAGGGGTGGGACGCTGATTATTCCAACGCGAACAGCGTGTATATGCGTCGCGGAGCAGATGGAGCGCCATTGCAAGACCAAAAGCGTTGGGAGCGAGACATTGAGGCTAAGTACATCATCCAGTCAGGCTCTCTGAAGGACATGTCGCTGCGTGTTCGCCAAGCAACCACGCGTGCTACCGATTTCGAATCTGATTTGGATGAGGTCCGACTGATTGTCGAGTACCCACTGCAACTGCTTTAACGAGCGCTAACCTGCGGCACCAATTGTTCGACTACCAGGTACACCCCGTCTCCTTGTTTCTCCTTTGGTTTGGGAGGCGGCTTAGGCGCCCTAGTGGCGCCTTTTTTTGTGTGGATTGACATAAGTGCGGGACGTCCTGTTGTCAGTACCTGTGTTCGCCCCGCTTGGCAAACCTGCTGTCTAGGAGCTTTTGATCCGTTGACAGGCAATCTCCATTCATAACTGAGACTGAAGGTGCAGAGTCATCGTCGATATTCACTTCGACTGCGTGCGCATCGTTTAGCTGAGGGCGTTATAGAGTGGGGCTGGGGGGAACAGCAGGAGAGACGGCCAACAGTAGCTCATTGTCTTTGCGTGTTACTTGAGCGCGGAATGGACAGTATGTGTCCCGCTGCATGGCTATGTCGCTAACCACGCAGGGACAGGATTGAGGGGCCAGATTAGTTTCCGGGGTATTCAGCAATGACCTGGTCTGCGCCTGCTTTGGACAAACCGATTACCTGGTAAGCATCATGTTTTCCGTTGACTTCCATGCCCGGGGATCCAGCCGGCATGCCAGGAACGGCGATCCCGAGAAGGTCGTCACGTTTGCTCATCGCAATGATTTGCTCGGCGGGCACGTGACCTTCAACAAACTTTCCATTGATCATTGCTGTGTGGCAGGACGAGAGTCGTGGAGCAACACCGAGATCCTGCTTGACCGCGCTCATGTTGGTTTCTACATGATCAACGACGGTGAAGCCGTTAGCTTCAAGGTGCTGGATCCACTTCTTGCAGCATCCACAGTTAGCGTCACGATGGACGTCGATCGTCAGCGACTCTGCTGCATGACCAGCTGAACTGATAAACAGAGCCGCAAATGCAGCGAGGCGAAGTGCCCGACCGGGACGAAGAAAGTTATTTCGCATGGGTATGTTCCTTCCCATCAGCGTGGGTATGAGTTTTTGGCTGAGTGGCCGGAGTTGCAGGGGCGTCATGTGAAGCCTCCACAACCTGAGGATGGGCGTGTTCGGTACTTTCATCCTGAGAAGGCGCTTCGGCCGCCTCATGGGCATGAGCGCTGTTTCTCTCGCCATGATGGTCGCCTGCTTCGGCTATTTCTTCGCCTGTACCCGCATCATGATGCCCCGCGACAGCGCCTTTTTGGCCCTCATGCTGGCCTTCATGGTTATGCATTTTGCTCTCGCCGCCACCGTGTTGATGACCACCGCTGCTGGTTGCGAGAGCTTTGTATTGCTCTGCATCCATTGAAGGCAGCTGCTGGAGAAATGCGACCATTCCCCATATGTAGGGATCGGCCATGCTTTTACCCCAAGCGGGCATGCCTGTGGATTTGATTCCATGCTTGATGATCCAGAAAGCTGCGGCAGGGTTTCCATCAACGCCCAGTTTTGAAAGATTCGGAGGTGCGGGGTAAAGGCTATTACTTAACTCGGTTCCTTCAATACCCGGAGCGAGATGGCAACCGATGCACATAGAGTTGTAGTTGCCAGCACCTGCGCGGATTAGAGCTTCTTCGCTCAGGTCGGGGACTTTAATGTCGCGTGAGCGCACTTCGATCGAGCGATCCCGAGCGGTGGAAAGTAGCGCGTAAACGGGATCGGAGTGTGGTTCATCCGCCCCAACATTGATCACACCAAAATAAACCACGCCGGCACCTGTTATTGCGGCAACCACCCCGGCAGCAGTCAATGTTTTCAACGTTCTTTTCATGTCAGGCTCTTAAAACCACATCCGAATACCGGCGACAAATCGCGCCTCGTTCGCATGCTCTCCTTCATCGCTGGCCAGGTCTGCCGTATTGCCGTAGGAGCGGCTCCAGCTAACCCCAATGTAAGGGGCAAATTGGCGAACAATCTCATAACGCAATCGGAGCCCTACTTCGGTGTTTGCCAATCCAGACCCAATGCCGCGTTGAGGATCATTTTTTCCGTAAAAATTGGCTTCGGCCGTTGGCTGCAAGATCAGGCGATTGGTCAGCAGAATGTCGTAGTCGCCTTCCAATCTAGCAGCGGTTTGACCGTTCTCACCGATATAGGCAGTCGCTTCGGCTTCAAAGTTATAGAGGGCCATGCCCTGAATACCGAGCGCTCCCCAAGTTTGTGGTGATCCGGGCTTGAAGTCTTGTCGTACGCCGGTGACGACATCCCACCATGGACCGATGGAGTGCCCCCAAAGGGCTGAGAGTTCAGCGTTTTCCGTTACGCCATTGGTACGTTCGCCTTCCGAACGCAACCACAGTCGGTCAACGTCACCGCCGATCCATCCTTTTGCATCCCAGGCCAACGCACTACCGTTGTCAGCATCCTGGTACTCAAACTTATCCAGCAGCATGAAGGAGTTGACCTTCTTGTCGTGAACGCCATGACCAGCCACATCAGGGAACGCGGCTGCACGGTCAGCGTCGGTCAGTACAGGGATTGGAGTTCGGCTGGTGGTGGTAGCCCCTCCATCCATACTTTCCATACCGTCCATTGCTCCATTGTCCATGCTCATCTTGCTGTGATCCATTGCCCCCATCTTGCTATGGTCCATAGCTCCCATCGAGCCGCGATCCATCTTGGAGTGATCCATCTCTTCTGCCGCCTGGGCCATGAAAGAGAAAGCAGGACTGGTAGAGACTGCCAGTGCCATCAACGTTGGACGTAAAAACTTACTGGTCATGATCTCAATCTGCCTTTTTGGTTTTTTGGTCATGACCCATCGACTCATGGCTCATCTTGCTGTGATCCATTGATCCGTGATCGGGCTTTGATTCTTTTGTCGCAGTTGCAGGCTTGCTCGTTGGCTCCGCAGGAGTAGCAGGTGAATGAACACTACTATCCTCGACTGCCAGCGCCACGGACGAGAGTCCACCCATCAAGCCGACGGCAAAGAGGCAACCGACCAGCGATTTACGATTTAGGTATGTGCTCACAGATCGTCTCCTTTACTCATCAACCCGTACTTCACGGAACATGCCCATTTCCATATGGAAAAGCAGGTGGCAGTGATAGGCCCAGCGACCTAAGGCATCGGCGGTGACTCGATAGCTGCGCTTGGTACCTGGTGGCATGTCGATTGTGTGCTTGCGCACCATGAACTTGCCGTTTTCATCTTCAAGGTCGCTCCACATTCCGTGAAGGTGAATGGGGTGCGTCATCATGGTGTCGTTTACCAAGGTGATGCGAAGACGCTCCCCATACTTGAGACGAAGGGGCTCAGCGTCAGAAAATTTGATGCCGTTGAAGGACCAGGAAAACTTTTCCATGTGACCGGTCAGATGTAGCTCAATGGTGCGATTGGGCTCGCGGCCATCAGGGTCCTCGAAAGTGCTTTTCAGGTCTGAATAGGTGAGGACTCGACGACCATTGTTCCGCAAACCGATGCCTGGATCGTTTAGCTTTGGCGTCGGGGTCATGGCTTGCATATCAACCAAGGGGTTGTTGGTTTCGGAGGCTGGGTGAGTCTGCATTTCTCCACCCATACCGCCCATGCCAGCCATCTTGCTGTGGTCCATACCGGCCATGTTGGACATATCGCCTTTGTCCATGCCCGCCATCTTGCTATGGTCCATGCCAGCCATGTTGGCCATGTCGCCTTTGTCCATACCAGCCATCTTGCTGTGATCCATACCAGCCATGCTAGTCATATCACCGCCGTCCATGCCGGTCATCCCGGTCATGTCACTTTGGTCCATGCCCGCCATCTTGCTGTGATCCATGCCAGCCATGCCGGACATGTCGCCGCTGCCCATACCAGCCATGCTGCCATGGTCCATACCAGCCATACCGCCCATTCCCATGTCATCCATGGACAAAAGAGGCCTAGGGTCGATCGCAGGCACTTGTGCCTTTAATCCTTCGCGAACTGCGAGGGTTCCGCGTGCATACCCGGTTCTGTCCATAGACTGGGCGAAGATGGTGTAAGCCTCTTCACTGGCGGGCTCAACTATCACGTCATACGTTTCAGCTACGGCGATGCGGAATTCGTCGACGCTGACCGGTTTGACGTGTTGGCCGTCGGCGGCCACAACGGTCATTTTCAAGCCAGGAATTCGAACGTCGAAATAGCTCATCGCCGAGCCGTTAATAAAACGAAGGCGCAGCTTCTCACCTGGTTTGAAAATACCGGTCCAGTTACCGTTGGGCGCCTGGCCATTCATGAGGTAGGTGTAAGTATCTCCACTGACGTCTGCGAGGTCAGTGGGGTTCATTTTCATTTCTGCCCACATCTTTCGGTCGGCTACGGTAGATGACCAGCCTTGCTTGCTGACATCGTCGATGAAATCGCCAACGGTACGTTTGTGGTGGTTGTAGTAGTCAGATTGCTTCTTAAGCTTCGCCATGACGCGACTAGGATCTTCATCGGTCCAGTCAGTCAACATCACCACGTAGTCGCGGTTGTATTGAAAAGGTTCAGGTTCTTTCGAGTCGATAACGATTGGCCCGTAAACGCCTGCCTGCTCCTGTAAGCCCGAGTGGCTGTGATACCAATACGTACCGTTCTGATGGATCTTGAATTTGTACTCGTACATACCGTCGGGTGCGATGCCATGGAAGCTTAATCCGGGTACGCCGTCCATATTGGCCGGCAGGATGATCCCGTGCCAATGGATGGAAGTGTCCTGGTCCAAACGATTTTTCACACGCAGTGTGACTGTCTCTCCTTCGCGCCAACGCAGCAAGGGTCCTGGCAATGATCCATTGATGGTCATGGCCGTGCGCGGCGAGCCGGTGATGTTTACAGGGGTTTCACCAATAAACAGATCAAATTCGTTGCCGGTGAGGACGCTCGGCAAGCCTGGACTGGTCACTGCCCATACAGGAGTGCGCCACAGACCAAGGCCGCCAAGGATGCCACCGGCGGCCAGGCCTTTAACGAATGTCCGTCTAGAGGTTTTGGAATGCATGCCGTTTATTTCCAATCAGTCAAAAGGGAGCCGTTCAAAACAACCCGTGAGTTGGCAAGATGAGCTTCGCTTACCGTTAAAAAGACGAATTTTTACAGCAAGCGAGCTCAGAAATTGCCACATCTAAACCACCTTAGTGATTACATTTCTGTCAGGTTGGCCGCGTGCCTAATCGTTCAGCAGTTTTTATGATCCATCGCTTTCGCTTTGCTCTCAGCGACAGGCGGTTGAGAGCTCTGCGTTTGAGCTACCTGGTACGATTCCATCGAATTATTTTTGGCCAATTCCATACGTGCGAAAGTCCGATCACCACCGCCCTCAGCCATAGCCAAAGATGAAATGCTCAGAGCAGCGATGACGAACAAGGATTTGATAGTGTTCATTTGGGGTTTCCTCAGATCAGTACTGGCCGCCCCTGAATCCAATCGTGCATTGATTCGTAGCGGGTGAGCATTAGGCTCAATAGGACTATAAGGGTCACCCGCTGTCGGGAAGCTTAGGCCAATATTACAGTTGCGTCAGGTTGTGATATTTCTCTTGAAGAACATCGTATTTAGTCCTTAAGGTCTCGGTCTTCCAGCGCGCATCGATATTACTCACCAATAATATCAACGGGCGAACCTTTGTAGGTTTTCGTTACTCAAGGTGACTATGTCTTTGAACCTCTATTGGTCGGAGATGTGAATCCGGAGGTATCGCGTAGTAAATAAGTGAGCTTGTTGAGGATTATTGCTTGAGTATTAGTTTCGAAAAAGCGGTCGGCGTAGCGGAAAGAGCTTTGAATCTTCGTAGCCAAAGAGCCGAAATCCTGAGTAACAACATCGCAAATGCTGATACGCCGAACTACAAGGCCCGAGATTTAGATTTTTCTACTGTGCTCGCCCGCGAAATAGAAAAAACACCTGCCACTCTATTTTCTTTGGAAACAACAAATGTAAAACACATTGCCGGAATAGAATCCGTAAGCGATATTTATGGAATTAGTTTGCTTTACAGTACACCGGCTCAACCTGCCATTGACCAAAATACTGTCGATCAGCAGGTTGAGGTCGCAAAGTACACAGAAAATGGAATACGTTTCGACGCCGCTTTTACTCGGTTGAATGGAGCATTCAAAGGTTTGCTCAAAGCTCTGCGAGGTGATTAGTAGCGCAGGGGCTTGCGAGCGGTAATTGTGGTCGACGCTGCTATGGTATCCCTGAATGTTCACCAAGTGGATCCCCCCTGCAACGGGCGTCTGACCAGGGGCAGCTGTCAGCGCTTCAAGCGCTGATCTGGCAAGGAAAACCTACCGCCTCGACAGCTTTACGAATCTGCTCTGGGCTTTCGCTGCTTTCAACTCTCACCTTACCGGCTGACCGATCCACGGAAACCGTAGCTTCGTTATCCATTGACTGAATCGCCTTGGTGATTTTGCTGACGCAACTGCCGCAACCAATGCCGGAAACATTTAAAACGAACATGGTTTTTTACCTCTCAAGCTGAGCGGTTTCTTTTCGCCGCACCAACAGCATCGACGTTGACACGATGGCAAGGTCAACAGTTATCTGTTTCGGGTTGTGACCGTCATTGTGATGGGTAGTTGGGCAGACTTGACCACTCGTTTGCATTTGACCTGACCAACCATTTGCAGCGTATTCGACTTTGGCCATCGCCGGCAGAGAACGGTTAGAGGCGGACATTACAGCTCCTCTCGCTCCTCGCTCGCACTTGAGGCCTCTTTTCTGCCAGGGACTGTAGATGCTCTCTCCGCTCTATGATCTTGCATAGGCATAGGGGGTATGCCTATCATGCGCAATACATAGGTAGGTGGGGTATCCCATGGGCCATATTGCAGCAAACAAAGAAAATCTTCTCAAACGCGTAAAACGCATAGCCGGACAAATCCAAGCCGTTGAACGAGCATTGGAATCGGATCTCGATTGCGCAAAAACATTACACCTTGTTGCTGCCACTCGCGGAGCAATCAACGGCTTAATGGAGGAAATCATCGAGGACCACGCGCGGGAGCATGTCGCGAACCCTGCGCTCAGCGAAGAAGAGCGTAACAGGGGCGTCGAAGAGCTTCTTGAAGCCATTCGCCGTTACGCTAAGTGAACGCATCTAGGTACACACTCATGAGCAACACCAACATCAATTACACACACGACCACGTGTTCCTTGGCTCAGCGCACGACGAAAATGCCAAGCGTACGCTTTGGGTTGTGGCACTGACGGTGCTGATGATGGTCGGCGAGATCACCGCCGGCTATATTACGGGTTCGATGGCGTTACTGGCCGATGGCTTCCACATGGCAACCCATGCCGGCGCATTAGGCATCGCGGCGGCCGCTTACGGATATGCAAAACGCCATGCTTCCAGCGAGCGCTACAGTTTCGGTACCGGAAAGGTTGGAGACTTGGGCGGATTCGCCTCGGCACTGGTTCTCGGTATGGTCTCCCTGGGAATTGGCATTGAGTCTGTCATGCGCCTCTTGCAGCCAACGGAAGTTCAGTTCGGCACCGCTACGCTCATCGCGATTACCGGTTTGATTGTCAACATTGTCAGTGCGTTGTTGCTGGGCCACGGGCACAGTCATGAGCACGACCATGATGATCATGCCCATGCCCATGCCCGTCACGGGAACGACAACAACCTGAAATCTGCGTACGTCCACGTTATCGCGGACGCGCTCACTTCAGTTCTGGCCATTGCGGCACTGCTCGCCGGGCGTTATCTCGGTTGGGTTTGGCTGGATCCGGTCATGGGTATCATCGGCGCCATTGTTATCGCGCGTTGGGCCTGGACCTTGATGGGGGGCACCGCAGGTGTGCTGCTGGATCAGACAGATGCGCACGTTGCCGAGGAAATCCGCGAACTGGTTGAGAAGCCGGGGGATGCCATCATCACTGACTTGCATGTCTGGCGGATTGGGCCGCAAGCCCATGCGGCCATCGTCAGCGTCGTTGGTAAGGCCACTGCGAACGCCGACAGCATTCGTGAACGTCTCAAGCCGGTTCACGAAGTCAGCCATCTGACGGTCGAGTTTCGACCGGCCTGATTCAGAGCCTGCCCTCCATTGTCTCCAAAGGAACCCGCAATGCCACCAGGGAAACGCGAACTGGCGCGGATAGAACGCCGGTTGATTACCAGGCTCACCGAAGCGTGTGAAACAGCAAAAGGTGAAATCAAAGGCTTTATCTGGCTCACCCATACCGCTGACCTCAACGCGCTGGCTGAAACCCTGAAGGTCATCTGGGTATTCGAAACCTTGGCGGATAGAAAGCTCGCCTTGTTTGACGCGAAGGCGCGCATCTTTGAGCTGACGGCTATCGCGTTGAAGGAGGCCGACATCGTCCTGACCCCTTCAGACCACAGCGTCCACTTCGACTCTGAGGAGGAGTGTCAGCGAACTCACGGAGGTTACTGGAACACCCGCCTGACTCAATACGTGTGTCCAAAGGTGGCTGACAATGGCTAAAGAAATCGAGAATCCCTGCATCTCAGTTTGTCAACTCAGTGGTGATCTGTGTATGAGCTGTGGGCGAAGCAAGGAAGACATCAGAAAATGGAAACGCATGAAGCGGCCTGAAAAAATGGCCGCTGTGCAAAGGGCGAGTGTGCGCTTGAAGGACTGAAGAAAACACATGGGTAGTCCCTTGCCCAGATTTACCGCTTTGGGTCGTTATGAGCCCCTCAGCTTTGATGTCTGGTTGGTCAAATTCTCAATCACAGATCAGTCAAATGCGAATGACTGGTCAGGTTCTATGCAAACGCATGGCAAGTGCGCTGCAATTTTGAAGTTCAGTCAATTCGGGTATTCCTCAGTCTCAATGCATTGAAAACTACAGATGCAGAACTGACGCTCATGGCTATGGCAGCGATCATTGGCGACAAGAGGTGTCCCGTCAGTGGATAGAGCAAGCCTGCGGCAAGGGGGATACCCATCGAGTTGTAAAGAAAGGCGAAACCCAAGTTTTGCCGCATGTTTTTTACTGTTGCGACCGAAAGAGCCCTTGCTCGCAAAATCCCCATCAGGTCGCCTTTTACTAGCGTGAGTTGCGCGCTATTCATCGCAACGTCAGTCCCTGTCCCCATGGCAATGCCCACATCTGCTCGCGCCAGGGCTGGTGCATCGTTGATACCGTCACCGGCCATGGCGACCTTCCGGCCGTTTTGCTGAAGGTCTGCGACCAGACGCTCCTTGTCCTGAGGTTTCACTTCACCGTGGACTTCTTCAATCCCCATCTCCCTGGCGACAGCCCGAGCGGTGGTGAGCCCGTCGCCAGTAGCCATGATGATTTTGATGTCATCAGCCTTGAGCTTGGTGACTGCTTCTTTGGAGGTCGGCTTAATCGGATCTGATACTGCCAACAACCCTGCCAATACCCCGTCGACTGCGAGGTAGATGATGCTGATGCCGTCAAGTCGCAACAACTCTGCACGCTTTTGTAGGGGCTTGGTGCTGACACCTGCGGCTTCCATCAACGCGGTGTTCCCCAGTTGGATCTTCTTGCCATCAACGATGCCACTGACCCCGATACCTGAACCAGACTCAAAGGATCCTGGCTTGGTGAGCTTAATGTTCTCGGTTCGGGCGTGATCGACGATTGCATGAGCCAAGGGATGTTCGCTGCCCTGATCAAGGCTGGCAGCAAGCTGAAGAACATCGTGGGGATTGAAACTGGGTGTGGCCTCCACACTGTGAAACACTGGCCGTCCCTCTGTCAGGGTGCCTGTCTTATCGACAATCAGTGTGTCGATCTTGCATAGGTTTTCGATGGCACTGGCATCCCTGAACAGCACGCCCATGCTGGCTGCTTTACCTGTCGAAACCATGATCGACATGGGCGTAGCAAGACCCAACGCACAGGGGCAAGCGATGATCAGCACGGCGACAGCGTTGATCAGACCAAACACCCAGCTGGGCTCAGGGCCAAAAAGCCCCCAACCAACAAATGTCAGTATCGCAATCGCGATAACACCCATCACAAAGTAGCCGGCAATCGAGTCGGCCATTCGTTGCATTGGTGCTTTGGATCGCTGAGCCCGAGCGACCATCTGTACGATCTGTGACAGCATGGTCTCGGCGCCGACCTTCTGCGCCTCCATTACTAAGCTCCCATGTGTATTGAGCGTGGCACCGATCAGACTATCTCCAGCTCTCTTCATTACCGGCACTGGTTCGCCAGTAAGCATGGACTCATCCACCGCACTTTCACCTTCCAGTACTGAGCCATCAACTGGAACCTTTTCACCGGGTCTGACCCGTAGATGGTCTCCAAGGTGGACATGGGTGAGAGGAATGTCTTCTTCCTGTCCATCGGTATTGATCCGGCGTGCTGTCTTGGGCGACAGGCCGAGAAGGGACTTGATGGCGGCGGAGGTTTGCGATCGTGCTTTGAGCTCAAGAATCTGCCCAAGCAAGGTGAGTGAGATGATGACCGCTGCGGCTTCGAAGTAGACGCCGATGCGTCCATCTTGCATGAAGGTGGCCGGAAAGCTTTGAGGTAAGAGCGTTGCCATGACGCTGTAAAGGTATGCTGCGGCGGTACCCAACCCAATCAGTGTCCACATATTTGGGCTGCGATTTCTAATAGATGCTATGCCTCTGACAAAAAAAGGCCAACCTGCCCACAAGGTCACCGGTGTCGCCAGAGCCAGCTCGATCCAGTTTTGGATCGGGCCATGGAAAAGTTGTAACGTGTGTCCCGCCATGGCGAGCAAGGTCACTATCACGGTTAATGGCAGCGACCACCAAAAGCGGCGGGCGAAATCCCGGAGTTCAGGATTTTCTTCTTCATCGAGCGCGGGTATGACCGGCTCTAATGTCATGCCACATTTAGGGCAGTTGCCGGGTCCGGGCTGGCGTATTTCCGGGTGCATCGGACAGGTAAACTCAGTGCCTGTTTGTACCGCAGGCTCTGGAGTGGTGACGCGGGACTCGGCGCTCGAAACATTACTGCTGAAGCGTTCAGGATCAGCTCGAAACTTCTCCTGGCATTTCAGGCTACAGAATTGATACTTCTGTCCCTGATAAGACTCACCAAATTTACTTGATGAAGTGACTGCCATTCCGCACACCGGGTCACGTAGATCATCGTCATTTAGCGGAGCAGCATGGGCGTGACTGTGGTCGTGGTGGCTCGATATGTTAGGCATGTCTATTTCCCTTCTTTGTCCTTGTGGGTTGCTGCCTGATCGCCATGGCTATGTCCGCCATGGCTATGTCCAAAAAAATGCATTAATGGACAGATCAACAGAATCAGATAAGGCCAAAATGGATAAACGTGGCTGAAATGCTCCCGCAACACGTAGAAGGCACCAATCGCAATGAGCATGATTAGGACAACGCCTGTTTTGCGCCTCCAATATGGTGCGGTGGTGTTTCCATCCAGGCGCTGATGGTTACTCATGATCTAAGCCTCACTGTGTACTCTGCAACAGAGCGTAGCCAACTCCTGTGTCGAAGCGGTGGGAGAAGCCGGCTTAGGCTTATTTCAGGTCAAACTGACCGACCATTCCCGATTGGTAATGTCCGGGCACATTGCAGGCAAACTGAAGGCCTGTGCTGTTGTTGAAGGTCCAGATCAGCTCTTGGGTTGCGCCAGGCTCAATCAGGACGCTGTTCGGGTCGTTGTGCTCCATTCCGACCATCTTCATTCCACCCATGCTGTGGCTCATACCGCTCATCGTTTTTCCGGTACCGGTGGGGTTAAGCGTCCCGTTCTGGAACATGCTTGCCATTTCTTTTTGGTGTGCTGCATGAGCAGAGGCTTTGCCGATGTTGAACTCGTGCAGCAGCGAACCATCATTGCGAAGGACAAATCGAATGGTTTCACCAGGCTTAACGTCGATGCTTTCAGGTTTGAAGAAAATATCGCCCATCTCGACCTCCACCGTACGAGTAACCTGAGAGGCGACTCCAGGCTGGCCGATGTCCTCTTTCCCATGCCCTGCGCTGGCCATAGCCGTAGCACCGAAGAGGAGAGTGATTGCTGCGATGACAGGGGTAACGAGCTTAGCTTTCATAGTGACCTCGAGAGTAAGAGGAGTGGGAGCACTGGCTATGCTAAAGACATGGAGCTGCCAGTTAACTGACCTGAACACTACATTTCTGTCAGTTTTCAAAAAAGCACGGCGTCCAAATGACGCCGTATTTAACGTTACTGTTCAAAAAGCCCATTGGAAGCCGGTTTTCACTGATGATTCTCTGAAAGCATCAATTTGTGCTCGCGCTGCATTTGGTTCAAAACGTCATCGACGATTTTGTCGTGCTTTTCCATCCAGGCGAGGTGCTGCTGAGGAGACATTGAGGCGTCTGGATGATCTTTATGGAGTTGGCTCATGAGCTCTCCCAGCATCTTCATATGCTCAGTCATGTGGACATGACGCTGACCTTCAGGAGCGTTTTCAGCTTGTATCAGGACAGCTTCTGCCTTGTTGCGCAGACCCTCCATACGCTCTATAACCCGGTCTCCGCCACTTTCAGCCCATACAGAAGCTGAGACGAGTATTGAGCTCACAAAAAACAGAATTTTCAGGCGATTCATGGGGCAACTCCTTATGGAATTGTTTTCCGGCTCCTAAACGTTTCATGCTGAAGAGTCGGTCGAGCACTAGGAAGTACTCATGCTTGAACCCTAGACAGCGCTCGCTGACATCTACCTGAAGCCAATATTACTTTTCTGTCAGTTGCTGGTTGGCTGCCGGTTTTCGTTGCAGACTCCGCTTCATCACTATCAGAGAACGACCTCATGAGACTTCTTGTCGCTGAAGACGAACCAAAAATAGGTATCTATTTGCAGCAAGGACTCACCGAGGCGGGGTTCAATGTTGATCGTTTTACTAATGGAAAAGAGGCGCTTCAGCACGCTTTGAGCGAAGCGTATGACCTGTTGATTCTCGACGTCATGATGCCTGGATTGGATGGCTGGGAAGTTCTGCAGAAGGTTCGCGCTTCCGGGAAAGACGTCCCCGTACTCTTTCTCACAGCGAGAGACCGCGTTGAAGATCGAGTTAAAGGACTTGAACTCGGCGCAGATGACTACCTGATCAAACCCTTCGCATTTTCTGAATTGCTTGCTCGAGTCAGAACGTTGCTGCGTCGCGGTAACAGCGCGCCTTCGCAAACCTACATGAAATTGGCTGATCTGGAGGTGGACCTACTCAAGCGTCGGGCCATTCGTGCAGGTAAGCGCATCGACCTTACGGCCAAAGAGTTTGCGTTGCTTGAGCTGTTGCTGCGACGTCGTGGGGAGGTGCTGCCAAAGTCACTTATCGCTTCCCAGGTTTGGGATATGAACTTCGATAGCGACACCAACGTTATCGAGGTTGCGGTTAGACGGTTGAGGGCCAAGATAGATGACGACTTTGAGGTCAAGTTGATTCATACCTCGAGGGGAATGGGTTACATGCTAGACGCGCCTGATTCGGAGTCGGAATGAATCGGATGTCCCTGACAACTCGCATGAGTCTGATGTTCATGCTCGCGGTAACGGCCGTGCTTACGGTCGCCGGACTTAGTTTCAACAACCTCAGTCGGCATCACTTTAAGATGCTGGATCAGCAGGCATTGAACGAAAAGCTCCACTCGACCCAGAGAATTTTGTCCGGGTTGAACACCATCGATCAATTCAGCGAATTTAAGCCTGAGCTGGAAGCGCTGCTGGGTGCTCACCGGGATTTGACGGCCCTAATAATCGATGGTGAAGGCAAGCTGCTGTTCGCAGATCCCGGTCCGGTAGATATTCCGAAGGAGTTCCGCACAACCACAAACAACAACGTCTGGGAGTGGCGGGAGCAAGAGCAGATGTTCCGTGGCGTGACAGCACAAGCCGTTGTGACGGGGCAAGACAAGCCGTTGACAGTCATTTTGATCTTTGACGTTACTCAGCATATGTCCTTTTTCGAGACGCTTGAGCGCTGGTTTTGGATAGGGCTGGTAATTAGCGCGCTGGTCAGTGCGGCGCTTGGCTGGATGGTAGCAAGCAGTGGCATGCGGCCTATTCGCCAGGTCACGCGGGTCGCCGCCTCTATGTCAGCAAAATCACTAAAAGAGCGCATCCCTTTAGCGCCTGTTCCTAAAGAACTTCAGCAAATGGTGCTGTCCTTTAACGCAATGCTGTCCAGACTCGACGATGCATTTGTCCGGTTATCGAATTTTTCCGCAGACATTGCCCACGAACTACGGACTCCTGTAAGCAACTTGATGACCCACACCGAAGTCGTGCTTTCAAGAAAAAGGGATATAGAAGACTACGAAGACAACCTGTACTCAAATCTTGATGACTTGAAGCGTATGAGTCGGATGATTGATGACATGCTATTTCTGGCGAAGTCAGACAATGGTCTGATCACCCACGAGAACAAACCAATAGATTTGGTGGAAGTCGTGGAGAAACTGCTTGAATACTACCGTCTTTTGGCAGATGAGCGAGGGATAGAACTGAAGGTTTCAGGAAGGGGCAGCGTCCGAGGCGATGTCCTTATGCTCCACAGAGCTATATCTAACCTGCTCTCTAATGCGCTTCGCTACACCTCGGAAGGGAAGATGATCAGTGTCGAAATCCTCCAGAAGGAGATGTCGGTATTGGTCGTCGTGGAGAACCAGGGTGAACCCATTGCCCCCGAACATCTTGAAAAGCTCTTCGATCGTTTTTATCGCGTGGACCCAGCGCGCAGGGAAGGAAGCCCAAGCAACGCAGGGCTAGGTTTGTCGATTACCCGATCAATTATTGAGGCGCATGATGGCAAAATCTGGTGTACGTCATGTGACGGTAAAACGGCCTTTCATCTCGAGTTTCCTAGTGTTGACTTGCAGGTCAGCTGAGCAATGCCGCATTTGTGATCAACGGCGTTAGCGCGACTTGGGCCTGCATCCAGTTTCGTAATTTTTTGAATGAGTGAATACCCCAGTATTTGCGGCGTGCGGTCTCGTTTCTAAGACTTGCGACCTTCGCCAATTCGATCCCAAACAGCGTGTCAAGCTGACTGAAATGTAATCGAACAGTTTGCGTTCGTGTGGCATCGTGTTCTTGCACTGTGACGTTGGGGCTTAGCGAGATTTTCGTGTTCAACCTGCACTAGAGATGGAAGCTCCGAGTTAACCATCAGTGGTTTTAAATTGAAAATTACAAACTAGTTCTTCCCAAACAAACCTCAAATCAACAGCTCTTGCTGTGAGGAGTCTTGCATGTCATTCCTTAAAACTACGACCGTAGCTGTTGCACTTACTGCTGGTTTGCTTCTGAGTGCCGTAGCTCAAGCACATCCAAAGCTCCTTTCTTCCACTCCGGCGGAAGGCTCGGATGCGGCGGCCCCTTCGAAAATTGAACTGCACTTTTCCGAGAATCTCACCACTCAGTTTTCCGGTGCAAAACTGATCATGACTGATATGCCTGGCATGCCGAACTCTCCAATGGGTGTAAAGGCCGCCGTCGCTGCTGGCGGTGATCCGAAAACGATGGTGATTACGCCGGCTGCACCTCTGACGACCGGTACCTACAAAGTTGAATGGCGTGCAGTCTCCTCGGACACCCACCCGATCACCGGCAACTTTTCCTTCAAAGTGAAATGATCCATGAGCGACTCAATAAATATTGTGGTTCGCTTTGCTCTCTATTTTGACCTGATGTTGTTATTTGGATTGGCCATATTTGGCTTGTACAGTCTCAGGGGAAAAGAAAGGGTATCGGGCACGGTCTTGAATTTTGAGTCGCTTCTTTACGGTACTTCTGTTGCAGGTGTAGCTCTGTCCCTTGCCTCGATGTTGTTGCTTGCGAAAGCAATGAGCGGTGTATCGGAGCTTATGGAGCTACATCACCACATTTTTGAAATGGTCATCATGGGCACCGACGTTGGGTTGACCTGGATGGTCCGAATAGCCGCCTTGGTTGGGGCAATTATGGGCGTCGCGTTGAACAAACGATTTCCGACACCCAGCCTCTGGATCGTCACCGTGTGTGGAGCAATCGCGTTGGCCACGCTAGCCTGGACAGGGCACGGTGCCATGGACGAAGGCAGCCGCCGCTACTGGCATTTTCTGAGCGATATTTTCCATTTATTAGCGGCAGGTGGCTGGTTGGGTGCTCTAGCGGCCTTCGCTCTACTGCTGCGGTTGAAATCGCTGAAGGGCGAGGAGGAAGCACGAATTCTTGCCCGCGTGCTGACTGGCTTTGAGTCGGCCGGCGGTGTGATTGTTGCGATCATAAGCGTAACGGGAGTCGTGAATTACCTTTTCATCGTCGGTCCAAACCTTGATGAGGTCATGCTGAGTACCTATGGTCAGCTGCTGTTTTTGAAGATCCTGCTCTTTGCCGGGATGATCGTTTTAGCCACACTGAACCGCTTTCACTTAAGCCCGCAGTTGGAGCGCTCAGTTCGCAATGGTCAATACTCTGTAGCGGTTAATGCCTTGCGCCGCAGCATGAAATTCGAATTCCTGATGGCAATCCTCATCATCTGTCTGGTCGCATGGTTAGGCACGCTAAGTCCTGAAATGGAAATGAGCGCGCAATAGAGGTTTCTGGCAGCTAACCAAGAAGCCGGGAACGGGATTGTTAGCACCATTTCTACTGGCTACACTTCAGTCCATGACACGCTATGTACGGTTTTGCCTGATATTCCTGATTAGCTTGGCGCTTCCCCTCAGTGGGATGGCGGGTGTTCAGGCGCCGACAGAGCCGTGTCCCATGCAAACCATGGGCATGGCGATGATGGACGGCATGGGCCAAGACTGCTGCCATGACATGAAAAGTCCCACCGAGCATGGTAAACCCTGCAAGCCGGGCCAGGAGTGTAAGACCGGCGGCATGCTGCAAGTCTCTATCATCAAGCCTCTGGTCCCCCTATCTAGCCCCCTCGAAGCGTCCATCTCCATAGACTCCCATCCTGTCCAAACCCCTTCAGGGGTATGGCGACCGCCCCGCATTTGATTCCTGTACCACACTGAGCCTCATTCCGCGTTAGCGGGATGGCATATCTGCGTGCATGTCTGATGAAGCGCGCAGTGGATCATCACAGGAATCGTGAACATGAACTCCAAGTGCTATTGCACAGGGTGGTCCCTCGTGGCCGGCCTGGCGGCAAGCGTACTGGCATTGCCGAGTCTCGCTGCCGCATTGACACTCGATGAAGCTTTGCAGCTGGCTGAAAACAATGCGCCGTCGCTGACTGCACAAGACGCGAAAATTCAGGCTGCCAGTAGTGCGGCCATCCCCGCTGGTGAACTACCCGATCCCAAGTTGCTGCTAGGCGTACAGAACTACCCCATTGGGGGGCCGGATCGCTGGAGCATCGACCAAGACTTCATGACTATGCGAATGGTCGGAGTCAGTCAGGAGATGCCCAGCAGCGCTAAGCGCAAAGCCCGAATCGAGGTCGCTGATGCGGCCATTGAACGCGCCGCCGCTGAGCGCCGGGTCGAACGTCTAAAGGTTCGTCAGGCCACGGCGTTGGCCTGGATCAACAGCTACTCGGTTGAGCGTAAAGACACTCTGTTTCAGGACCTCTACAAAGAAAACCGTCTGCTGGCCGATACCGTCCGGGCACAAATTGCCGGTGGCCGCGCTCAACCTGCTGATGCAGTAACGCCCAAACAGGAAGCGGCACAACTGGAAGAGCAGCAGGACGATCTGATTCGTCAGAGAGCGCAGGCCCGAGCTGCCCTGAAGCGCTGGATTGGACCAGCCGCCAATGACAAACCTGTGGGCAGCTTGCCTGAATGGCCTGTCGAAGCCTCTGACTACTCTCATAAGCTGCAACATCACCCAGAATTGGCAGCTTTTGCGCCAATGACCCGCGAAGCGCAAGCCAAGGTCCGTGAAGCCGAAGCGGAAAAACAGTCGGATTGGAGCTGGGAAGTCGACTATCAGAATCGCGGCCGACAGTTCGGCGACATGGTCAGCGTGCAATTTTCCTGGGATCTACCACTGTTTCCTGACTCTCGGCAAAACCCCAAAATTGCGGCCAAGCACGCTGAACTCAACCAGCTAGAGGCCGAGCGGGAAGCCCTGTCACGCAAGCATACCCAGCAACTGGAGGACGATCTGGCCGATTATGAACGCTTGAATCGTGCCGTTCGCCGAACCCTGGACAGTCTGCTGCCTCTGGCCAAGGAGAAGGTCGAGCTCAGCATGGCCAGCTACCGCGCCGGCAAAGGCGATTTGAACTCCGTCGTGGCTGCTCGGCGCGAGCTTATCGAAGCCCGTCTCAAGCAGATTGATGTTGAAGAGCAGCGTGCTCTCACCAGCGCTCGCCTGTATTTCGCCTATGGGGAGTCCGCTCAATGATCTCTAGAACACGGAAAGGGGTATTTGTTGTCAGCATCTCAGTTGCTTTGGGGGTTGCCGGTGGTTACTGGTTGGCCCAACCGAGGGTGAGCTCGGTACCGGATGCAGCACCGGAGCAGAAGCCTGAGTCATCAGTCGATCGCAAAGTTCTGTATTGGTACGACCCCATGTACCCACAACAGAAATTCGATAAGCCGGGTAAGTCGCCCTTCATGGACATGCAAATGGTCCCTCAGTACGCGGATAGCAAGGGGGACAGTGACACTGTTCGCATTGATCCAAGCCTGACCCAGAACCTCGGTGTGCGACTGGCTACCGTCAGTCGAGGTGTGTTTGCTTCGAGTCTGGACGTTGTCGGAGTGTTGGCTTTCAACGAACGGGACGTCGCCGTCATTCAAGCCCGTACGGCGGGTTTCGTCGAGCGCGTGTATGCCCATGCTCCTGGCGACGTGATCAAAGCCAATGCCGCCATGGCGGATATCCTTGTACCTGAGTGGGCTGCGGCTCAGGAGGAATTTCTCGCACTCAAGCGCAGTGGCGATACAGGCTTGCTGGCAGTGGCTCGCCAGCGCTTGCGGCTCACCGGGATGCCGGCGGCATCAATTGCTCAAGTAGAGCGCAGTGGCAAAGTCCAACCAAACCTGACCCTCACCAGCCCTATTAGTGGTGTGCTGCAAGAGCTCAATGTGCGCGAGGGTATGACGGTGGCCGCCGGCGAGACACTGGCACGCGTTAATGGTTTGAGTAGCGTCTGGCTGGCCTTGGCCGTTCCGGAGACTGAATCTGGATCGATCCTCATGGGGCAAACGGCAGAGGCGCATTTGCCCGCGTTCCCTGGGGTTGTGCTCAAGGGCGTCGTCAGCGCGATTCTTCCGGAAACCAATCCGGATAGCCGCACCCTTCGCGTACGCGTCGAGTTACCCAACCCAGAAGGCCGTCTCAGGCCGGGTATGACCGCACGAGTGAGCCTCAATCGTTCAACGGAGCAAAGTGTGTTGTGGGTGCCGAGCGAGGCCGTCATTCGCACCGGTCGACGTGCTCTGGTGATGCTTGCTGAAGACGCTGGCCGCTATCGTCCTGTTGAAGTGTTGATCGGGCAGGAAAACGATGACAAGACGGCGATCTTGAAAGGTCTGGAAGAGGGCCAGAAGGTGGTTACCTCTGGCCAGTTCCTGCTCGACTCGGAGGCCAGTCTCAAGGGCATCGTTGCAAGCTCGGAGGAAGAGTCACCACCCAGCGCAGCAGTCTCCAGTTTTCATGAGGCGGATGGGCAGATCGTTGAGATCAACGACAAAGAAGTCACACTCGCCCATGGTCCCTTCAAAACGTTGGGCATGCCTGGCATGACGATGACGTTCCCACTCGCTACTCCGGCGCTGATGCTGGGCCTCAAAACGGGCGATAAGGTTCGGGTTGCGGTGAGTCAGACCGACGATGGCCTGCGTGTTGAGCGTCTAGACAAATCGGGGAGCCAGCCATGATCGCCGCCCTGATTCGCTGGTCAGTGGCCAACCGATTCCTGGTGCTACTGGCGACACTTTTTGTCACGGCTTGGGGCATCTGGTCGGTGCAGAGCACGCCCATTGATGCGCTGCCGGATCTCTCCGATGTTCAGGTGATCATCCGCACCCCGTATCCGGGACAGGCACCGCAGATTGTCGAGAACCAGGTGACCTATCCGTTGGCCACCACCATGCTTTCGGTGCCTGGCGCCAAGACCGTGCGCGGCTACTCCTTCTTTGGTGACAGCTTTGTCTATGTGCTGTTCGAAGACGGTACTGACTTGTATTGGGCCCGCTCGCGGGTGTTGGAGTACCTGAGCCAAATACAAAGTCGCTTGCCGGCCAGCGCCAAACCGGCGTTGGGGCCAGATGCGACAGGCGTTGGCTGGATTTTCCAGTACGCGCTGGTAGATCGCAGTGGCGGACACGATCTGGCGCAACTTCGTGCACTTCAGGACTGGTTCCTCAAGTTCGAACTCAAGACTCTGCCCAATGTTGCCGAGGTGGCCACCGTGGGTGGGATGGTCAAGCAGTACCAGGTGCAGCTTGATCCACTCAAATTGGCCAGCCTCGGTATCACGCAGGCCGAGGTGACCGAAACGATCGGCAAGGCCAATCAGGAAACCGGCGGCGCCGTCCTAGAGATGGCAGAGACCGAGTTCATTGTGCGGGCTTCCGGCTACTTGAAAACGCTCAATGATTTTCGGGCGATCCCACTCAAGCTGGGATCGGGCGGTGTGCCGGTGACCCTTAGCGATGTCGCCACGATCCAGTTGGGTCCGGAAATGCGGCGTGGCATCACCGAACTCGACGGCGAAGGCGAGACGGTTGGCGGTGTGGTAATTCTGCGCAGCGGCAAGAATGCTCGCGAAACCATTGCGGCGGTCAAGACCAAACTCGACGAGTTGAAAAGCAGCTTGCCGGCGGGGGTGGAAATCGTCACCACCTACGACCGCAGCAAGCTGATCGACCGCGCCGTGGAAAATCTCAGCCACAAGCTAATCGAAGAGTTCATCGTCGTCGCGTTGGTCTGCGGGATCTTTCTCTGGCACCTGCGTTCATCTCTGGTGGCAATCATCTCCCTGCCGGTGGGGGTACTGATTGCCTTCATCGTGATGCGCTATCAAGGGATCAACGCCAACATCATGTCCCTGGGCGGGATTGCCATCGCCGTCGGCGCCATGGTCGACGCTGCCGTGGTGATGATTGAAAACGCGCACAAGAAGGTTGAGGCCTGGCACGCGGCCAATCCTGGGGAGGAACTGAAAGGTGAACGTCATTGGCACGTGATGACTGAAGCGGCGGCGGAGGTAGGACCAGCACTGTTCTTCTGTTTGTTGATCATCACGCTGTCGTTCATTCCGGTGTTCACCCTGCAAGCGCAAGAGGGGCGGCTATTCGGCCCGCTGGCTTTCACCAAGACCTACGCCATGGCCGCGGCGGCGGGATTGTCAGTGACCTTGGTGCCGGTGTTGATGGGCTACTGGATTCGGGGACGAATTCCCAGTGAACAACAGAACCCGTTGAACCGCTGGCTCATCCGGATCTACCAGCCGGCTCTGGATGCAGTCTTGCGACGACCGAAGATCACGCTGCTGGTCGCGTTGCTGGTTTTTATCAGCGCATTATGGCCAATGTCGCGCTTGGGTGGCGAGTTTCTTCCACCGTTGGACGAGGGCGACCTGCTCTATATGCCTTCGGCTCTGCCGGGATTGTCGGCGCAGAAAGCGTCGCAACTGCTGCAACAGACCGACCGCCTGATCAAGACCGTGCCGGAGGTCGAACATGTCTTTGGTAAAGCCGGTCGTGCTGAAACTGCCACCGACCCGGCGCCGTTGGAGATGTTCGAAACCACCATCCAGTTCAAGCCGCAGGAGCATTGGCGTCCAGGCATGACTCAGGAAAAGCTAGTGGAAGAGCTGGATCGAGTGGTGCGAGTTCCTGGGCTGACCAATATCTGGATACCGCCGATTCGCAACCGTATCGACATGCTGGCTACGGGGATCAAGAGTCCTGTTGGGGTGAAAGTTGCCGGCACCAATCTGACGGAGATTGATGCCGCGACTCAGGCGGTCGAGCGAGTGGCTAAGGGCGTACCCGGTGTCAGTTCGGCTTTGGCCGAGCGATTAACCGGTGGGCGTTACATCGACGTGGATATCGACCGAAAAGCCGCCGCCCGCTACGGACTGAATATCGCCGATGTGCAGTCGATCGTGGCCGGCGCTATCGGCGGTGAAAATGTCGGCGAGACCATTGAAGGGCTTGCACGCTTCCCAATCAACGTCCGCTACCCTCGGGAGTGGCGGGATTCGCTCGGTGCTTTGGAGCAGTTACCGATCTACACCCCACTAGGCAGCCAGATCACCCTTGGCACCGTGGCGAAGATCAAGGTCAACGACGGGCCGCCAATGCTCAAGAGTGAGAACGCACGGCCTTCAGGCTGGGTGTACATCGACGTGCATGGCCGGGACATTGCCTCCGTGGTGGCCGATCTACGCCGGGTCGTCAGTGAGCAGGTAAAGTTGCAGCCCGGCATGAGCTTAAGCTACTCAGGTCAGTTCGAGTTTCTTGAAAGGGCCAACGCACGACTCAAACTGGTGGTGCCTGCCACGCTGTTGATCATCTTCGTGTTGCTCTACCTGACATTTGCACGCCTTGATGAGGCTTTGCTGATTATGGCCACGCTGCCATTCGCTCTCACGGGCGGGGCATGGTTTCTCTATCTGTTGGGATTCAACCTGTCGGTCGCCACCGGGGTCGGCTTTATCGCCTTGGCCGGTGTTTCTGCAGAATTTGGCGTGATCATGCTGCTCTACCTGAAAAATGCCTGGGCCGAGCGTCAAGACCTCGGTGACAACACAGAACACGGGTTAATGGCCGCGATTCGTGAAGGCGCTGTGCAGCGCGTTCGACCCAAGGCCATGACCGTTGCGGTGGTTATCGCTGGTTTGTTGCCAATACTTTTGGGAAGCGGTACCGGCAGCGAGGTGATGAGCCGCATTGCCGCCCCGATGATTGGAGGTATGGTTACGGCGCCCTTGCTATCGCTGTTTGTGATCCCGGCGGCCTATCACCTCATGCGTCGTCGACACTTGTCCGTTGAGCCTGGCAAGCACTGACGCGTAAAAATGCATACAAAAGGGGCTGCGCTTGCAGCCTCGTTTGAACTGCACAGCCCGTTTTCATCAGTCCTACGCGCGGTATGTATCGAAATTAGCAAGTTTATGTCTTTTGCATAAACTCGCTAATTTCGATACATACGCTGTGGTCAGTGCCGTTACCCACCAGCACTTGCCAGAAAAACGAACGCTGCCCTACTGTGTTTCGATGAGCCACAAACAGCATCCTGCTCAAAGCCGACTCAGCATTCGTCACCCTCAGATCACTCTTGAAATCGAGGCGAATGACCTTAATATGATCTTATCTTGCCATCATCGTTTTCAATCATGGATGTTTCTCTGGGGTAGGTCGGAATGGCAGAACAAGAAGACGCTAAACCCGCAAGCGGGCGCTTCAACACAAATGATGAGACGAAGCGGATCGTATGGACACAGACCGCTGGTCATTGTGAACTGTGCGGCACGGATCTGACGTTCGATTATCGTGCCGGCAAGCCAATGAAATGGGGCGAAGTGGCGCATATCCTGCCCGCCAGTCCCAAAGGCCCTCGGGGACGCGCGGATCATGATGCTGAGGCGCACACAAACAATACCGCTAATCTGATGCTCCTGTGCCCAGGTTGTCATGACAAAATTGATCGTGACGCAGATGGGTATCCTGAAAATGATTTGAGTGGTTTACACCAAGCGTACCTGGAACGCATCCGGCTCGCGGCAACGACCCCCGATGGTGGCAGAGCCATTCCGCTCATCGTCCAGAGTCAGCATTTTCAGACGATCAACGATATCCCCGTTCGCGATCTGTTGACTGCGATGTCCGCCGAGGGATTAACCGCCTTCGATCAAGGCATCAAAATCACCTTCGCTGCGCCCGGACCACGTGGCAGGGACACTACCTATTGGCAGAACGTCAAAGACAGCGTCCAGTATGAGCTGGAGCAGCAACTCAAGCGTCGCGGCGGCACCTATGGCGACTCGCCTGCGCTAGCAGTAGTCGGCTTGGCCGACATTCCGGCTTTGATGATGTTGGGCCAGAGTATCGGCGACCGTTCCAAGCGCTTGATCTTCTCCTTTCACCGCGAGCATCTTTTGCGCTGGCCAGATCAGTCCGCTGAGCCGCCCGCTTTTTTGTTTACACCTCCCCCCGACGGCGACGGGCCACTGGCGCTTGTGCTCTCCATTTCTGCGCAAGTTCCAGTTCGCGACGTGGCCGAAGCTCTGCCCGGTGCACGTATTGCAGAGCTGTCGATCCCAGAGCCAAGCTATGCGATGGTACAAAACCGTCGGGTGATTCATGCCTTTCGTGACGCACTTCAAATACGACTGAGCCAGCTTGAGGCTCTGACTCCTGACCCTATCCACGTCTTCGCCGCCATTCCTGCGGCATTGGCCATCGAGTTTGGCGCGTTGCTCACAACACAGCATCAACATACATACCTGATCTTCGATCGGGACAAAGAAAACCAAGATCGGTTTACGCAAACACTGCAATTGGGCTTGGTGGCCCAGGAGGCTAGGTAAATGCTTTTGAGCAACGAACAGACCAAGCGCAGCAGTTGGGAATATTTTCTGCTTCGCGCTGCGCGGGAAATCTCGCTGTCGGAAGCGCAGTACGAAAAAATTAATGACCGCTACTCCCAACTGGAAAAAATCCTCTCGGCTTCCGACAACCCGCTGCTCGCTGAGGCCCATATCTTTGTGCAAGGCTCGATGCGGCTGAAAACGACCATCAAGCCAATCCCCGGCGCGCCTGCGGATCTGGACACCATTGATGCGGACGCGATTATCTGGCTCCCTCACGCTCAAGGCGCTAGTGCGAAGGAAGTTCTAGAAGCGATTGAGCAGCGTTTTAGGGAAGGCTCCCGCGTCCAAGAAGAAGTTAAGCAATTACGTCGTGGCATCCGGATCGTTTATGCCGACGAAAATCCAGGTTTCCACATCGATGTCACGCCTGCCCGCGCGATCAACGGAAATGGCGAAGCAAACGGCGAAGGTAAGCTGGAGGTTCCGGATCGGGTCACAGGGTGGAAAGCAAGCAGCCCTATCCCTTACTCGAATTGGTTGCAGGTTGCTTCTGCCCAAGAGATCTCTCTGGAAAGCTTGGTAGTTGCCAAAAGCCAGCGGATGCTTGATGCCGCGACACAAGATCCTTTGCCGCATTATCAGGATTACATCGATCAAGATCCCCTGCGTGCAACCATTAAGCTGCTCAAGCGGCATCGCGATGAATGGGCCATTAAGACAAGGAGCGCTGATACTCGCCCAATATCTGCGGTCATCACCACCCTGGCCACGCACGCATACCTGGATGTCGTAAAGGAGTCGCAGGCGAAGCCTCTGGCACCGCTCGATGCAATTTTGGAAATCGTTCGCAGGATGCCGCAGCACATCGGGCAGAGAGGTAGCGACTGCTATGTCTGCAACCCTGCCGATAACGGCGAAAACTTTGCAGAGAAGTGGAATCGACCGGGCGAGGGGCAAGGCTATCGCCAAGCATTTGCCAAATGGCATGCGGACGCCAGTGCATCTGTTTCATTGGGTTTGGAAAGTTTTGAATCCAACGATTCCTTTGCCGAGGCAGTGAAAAAGAATTTCGGTATTGCACCGGCATTCATTACGGCAGTGAACAATGAGATCCCTGCGAATTGGACTATGCCCGGCCGACCGGATGGCACTACTCGAAACTCTGCTTCGATGGGTTCGCTCTTCGGAGGGGCCAGCGGTGGCGGAACCTCTCAGTCGAGCGTAAAGCCAGTTGGACGCCTTGGCTGATCCTCTTAAGACGCCATTGCAGCGCGGAATCGCCGCGCTGCGAAATACCCTAGGTCAGGATGCAGCCGATGCATTGCTCCAGCTCGCACCCATGCGGGCTGACGAAGCGGCGTGCTTTCACTTCCCCTTGCCCATCGATTACACGGGGCAGGAGCGGCGTCTGCGTATTGGTTTCCCCTCCAACTTTCCCCGTGGACTCTTGCGGCTGAACGTCGAACCCTCTCCATGGCTGGTTTGGCCGCATGCCACCAAGTCGGGGCTTTGCCTTCATGGCTTTCAGGAACGCCCCATCATGGGCTCCCCAGAGGTCGTGGTAGAGGACAGCCTTGCTCGCTTGGCCCAGATTGTTTCGTTGTCCAAGATGGGATCAAGCCAGGCAACGCGCGATATCGAATTTCAGAATGAGATCACTACCTACTGGTCGTTTCAGCACGGTCAGTCATTCCAGAACCTCTTACTGTTGGATCGACCTCAGACTGCCTCGCAGTTGTTTGCGCTCAGCGATCCGCGCCGGGCTGTGCCATCCGGTCAGGAAACGGTTTGGTTAGCATCGAATGTAGCAGCACTCAAAGGGCATTACCGGCGGGTTGTCGGGCGCTCCGCTGTCATTCGCGCGGCCGAAACTCCCGGTTTTTACGTCAAGCTTCAGACTTATCCGGATATCCGCACCCCGGATCCAGAAGATTTATTGCTGTGGCTAAAGCCACACCTTCAACCTGACGATGCCGAGCAATTGCTGGCATGGTTTGAGCTGCATGGAACGTTGGCGAGTCGATGGATTGTTCTGGAGCTTCCAGGAGGGGCAGGTGCTCCAACATATTGTCTCAATGTGCGCTCGCTCGGCGTACAGCAGGAGCGGGGGGCAAAATTCGGCTTGCGTACAGCGCGCCGGCGGCCAGCTATCGCAAATGCACATCCTCCGGCACTTGTCCGCGCAACTGCCCTGGACGTGCTTGATCGAGCGTCCATTCTGTCCCGCGATATAAGTGGCACTGCACAGCACCTTGAAAATGCTCGAGTCGTTTGTGTTGGCGTTGGCTCATTAGGCAGTGCGGTGGCAATACAATTGGCACGATCCGGTGTCGGCCACCTTACCCTCATCGATCCTGACACTTTGGTGTCAGCCAATCTGGGGCGGCACGTTCTGGGAGCGGATAGCCTAGGGAGACTGAAAGCCTCAGCGTTGAGGGACAAGATTCTGTTAGATCTTCCGACGACAGAATGCACCGCTTATTCGACTTTCGCCGAAGTAGTTATGAGCAGCAAACCAGAAGTGTTCGATAACGCAGATCTTGTGGTGATTACGACAGCAGACTGGCAGTCGGAGGTCACTGTATGGCGAGCCAAATCCAGCGGCGTTTCTTGGGGACTTTTACAAGCCTGGAGCGAACCGTATACCCAGGTAGGCCACGCGCTATTCGCACCAGCCGGTACCTTTGATGGCCGTCATTTATTCACGGACATCGGCGATTTTCTTCATAAGTTTACAGAGTGGCCGGGAGGAGGTGTGGTTCCACTGCCGGCGTGTGGGGAGAGCTTTATTCCAGGCGGATCACTGGGGATGACCAATATTGCCTCTATGGTGTCGCACACGGCTTTACGCGCATTGACCGGCAACATTGCCACTGCATCTTGGGTCAGCAGTATCTACAGGCCTGAAGATGTGCCGAGCCTAGGAGGCCAATACCATGGGCCCAAACTGCCAGAGGGGGCGCAGCAACTCCTACTCGAGCGCGGATGGCCGGAGCCTAAGGATGAAATGGTATGACGGATATCGCTTGGCGCTGGAGATGGGCGGAGGTGGATTCCGAGCTATTGGTGTCGCAAGCTGTCGCGGACATCTTGGATAGTCATCGGCAGGGCCTTTTTGGCGTGGAGCGAGGGGGACAATTATTCGTCAACCCGGTTAATCCGAAAGGGTTGCTGCTGGCCTTGGCCACGTTGCCTCATCGCGCCGATCGGTCAGGCTGGTCTTGGCTAGAGCTGGATGCGGAGCGGTGCCGTCAGGAGATCCAGGCTGCCAACGAACAAGGGTTACGTCTGGTGGGCTATTGGCATACGCATCCCCAATCCGTTCCGGTGATCTCTCCGGCAGACATCGGAAGTTTCTCCAGATTTGCTGCACGTTACACGCAGGATCTGCCGCACCCAATAGCCGTTATCGTCGGCAAGTCCGAAAAACCAGAAGGTATCAAGGCATGGTCGTTCAGGGGCGGCAGATATGTTGAGGCAACCTGGGTCAGATGAGCTTCAAGTCCGTGCGGTGGGAGGCAGGTCAGCGTTTACCTTTACCCGCTAGCATTAGGGCGAAGAGCTCTGCCTGAAAGCGGGCATCATCCAACGCGTTATGGTTCGGTTCGCTGAGTGGCTTCAGCGCAGCGGTCATTTTGGATGATTTTGTTTCCTGCCAGCTGCAACCTACAGCTCCCATGAAGTAGGCCTTCATGTCGATAGCGGTAAAACCAAAGGGGTTGGTTTCCAAGTATTTGTGGAAGTAGTAGTTGACGAATGACCAGTCAAACGGTGCATTGAGTCCTACGAAAATGACCTTCTGCCCCGTTTGGCAGCATGATTTCAGCCATTCACCAAATGTCAGCATCGCCTGTTGCGGAGTAAGTCCCTCGCGCTCCAGCTTCTCCAGACTCAGCCCCGATACTGCCAGTGCTTCTGGGTCGTGTTTTGGACTGTCAGGTCGTAGTTCAAGATAGATGGACGTTGCAGGTTGGGCTACAAGACAGGCTCCAATGGAAAGCAGGCTGTATTCGCCTGGTATAGGCCCAGAAGTCTCGACGTCGACGGAAACATAAAGCTCATCAGGGGGCATGTCATATCCTTTTTCGTGTAGTTACCTGATTACGCTCAGGCTCTTAACCATGTGAAGGCGGAAAGGCAGGCAAAGTCATTGACCGATTTTTTTGATGTTTCACTCGCTATCCGGCGTTCGAGCAGCGGCAGTGCATTTCTATCAGCGGCTTGCGCGTTCCTTTGGTCAGCTCTGCGCCAGAGCATAATGATGTGTGTCATTCTCTGATGGCGGACGAGGGCCGGACGATCATGAGTGAAACTGAGCGTTGGATAGCCAAATGTCAGAATACTGAAGACGGTACTGGCGACATCATCATTGATCTGCCTCAAGAGTTGCTTGACCAAATGGGGTTAGGTATTGGGGACGACCTGGAGCTCACGGTAAAGAATGGCACATTAGTGCTGGCGCCCATGCACAACGCAACATCAATGCGGCCCGTGTTGGCTGCCGCCCTGCGTCAGGATGTTTATCATGCTTACCGCTCGCGTCTGGAGGCACTTCTTCATATCTCCGTCAATGCTTCGGATCTGGACATTCACGACATGATAGTAGCTGGCTTCTCGGTCAGCCTGATCAAAATGCTTTGTGATGATGGAACCCTCAGCGACGAAGAACGCGACAGAATCATTCAACCCAAAACGCTCAAAACAAAACTATCAGCCAATCAGCTTTTAACGTTGCATGAGAGCGATCGCCTGTTCCTGTTTGCACATATTACCGCCATGGCAGAGGTGATCTTCGGTGACAAAGGGAAGGCCAAACAATGGCTTTCCAAACCCAAAGCCCGTTTTTTGGGAGAAAGTCCATCGGCGATGGTCACTACAACCTTTGGCACACATCTAGTCGAAGAAATGCTGATTCAAGTGTCTGAGGGCATGTCATTTTGATTCAGCCGCAGCCTAACGGCTTCTGCCGCTCTTTGAGTAACATGGATTTCATGCGCCTATACCGGCGTCGCCTTCCCGAATACGGCATGCACGGGCATCCATGAAGCACTGGGCTTCACCCACATCGGCACCTACCGCGAGGTAAGGTTCAAGCGCGGCAATGGCATAGCTGGGTACTGGCGCAAACCACTTTAATCGGTGACAGCTCGATAGAAATCATCCCGTTCAGTGAGATGCAGGGAGAAGACGGAACAGCCATGAGATCACCCTGCTGCTATCCGTCGGCATCGGAACCTGGTGATCCGCTGGGAGCTAAGCTGAATGGTGCTTCTCGTTCGAATCGGTTTTTTGATCGGCAGGAGGTACAAATGAATTTCGCAGATTATGTTTCAGTGCTTTCTGCGGGTGAGAAAATAGATGGTTGCCAACTCACCACCTCAGATGCTGTGGATCTCGCTAGTCTGCATTTTCCTTCCAGTGCCTGTTGTCTTGTTGCTGATTGGGCAATATTTGATCTCGACATTACACCGCGTCAGCGAAAAGCCATTACGGATAGACAGCTAATACCTGCTCTCGTTTACGCTTTGACTGTTATCCAAGACAGTAAAGGCCGCTTCCCGCCTGGTGATTGGGTCCGAACAACGCTGGGTGTTTCCTTCACCCATGACTGCTTATTTCAAACAAAAAACACAGTTTATGTGCTGATGGGGACCGGTAGAAGGTTGCGCACGCATTTAGACATCGCACTGAGCCTGTGCTGAAAAAACGCTATTTCCGCACAGGTGAGTGACCGGTCGCGCTCACATAGTATTTCTGCCTGAATGAACACTCTCGCTGTTGTGTCAATCTATGTTGTTACCAATCGAGCCCCGTATTTGAAGTACGACCTGTCTGTGTCAATCTATGTTGCTGTTGTCTTACCCCGAATCATCCTACAGACCCCGATTTACGGGAGGGGCTGTGTCAAACTATGTTGTTGGTAACCAGCCGGAAAGATCGCAGCCTTCGGCAGCTCCTACATGGGGAATCATGTTTCACCTGTAGGAGCTGCCGGAGGCTGCGATCTTTTGCTTTTGAATCGAGGTCTTCGCCATGGATCGCTTCCAGGAAATGCAGGTCTTCGCCGCTGTCGCCCAAGACCAGGGCTTCTCCGCAGCCGCGCGACGCTTGGGTTTGTCGGCTGCCAGCGTCACCCGTGCCGTTGCTGCATTGGAGCAGCGAATCGGCACGCAGTTGCTGATCCGTACCACGCGCAGCGTGCACCTTAGCGAAGCGGGTCAGCGGTACCTGGAGGACTGTCGGAGAATTCTTGCCGAGGTGCAGGAAGCCGAGGATTCGGCTGCAGGCAGTCACGCCGAGCCTCGTGGGCAACTGACGGTGACGGCGCCGGTGTTGTTCGGCGAGTTGTTTGTCACACCGGTGATGGCCGGATATCTCACGCAGTATCCGGACGTTTCGATCAACGCGTTGTTGGTCGATCGGGTAGTGAGCATGGTCGAGGAGGGGGTCGATGTGGCGGTGCGCATCGGTGAGCTGCCGGACAGTAATCAGCATGCGATTCGGGTGGGTGAGGTCAGACGCGTCGTCTGTGGTTCGCCGCAATATCTGACCGAGCATGGTCGACCGCAGCATCCTCAAGCGTTGAATGGATTGTCCGTCGTGGCCACAGCAGCCACCGGCCAGATGCGCAACTGGCCATTCCTTGAGGGTGGTCAACCGCTGATCGTGCGCCCCGAGCCGCGGTTGGTGGTCACCGCCAATCAGGCGGCGATCAGTGCCGCGTGTCTCGGCCTGGGGCTGACGCGGGTGCTTTCCTATCAGGTGGCGAACAAAGTGGCGGCAGGTGAACTTGAGATCGTCCTGGCCGACTTCGAACTGCCGCCGCTGCCGATTCATGTGGTGTATCAGGGCGGGCGCAAAGCGCCGACGCGGGTGCGCAGCTTTGTTGATTTCACGGTGAACGCGCTGCGTGAGCATCCGTCGCTGAAGAACGCAGCGTTATTGCATGAGATGAAATAATCGATTGCGAATGCTGGTGATTCTGTTGCTTTGCAGATAGGTGGAAGATGGCTCCCATCAGCGCTGCCAACCCTCAGGTGGTGCGGTCATCCAGTGGAGTCGACCATGCAACCGATCAAGTTTTACAACTTCCCGCGTTCCGGCCACGCCCATCGGGTGGAACTGATGCTGTCGCTGCTGCAATTGCCGACCGAGACCATTCTGGTCGATCTGGCGAAGGGCGAGCACAAGCAGCCTGCGTATCTGGCAATCAACAGTTTTGGTCAGGTCCCGGCCATTGATGACAACGGCGTGATACTGGCGGATTCCAACGCGATTCTGGTGTATCTGGCGCAGAAGTACGGCAAAGGTCGTTGGTTGCCGAGCGATCCGGTAGGTGCTGCGCGGGTACAGCGCTGGTTGTCGGTCGCGGCCGGGCCGATTGCATTTGGCCCGGCGGCAGCGCGACTGATCACGGTGTTCGGGGCCAAACTGAACGCTGAAGAACTGATCACGCGCGCCCACAACCTGCTCACGGTCATGGACACTGAGCTGGAGAAAACCGCGTATCTGGCAGGTGATGAACCGACCATCGCCGACATTTCGGCCTACAGCTATATCGCCCACGCTCCGGAAGGCAATGTCTCGCTGGACGACTACGGCAATGTTCGCGCCTGGCTGGCCCGGGTCGAAGCGCTGCCCGGTTTCGTCGGCATGCCGCGCACCGTCGCCGGTCTGCAAACCGCAGTCTGATTCCCGCAATCCACGTTGCGCCGAGGGCGCAGGGGAGAGGTCGTGATGGAGCGTTCACCGTGGCACGCTGGCGAGCAACAGTTACAGGCCCATGTCGGCGTTGCCGAACGCATGGAGGCTTTCGGGCGTAAGGTGATTCGCACCTGGATGCCGGACCAGCACCGTGAGTTCTATCAGCAACTTCCCTTCATGCTGTACGGCGCGGTCGATGCCGAGGGTCGTCCGTGGGCCAGCGTGCTCGAAGGCGCGCCGGGGTTTGCCCATTCGCCCGATGCTGAGCATCTGCGTTTTACGACGTTGCCCGCTGGAGATGATCCGGCGCAGTTGCGCAACGGCGAGCCCATCGGTTTGCTCGGAATTGAACTGCATACGCGGCGGCGCAATCGCCTCAACGGCCATGTCGGTGATCTAGGCGTTAACGGTTTCGATGTGAGCGTCGATCAAGCCTTCGGCAACTGTCCGCAATATATTCAACTGCGCCAGTTCCAGCGTGTGCCACTGAGTGATCCGCAGACGCGCCCACCTCAGCATCTCGACAGTCTCGATGATGCCGCCACGGCCCTGATCGAAGGCGCCGATACATTCTTTGTCGCCAGTTATGTCGATACCGAAGGCGGACGTTCGGTGGACGTTTCCCATCGCGGCGGTCAGCCCGGGTTCGTCCGGGTGGAAGGCAATCGTCTGACCATCCCGGATTTTGCCGGCAATCTGCACTTCAACACCCTCGGCAATCTACTGCTCAACCCCCAGGCGGGCTTGCTGTTCATCGACTTTTCCACAGGCGATCTGCTGCAACTTAGCGGGCGTACCGAAATTATCCTGGAAGGGCCGCAGATCGAGGCGTTTCAGGGCGCCGAACGGTTGTGGACATTCGAGGTGGAGAAACTGGTGCGACGTCCGGCGGCGCTGGCCTTGCGCTGGCGCTTCGACGGCATGTCGCCCACCAGTCTGTTGACCGGAAACTGGGCGCAAGCCGATGCGCGTTTGCAGGCGCAAGCCCTGAGTAACCAATGGCGGCCGTTGCGCGTGGCGAAGATCGAAATGGAAAGCCACAGCATCCGCTCGATTTATCTGGAGCCAGACGATGGCGCCGGTTTGCCGGTGTTTCTTGCGGGCCAGCATTTGCCTGTGCGATTTACCCTCGACGGCGAGGTGCACATCCGCACGTATAGCCTGTCGAGTGCGCCATCGGATGGTTTTTATCGGATCAGTGTGAAGCGCGAAGGTCGCGTGTCGACCCATCTGCACGAGCAGATCCAGGTGGGTGATGTAGTGGAGGCGCGGGCGCCTCAGGGGCATTTCACCGTGGCGCCGCTGGAGCGACGGCCACTGGTGTTGTTGGCCGCCGGGGTCGGCATTACGCCGCTGCTGTCGATGCTGCGCGAGGTGGTTTATCAAGGCTTGCGCACGCGGCGGATTCGTCCGACGTGGTTGCTGCAAAGTTCACGCAGCCTGGCAGATCAACCTTTTCGCAAGGAACTGGATCGCTTGTTGGAAAGCGCTGGCGATGCAGTGCGGGTCCTGCGGTTGCTCAGCCAGCCGGAAGCGGACGCACACGAGGGCGAGGATTTCGACCTGCGCGGGCGGATCGACGGCGCGGTATTGAGGGATCTGTTGGAGGTCGAGGACTACGATCAAATCGATTTCGTGGTCTGTGGGCCCGGCGGTTTTACCCAAGGACTGTACGACGGCTTGCGTGAGCTGGATGTGCGCGACGCGCAGATTCACGCCGAAACGTTCGGCCCTTCTACACTCAAGCGTCGCGCCGATCCGGATGCAATTGTCATTGAACAACCGCCCGCAGCCACCACATCCGTGCCGGTGGTGTTCGAACGTTCGGCCAAGGAAGCGCGTTGGCAACCGGATGGCAGCAGTTTGCTGGAGCTGGCGGAAAGTCGCGGATTGCGCCCCGAGTTCAGTTGCCGCGGCGGTTCGTGTGGTACCTGCAAGACACGGCTGGTCAGCGGCGCGGTGAATTATCCACAGCCACCGGCTGAAGTGCCGGAGGCGGGGCATGTGCTGATTTGTTGTGCGGTGCCGGCGCAGAGTGAGCAGCCGCTGATCCTTGACCTTTAACCCCTATCCCCGTGTAGGAGCTGCCGAAGGCTGCGATCTTTTGATTCTGCTTTTCAAGATCAAAAGATCGCAGCCTTCGGCAGCTCCTACAGGGGATTGGTGGCCGATAGGGATCAGGCATAGGACAGAGATTTTTCTTCCAGCAGCTCTTGGTACAACTCTGTCCATTTGCGGCCCATTTCATCGGCTGTGAACAACTGCCGGTAACGGGCTTCGGCCTTGACGCCCATTGCTGCTGCGCGATCGGGGTTTTCCCACAAGGTGCGCATGGCTTCGCGGAACGCCTGTGGATTACTTGGCGGTACGACCAGCCCGGTCTCGTTGTGGATATTGATGTAGCTGGTGCCGGTACCGATCTCGCTGGAGATCATTGGTTTGCCATACATCGCGCCCTCGAGCAGCGAGATGCCGAACGCTTCCGAGCGCAGATGCGATGGGAAAACAATGGCGTAGCTCAATTGCAGCAGCGCGACTTTGTCTTCATCTCCCAGACGCCCAAGGAAGTGAATGTTGCGCAGACCCAACGCGGCGGCCTGGGCGTGCAGCGCTTGTTCCAGCGGACCCGCGCCGACGATGACCACCGGATAATCCACGTCCTTCATGGCATCCAGCAGGATGTGCAGTCCTTTGTAATAGCGCATGACCCCGACGAAGAGGAAAAACTTATCCCCAAGCTGCTGGCGCCAGCGGTTGATTCGTTCGTTATCAGGCTGTGGATAACCTGCCTTGTTCAAGCCATAGGGAATTACTCGGGTCTTGTCTTGAAACTGTTGCAACACATCACTGGTGTGCAGGTAGTTCGGCGAGGCCGCGACAATTCGGTCGGCGCTGGCGAGAAAGCGGTTCATCAGCGGCCGATAGAGTTTAAGCAGGTGCTTCTGGCGGATGATGTCCGAGTGGTAGGTGACCACGCTCGGTTTGTTCATGCCGCTGGCAAAGTGCACCAGGTCCATGAAGGGCCACGGGAAATGGTAATTGACCACGTCGGCCTCGGCCGCCATCTCGCGAAACTGTTTGAACACGCTCCAGGAAAATCCCGTGGAGGCGAACTGAATATCGAGTTTTGCCCGATGCACTTCGTGTTGACCCAGCTTCACCACGGGGGGACTCGGGTCAGCGCTGAGGGTCAACACTTGCCCGTCGATGCCGTGCTGGGCGCCGCTTTCGCACAGTTGGAAGATTACTTGTTCGATGCCGCCGACCGAATCAGGCAGGTACGTCTTGAAGAAATGAAGAACGCGCATTCAACCTCCCATGGCCTGGCGGTAGGCACCGGTCGTGGCCTGTGCGCAACGCTGCCAGGAAAAAAGCCGGGCCTGCTGCAAGCCGGCTTCCCGGCATGCCTGCCAATGTATTTGATCGTCGATCAGTCGGCTCATCGCATCGCGCAAGCCGTCTGCATCGTCGGCGTCGATATAGTTGCCGGCAGCCCCCGCCACTTCCGGCATTGCCGAAGAGCGAGTGATCACCACCGGCGTGCCGCTGGCCATCGCCTCCAGTACCGGCAGGCCGAAGCCTTCATACAGCGAAGGAAAAATCAGTGCCCGAGCGCCGGCCAGTAGTTGCGCCACTTGCTCATCAGGCAGGTAGCCGAGCAGGCAAACATTTCCACTGGCCAACGCCAGGCGCAGCTCGTCACTGAACTGCTCACGCTGCCAACCGGCCATGCCGACGATCAACAGCGGAAAGCGTTCGCGCACTGCTTCCGGCAGCAGGGCATGGGCGCGCAACGCCAGGCTCAGGTTCTTGCGTGGCTCCAGCGTGCCGACACACAGGAAATACTCGCGAGCCTGCACGGCATGCGCCTTGAGTACCGCGCTGATCGTGTCGGCTTCGCGTGGATGAAACCGCTCGGCGACGCCCAGTGGCGCCACAACAAAACGCTCGGCGGGCAGTCCGAAATAGTCTTGCGCCTCGTCGGCAATTGCCTGTGAGTCAGTCAGAATCACCTGCGCTTGCTCGACACCAAGTGCCAGCCGTCGCTCGATTTCCTTGAGCCGTGCCGACGGCTGAGTCTCGGGAAAATGCAGATGCGTCAGATCGTGCAGGGTGATCACCGTCGGGCCGTCGAAAGCCAGCGGCCACAGACTGGGCTCGTGATACAGGTCGATGCCTTGCGCGCGGCCCTGATCGAAGCGCTTTTGCTCCATCCAGCGCCGTGCCTGATAGGCTCCGGGAATCTGCCGCAGCAGTGGCGTCAAACGCGAATAACCGGGCATTGCCGCTTCCGGTAGCGCCGAACTCCAGCCCCAGCCATGAAACAGCGTCACTTCAACGTCGGGTTCGCTGCGCAAGGCGTTGACCAGTTCGGCGACGTAGTGGCCGATGCCGGTGCGCGGTCCCTGCAGAATCCGGGCGTTAAGAGCAATGCGCATGCTGGCTCTCCGGGGTTGCCGGCGAAGGATGCAAATTGCGCTCGATGCGTTCAACCAGTTGCGCACTCGCTTCGCGCCAGCTCAGCCAGCGCCACTGTCCCAGGCTCAGCGGTGCGGGAAAGACCTGGCTGCGTTCCATGTCGGTGATCAGGTGGGTCAGGCTCTGCGGGTTGGCCAAGTCGAAATACGCCATGTAATCGCCGCCGATCTCGCGAAACACCGGGATATCACTGGCCATCGCCGGTAACCCGCGTTGCATCGCTTCCACCAGTGGCAGACCGAACCCTTCGACGTAGGACGGGAAAACCAGCGCCGTCGCATGGGAGTAGGCGTGTTCGAGGCTCTTGTCCGAGAGTGTGTTGTACATGAACAGGCGGCGGTTCAGCTCGGGATGCCGGCGGATGCGTTCGATCAACGCTTCGCACTTCCAGCCGATCTTGCCGACGATGCATAACCGCGCTTTGGACCCCGTGGCCCAGGCGCGCTCGAAGGCATCGAGCAGGTAAGCGTGGTTTTTGCGCGGCTCGATGGTGCTGACCATGAGGAACACCGGCTCCGCTGTTTTGAACATATGCAACAAGCCCTGATCGACTTTGGTATCGGCGTCGCTCAAGTCCAGTTCCGAGCCGAGGTGGAAATAATCGAACCAGCGCTGTGCGACCTGTTGCGAACCGATGCGCCGCAGCATTTCCTCGCGCACCTGATCGCGGATGGTCGTCGAAATTGCCACATAGCCGTCCGCTGTGCGGGCGATCCAGTCGAACCAGTCATTGAACACTTTGACCAGCCCGGCATCGCAGAACTGCGGATGGGTCAGCGGGATCAGGTCATAGATCACCGAAACGATACCGACCCCGTCACGCTTGAGTTGCTCGGCCAGAGGAAAAAAATTGGCGTGCCAGGATGAATCGAGCAGTACCAGTTGATCGCCGGCCCGATGCTGTAACGGCACGCAGCGCTCGGGGATTTGCTTGCCCTTGAGGGCTCGCTCCAGCAGGCGCATCGGCAGGCTGAAACAGGCGAAAGCGCTCAGCCGGCAACCGACGTACAACACGCGGCGAGCGAAATGCGATTGGTTGAACGGGTGGCGGCGCTCCAATGCACGGTGGCGCAACCAGAAACCATTGGCCCATTGCTCGAGTTTCACCCTCAGACCGATCAGATCCAGCTTTGGCGATTTAAGTGGCGCCAGGCTCTTAACCTGATACAGACCACCACCGATCATCACCACCGGAATGCATTCAACGTTCTCGTCGGCGGCCGGCAATTGCTGGATGACGTTGCGGACCACGCGCTGAATACCCGAGTTGGCGTTTGGGTGTTCGAAGACGTAAGTGCATTCCACCAACAATCGCGTCATCGCGAGCTCTCCGTATCAGGCGTTGGCGTGAGGTTTTTACTGATGCGAGTGATTTCGGTGTGCGCTTGCAGCCAGGCGCAGCCGACGAAGTCTTCCTGACGGTTGTTGATCACATGGAAGATCAAGCCGTAGTCGCGCCACTCGAAGTTGCGATCCAGGTGTGAATCCAGCCGCGACAGGCTCAGCGCCACCGAATAACTGCCCTTGCCCAGGCGCATGTCAAAGGCGAAGCGGAACGTTACGCGATCACCTGCACTGAGCTCGACGACCGGTTTGTCGAGGCGATGGGTATTGATCCCGTAAATCGCCTGGCCCAGGCGATCCTTGATCATGAAGCCGAGAATCAGCCGTTCGATGTCTTCACGTACTTCTGTCTGAACTTCCAGCACCACGGGTTGGCCGACTTCCGCCACTTCGAGGCTGCGCCCCTGCGCATCGAGCAGGCGCACGCTGATGATTGCGGCTTCGCCAGTGCCGGAAATGGTTTGTACCTGGCCGTTGGCGAGCATCTCCTGACGGACGATCTGGCCTTCGCGCTGGGCGAGCATGGCGTTGTAGTAGTCCATGACTTCTTCGGGCTTGCCGCGCATGGCCAGGCGCCCGTTTTCCAGAAGGATCGCGGTATCGCAGATCGACTGGATGGCCGAGCGGTCGTGGGAAACAATCAGCAGCGTGGTGCCGGCCTTGCGGAAGCTGCGGATGCGCTCGAAGCTTTTGTGCTGGAAATAGGCATCGCCGACCGACAGCGCTTCGTCGACGATAAGGATGTCCGGGCGCCGCGCAGTGGCGACACTGAACGCCAGACGCATCTGCATGCCGCTGGAGTAGGTGCGCACCGGCTGATCGATGGCTTCGCCGATTTCGGCAAAACTTTCGATTTGCGGCATTAATGCGTCGATCTCTTCAACCTGCATCCCCAGCAACTGGCCGGCCATGAAAGCGTTCTGGCGACCGGTAAAGTCGGGGTGGAAACCCATGCCCAGTTCCAGCAGCGCGGCGACCCGACCTTGCAACTGGATCTGTCCGCGGGTCGGTTGAGTGGTGCCGGTGATCATTTTCAGCAGGGTGCTTTTGCCCGCGCCGTTGACGCCGACAATGCCCACGGCTTCGCCGGGCTGAATCTCGAAATCAACGTCCTGCAAGACCCAGTGCAAGTGATGCCGGGGCCGGGAAAACGGCACCAGCCATTCAAACAACCGGCTCCAGCGATTGGGGTACTGTTTGTAGGCCTTGGCCAGGCCACTGACGCGTATGTGCCCCATCAGAGTTCATCCACCATTTCACCAACCCGTTGGCGGAACAGATGCAGCGCCATGGCGCAGAGCACGAGTCCGATGATCAGCAACGGCGTCAGGGAGGACCAGTCCGGCCATTGGTTGTAGAGGAATACATTCTGGTAACTGGTCATCAACGCCGTCATCGGGTTGAGGCTGATCACGTGCTGGATGCCCGGCGGCAGGATCGACAGCGGATACACGATCGGTGTCAGCCAGAACCAGAATTGCAGGCAGATGCCGAACATTTGCCCGACATCGCGAAAGAACACGTTGAGAATGCCCAGCAGCATGCCGAGTCCGGCGGCGAAGACCACTTGCAGAATCAACAGCGGTATCAGCGCCAGCAAGGCCATGCCGGGCAGGCGTCCGCTGATCAGCAGAAAGCCGAAAAACAGCCCAAGAATAATCGCGAAGTTAATGCCGGCATTGAGTAGCGCAATGACTGGCAGGCAAATACGCGGGAAGCTGATTTTCTTCAGCAGGTTGGCGTTTTCCAGAAACATGCTCTGGCTGCGCGTAGTGATTTCGGCGAACAGGCCCCAGGTCAGCAGGCCGGCGCAGAGGTAGACGCTGTAGGCCAGGCCATCGTCCACCCCGGGCAGGCGGGCGCGCATGATCTGGGAAAAGATCACCGTGTAGACGATGATCATCGACAGCGGATTGAGTACGGTCCACAGCGCACCAAACAGCGAGTTGCGATACCGCGCTTGAAACTCTCGCTTGACGCTACCGAGGATGAATCCACGGTAGCTGCGCAGCGAGCGGTACAGGGAAAGCAGCATTCAAACCGTCCTGCCGTATTGGTCTTCGAAGCGGACGATGTCGTCCTCTCCCAGGTATTCGCCGCTTTGCACTTCGATGATCACCAGGTCGATCACGCCGGGGTTTTCCAGGCGATGCTTGTGGCCGGCGGCAATGAAGGTTGATTCGTTCTTGGCCACCAGCGTCGTGCCGCTGCCGTTATTGGTAACCTTGGCCATGCCTTCGACCACCACCCAGTGTTCGTTGCGGTGATGGTGCATTTGCAGGGACAGCTTGGCGCCGGGTTTGACCACGATGCGCTTGATCTTGAAGCGCGGGCCTTCCTCGAGCACGGTGTAGGTGCCCCAGGGGCGGCTGACCGTACGATGCAGGCGATAGGCTTCGTGGGATTTGTCCTTGAGCTGCTTGGCAACGCGCCGTACATCCTGCGCGCGGTCAGCGTGGGCAATCAGCACGGCATCGGCGGTGTCGACCACGATCAGGTTATCCACACCCACGGCGGCCACCAGCCGACCTTCGCTCTGGACGAAGTTGTTGTGGCTGTCGATGAAAATCGCTTCGCCGCTGGCGCGGTTGTTGTCGGCATCGGCCGGCACCAGTGCAGCCACGGCGTTCCACGAACCGATATCACTCCAGTCGAAACCGGCGGGCACCACCACGACTTTTTCCGAGCGCTCCATCAGCGCGTAGTCGATGGAGATGTCGGTAATTTCAGCGAACAGCGCCGGCGACAATTCCTGCTGCAGGCAGCCAACGGTTTCCACCGGGGCACTGGCAGCCATGCAGGCGCGGGTCTGCTCCAGCAGTTGCGGTGCGTGCAGTTGCAGTTCGGCAATCACCGTCGCGGTGGTGAAGCAGAACATGCCCGAATTCCACAGGAAGTTGCCGCTCTCCAGATAATGCGTGGCCGTTTGCAGGTCAGGTTTTTCCACGAAGCGCTGCACTTTGGCCGCGCCTCTGGCGTCCAGTGGCGCACCGGTTTCGATGTAGCCGAAGCCGGTTTCCGGGGCTGTCGGGATCACGCCGAAGGTCACCAGATACCCGTCTTTCGCCAGATTGACGGCGTGCTCGACCGCACTTTTCAGCGCGTCCTGATTGACGATCAAATGGTCGGCCGGCATCACCACCATGATCGCGTCATCGCCATGCAAGGCTTGCAGCGACAACGCCGCCGCAGCGATGGCCGGAGCCGTGTTACGCCCGGTCGGCTCCAGCAGGAAGTGCCCGCGATGGCGCGACACGTGGGCGGCGCAGTAGTGATCCTTGCTCTGGAAGTAGTACTCGCGGTTGGTCACCGTGACGATGTCGCCCCAACCGTCGAGCAACGCTGCCGCACGCTGGTAAGTCTTGCCCAGCAGCGACTCACCGTCGGGCAGGGTCATGAACGGCTTGGGATGGCCCTCGCGGGACACCGGCCACAAACGGGTGCCGGCACCGCCGGACAGAATCACGGGGATCAGCATGGCCTACTCCTTGGCGACGCGTTTCATGTCCGCATCCATCATCATGCGGATCAAGGTATCCAGGTCGGTTTTCGGCTTCCAGCCCAGCACGCGCTGAGCCTTGGCCGGATTGCCGAGCAGCACTTCGACTTCGGCCGGGCGGAAAAACGCCGGGTCGATCTTCACGTAATCACGGTAGTTGAGGCCGACGTGATCGAAGGCGATGCGGCACATTTCGCGCACCGTGGTGGTGACGCCGGTGGCGACCACGAAATCGTCGGGCTTGTCCTGTTGCAGCATCAGCCACATGGCTTCGACGTAATCGCCGGCAAAACCCCAGTCGCGTTTGGCGTCGATGTTGCCCAGGCTCAGCTCCTGCTGTTTGCCTTGCTTGATACGGGCGGCGGCGTCGGTCACCTTGCGCGTGACGAACTCGATGCCGCGCAGCGGCGATTCATGGTTGAACAGGATGCCGCTGCTGGCGTGCAGGTTGAAGCTTTCGCGGTAGTTGACGGTGATCCAGTGGCCGTACAACTTGGCCACGCCGTACGGGCTGCGCGGGTAGAACGGCGTGTTCTCGTCCTGCTGCTCAGCCTGGATCAGACCGAACATTTCGCTGGTCGAGGCCTGATAGAAACGGGTGTGCGGGCTGAACTGGCGGATCGCTTCGAGCAAGTGAGTAACGCCCAGGCCATCGACGATGCCAGTGGTCACCGGTTGATCCCAGGAGGCGGCAACGAAGCTTTGTGCCGCCAGGTTGTACACCTCGTCCGGGGTCGACTTGATCACGGCGCGCTGTACCGAGCAGGCGTCGGCCATGTCACCGTCCAGGTAGACGATGTCGGCCTCGACGCCCATCTCGCGCAGGCGCCAGCGTGAATCGCTGCTGCGCCGTGCCACGAAGCCGTAAACCTTGTAGCCCTTGTCGAGCAGCAGTTTGGCCAGATACGCGCCGTCCTGGCCGGTGATCCCTGTGATCAGTGCACTTTTTGTCATTCTTGTCGTACTCGCTTCTCCCAGTCGGACAGGATCGCCCGCAGGGATTGTTGTGTGGTGATGTCTGGCGACCATCCGGTGGCTGTGGACAGTTTTGCATGGCTGCCGCAAACACGGCGTTGATCGGCACGCCGCATGCGCGCTGCATCCTGAACCAGTTGCATCTCGACTTCGGCCAGATCTGCCAACTGCTCGATCAGGCTGCGGATACTTTGCTCGCGCCCCGAGCAGATGTTGTAGACCTGCCCCGGTTGGCCTTTCTCAAGCAGCGCGAAGTAGGCCGAAATAACGTCGCCGACATCAAGGAAGTCGCGAGTCACGTCGATGTCGCCGACTTCCAGTTGGGGCGCTTGCAGGCCTTGTTTGATGCGACTGATCTGGCGGGCGGCACTGGCGATGACGAAGCTGTCTTTCTGCCCGGTGCCGATGTGATTGAACGGCCGCGCTACCAGCACCGGCCACTGTTCGCTCAGGCCCCATTGCAGGCTGAGGAACTCCGCCGAGAGTTTGCTCACCGCATAAGGGTTGCGCGGGCAGGGCGGTTGCAGTTCGGTGATCGGCAGAGCGCTTTCGGCCACTTGGCCGTAGACGTCGCCGGAGCTGACATACAGGAAGGTGCCAGCGAAGCCGCGGGCCTTGAGGGCCTGCAACAGGTTGAGGGTGCCGAAGAGATTGATGTCGAGTGTGCGCGCCGGATCGCGAAAGGCTTCGGGGACGAACGTCTGCCCGGCCAGATGGATGACCGCGTCGGGCAGTTGAGGCCAGAGATCGACGAGACTGCCCGCGTCCGTAAGGTCGTAGGGCGTTGCGGCAGGCAGAAGCTCCCACGACGAATCGGGTAGCGCCAATCGTGACTGAATATGTTGTCCCACGAAGCCACTGAGGCCCGTAATGAACAGACGCTTTTTCAAACCGCGACCCCTTGGTCTTGAACTTGCGCCACTTTCCCACATGCTTTGAGAGGAAGTCTGTCAGACCGATAGAAAAAATCGGCAGGACGGCAGGCGAAGTCAGTTGTTGTAGTTGTTTGGTGCCAATCTGTGCCAATTGCGCGGCAATTTCAACAGGCAAACCGTGACTGGTCAGTTCTCGTTAGCGTAGTCAGATTATTCTCCTCGTGCGGTTCACGAATCCTCGACGGATGTGTTTAGAATGCCCTTCGTCGCGATGCCCCAAAGTTCACCGTGGGTGTTGCGCAACAGGGTGAAACCAACCACTAAAACAAGAACGAAGACGTGCCTGTAGATGAAGCTCAAGCCCCGGTGATGCCGACTTGATCCGACGTCGGGCCGTCATAGCATGAAGCGGTCGGGATGGCTGCTTCATCGTGGGATGCCATGAATTTCATTCTTTACTCGGACGTCAACGACAGTTCCATCAGCCAGAGTCTCGGGCGTCCCGAATACAGTTACTACTTCGTGCTCAAGGCTTATCGGCCGGTGCTGGAAAGCCTTGGCCGCGTGCATGTGGTGGCGTCGGTCGACGAGGTCGATCCGCTGTACCGGCAGTTGAGCGAGGCCGGTCAGGCATGCCTGTTCCTTTCGTTTACGCCACCGCACAAGACCCCGATTGATCTGCAGTGCCCGATGGTTTGCGTGATTGCCTGGGAGTATGACTCGATCCCGTCCGAGTGCTGCGACGACGATCCTCGGCAGGACTGGAGCCAGACCCTGGCACGTCATGGCCGGGTGATTACCTTGTCCACTCATACCGCGCGGGCGATCCGCCGGACTTTGGGTGAAGACTTCCCCGTGTTGGTGCTGCCCACACCGTTGTGGGAGCGCTTTGCGCACGTGCGCAGAGACTATCCAAGTGTCCCGGTTAACCCGGGCACTACGCTGCAGATCAAGGGCTGCATCATCGACAGCCGCGCGCTGGGGCTGTCCGCCGATGGCTTGATCGCGCCGATATTCAATGAGCAGGAGCTGGAAACTCGCGGCCTGGTGGAACCAGAACCAGAACCGGAACCGGAACCCCAACCCGAAGCACCTGTGCCACTGACCTTGCGCCGACGCGTATTCATTTCCAAACACTACTTGCGCGAAAGCTTTCGGGCGCTGACGGCGCCTGCCGAACACCCGCCGTTGTTTTTACTCAAGCACAACCTGCTGATGTGGTATCGCGAAGCCGTGTGCGATGTGGTGCCGGACGCTGTCCGTCAGCAACTGACCAAATTGCGCACGCCGCCCCCGCCAGCAGCACCCTTGCCAGTGCCCACCACCGTGAGCGAGGCGATGAAGCCTGACGCGCATCCGCAAGCGGCGTTGCCCGACACCAGCGAGCAGGTACAGATCGACGTCAGTGGCGTGGTCTATGTCAGCGTGTTCAATCCCGCGGACGGTCGCAAGAACTGGCATCACCTGATCACCGCCTTCTGCTGGGCCATGCGTGACAACGAAGACGCCACGCTGGTGTTGAAAATCACCCAGAACGACTTGTCGAGCTACTACGTTCACTTGATCACCTTGCTCTCGCAACTCTCGCCGTTTGCCTGTCGGGTGGTGGTCATGCATGGCTATCTGGACGACGAGGAGTTCGCCAGGCTTTACGGTGCCGCGAGTTTCTACGTCAACGCTTCGCGCTGCGAAGGTTTGTGCCTGCCGCTGATGGAATTCATGGCCTGCGCCAAACCGGTGATTGCCCCGAACCACACGGCGATGCGCGACTATATCGATGAGCAGGTCGGATTCGTCGTCAAGTCCAGCCATGAGCCGACGATCTGGCCGGAGGATGTGCGCATCCTCTACCGCACCTTGCGCCATCGCCCGGACTGGGGCTCGCTGAAAGCCGCCTATGAGGACAGTTACGCCATGGCCAAAAACCATCCGGATGCGTATCAGGCGATGGCCGCGGCAGCCAATGAACGCATGCGCGATTACTGCGGCTTTGCCCCGGTTCAGCAGCGCGTGATGCAGTTTTTCGAGCTCAAGGCGCAGGGCGAAACCACGCCGCTGACGGCTGAGTCGAGGGCCGCCTCATGTTGATCATCATTCATTCGGAAACCAACAAGAGCAACATCCAGCAGAACCTCGGACGGCCCGAGTACAGCTACTACTTTGTGCTCAAGGAGTTTCGCCCGGTGCTGGAGCGCATTGGTCAGGTCATCGAAGTCAGCAACCCCGACGAACTGGTGGATCGCCTGTATTTCGACTGTCTGAGCCGGGGTGAAGAGTGCGTCTACCTGTCGTTCTCGCCGCCGCACCGCACGCCGATTCATTACGCCTGCCCGACCATCCCGGTGTTTGCCTGGGAGTTCAGCACCATTCCCACCGAGAGCTGGCAGGGCGAACCGCGCCACGACTGGCGTGTGGTGCTTGAAGCCTGTGGCCGGGCGATTACCCATTCGACATTTACGGTCAACACCGTGCGCGATGTGATGGGCGACGACTATCCGGTCTGCGCGATCCCTGCGCCGGTGTGGGATCGCTTCGCCGCACGCGGTGAACATCTGGAACGACGCCCTGTGGTCGAGCCGGTCACGCTGAACCTGCGTGGGCTGCTGATCGACAGTCGCACCGTCGACTTGCGGCCTTACGGGCCACCCGGACGCTGCGAAGGCACGCCGATGTCCTTTGCCGCGCCGGCGCAGGATTGTCCGTTGCAACTCGAAGGCGTGGTCTACACCTCGGTGTTCAATCCTTACGACGGGCGCAAGAACTGGCAAGACATGATCAGCGCGTTCTGTACCACGTTCCGCGACACTCCCGATGCGACGCTGGTGCTGAAACTCACGCACCACGACATCGCCAATGCGCTTACCGACATGCTCCACCACTTGTACAAGAACCAGTCCTACCAATGCCGGATCGTGCTGATTCACGGCTATCTGGCGGACGGTGATTACGAACGGCTGGTGCAAGCCACCAGCTACGTGGTCAACAGTTCCTATGGTGAAGGCCAGTGCCTGCCGCTGATGGAATTCATGTCATGCGGCAAACCGGCCATCGCGCCGCTGAACACGGCGATGGCCGACTACGTGAACAGCGACAACGCGTTCATCGTCGACTTCACCGAAGAGCTGACGGCCTGGCCGCATGACCCACGCGCCGCCTACCGCACGATGCGTTACATGACCAATTGGGATTCGCTGTGTGTGGCCTATCGCGCCAGTTATGAGGTGGCGAAAACCGATCAGCCGCGTTACGCCGCGATGTCGGCCGAAGCCGTGCGCAGCCTGCAACGGTTTTGTAGCCAGGCCACCGCCGAACAGCGTTTGCGGGCGTTTTTTTCCCAGCGCTCAGCCACCGCCGAGGCGGTATCCGTGGAAGCCTCGGGCGCATGATCCGGCGTCTGCTCGCCCGCTTTCGCCCGGCGCCTGTACCGGCCTCCTTGCCAGAGCCGGCGCCTGCACTGCGCGATACGGTGTCGCCGCGCGACGTCGGTTTGCGTGACGCCGTCCTCGACGGCTGGTTTTTGGGTGACAGCGGTGAGCTGCTCAAGGGCTTTGCAATCACGGCTGACGATACGCTGCTCGACGTTGGTTGCGGCGAAGGTGTAGCGACACTGTTTGCGGTCCGCCAAGGCGCCTCGGTGATCTTCACCGACAGTGAACTGGACAAGGTGCGCGACCTCGCTCGTCAGGTCGAAGCGCAAAGCCGCCAGTCGAATCTCGGGCTGGTCAGCAACAGTTTGCCGTTGCCGCTGGCCGATGGTTGCGCGAGCAAAGTGGTGTGCATGGAAGTGCTGGAGCATATCGACCAGCCTGAGCCGTTCATGGCCGAACTGGTGCGCATGGGCCGTCCCGGCGCGCAATATCTGCTCAGCGTGCCGGCGCCGGTTGGCGAACATCTGCAAAAAGGCATTGCTCCGGCCAGCTACTACCAATCACCCAATCATGTGCAGATTTATACCGCGGAGCGCTTCGCCGCGTTGGTAGAGGACGCAGGTCTGGTGATCGAGCATCGTCAGGCCAACGGCTTTTTCTGGGTGATGGGCATGATCTTTTTCTGGGCCGGCGAACGTGCGGCCGGTCGGGATCCTGCCGGTGCGGTACGGGATCGAATCCAGGAGCCGTTCATGCCATTGATGGAGAGCTGGGCCAGAACCTGGCAAGACTTGCTCGATCAACCCGAAGGTCTCGCCATCAAGCAGACGCTTGACCGTTTCATGCCCAAGAGCCAGGTGATCATCGCCCGCAAGCCGCTGGACGCGGGACAGACGCCATGAGCGAAGAACGGTTCATGAATATCAATTTTGGAGCCACCTCATGCTGAGCTTTTTGAGAAAACTCACAGCGGCGACCCCCGCCCCGGTTGCTGCGCCCGTCGCTGCGGTCACGCCGGTCGCCGAGAAGGTCGATCCGTTCATGCTCGGTCTGCACGATGCCCAGCTCAGTGGCTGGTTCAACGAGGAGACGGGAGAGCTATATAAAGGCTTCCCGGTATCGGCGGATGACATCGTGATCGATGTCGGCTGCGGTGACGGCGGCAACATGCAGTTTTGCGGCAGGCGTGGGGCGCGGCTGATTGTCGCCGACATTGACGGCGACAAGATCGAACAGGCCCGCCAGCGCTTGAGCGAGACCCCGGCGCGTAGTGTCGAGTGCCACGTCACCGACGGCAATCCGCTGCCGATTGCCGATGCCACCGCCACCCGCGTGGTCTCCACCGAAGTCCTCGAGCATGTCGACGATCCGGCGCAGTTCCTCGCTGAACTGGTGCGCGTCGCCCAGTCGGGGGCGTTGTATCTGTTGAGCGTGCCGCACCCGAGCTCCGAAGACCTGCAAAAAGACATTGCTGCGCCGGCGTATTACGAGAAACCCAATCACATACGCATCATCAGCGAAGAACAGTTCAAGACCATGGTCAGTGATGCCGGCCTTGAGGTCATCAGCCACAGTCAGTACGGCTTTTACTGGTCGATGTGGATGCTGCTGTTCTGGGAGGCGAAGGTTGACCTGAGTAACCCCGATCACCCGCTGCTCAACCACTGGGCCAATACCTGGCAAGCCTTGCTCTCGTCACCCCGCGGTGCACAGATCAAAGATGCGCTGGAAACGGTGGTGGCGAAGAGTCAGGTGATCATCGCCCGCAAGCCTTGAGCCGCTTACCTCAAGGTCATCGCTCGATCTCACTGCAGGAGCTGCGGCACGCTGCGATCTTTTGATCCTGATTTCAAAAATCAAAATCAAAAGATCGCAGCCTCGTTTCACTCGACAGCTCCTACAGGATGTTGTGTACCCTGCATTTTTTGTCGGCAGGGATTAGCGACTTCATGCGGTTTGGTTATTCGATTCTGATCACGTTGCTGTTACTTGTGGGGTGCGATCAGCAGACCGCACCGCCACTCGATCAGCAGCTCTACGTCTGGCAACGCCAATGGACGCCTGCCCATGAGGCGGCATTGCGCGACAGCCGAAGTGATTTTTCCACTCTGCGCGTGTTGGCGTTGCAGGCCTTCCCCCATGAAGGATGGAGCCGGGCGCGCATCGATGCGCCGTTGCTGAAAAACGATGGTCGTCCGTTGATCGCGGTGATTCGCCTCGACGGCCAACTCCAGGCGCTGGATCAGCAACAGGTCACGGCGCAGATTCTTCAGGTCGTTGCAGATTGGCAGGCGCAAGGTCTGACTCTGAGTGGCGTGGAGATCGACCACGACGCCGGCAATGCGCGGCTGCCGGCCTACGCACAATTCCTTACTCATCTGCGCTCCGCGTTGCCGACGACGTTGCCGTTGAGCATCACCGCGCTGCCCGCGTGGCTCGACAGTTCGCAGCTGCCTGCGTTGCTGGCCACGGTCGACAGCAGCGTGCTGCAAGTGCATGCGGTCAGCGATCCACGGCGAGGCTTGTTTGATCCTGATCAAGCGTTGAAGTGGGCCAAGGCTTGGGCGCGGCTCACCGACAAACCGTTCTACCTGGCGCTACCGGCCTATGGCGTGGCGCTGTTGCCGGATATCGCCGGCGCCCCCGTTGTAGAAAGCGAGGTTCAGCTTGAACGTGGCGGTGAGCGCCGCGAATTGCTGGCCGATCCGCTGCAACTGAGCCGACTGGGTAAAACGCTGCGTGACGATCCGCCAAAACACCTGGCCGGCCTGATCTGGTTTCGTCTGCCGCTGGTCAACGACCGTCGCGCCTGGAGTTTGACCACGCTGCGCGCCGTAGCGCGGGGCGATACGCTGCACAGCCAACTCGACGTGACGTTTAGCGAGCAGGGCGGCCTCTACGATATCAAGCTCAACAACACCGGCAACCTCGACAGCGCCTGGCCCGCGCAGATCACCCTGAAGGCCCGTGATTGCGAAGGTGCTGACGCGCTCGCCGGTTACTCATTGCAACAAAGCCCGGATCTGCTTACCTTCACCCGCCTTCGCGACGGCCGATTGCCGGCGAACGGGCAGCGCGCCATTGGTTGGGCGCGTTGCGCAAATATTGATCAAGGAGGTTCGCATGTTGACCCGTAACTGGCCCCGCCATCTGCTCTGCCTGAGCCTCAGCCTGCCGCTGGGTTCGGCGCTGGCCTGCGGCCCGGACTTCCCGATGCGCCTGCTCGATAATCGCGGGCAGACGATGGCGGAGCTGCCGGAGGGCAACTTCAACTTTGAGCTGAGTCGCCTGGGTAAAACCATCGCCGGGCTGAAGAACGTCACCGCCGCGACCTATAACCCGAACGAATCCTATGCGCAGTCGACTGAAACGGTCGAACAGCGTGACAAGGCCGAGCAGGCCGGGCTCACGCCTGAACAACAGGCGCTGGTGAAACAGCTGCGCGGTTTGACGGATGCGCGTCAGGTCGAGGTGCAGGGTGCCAGTCTGCCAGCGGAGATTCGTCTATATGTGGCAGGCGCGGTGGCGTTTGCGACGGGCGAACATCAACTGGCGGTGGCATATTTCGACAAGCTGCTGGCGCTGCCAGCGGATCAGCGTTCTTTGCGCAGCACGTGGGCCGCGTACTCCCTGGGGCGCACCTGGTTTGCCATGAGCACCGAGGCACCCGACGCGGTCGAGGCGCTGGAGCACTCTCGCGCAGCATTTCGTCAGACTCGCCAACTGAGCATCGACGGTTTCAGCGATCCGCTGGAGCTCGGCGTCGCCAGCCTCGGGGAAGAAGCGCGGATATTGCGCACCACTGGCGACTGGGCCGGCGCGATCGAACTGTATGAAGCGCAGAACCTGCACGGCTCTGCGGTTGGCAACACTTCACTGAAGCAGTTGATGAATGAACTGGCGCAACTGCCTGAGGTTGAGCTGGCACGATTGCTGGAACACAAACCGGTGCAGCAACTTGTCACCGCATCGTTGCTCAGTCGTCAGGGCTGGTCGTTCGGCGATGAACCGCCGAACGAGAAAAAACTGGTGAAGCTCCTGCAAAACAGCACTCGTGGCAGCCTCGAAAACGCCGATCGGCTGGCCGCTGTGAATTATCAACAGGGTGACTACGCCAGCGCCAAAGCCTTCCTCGAAAATGCCGGCGACGGCGGACTCGCCTGGTGGTTGCGGGCGAAACTGGCGCTGCGCGACGGCGATAAAAATGCCGCCGCGGCAGCCTACGCCAAAGCCGCGCAGGCCTTCCCGCAGACCGAGGATTGGGGCTACCGACGTACGACAGACTGGGCCTATGAAACGGTCCAGCCGAAATGTCGGGTCGAGGGTGAAAGCGCAATTCTTGCACTGCAACGCGGTGAATACCTGCAGGCTTTCGTGCAGTTGTATCGCAGCAATGACGTCTACTGGTTCGATGCTGCAGCAGTCGCCGAGCGGGTGCTGACGGTCGACGAACTCAAGCAGTATGTCGACGAAACGGTTCCGGCTCCTGCGGTGTTGACCCAGGAGGAACGTGAAAACTACGTACCCCTTTCAGTGGCAGCGAAGCTGCGCAATTTGTTGGGCCGACGTTTGTTGCGCGAAGGACATTACGAGGCGGCGATCAGCTATTTCGACAACCCCGATCTGCAACACAAGGCTCGTCTTTATGCCGAGCAGCGGCTCAAGGCTGATGCCGCGTGGTGGCCAACCAGACGCGCCAGCGCGCTGTATAACGCGGCGTGGACCGCCCGCGAATGGGGCATGGACATTCTCGGTTATGAAATGGCGCCGGATTACGCGGTGTTTGGTGGCGGCTTCAGCCTGGAAAACACGGAGTTGAAAGTCGGACCGCTGGTGAGCGAAGCCGAGTTGCAACGCCAGAAAACCAGTGAAGCTCAGCCGGATCAGCGCTTTCACTATCGGTTTGTCGCCACCGCTCTGGCCGGTCGTGCTGCCGATAATTTGCCGCACACCAGTCAGGCGTTCGCCGCCGTGTTGTGCAATGCCGTTGGTTTCAACAGCAGCCTGGAAGAACAAAGCGCGCTGTATCAACGCTACGTGAAGGAAGGGCCTTACGTGCCGTGGGCGGTGGATTTTGGCAATCAATGCCCATATCCGGATTTCGAAAAGGCTGACAAGCGTTATGTCACCCAAGTGACCGATTCGGTGCGCGCCACGCTGCGGCCGTACAAATGGCCGGTGCAGATTGCTGCGATCCTGCTGGTGGTTGGCACGGCTTTGTTGCTGATCACTCGCCGGCAGCGCAAGGCACGCAAAAGCTAAGCCTGCTGGATGAACGTCAGGCGCAGCGCAAAGCCGATCAACAGGCTGCCGAACAGCCATTGTTGAACCCGTTGGGCCGTTGGACTGTGTTGCAGCCAACGGCCCAGCGCGGCGCCGGTCAAGGCGTAGGCGCTGTCGAACAGCAAGCCGACACCGACCAGTAGCACGCCGAGCATGGCGAACTGGGTCAGCACGGGCGCACCGTCGGCGACGATGAATTGTGGCAACAGCACCGAGCAGAACAGCAGCGCTTTGGGATTAAGCAGATTGGTCAGCAAGCCGCGCCGGACCGCTTCACGCCAATGACCCTGAGTCTGGGCAACATCCTCGCCATTCAGGTTTGGCACCAGCGTGCTGCGCAGGCATTGAATGCCGATCCACAGCAGATACGCCGCCCCGGCCAGCCGCACCACTTCGAACGTCCACGGCGCAGCCTTGAACAGCGTCGCCAGCCCCAACGCCGCCAACGCGACATGACAACCCCGGGCAATCCCAAGACCGATGGCGGTGGCCAGTGCCGCACCGCGACCCTGACGGGCGCCGGTTTGCAGCAACAGGATCATGTCCGGCCCAGGCAAAAGAAAAACCACGGCCAATGCCAGGAAAAACAGCCAGAGACTCGCCATGCCACACCCCTTTCGTTGTCGATTTGGTGAGGTCAGTCTAGGGCCGAAGTGCGGGGCAGGTGCTTGCGTAGTCCGCTTCAAAATCCATCGTGATTGGCATAACCTGCTTGTTTTTTCTGCTGACACAATCGGGATCTGCCAACCATGAAACTCGACGCTTTTGATCGCAAGATTCTCGCCGCGCTGCAACGGGACGGACGCCTGAGCAATGTCGAGCTGGCGGACGAGATCGGCCTGTCGGCGTCGCCATGCTTGCGGCGCGTGCGGATGCTGGAGGAGGCCGGGGTGATTCGTGGGTACCAGGCCAATCTGGATCGCGATGAAGTGGGGCTGGGTTTGACGGTGTTTGTCGGGGTAAAGGTCGAGCGGCACAACGATGAACAGGCCGAAGCCTTTTACAAAGCGGTCACTGCATTGCCGGAGGTGATTTCAGCGTTTCTGGTATCGGGGGAGTCGGATTTCTTGCTGCAAGTGGTGGTGCCAGACCTTCGTGCGTACGACCGTTTTCTCAGCGGTTGCCTGCTCAAACTGCCTGGGGTGAGTGATATTCGCAGCAACTTTGCGATTCATACGGTGAAGACCCCGGGGGCGTTGCCGTTGGGGCATCTTCCGTCCTGAAAACCGAAAAGATCGCAGCCTTCGGCAGCTCCTACAGAGTACGCATGCCAGGTAGGAGCTGCCGAAGGCTCGGGCCGCGTTCGGACGATCTTTTGATCTTCTACATCTGCGTCGCCATCCCCTCCACATTCATCGCCGCCTGGCGCAATGCCTCGGAGCGCGTCGGATGCGGATGGCACGTCAGGGCAATGTCCTCGGCCGAAGCGCTGAACTCCATCGCCACGCAAAACTCGCCAATCATCTCACTCACGCTCGGCCCGACCAGATGCACGCCAAGCACTTCGTCCGTGCGCTCATCGGCGAGGACTTTGGCAAACCCTTCGGTCTCGTGATTGATCTTCGCCCGACTGTTGGCGGTGAACGGAAACTTGCCGACTTTGTAGGCACGTCCCTCGGCCTTGAGCTGCTCTTCGGTCTTGCCAACGCTGGCCAGCTCCGGCCTGGTGTAGATCACGTTGGGGATCAAGTCGTAATTGACCTCGCCAGCCTTGCCGTGGATCTGCTCGACGCAGGCCATGGCTTCGTCTTCAGCCTTGTGCGCGAGCATCGGCCCGGACGTCACGTCGCCGATCACCCAGACCCCCGCGGCTTCGGTGCGATGCTGCTGGTTGGCGAGCATGCCGCGCTTGTCGGTGCTCAACCCGACGTTTTCCAGGCCCAGGCCTTGGGTGTATGGGCGGCGGCCGATGGCGACCAGAACGTAATCGGCTTCCAGCAATTCGGCGCTGCCGCCCGCCGCAGGCTCGACGCTGAGCTGCACGCCGTTTGCCGAAGTGGTGGCGCTGGTGACTTTCGAACTCAATTTGAAGGCAATGCCTTGCTTGCTCAGCGAGCGCTGCAGGGTTTTGCCGGCCTCGCCATCGACACCGGGGCAGATGCGGTCGAGGTATTCGACTACGGTGACCTGCGCGCCGAGACGCCGCCACACCGATCCCAGTTCGAGGCCGATCACGCCAGCACCAATCACCACCAGATGTTTGGGCACTTCGCTCAGCGACAACGCGCCGGTGGAGTCGAGGATGCGCTGGTTGTCGATCTCGACACCGGGCAGGGGAGTGGGCTCGGAACCTGTGGCGATGATGATGTCCTTGGCGGTCAGTTCGGTCTTGCTGCCCTTATCGTCGGTGACGGTGACTCTACCCGGGCCGTCGATGTGGCCCCAGCCCTTGATCCAGTCGACCTTGTTCTTGCGAAACAGGAACTCGATACCCTTGGTCAGGCCGGTCACGCTCTCGTCTTTCTGCTTCATCATCTGCGTGAGATTGAGGGTCGGTTTGACCTCGATGCCGAGGTTGGCGAATTCCGCACCCATGGCCGCCTCGTACAGCTCCGAAGCATGCAGCAAGGCTTTCGAGGGCATGCAACCGACGTTCAGGCAGGTGCCACCGAGGGTTGCCCGGCCTTCGACACAGGCAGCCTTGAGGCCCAACTGCCCGGCGCGGATTGCCGCGTTATAACCACCGGGGCCGCCGCCCAGAATCACCACGTCATAGTTGCTCATGCGCTTGCTCCTGATGGATGGATGCAGATCGTTAAAAGTAGTCATCGCACAAAATTACGAACGTAATATGTGCGCTTGCAGACATTTCGGTCAAGGCTTCAGGCAGGCGACAGGTCAGGCATCTTTAGATAAGCGCAATTTGTGCACAAATATTTCACGGTTTTCGTTATATCGTAACGATATGAGCAGTGAGCCGATGGCTTTGGGGTGATATGCAAGTCGATCTGGAGGTTGAAGGCACGCAAGTGACCGGACTGCCGCGCTTTCAGCAGGCGGCCGCGCAGGGCCGAAGGTTGCGTCGTTTGGCGATCGGCCTTGGTGGGCTGGCCGGGGCGGGGTGGGTGCTGGCATTTTTTGTCGGGTTATTTGCACCGCAGTCGTTGTGGCTGCCGCTGCTGATCAACCAGAGCGCGGCATTGCTGGTGGTGGTTGCCGGGCTGCAATCGGCCTGGTGGGTGACGCAGTGGCGTGCACGGGTGATGAATCCACTGTCAGCCATGCCATTGACTGTTGATGAGCAGCCCGCGGCGGATGGCTGGTATGAACGCCTGCTCGATCGCTTGAGCCGGCGCAGCGTGCATCTGCTTGGACTGATCGGCGCAGCGACGTTGTGGCTGGGCGGTTGGGCGTTGCTGATTGTGCTCAGCATCGAGCAGGTTTGGAACCTGACATTGCCGCCCGCGGCTGTCGGTGTCCCGGCCACAGTCGGCGCCGCTTTGGCGTTGTTATTGGCGTTTGGCTTATTGGTGCTGGAGCGGCAACTGGCTCAGGAAAACCCTGCGCAATGGCCTGAAGCGAGTTCGCTGGCCCAACTGACGCGTGTAGCGATCATCAGTCTGGTATTGGGCGCTTTGTGTTTGTTGTTCGCCGCAGAAACTTCCGTTTGGCCGGTTCGTCTGGCGGTACTGATCGGGATCTTGCCGGGTTTGGTTGCGATCGAGCTGCTATTGCGCGCCGTTCTGTTGGTGTTCAGCCCTCAACGTGAACAGCTTGAACCGACGCTGCTCGCGCGCAGTTTTGTCGCCGACATGCTGCGCTGGCCGCCCCAGCCTTTGCAGGCGCTACAGCACGAGTTACACAATCGCTTTGGCATTGATCTGCGCCAGATCTGGGCGTTCAGCTACATGCGCCGGGCGTTTTTGCCGGTGCTGGCGTTGGTCTTGGCAATCGGCTGGTTGATGACCGGGCTGCATGAGATCCCCTTGCAAGGTCGGGGCATCTACGAACGTTTTGGCAAACCGGTGCAAGTGTTCGGCCCTGGTTTGCACGCAGGATTGCCGTGGCCACTGGGCCGGGTATTGAGCGTTGAAAACGGCGTGGTGCATGAACTCGCGACCAGCGTTGGCGAAAATCCGGCGCCGGTTCAAGCTGTTCCCGCTGAAGGCCCGGCGCCGTCCACAGCCAACCGCTTGTGGGACGCCAGCCATGTAAATGATAAATCTCAAGTCATCGCCAGCAGCCGTGGCGCGCAGCAGAGCTTTCAAATCGTCAACATGGATGTGCGTTTCGTCTATCGCATCGGCCTCACCGACCAGGCAGCGCTGGCGGCTACCTACAACAGCGCCGATGTGCCGACGCTGATCCGCAGCACCGCCAGCCGAATTCTGGTCCACGATTTTGCCTCGCGCACCCTCGACGGCTTGCTCGGTGCGGACAGGGTAGGGCTGGGTGAAGAAATCGGCCGAGCGGTGCAAAGCGATCTGCAACAACTCGACAGCGGCGTGGAAATTCTCGCCACGGTCGTTGAGGCGATTCATCCGCCGGCCGGAGCAGCCAATGCCTATCACGGCGTGCAAGCGGCGCAGATCGGGGCGCAGGCGTTGATCTCCCGCGAACGTGGCGCCGCAGCGCAAGCGAGTAATCAGGCGCAATTGCAGGCCAGCCTCGCTCGCGATCAGGCCAGCGCCAACGCGCGTGAAATCAGCGCCGCCGCGCAGGCTGCGGACCTGAAATTCAGTGCTGAACAAAAAGCCTACGCCAGCGCGGGTCAGGCGTTCGTCCTTGAGCAATACCTCAGTCAGCTCAGCCAAGGCCTGAGCAAAGCCAAATTGCTGGTACTCGACCATCGACTGGGCGGTAGCAATAACGCGCCGACTATCGATCTGCGTACGTTCACGCTGCCGGTCGATCCGACGCCCGCACGTTCTACCGCTCAACCAGGAGTCGCCCATTGAGCCAGTCGCACACTCACGATCATCATGACCACGGCGGCCACGATCACGGCCATGGCCACGGCGGACATCACCATCATCACCACGGCGCGCCGGAAGAGGCGGGGCCTTTTCCATGGCGGCGCATGGGTTGGGCGGCATTGCTGGTGGCGTTCGCCATCGCCGCGGCGAGCCTGGTGCAAGTGCGCTCCGGCGAAGCCACGGTCATTACCCGGTTCGGTAATCCGTCGCGGGTGTTGCTCGATCCCGGTTTGAGCTGGCGCTGGCCCGCGCCGTTCGAAGCAGCGATCCCGGTGGATCTGCGCTTGCGTACCACCTCCAGCGGTTTGCAGGATGTTGGTACCCGGGATGGTTTGCGCATCATCGTCCAGGCTTATGTGGCGTGGCAGGTGCAGGGCGATCCGGACAATGTGCAGCGCTTCATGCGCGCCGTGCAGAACCAGCCGGACGAAGCAGCACGGCAGATTCGCACGTTTGTAGGCTCGGCACTGGAAACCACCGCCAGCAGTTTTGATCTGGCGAATCTGGTTAACACCGATGCGAGTCAGGTACACATCGCCGAATTCGAGGCACAGCTGCGTCAGCAAATCGATCAGCAACTCCTCGCGACTTACGGCGTGCGAGTGGTGCAGGTGGGTATCGAGCGGTTGACCTTGCCGTCAGTGACACTCACCGCCACGGTCGATCGGATGCGCGCCGAGCGTGAAACAATTGCCACCGAACGCACCGCCATCGGCAAGCGCGAAGCCGCGCAAATTCGCTCTGCCGCCGAGCGTGATGCGCGGATTGTTCAAGCAGATGCCACGGTGAAAGCCGCGGATATCGAAGCTCAATCTCGCGTCGAGGCCGCGCAGATCTACGGTCGCGCCTACGCCAGTTCACCGCAGTTGTATAACTTGCTGCGTTCGCTGGACACCCTCGGCACCATCGTCACGCCAGACACCAAGCTGATTCTGCGCACCGATGCCGCGCCATTCCGTGTGCTGGTCGACGGCCCGCCGAATCTCGACAGCAAAACCGGATCGCAACCATGAGTGAAGAAGTTCCACGTGGAACATATTCGCTGAACAGTCCGTGGATTCAGGCCGGACGTTTGGCGTTTTTTGCCCTCTACGCCGTGACCGTGCTGGCCGCGGTGGCGTGGGCATTCTCGAATGTCCGGCAGATTGATCCGCAGAATCGCGCCGTGGTTTTGCACTTTGGTGCGCTGGATCGCATCCAGAATGCCGGTTTGCTGTTGGCTTGGCCGCAGCCATTCGAGCAGGTGGTTTTGCTGCCAGCGGCAGATCGAGTGATAGAGCGTCGCGTGGAAAATCTGCTGCGCAACGATGAGGCCTTGAAGGCTGATCGGGTCGCCACGTTTGCCACGCCGCTCAGTGATGCACTGGCTGGATCTGGTTATTTATTGACCGGTGACGCCGGCGTCGTGCAACTGGATGTGCGAGTGTTTTACAAAGTGACCGATCCCTATGACTTCGTGCTGCAGGGTGATCATGTGCTGCCAGCGCTTGATCGGCTGGTCACTCGCAGCGCCGTGGCACTGACCGCCGCGCGGGATCTGGACACCATTCTGGTGGCCCGACCGGAATTGATCGGTGCCGATAATCAGGCTGCCGAACGTCGCGAGCGCTTGCGCGGTGATCTGGTCCGAGGCATCAACCAACGCCTGGCTGAACTGAAAACCAGCGGGCAGGGCATAGGCATCGAGGTGGCACGGGTTGATGTGCAGTCCAGTCTGCCCAGTCTCGCCGTCAGCGCGTTCAACGCGGTGCTGACCGCCAGCCAACAAGCCGACAAAGCCGTGGCCAACGCTCGCACTGATGCCGAGAAACTCACCCAGTCCGCCAACGAACAAGCCGATCGTACGCTGCAAGTCGCTCACGCTCAGGCGGGTGAGCGCCTGGCCAAAGCGTCTGCTGACACCGCTACGGTGTCGAGTCTGGCCAAGGCCCAATTGAATGGCACTGACCCGCAAATGTTCCTGCGCCTGTATCGCGAGCGCATGCCGAAAATTCTTGGCCAGGCCGGATCAGTGACTACGGTCGATCCGAAAGACGATTCCCGCCTGATCATTCAGGGAGCCAGTCAATGAGCGAGACCACCGCTGCACCGGGCCTTTTGTCCTCAGCCGAACAACGTCGCGCCGCGGGTCAACTGACGTTGGCCATGCTCGCGCTTGGTTTGCTCGGCCTCGGTCTGATCTGGCGTTGGCTGCTGCCGGAACAAACCGGTGTCAGTCAGTTACTGCTGGGTGTTGCTTCTTTATTGGTCGCCGTTCCGGTGATGCGTTCGGCGTGGTTCAGCCCGCGTTATCCAAGTCTGCATGGCATCACCGACCAATTGATTGCCCTGGCGATGCTCGGGGCGTGGGCGACTGGCGATCTGCTGACCGCCGCGTTGCTGCCGATCATCATGATCTTCGGCCATGTGCTGGAGGAACGCAGCGTCATTGGCTCGCAGGAAGCGATTCACGCACTCGGTCAATTGACCCGCAGTCATGCACGCAAGATTCAGGCTGACGGCTCGATCGTTGAAGTCGACAACGGCACGCTCAAATCCGGTGACACCGTCGAGGTCCGCGCGGGTGATCGAGTGCCGGCGGACGGTCGCGTTTTGTCCGGCCAGGCCAGTCTCGACACCGCGTCGATTACCGGTGAATCGGTACCGGTGGAAGCAAGCGTCGGCATGACGGTGTTTGGCGGGGCGATCAATCTCGACGGTTTGTTGCGCATCGAAGTGACCCGCACCGGCGACGAGTCGACGTTGGGCAAAGTCATCGCGCTGATGCAAAACGCCGAGCGTTCGAAACCACCGATCACCCGGTTGCTTGAGCGCTATGCCGGTAGTTACATGGTGCTGGTGTTGCTGTTGGCGGCCGTCACCTGGTTCATCACCAATGATGCGCAAGCGATGCTCGCGGTGTTGGTCGCCGCATGTCCTTGCGCCTTGGTGTTGTCGGCACCGGCCACGGCGATTGCCGGCGTGGCGGTGGCGGCGCGGCACGGGATTCTGATCCGCAGCTCGGCGTTCCTCGAAGAGCTGGCCGATCTCACCTCGCTGGTCGTCGACAAGACCGGCACCCTGACTTACGGCACCTTGCGCTTGCAGTCGATCAACAGCTCGTACGCGGATCAGTCGACGGTCATGGCGCTCGCCGCCAGTCTGGGCGCGGCGAGCAGTCATCCGGTCAGTCGTGCGCTGGCGGGGTTGGTCAGTCAGGACGACTGTTTGCCTCTGTCCGATATTCACGAACGGCAGGGCCTCGGCGTAGTCGCCATGACCGGGCAGGGCGAAGCGGCGCTTGGCCGTCCGGAGTTGTTCGCACAACTGGGCATCACTACGACGACCGTCCCTGAACACGATGGACCGATTGCCGGCCTGGCGTTGAACGGTGAGTTTCTCGCCTGGCTGCTGTTGGCTGACAGTGTCAAACCGGAAGCCCGATTTGCCCTCAGTGAACTGCGTGAGTTGGGCCTTGGGCGGCAACTGTTGCTGACCGGCGATCGGCAAAGCGTGGCCCGGACACTGGCTCGCGAAGTCGGTCTGAAGGAAGTCGAAGCCCAGGCGTTGCCCGAGGACAAACTCAATCGTGTGCTGAAAGAAATCAACGACGGTTTCCGGCCGATGGTGGTGGGCGACGGCATCAACGATTCGCTGGCGCTCAAGGCTGGCGTGGTCGGTGTGGCGATGGGCGCGGGCGGGGCAGACATCGCCTTGGCTTCGGCCGATATCGTGCTGATCGGCAGCGATCTGCGTCGGCTCGGCACTTGTGTGCGGCTCAGTCGCCAATGCCGACGAACCTTGCAGGTCAACGTGATCATCGGGCTGGGCTGGACGCTGGCCATTGTCGTGTTCGCAGCGTTCGGCTGGCTCGGAGCCGCCGGGGCGATGATCGCTGCGTTGCTGCACAACTTCAGCACGTTACTGGTGTTGGGCAATGCCGGGCGATTGCTGCGCTTTCAAGAGCCGCCGCTCAAGCTCAAGGAAGAAATCTGAAATTATTTTTCGCCCCGCTGTAACGCCATCAGGGCAGCGTTCTCTAGTGCTGTGTCGGGACTGAACAACCTTCCAGCCGACATCCCTGATGCTTACCGAGGATAAGAAAAATGACGATCAAGACCGCTGCTGCTGGTGCCGCTCTCGCTTTGGCTGCCGCTACCCTGTTTGCCGGTGTAGCCACCAATGCGGTAGCCAGCGAGGCCAACGTGCACTGTTACGGCGTGACCGCCTGCAAAGGCCAGAACGATTGCAAAACCCAAGACCACGCTTGCAAAGGCATGGGCGCTTGCAAAGGCCAGGGCTTCAAATCGATGACTCAAGCGGCTTGCGATAAAGCAGGTGGCAAGGTCGGCGAATAACTGACCGGTAAGTGCCGCCGCAGTGGTAAGCGCCACTGCGGCCACTTTTATCAGGAGCCCGCACATGTCTGCCTCACTTCCTTTCCTCGGCTACGGCCTGGGATTGCGCAGCGCTTACTACCAGCAGATCCTTGAACAGTCGCCCGACGTCGACTGGTTCGAAGTGGTCTCGGAAAATTTCATGGTGCAGGGCGGCAAGGCTCTGTATTACCTGGACGCCATCGCCGAGCGCTATCCGCTGGTGATGCATGGCGTCTCCCTGTCCATCGGCGGGCCGCATGCCCTCGACCCGGACTATCTCAAACAACTCAAGCAATTGGCCGATCGGCTCAAACCGGCGTGGATCTCCGACCATCTTTGCTGGAGCCGCGGCAACGCTCACCAGTTGCATGATCTGCTGCCGTTGCCGTACACCGCTGAGAGCCTCGAATACATCGCTGGCCGAGTGGCTCAGGTTCAAGATGTGTTGCAGCGTCCATTGGTGCTGGAGAATGTCTCCAGCTATGTGCGCGCCGCCTCGGATGATTTCACCGAGTGGGAATTTCTCGCCGCACTGAGCCGGGTGAGCGGCTGCGAGTTGCTGCTGGACGTTAACAATGTCTACGTCAGTTCGCGCAATCACGGCTTCGATCCGTGGAGCTTTATTGAAAGCCTGCCCAAGAACAAAGTGCGCCAGTTGCACTTGGCAGGGCATAGCGATTACGGCGACTACGTGATCGACACCCACGATCATCCGGTGAGTGACCCGGTCTGGGCGCTGTATCAGCGCACACTTGAACACTTCGGGCCGGTGTCGACATTGCTGGAACGTGACGATCACTTTCCGCCGTTTGAAGAGATGCTCGATGAATTGCAAAAGGCTCGCGAGCTCGGTAGCCATGTCTTGGCCGGGAGGCAGCAATGCGCCTGAGGGAATGGCAGTTGGCATTCGAGTCGTTTCTGCTGGATGACGCAGCGACGGCCAACCTGGCATTGGGAAAGAGCCTGATCGGCGGCCCGACGCTGGATATCGACACCGGTCTGGCGATTTATCACAACGCCTACAAGGCGCGTTTACTGGAAGTGTTGCGCACGGATTACCCGACGATCTGGCACTGGATGGGCGACGAAGAATTCGACCTGCTGGCTACCGCGTATATCCGCCAATGCCCGTCGGCACACTACAGCCTGCGCTGGTTGGGCAAAGGGTTCGCCAGTTTTGTCTGTGAGTACCTGGTGCCGGAGCAGGGCGCACCACTGGCCGAATTGGCTGCGCTGGAATGGGCGTTCACGCTGGCCTTTGATACGCCCGCAGGTTCGCCGTTAACCCTCGAAACGATGGCGTCGCTTGCTCCGCAAGATTGGCCCGGGTTGCAGTTCAAACCCACACCGTCGCTGCAAAGGCTGGAGTGCAAATTCAACAGTCTCTCGCTGTGGCGCTCGGTGAAGGAAGAAAGCGAATTCCCCGCAAGCATGGCGCTTGCTGCCCCTCAGCTCTGCCTGATCTGGCGTAATGATCTGATCTGTCATTACCGCAGTCTGGAAGCTGCCGAAGCCTCGGCCCTGAACGGGCTGCTCAACGAAGGCTGGAGTTTCGCCGAACTGTGTGCGGCGTTGGCAGTCATTTATGGTGAGGGCGCTGCACTTCAAGCCGTCACCTGGCTGAAACAGTGGGTGCAGGATGGCCTGTTGGAGCGTCTGGAACGGTAGATTCGGCCAATCAAATCGATAGCCTGCTATTTTTCAAGGATGGTCTACCCTCAGATCAGACGTCTGAAACAAGGGGGGATTTTCCATGCTCGCGCAACTTCCACCGGCCTTACAGAATCTGCAGCTACCGCTTCGCCTGCGACTCTGGGACGGCCATGAATTCAATCTGGGCCCAACGCCCAGCGTCACCATCGTGGTCAAGGATCCCCAGATGGTCACCCAGTTCACCCATCCAAGTCTGGATGCGCTAGGGGCGGCGTTCGTCGAAGGCAAGCTTGAACTGGAGGGCTCGATCAGCGAGGTCATCCGGCTCTGCGACGAATTGAGCAATGCGTTGCTCGGTGCAGACGACGACAGTCATCCCGTGCGTTCGGTGCATGACAAGGAAACCGACGCCAAAGCCATTTCCTACCATTACGACCTGTCCAATGCGTTCTACCAGCTGTGGCTGGACAGCGACATGGCGTATTCCTGCGCGTATTTCGAAACCGGCAGTGAAACCCTGGAACAGGCGCAACAAGCCAAATTCCGTCATCTGTGCCGCAAGCTGCGTTTGCAGCCGGGCGACTATCTGCTGGACGTCGGCTGTGGCTGGGGTGGATTGGCGCGGTACGCCGCGCGGGAATTCGGCGCGAAAGTGTTCGGCATCACCCTGAGCAAGGAACAGCTGGAACTGGCCCGCGAACGTGTCAAAGAAGAAGGTCTGCAAGACCAGATCGAACTGCAACTGCTGGACTACCGTGATCTGCCCCAGGACGGTCGCTTCGACAAAGTGGTCAGTGTCGGCATGTTCGAGCACGTCGGTCACGCCAACCTGGCCGAGTACTGCAAAACGCTGTTCGGTGCGGTGAAGGAGGGGGGGCTGGTGATGAACCATGGCATCACGGCCAAGCACACCGATGGCCGCCCGGTAGGACGTGGTGCCGGCGAGTTCATCGAAAAATACGTATTCCCCAATGGCGAGTTGCCGCATCTGTCGATGATCTCTGCCGAGATCAGTGAAGCCGGGCTGGAAATTGTCGACGTCGAAAGTCTGCGCCTGCACTACGCACGTACCCTCGACCACTGGAGCGAGCGTCTGGAAGACAACCTCGAAACCGCAGCGAAGCTAGTGCCGGAGCAGGCGCTGCGCATCTGGCGGTTGTACCTGGCCGGTTGTGCTTACGCCTTCGCGCGCGGCTGGATCAATCTGCACCAGATCCTCGCGGTAAAAGCGCACGCCGATGGCAGCCATGAATTGCCGTGGACTCGCGACGACATCTACCACCCGTGATTTCCTGTATCCCCTTGCCCTCCGCACAGGGCAGGGGAATGTCAGAGAATCGGCGAAATAAGCCGGGCGATCCGCATGCCGACTTGTTGCAGGCGGTGGATCTCCCGGCTTTCTTCTTTGGCGATCTCGTAAGATTGCTCGAAATCCTCGATCAGCATCTGTTCCACGTTGGCGGAGAAGTCGCTGTCGACCGTCAGCAGCATCACTTCGAAGTTCAAGCGGAACGAGCGGTTATCCAAATTGGCGCTGCCAATGGCGCTGATCTCGCTGTCGATCAACACCACTTTCTGATGCAGGAATCCGGGTTCGTAACGGAACACCCGAACACCGGCGCGCACAGCTTCGAAGGCGTACAGGCTGGACGCCGCGTAGACGATGCGGTGATCGGGGCGCGAAGGCAGCAGTAAACGCACGTCGACACCGCGCAACACCGCCAGGCGTAATGCAGCGAACACGGCCTCATCGGGAATGAAGTAGGGGCTGGTGATCCACACCCGTTGCGTCGCGGCGTGGATAGCTTCGACGAAAAACAGCGAACAGGTTTCGTAGGCATCTGCCGGGCCACTGGCAAGCAATTGGCAAAGAACGCCGTCTTCCGGGTACTCGTCGGGCAGAATCAGCGGTGGCAGTGTGCGCGCCACCCAGAACCAGTCTTCGGCGAAGGATTCCTGCATGCACGCGACCACCGGACCGCGCACCATTACATGAGTGTCACGCCACGGTGCCAGCGGCGGTTTTTCTCCCATGTACTCATCGCCGACGTTGTGCCCGCCGACAAATCCGATCACCCCGTCGACCACCACGATTTTGCGGTGGTTACGGAAGTTGACCTGAAAGCGATTCAGCCAGCCGCTGCGGTTGGCGAACGCTTTCACCTCGACGCCGCCATCGCGCAATGCCTGAACATAGTCGTGGGGTAACGCGTGACTGCCGATGCGGTCGTAGAGCAGATGAATCGCCACGCCTTCGCCGGCCTTTTTCAGCAACAGATCACGCAGGCGTTGACCGAGCCGATCATCGTGGATGATGAAGAACTGGATCAGCACAGCTTCCTTCGCCGTGTCGATGGCTTGGAAAATCGCCTCGAACGTCGCTTTGCCGTTGACCAGCAACTGCACTTCGTTATTGGCCAGACACGGCATTCGCCCCAGTTTCGGCATGGCGCGCAATGATGCGTAGGCGTTCGAAGCGCGCGCGGTCAGGGCTTCTTCCACCCACGGCCGCCAGTTCAATTCGGAGATGGCCTGGCGCATCTGTTCGTTAGCCTGGCGCCGCGCCTTGATGTAGCCATCGAAGGTGCTGCGACCGAACACCAGGTACGGAATAAGCGTGAGGTAGGGAATGAAGATCAGCGACAATGCCCAGGCGATCGAGCCTTGAGCCGTGCGCACGGTGAGCACCGCGTGAACGGCGGCGATCAAGCCGAGGGTGTGTATCAGGGCGATCAGATAACCGAAAATATGCGGTCCAAAATAATCCATGGGGCAGCCTTGCTCCGGAAGATTCAATGCTTAACAGACCATGTTCCGCCGCGAATGTCGCTATTTAATTGGTGCATGAACCGAAGCAATTGGCCGACGTCTAACGGCCACTACTGATCAGGAGTTTTTCGATGAACATTCGTCTGCTGGGTTTGGCGCTGGGCCTGGGTTTGGCATTGCCGGTGGGTGCTCAGGCGCAGATGCTGCAGCCGGGGCTGTGGGAAATGACGTCGAGTAACGTCAAAGTCGATGATCAGCCGATGGACGTGCAATCAATCCTCGGCCAGTTGCAAGGCCAGATGACCCCGCAGCAGCGGGCGGCGCTGGAGAAAAACGGCATCAATATCGGCGGCAAGGGCATCCGCGCGTGCCTGACGCCTGAGCAAGTGGCGACCAATGATATTCCGCTGGCCGACCCGCAATCGGGCTGCAAACAGCAGATCACCGAACGCAACGGCAACCAGTGGAAATTCCGTTTCAGCTGCCCTAAAGCACAGGGTACCGGTGTGGCGACATTCCTCAGTGATCGGGAATTCAACACCGTCGCCAACGGCACGTTCAATGCCATCGGCATCAACCAGAAGGGCAGCCTGGAAACCCGCGCCGTGTGGCTGGGTCAGGATTGCGGCGCCGTGAAACCTCGTGCCTAAAAGCTGCGTTACCGGCATTGCGCGGTATTAATGCAGGAGCGGCGGCACGCTGCGATCTTTAGACTTTGCTTTTGAAAGCCAGGGTCAAAAGATCGCAGCCTCGTTTCACTCGAATGCTCCTACAGGGGACTAGGTGTGATGGCTGGCGAAGATCACTCAGCGCATAAACCGCAACGGCAAACCGCGACAGCCTTCATTCACCCGACCATCGCACCAGGCGATCTGACCTGACACCAGCGTCGTACTGACCCGATGTCGAAAGCTTCTCCCGGCAAACGGCGTCCACCCGCACTGCGACAGAATCGGTTGCCGAGACACCTCGAAAGTCCGCCGCTCAACCAACACCAGATCCGCCCAGTACCCTTCACGCAAATAGCCTCGATCCGGAATCGCAAACAGATCCGCCACGCGATGACTGGTCTTCGCCACCAGAGTGCTGATTGACAGTACGCCGTCCGCCACCAGTTCCAGCAACGCCGGCAATGCATGCTGCACCAGCGGTAAACCCGAAGGTGCTTCAGTGTAAGGTCTTTGCTTTTCCGCCCAGGTATGCGGCGCGTGATCGCTGCCGATGACGTCCAGTCGATTGGAGTTCAACGCTTCGCGCAAGGCATCGCGGTCGGCCTGAGTCTTGATCGCCGGATTGCATTTGATCAGGTTGCCGAGCGCGGGATAGTCGCGATCATCAAACAGCAAGTGATGCAGGCAGACCTCTGCCGTGATGCGTTTTTGCGCCAGTGGTTTGTCTTCGAACAACTCCAGTTCACGAGCGGTGGTGAGGTGTAGAACGTGCAGTCGTGTGCCGTGACGCTTGGCCAGTTCCACCGCCAACGAAGACGAGCGATAGCAAGTCTCGGCATTGCGAATCAGCGCATGGGCGGCGGGCGGCGGATGCTCACCAAACAGATCGCTCAGGTTGGCCGCATTCGCGTTGATGCTTGGCGTGTGCTCGCAGTGAGCCAGCAAGATCGTCGGCACTTCGGCAAACAACCGTTCAAGAATCTTCGGATCATCCACCAGCATGTTGCCGGTGGAGGCGCCCATGAACACTTTGACGCCGGCCACTTCGCAGGGATTAAGCGCGGCGACGGTGTCGAGGTTGTCCTGGCTGACACCAAAGTGAAAGCCGTAATTGGCCACAGAGCTGAGCGCCGCCCGGCGTTTTTTATCCGCCAGCGCTTCGAGGCTGAGGGTGGCGGGGCTGGTGTTGGGCATGTCCATGAAACTGGTAATGCCTCCCGCAACCGCCGCGCGAGATTCGGTGTGGATGCTGCCCTTGGCCGGCGCACCGGGTTCGCGGAAATGCACCTGGTCATCGATCATCCCCGGCAACAACCACTGACCGGCCGCGTCGATTTCGACGCTCGCATTTTCACCTTCGATGCTGCGCGCAATCTTGACGATACGACCGTTGCTGACCAATAGATCCCCATCGAACTCACGTCCTTCGTTGATCATTCTTGCATTGCGAATCAGCACACTGCTCATGGTCTAAAACTCGTTCTGCAAGGCTTTGTAACCGCGCACCAAATCAACGTTGGTGCGCGCCACGTCTTCGGAAAACTCCGAAGCGCTGACACTCACCGGGGGGAATTGCGAGAGGTCGGTGTTCGGGCCGATGCGGGTGGTGGAGGGCACGTAGAAGGCGTCCGGCAAATCGCGTCCGTCGACCACCGAGTTGTGCCGCACCACGCAGCCGTCGCCAACCACGCAATTGAACAGCACGCTGTTGAAGCCAATGAACACCCGGTCGCCGACCACGCACGGACCATGCACGATCGAACGATGGGCGATGGAGGTGAACTCGCCGATGGTCACCGCCGCGCCGGATTTGGAGTGGATCACCACACCGTCCTGGATGTTCGAATTGGCGCCGATGGTGATCGGCTCCATCTCGCCTGAAGCATCCACTTCGTCGGCGCGAATGACGGCGTAGGGGCCGACGAACACGTTTTCACCAATCACCACCTTGCCGCAAATGATCGCGGTTTTATCGACGTAGGCTGACTCGGCGATCTGTGGCAGATCGCCTGAAGGATTCTTGCGGATCATGGTTGGCTCAGCGCTTTGTAAAGGGTGTTGAGGTTGTATTCGAACAGCCCGATAAAGGTGCTGGCCGGGCCCCTGGCGGCGAGGGCGTCCGAGTAGAGCGTGCCGCCAATGTGCGCGCCGCTTTCATCGGCAATCTGCTTGAGCAATCGCGCGTCCTTGATGTTTTCCATGAACACCGCTTTGACTTTCGCCTGGCGGATCTGGGTAATCAGCGCCGCGACTTCGGCGGCCGAGGGGTCACGCTCGGTGGACAATCCTTGTGGGGCCATGAAGTCGATGCTGTACGCCTGGCCCAGGTAACCGAAGGCATCATGGCTGGTGACGATTTTGCGATTGCCCGCTGGCAGGGAACCGAGTTTGGCCTTGGCTTCGGCGAGCAGGGCGTAGATCTGTTTCAGGTAGGTTTGGCTGTTGCGCTCGTAGTCGGCCTTGTTCGTCGGGTCGGCGGCGACCAGCGCTTTGGTGATGTTGGCGACGTACAACTCGGCGTTGGCCAGATTGTGCCAGGCGTGCGGATCGGGAACGGTTTCACCGTCCTCATCCAGCGAGCGCGGGATCACTCCGTGACTGGCATTGACTACCGTGGCTTTGGTTTCGGTGCTGGTGACCAATCGATCCAGCCACGGTTCGAAACCCAAACCGTTCTTGATGATCAGTTTGGCTTTGAGCAGTGCTTTGGCATCGTCCGGGGTCGGCTCATAGGTGTGCGCGTCAGCGTCCGGGCCGACCATGTTGGTGATCTGGATATGCTCGCCACCGACCTGATGAACCATGTCGGCGAGGATGCTGAAGCTGGTCACCACCGGCAATTTTTCAGCCGCCGACAATGACATCGACAGCATCAGGCTGAACAGCACTAATAGAACGCGCATCGGGAAACACCTCATTGGGATGTAAGCAACGGTGGGCGGCGCAGCAAACCGTGAACCGGTCCGAACACCACGGAGAGCAAATATCCGGCCCCCGCGACCAGCACGATGGCCGGCCCGCTGGGCAGCGAGAAGTAGAACGACAGCAGCAATCCGAGCCACACCGACAGGCAGCCGAGGAGGGCGGCTATAGCAATCAGGATCGGCAGGCGGCGACTCCAGAATCGCGAGCTGGCGGCGGGCAGCATCATCAGTCCAACGACCATCAGTGCGCCAATCGCCTGAAATCCGATCACCAGATTCAGCACCACCAGGGTCAGGAACACACCATGGGCGAGTGGGCCAAGTCGGCTGACGGTTCTCAGGAACAATGGGTCGAGGGTGTCGAGCAGTAACGATTTATAGATGAGTGCCATGGCAATCAGGCTGAAGCTCGATACCCACAGCATGCCGTTGAGGGTCGGTCCGTCGACCGCTAATGCCGACCCGAAGAGCAGGTGCAAAAGGTCGAGGCGTTTGCCGGCGATGCCAAGAATCAGCACACCGCCTGCCAGCGATATTGGATAGATCGCGGCGAGGCTGGCGTCCTCTCGCAAACCCGTTTTGCGAGTGATCCATGCGGCGAGTCCGGCCATGCTCAGGCCCGCGCCGAGACCCCCGATGGTGAGCGCAGGCAGACTGAGGCCGGCGAACCAGAAGCCCAATGCGGCACCGGGCAGGATGCCGTGGGCAACGGCGTCGCCAATCAGACTCATACGCCGCAAGATCAAAAACACGCCGAGGGGAGCGGTGCTGCAGGCCAGCACCAAACCACCGAGCAGGGCGCGGCGCATGAACACGAACTCGCTAAACGGCTGAAAGAAGTGTGCGACGGTGAGCATCAGGCCACCTGCGTATGCGGTGACTGCTGGATGAGTTCTTCGCTTGTGCCGAATACGCAGGCGCTGTTTTTTATCAGCAGCGTTTTTGGAATGTGTTGGCGAACGGCGTAGAGGTCGTGGCACACCACGATCAATGTTCGACCTTCGGCGTGCCAGGCGTGGATGTGTTGCCAGAGCAACTGTTGGCCCAATTCATCGAGTGCAGCGTGCGGTTCGTCGAGTAGCAAAACAGGAGCGTCGGTCAGACTCAATCGAGCGAGCAACGCGCGTTGTAATTCGCCGCCGGACAAGGCCATCAAGGGGCGTTGATCAAGTCCGTTCAGGTGCCAGTTTTCCAAGGCTGCAGCGAGGCGCTGTGCACGCAGTTGTGTGGACAATCGACGTCCCCAGAAACCGGCGGCCACCAGCTCTTCGAGGCTGATCGGGAACTGGCGATCGAGGTGCTGTTGTTGGGGGAGGAAGGAGATTCCGCTTTGCCGTGGAACACTTAACGAGACCTTGCCTGCCAAAGGCCTTTGCAGCCCGGCGATGACTTTCAGCAGGCTGCTTTTGCCACAGCCATTGGCGCCGATGATTGCCGTCAGGCTGCCGCTTTCGAATTCGAGGGTCAGGGGCGAAGTCAGCGGTTGGCCAGGTGCGCCCCAACTCAAGGCTTGGCAACGGATCATGCCTGCTCCCGGTGCCAGTGACTTTCGGCGACAGCATCGTGGGCATGCAGGCTTTCGGCGTGGGTCACTCGCAGGTGGAATGCGCTGACTCCAGGTGAGCGACGTAGCGCAAGATTCAGTCGGCGTGCGGCGTCTTCACAGAACATCAGGTTCTGCCCGTTGGCGAGGGCGAAGGCTTGTTCGTCCGCGCGTTTGACCGCAGTCTGAACGGCGGTGCCGAGGGCGGCTTCGGCATCGTTGATGATCGCGCTCAATGGCAGTTCATCGATGAATTCGTCGAGATGAACGTGTAGTTGCGCGAAGCTTCGTTGGCTGTGGGGCGTTGCGACAATGCCTTGGGGTGAGCCCAGCCACGCTAAAACTTCGGCGTGTTTCAGTTGTTTGTTGGCAAAGTCATCAATGAATTGTTGCTGGATAAGCTGTCTCGCAAGCGCTGCCGAGCACGGACATGTCGAGGAGTAAGGCACTTCAATTTCTAGTTCCACGTGGAACATTCTGTTTTTCAGGCTGGCCGAAATGGTGACTGGATAGGATTTCCATCCGGCCAGAGGGCTGATCAATGCGGGTCGCCTTAGAAGTAAATCCGTGTGAATTTTCAAATAGGCGTTGCTGGACAAACCTGCGTGGCTATCGAGGAAATGCACAAGAATCTGGTGAAGCAGCGCTGGGCTAATGTTGCGTTGTTCAAGGGTTTCGAGTGCCAGATACAAGCGCGACATATGAATACCGCGCGCCTCACCATCATCAAGACTTACACCCGCATCAGCTTTCGCACTCAGGCGTTGGCCGTCCAGAAAAACAGGCAACGCGATGCCGCGCATGCCCACCCATTCGAGTGGCAAGGCTTGGCGAGCGGCCTGCGCGGCGATATCCGGAAGTGTCAGCGAATTCATGATCGGGACCATCGTGTTGATTAAATTCGATGTTACATTATAACAATTCGAATCACGATGTCTTTTTCATGAACAGGTTTTCATATGTACGCGCAAATTCCGCCTAGGGTTCCACGTGAAACACTCGGGAAAATCACCTATTCCGAGCGAGACATCATCGTGGTCGTATCCTCGACATGTCGATGACTTGGGCGGATTAGCAACCGGACAATCGGCTACAGGTGAATTTCGCGCTGCTGCCACCTGAGCTGGAGAATCGATTGATGGTGGTCCATCCCACCCGCCGGGTATAGCCGACCCAGGCTTCACCGTCGGAAGCGATGCCAGTGAAGAACGTCATTTGCCCAAACCGACTATTGGTCTGCGCCCAATATCGCTTGCCGTTCTTTTCAAAACCGCGCAGGTAAAGCGTGTTGCCGACCGTGTTAACGCTGTAGGTGTTGCCATCGGCATCCGCGCAGGCCAGCAGATTGGCGCTACGCGTGCAGGAGGCGAGCGCTGAGGTTTGTCCCCATGCGGTGGCTACAGTTAACAACAGGGCACTTAAAGCCAAGCATTTCAGCGCATTTTTCATCACATTTTCCGAGCCTGAACTTGAAGGCAGCTTTCGTCTGTTTGTAGATAAGAGAAAGAGCAGGGCTAGCCATTCTCTATTGTTATACTATAACATCAGTTTGAACTGAGCCTGATTCGGCCGATTTCAAACGTTTACCTTCTGCGAAGCTCCGTGTGAAGCCAGAACGTCACGCGCTACGCAAAAGCGCTATCGGCTGCCATTTAAAGAGGATTACCCAATGTCAGCCGAACTGCCTGTGACCGTTCTTTCAGGATTTCTTGGTGCCGGAAAAAGTACACTTTTGAATTACGTACTACGTAATCGCAAGGGTTTGCGCGTGGCGGTCATCGTCAATGATATGAGCGAGATCAACATTGATGGCAGCGAAGTTCAGCGCGATGTCAGCCTGAACCGCGCTGAAGAGAAACTCGTGGAAATGAGCAACGGCTGTATCTGCTGTACGTTACGCGAAGACTTGCTCGAAGAAGTCAGCAAACTCGCGCGAGAAGGGCGGTTTGATTACTTGCTGATCGAATCCACCGGTATCTCCGAGCCATTGCCCGTCGCAGAGACTTTCACCTTCCGCGATGAGCAAGGCCAAAGCCTCGCCGACATCGCCCGTCTGGACACCATGGTGACTGTAGTCGACGGCGTGAATTTCCTGCTCGACTACCAGGCCGCCGAAAGTCTTGCCTCTCGTGGTGAAACGCTTGGTGACGAGGACGAGCGCTCGATCACCGACTTGCTGATCGAGCAAATCGAGTTTGCCGACGTGCTGTTGATCAGCAAAATCGACCTGATCAGCCAGCACGAGCGCGAGGAATTGACCGCCATCCTCAAGCGGCTCAACGCGCAAGCCGAAATCATCCCGATGGTGATGGGCGAAGTACCGTTGGAGAAGATTCTCAACACCGGCCGCTTCGACTTCGAAAAAGCTGCGCAAGCACCCGGCTGGTTGAAGGAGTTGCGCGGTGAGCACGTCGCGGAAACCGAAGAGTACGGGATTGCCTCCACCGCCTACCGGGCGCGTCGGCCCTTTCATCCGCAACGCTTTTTCAACTTCATCGATCGTCCATGGCTCAACGGCAAGCTGCTGCGCTCAAAAGGTTTCTTCTGGCTGGCAAGCAAGCCCAACGATGCCGGCAGTTGGTCGCAGGCCGGTGGCTTGATGCGCCATGGTTTTGCCGGGCGCTGGTGGCGTTTCGTGCCGAAAAGCCAATGGCCGCAGGATCAGGAAAGTACCGTTGCGATCATGGAAAACTGGACGCCGAGTGTCGGAGATTGCCGTCAGGAGCTGGTGTTTATCGGCCAGAACATCAATTTCGTACAGCTATCTAGCGAGCTCGATGGGTGTCTGCTGACCGACGATGAAATGGCGCTGGGTGCGGAAGGCTGGCGATTGCTGCCGGATCCATTCGGTCCGTGGCACGAGGAGGCCGCCTGATGCTTGCGATTAAGCTGCTGCAAGAGCGTACGCGCTCACAGCATCAGGGCCCTACTCCCAAAGCGCTGAGCCGAATTCTTGACGACGATATCAACCTCGCCGTCTGGCAGCGACATATGCCGCTGCACATCGCCGAATTCGCAAGGTTATTACTTTCGCTAAACGAGCCCTTGGCAGAGTCGTTATGCCTGGAACTGGCCGACGAAGACGCCGAACCTGATCTCTGCGGACTGGCCTCAGGCTTCCGCGATCTGGAAGGCTACGATGGCTTTATCGCCGATCTGAAATGGCTGGTCAGTGCCTTCGCTTGCCTGCTCGGTGCGCGGCGTATCGGTTTGCGCCTGCGGGTGCTGGATAAAGCCATGTGCCCGCGGTTCCACGTCGATCACGTGCCGGTGCGCTTGATCACCACCTGCGCGGGAATTGGCAGTGAGTGGCTGGAGGAGGGCGTCATGGATCGACGCCAACTCGGTCAGGCCAACGCCGAGCCGACGGGCACCACACAGATCCAGCAACTCAAGAGCGGCGAAGTGGCACTGCTAAAAGGTGAAAAATGGCACGGCAATGAAGGGTTTGGCTTGATCCACCGCTCGCCGCAACCGGCTCAGGGCGAGCGCCGTTTGATTCTGACCCTCGACTGGCTTGGTTAACGCCTCATGGCTTGAGCCATGTGCCCTGGCTCTGGCCTTCGCAGTAAGGCTTTAGATAAGCGGCGTCAGTGGCGACGCCGTAATAGTGGATGTCTTGGCGATAGGGCATATTGGCGACTTGTGCGTTGCTGCACACACCAAAAGCGCCGTTGGGGCATTGATCGACGTACTGCACCTCGACTTTCTGTCCGGCCAGTGCTGGCTGGCAGAAGCCGTCGCTGAACAGTTTTGCCGGGATGTTGCGGTTCTGCTGGCAGACTTTCACGTCGAGCCGCTCGCCCTGACTGTGCACCACGCAGGCCTGAGCCAACACCTCGCTGGACACCAGCAGCAACAGCAACGACCATCCCATCCAACGCATCTTCAATCTCCTCAGAAACTTTCCTTAGAAAATCCCCGGCCATGTTGCAGAACATTCCTGTCCACGTCATCGCAGGCCCACTCGGCGCCGGCAAGACCAGCCTGATCCGCCAGCTCATGGCGCAACGCCCTGAAGGCGAGCGCTGGGCGGTGCTGATCAACGAGTTCGGCCAGATCGGCCTCGACGCCGCTCTACTGACCCGCGACGGCGATGGTATCGCACTGGGGGAAGTGGCCGGGGGCTGTTTGTGTTGCGTCAACGGGGCGCCGTTTCAGATTGGCCTTGGACGTTTATTGCGCAAGGCGAAACCGCATCGGCTGTTTATCGAGCCCTCTGGACTGGGCCACCCCGCGCAGTTGCTCAAGCAGTTGAGTGAAGCGCCATGGCTGGGTGTGCTCGCGGTTCAGCCGTGTGTTCTGGTGCTGGATGCCCAAGCACTCAATGCGGGCAAAGCGTTGCCGGCAGCGCAGCAGGATGCGTTGGCCAGCGCTGGTTTACTGGTGTTGAACAAGGCCGAAAACCTTTCTGAAACTGGCAGACAGAAGATTGCCAGTCAGTTGCCGCCAGTCAGGCTCGTCTGGACGCAACAAGCGCAATTGCCCTTGAGCGAATTGCCGGGGCTGGCCGCGCGAGCGGTGGCGGCTGTGGATAAGCTGATCGTGCCCAAAGGATTGGCGCAGATGCCGGCGGTCTGGAGCGATCCGACACTGCCGATTTGCCTGAGCCAGGCCCAGGACGGTGGTTGGAGTATCGGTTGGCGTTGGCATCCGAGCCAGACGTTCGACTCACAAAAGGTCGCAGCCTGGCTGGAAAGTCTTGTCTGGAAAAGGGCGAAACTGGTTATCCACAGCACGAATGGCTGGGTTTCAGCGAATGCCCTGGAGAACGCTGATCTGCATTGGCAGGCCAGTGAATGGCGGCGCGATTCGCGGATCGAGCTGATTTTCAGTGAGGCGCAGGATGTTGGCGTTTTGCAGAAGTCGTTAGCGGGTTGTCTGGTGAATTAAATATCAAAAGATCAAAAGATCGCAGCCTTCGGCAGCTCCTACACAGTGCACATAAATCCACTGTAGGAGCTGCCGAAGGCTGCGATCTTTTGATTTCTACGGCTTCCACTTGGTGTGTTCCTGCCGCCACTGACTCAGCTCGATCACCTCCGCCCGTGGCTTGTGAACTTCAACAACTGGCGGCGTATCGTCGAAAGGTGCCGGGTAGGGCGCCAATTCAATCTGCGCACTGTGTGCGCCGAACTGGGTGATGGTGCCGTTGTGTCGGCTTTCGCCGGTCACGGTGAACTCGAAGTTGTAGACCCGCGCCAGTCGCCGGCGACCGCTGGCATCCTTGATAAAACCAATCTTCTTCAAAGCGACGTTGCCGTCCAGCAGCTCCACACCGACGTTGATGCAATGCTGTTTGACCCGCTCCAGCGCCCGCTCGCGCAAGCCGTGGTTGTGCCATAGCCACGCGCCAGCGGCGGCGAACAGTATCAGCACGAAGATGTTTTCGAGGGTCAGCATCAACAATGAACTCCAAAAGTTAGCGCCAGCTTAACTGCGTCGCCGGTCTGTCGTACAGGCTGCGTTTCGTCGCATACTGCGCGGCTTGAATTTCAATCGTTTTACGGAAAAGCCCGAATGAAACGTACGCCTCATCTGCTCGCCATTCAGTCCCATGTGGTGTTCGGCCACGCCGGCAACAGCGCCGCAGTATTTCCGATGCAGCGGGTCGGGGTGAATGTCTGGCCGCTCAACACGGTGCAGTTTTCCAATCACACCCAGTACGGCCAGTGGGCCGGCGAAGTGCTGGCGCCGCAACAGATTCCCGAACTGGTCGAAGGCATTGCGGCCATTGGCGAGCTGGGCAATTGCGATGCGGTGCTGTCCGGTTATCTCGGCAGCGCAGCGCAGGGCCGGGCGATTCTCAGTGGCGTGGCGCGCATCAAATCGGTCAATCCGAAAGCGCTGTATTTGTGCGACCCGGTGATGGGCCATCCAGAGAAGGGTTGCAGCGTACCTACTGAAGTCAGCGATTTTCTGCTGGAAGAAGCGGCCGCTGTGGCGGACATCATGTGTCCGAACCAATTGGAGCTGGACAGTTTTTCCGGGCGCAAGCCGCAATCGCTGTTCGATTGCCTGGCAATGGCTCGGGCGCTTTTGGCTCGCGGACCGAAAGTCGTCCTGGTCAAGCATCTGGATTACCCGGGTAAACCGGCGGATGGTTTCGAGATGTTGTTGGTGACCGCCGAGGGCAGTTGGCACCTGCGTCGTCCGCTGCTGGCGTTTCCGCGTCAGCCGGTGGGCGTGGGCGATCTGACGTCCGGCCTGTTCCTGGCGCGCGTGCTGCTGGGCGACAGTCTGGTGGCGGCGTTCGAGTTCACGGCGGCAGCGGTGCATGAGGTGCTGCTGGAAACGCAAGCGTGCGCCAGTTACGAACTGCAACTGGTGCGGGCGCAGGATCGCATTGCGCATCCGCGGGTCAAGTTCGAAGCCACTGCGATCAGTTTGTAAGCCTTTAAAAGCGAAAAGATCGCAGCGTTCCGCAGCTCCTACAGGGTTCTGGATTGCCATGTAGGAGCTGCGGGACGCTGCGATCTTTTGTTTTTTAGGTCAGGCGTCGCCCTTGATCTCCTGATAACGCTTTTCCAGTTCCTGGCGAATCTGCCGGCGTTGCTGCGCCTGCATGTAGCGGCGCTTGTCTTCGCTGTTCTGCGGCTGCAACGGTGGCACAGCGGCCGGTTTGCGCTGGTCATCCACCGCGACCATGGTAAAGAAGCAGCTGTTGGTGTGGCGCACCGAGCGCTCGCGGATGTTTTCGGTGACGACTTTGATGCCGACTTCCATCGAGGTGTTGCCGGTGTAGTTGACCGACGCCAGGAATGTCACCAGTTCGCCGACATGGATCGGCTCGCGGAAGATCACCTGATCCACAGACAATGTCACCACGTAGCGGCCGGCGTAGCGGCTCGCGCAGGCGTAAGCCACTTCGTCGAGGTATTTGAGCAGGGTGCCGCCGTGGACATTGCCAGAGAAATTGGCCATGTCGGGGGTCATCAGTACCGTCATCGACAGCTGGGCGTTTCCGGGTTCCATAACGTTCTCACGGATCAAGGCTGGTTTGCTGGAAGCACCTCTGCGGGTGCCTGGTCACTTTTCAAAAGCACCGTTATCGGGACGCCGGGCGACTGGCTGTCGTCACGCCGGGATCGATCTGTTTCCTAATATTGCACCGCCTTCCAGTGAGAAGTCGCGGTGTTAACCTGCAAAAGCCCTGCCCAAGGGCAATTCCCACACGAAAAGCGGATTTTTACCCCGGCTCGCTCAGACCTTTCTGATGCCTGACTGCGAGCGTCGTCATTCAAGGAGCCCACGCCATGCATGCCATCAGCTTTATTCAGGACCTGGCAGTGATCATGTTGGTCGCGGGCGTGGTGACCGTGTTGTTCCATCGTTTCAAGCAGCCGGTGGTGCTCGGTTACATCGTCGCCGGCTTCATCATCGGCCCGCACACCCCACCGTTCGGCCTGATCCACGATGAAGAAACCATCAAGACCCTCGCCGAGCTGGGGGTGATTTTCCTGATGTTCTGCCTCGGGCTGGAGTTCAGCCTGCGCAAGCTGTTCAAGGTGGGCGCCACGGCGTTCATCGCAGCGTTCCTCGAAATCGTCCTGATGATCTGGATTGGTTACGAGATCGGTCGCTGGTTCGACTGGAACACCATGGACTCGCTGTTCCTCGGCGCGATCCTGGCGATCTCTTCGACCACCATCATCGTCAAGGCACTCAACGACCTGAAGATGAAGAATGAGCGCTTTGCTCAATTGATCTTCGGCGTATTGATCGTTGAGGACATCCTCGGTATCGGCATCATTGCCTTGCTGTCGAGCATCGCGGTCAGCGGCACGGTGAGTTCCGGAGAAGTGTTTTCCACGGTCGGCAAGTTGTCGCTATTCATGATCGTCGCGCTGGTGATCGGCATTCTGCTGGTGCCGCGGTTGCTGGCTTACGTGGCCAAATTCGAAAGCAACGAAATGCTGCTGATCACCGTGCTGGGCCTGTGCTTCGGCTTTTGCCTGCTGGTGGTCAAACTTGAATACAGCATGGTGCTTGGCGCATTCCTGATCGGCGCGATCATGGCCGAGTCGCGGCAACTGCTAAAAATCGAGCGACTGATCGAACCGGTTCGCGACCTGTTCAGCGCAATCTTCTTCGTCGCCATCGGCCTGATGCTCGACCCGATGATTCTGCTGCAATACGCGTGGCCGATTGCCGTGATCACGGTAGCTGTGGTGCTCGGCAAGATGCTGTCCTGCGGGCTCGGTGCGTTTATCGCCGGCAATGACGGACGCACCTCACTGCGAGTAGGGATGGGACTTTCACAGATCGGCGAATTTTCCTTCATCATCGCTGCGCTGGGCATGACGCTGCAGGTCACCAGCAACTTCCTCTATCCGGTGGCCGTGGCCGTCTCGGTGATTACCACGCTGCTGACGCCGTACCTGATTCGCTCCGCCGATCCACTGTCGATCAAACTGGCTGCCGCGATGCCGCAGCGTTTGGGGCGGGTGCTGGGGATGTACGGCGAATGGCTGCGCAGCATTCAGCCGCAGGGCGAGGGGGCGATGCTGGCGTCGATCATCCGGCGAATCCTGTTGCAGGTCGGGGTCAATCTGGCGCTGGTCATTGCGATCTTCTTCTCGGGCGCGTTCTTCGCCGAGCGTATCTCGACGTATCTGCAAGACTGGATCAGCGATCCGAGCTGGCAGAAAGCGTTGATCTGGGGCGGGGCTTTGCTGGTGTCGTTACCGTTTCTGATCGCGGCCTATCGCAAGCTCAAGGCGCTATCGATGCTGTTGGCCGAGATGGGCGTGAAGCCGGAGATGGCCGGAAGGCACACGCAGCGAGTGCGCCGGGTGATCTCCGAGGTGATCCCGATTCTCTCGCTGCTGGTGATTTTCCTGCTGCTGGCAGCCTTGTCGGCCAGTATTCTGCCGACCAACAAGTTGCTGGTGCTGATCGCCGTGGTCGCGGCCGCCGTGGCGGCGCTGCTCTGGCGCTGGTTCATCCGCGTGCACACGCGGATGCAGGTGGCCTTGCTGGAAACCCTCGACAACCACAAGGAGTCGTCGGGGCAGTGACCACCCGGGGCGTTTGGCCGATCAGCTTTCCAGCCAGACGTCCCGCGCCCAATGCCAGACCGATTCCCAGGTTTCTTCGGCAATCAGCTCTTCCTCGGCTTGCCATAACACCACCGTGCCGTCTTCTTCGACACAGTAGTAGTCGTCGCCGTCCTGGCAAATTGGAATCAGACTGCGATCCACGCCGGCATCCCAGGCGTTGGCGGCGACATCCGGCAAGTAGGTGTGCGATTGCGGGTCGGTGACAGTTACCGGCTCCAGGCTACCGTAAACCACGTCGCTGACCGTCAGCAAAAACTCCCTGAAGACAAACGGAATATCGATGAACAGTTGTTCTTCGATTTCAACCAGCAGGTCTTCGTCAGGCAACTCCAAAGGAACCGGTACCGGTTCGTTGGCTTCGCGCAGTTGTTCGATGATTTCTTCCACGTCCGGGATCCTCTTGCTTGTATGGCGCGGTTTATATGGGCCGGTTTATACAGTAGCTTGCTATAGATGCAACCGCGAAATAGAAAAACCCCGGACAAGTCCGGGGTTTTTGTTACCGCATGCTTAACGCAGAGGGGATCAGCCGTTCTGGCGGATACCGGCCACCAGCCAAGGCTGGTTCTCGCCCTGCGGACGTTCCATGTTCCAGCTTTCGCTGAACACTTCGCCCTGGTCGAAACGCGAGGTCTTCGACACACCGCTGAAGGTCAGGGTGGCGATGGTCTTGTCGGCACGGTCATCTACGCCGTCCAGTTGAACCTGGAGGTTGTCGATGTAGGTCGACTGGAAGGCGTCGCCCAGATCCGCACGCTCACGCTTGAGGAACTCGAGCATCTGCGGGGTCACGAACTCGGCGATCTTGTCCATTTCGTTAGCGTCCCAGTGCTGCTGCAGCGACTGGAAGTGGCTGCGTGCAGCTTCAAGGAAGCTCTGCTCGTTGAACCAGGCCGGTGCGTTGATCACCGGACGGGCGGCAGCAGGTGCAGCCGAACCACCGAAGATCGAACCCATGCCGGCAGGCTTCTGCTCGAACACTTCACGCTGCATCGGCGCGCCAGCCGGAGCCAGGTGCTCCTGCTGCTTGCGGCGACGAGCGGCGATGAAGCGGAAGATCACGAACGCGATCACGGCCATGATCAGGATGTCGAAGATCTGCATGCCCTGGAAGCCGCCGCCCATGAACATGGAAGCGAGCAGACCACCGGCGGCGATACCGGCCAGAGGGCCGAGCCATTTCGAAGCACCGCCGGCCTTGGCAGCAGCGCCAGCGGCACCGGCAGCACCAGCGGTCGCCGCAGCGCCGCCAGCTGGAGAAGAAGGAGCCATTTGGCTGGTCTGGTGCGACGGCGCAGCGCCGGCGCTTTTGCCACCACCAAAGCGCTTGGCGTTGGCGTCGAGGCTCATCGTCAGGCCGATGCACAACGCCATGGCGATGCTAAGAAAACGTTTCATAAAGGGAATTCCCGTTTGTGGAGACACGCGCGCCATGTTGCACAGCTGAAGTGTTGCTGGCTAGCGAGAGAGTGTTTCGGGCTTTTGCCTGACAGGTTACGTTCAGCTCCGTCGGGGCAATAAGGCCATGTACTTTCGGCTGTAGGAAAAGGAGATAGGTTCAGAAAGAAATTGAAACCTGTAGGAGTGAGCCTGCTCGCGATGAGGGGGTGTCAGTCAACACATGCATTGAATGACAGAACGCTATCGCGAGCAGGCTCACTCCTACAGAAAAGCAGAGCCAGCGTTTAAATCGCTTCCAGCTTCGCGTAACCGAGCATCAGCCACTTGCTGCCTTCGCCGAAGTTCACCTGCACCCGCGCCTGTGCACCAGCACCTTCGAAGTTGAGGATCACGCCGTCGCCAAAGACCGAGTGGCGTACTGCCTGACCCAGGCTGAAGCCAGTCTCGGGAATCTCGCTGCCGCTGAACAGATTGCTGCCGCTCATCGACTGGTTGCCGCCGAACGGACGGCTGACGCTGTTCGACAAACGGACTTCCTGAATCAGGCCTTTCGGCACCTCCCGTACGAAACGCGAGACCTTGTTGTAGGTTTCACTGCCGTACAGGCGCCGGGTTTCAGCGTAGGTCATCACCAGGTTCTGCATGGCGCGGGTGATACCGACGTAGGCCAGGCGGCGTTCTTCTTCAAGACGCCCCGGTTCTTCCAGGCTCATCTTGTGCGGGAACAGGCCTTCTTCCATGCCCACGAGGAACACGTAAGGGAATTCCAGGCCTTTGGCGCTGTGCAGGGTCATCAACTGAATGCTGTCTTCGTGCTCGTCGGCCTGAGTATCGCCGGCCTCCAGCGAAGCGTGGCCGAGGAATGCTGCCAGTGGCGTCAGATCTTCGTCTTCTTCAGTGTTCTCGAAGTTGCGCGCGGCGCTGACCAGTTCCTCAAGGTTTTCTACCCGAGCCTGGCCTTTCTCGCCTTTTTCGGCTTCGTGATAGGCGATCAGACCGGATTGCTCGATAACGGTTTGGGTCATCAGGTGCAGCGGCATCTCGGCGCATTTGGCAGCGAGGTTCTCGATCAGCTCGATAAACGCACCCAGCGCACCCGCAGCACGACCGGTCAGGCCTTTGTTGGCGACCAACAGGCGCATGCCTTCCCACATCGACACATCGCTGTGGCGCGCATGCTCGCGAATCGCTTCGACGGTTTTCTCGCCGATGCCGCGAGCCGGGACGTTGATCACCCGCTCCAGCGCTGCATCATTGCCCCGACCTTCGAGCAAACGCAGGTAGGCCATGGCGTTTTTGATTTCCGCACGCTCGAAGAAGCGCTGGCCGCCATAGATGCGATACGGAATGCGTTCACGCAGCAATGCTTCTTCCAAAACGCGTGATTGGGCGTTGGAGCGGTACAAAATCGCGATGTCGCTGCGAGCCAGGCCGGTTTTCAGCGCGCTTTCGATGGTTTCGACAACGTAGCGTGCTTCGTCGTGTTCGTTGAACGCGGCGTACAGATTGATCGCCTCGCCGTCGCCGCCGTCGGTCCACAGCTCTTTGCCCAGACGTCCGGTGTTGTTGGCGATCAGGGCGTTGGCCGCTTTCAGGATGCCGGCGGTGGAGCGGTAGTTCTGCTCCAGGCGAATGGTCACGGCGTCCGGGAAGTCGGCGGAGTATTGATGGATGTTTTCGATCTTCGCCCCGCGCCAGCCGTAAATCGACTGGTCGTCGTCGCCGACCACCATCAGGCTGTCGCCACCCTTGCCGAGCAGGCGCAACCAGGCGTACTGCACGGCGTTGGTGTCCTGGAACTCGTCCACCAGAATGTGCCGGAAGCGTTTCTGATAATGCGCCAGCAGCCCTGGGTGGTCGCGCCACAAGTCGAGGGCGCGCAGCAGCAGTTCGGAGAAGTCGATAACACCGGCGCGCAGGCAAGCAGCCTCGTAGGCCTCGTAAATGCCGCGCATGGTGGCCAGGTACAAGTCGCCACTGGCCTGAATGTGTTGCGGACGCAGACCTTCGTCTTTCTGTCCATTAATGAACCATTGGGCCTGGCGGGCCGGCCAGCGTTGCTCGTCCAGGCCCAGCTCGCGGATCACCCGCTTGACCAGTCGTTGCTGGTCGTCGCTGTCGAGAATCTGGAAGGTCTGGCTCAAGCCGGCTTCCTGCCAGTGCGCCCGCAACAAGCGGTGCGCCAGGCCGTGGAAGGTGCCGACCCACATGCCGGCCGGGTTGATACCCATTAACTGCTCGATGCGGTGACGCATCTCGGCAGCGGCCTTGTTGGTGAAGGTCACCGACAGGATCGAGTGGGGCGAGGCGTTTTCGACCTGGATCAACCAGGCGATACGGTGCACCAGCACTCGGGTTTTACCAGAGCCGGCACCGGCCAGGACCAACTGACGGCCAACGGGGGCTGCTACGGCCTGGCGTTGGGCATCGTTGAGGGAGTTCAGCAGAAGGGAGAGGTCATCGCGCATCGGGGCATTCTAGGGTGCGCCGCAGGCCCGGGCAAACCGAGCTTTGCATTAGCCGATGAAAGTGCCGTCAATGACGACCGGTCGGTCACTGGCTACAGGCGTCAGCCCGTCTCACTCTGCGGGTTCTGTCGGCACCACGGGAGGGAAAAGTTTCGATGAAATTGTGATCCGCAGCAGTTTGGCAACGGGATCGGCTTGTGTATGCTCCGTCCACGTTTCGGGCGCACGCCCCCTTATAAGAACAAGAACGTTGCCCATGACCCTCAGCGCCGAACTGTCGGGCCCCTCTGTGGAACCCCGGGTTATCCGCAAGCACTACGCCGTCGAGATGGCGGTCGAGCGCACGCGTCTGCTGTATCAGGGCTCTTTATTGCCCACGCTGTTCATGTTGATCAATGGTCTGGTCTGCGCCGGTTTGCTCTGGAGCCCGCAGCGCTATTTCGTGGTCAGCGTCTGGCTGGTGTGGTTGTTGTCGCTGGTGGCTTTACGGGTGATTCAGGTAGCCGCGTTCGACTCCGCGATCCCCAACCGGCAGGCCCAGCCAATCTGGCGCCGGATGTTCCTGCTCGGCTCGACCATGACCGGCCTGACCCTGGCCGGTGCGGGCATCGCGCTGGTGCCCGCCGACAACTTCATGCAACAAGCCTGGGTCTTCGGCCTGATCGGCGCCGCGACCCTGTCGGCCAGTGTCGCCTACGCGGTGAGCCTGCCGGCATTTCTGTCCTTTACCTTGCCCTGTCTGCTGCCGGCGATCGGTTATCTGTTTTGGGGCGGCGACGAGCTGGCGCGCGGTTGGGGCTGGCTCGGGCTGATTCTGCTGGGATCGCTGAGCGTGGTGGCGTGGCAGGTCAATCGTCTGATCGATCGTGGTTTGCTGCGGCGCTTCCAGAACCAGCACCTGATCGAGCATCTGCAACAGACACAGGCGCGCAGCGAGCAGCTCAATCAGGAACTGGCGACAGAAATCGACCATCGGCGCTGCGCCGAGGGCAAGTTGCGCGAAGCTCAGGTCGAGCTGGAAGACCGCGTCGCCCTGCGCAGCCGCGAGCTGGACGCCGCCAATCAGGCCTTGAGCAAAAGCGAAACACGTCTGGCGCTGGCGTTGAAGGCCAGTGAGTTGGGGCTGTGGGACTGGAATCTGCAAACCGACGAAGTCCACCACACGCAGATCCAGGAACTGTTCGGCCTGGCTCCGGAATACGTCACCGCCATCCTGCGCGACCTCAAACCGCGGCTGCACCCCGAAGATGTGCCGCCCCTCAAACAGGCGTTGATCGAGCATCTGAAGGGCCGCAGCGAGGACTATCAGATCGAATATCGCGTGCGTCACGGCGATGGCCATTGGGTCTGGATCGAGGACCGGGGCCGCGCCGTAGAGCGCAGTGAAAGCGGGCGGGTGATCCGCATGGTCGGCACTCGCCGCGATATCAGCGCCAGCAAAAGCCTTGAAGAGCAGCAGCGCCTGGCGGCAACGGTGTTCGAGGCGGCCAGCGAAGGCATTGTGATTTTCGACCCGAATTACGCACTGATCGCGATCAATCAGGCGTTCAGCCGGGTCACCGGTTACGGCATTGATGAAATGCTCGGGCGTAACGTGGTCGAGCTGCCATGCAGTCGCGATGCCCGCCGCCACTACGTCGCCATCCGCACCGCGCTGGAGCAGCACGGCAGTTGGCAGGGCGAATTGGTGGAGACCCGCAAGAACGGCGAACTGTATCCGCAATGGCTTCAACTCAACGCGGTGCGCGATAGTCGGGGAAATGTAAGTCACATTGTCGGCTTCTTCGCCGATCTTTCCGCGCGGCGTGAATCCGAAGAGCGCATGCGTTATTTGACGCACTACGACGAACTTACCGGTCTGGCCAACCGCTCGTTGTTTCGCGAACGGCTGCATGAAGCCCACCAACGGTTTCGGCAGGGCGGACGGCGCAGTCTGGCGCTGCTGCACATCAATCTTGATCGCTTCAAACTGCTCAACGACAGCCTGGGCCATGAAATCGCTGACCAGATGCTGCAGAAGATGGCTCGCCGATTGGTCAACGCCTTGCCGGAAGCCGACACGATCGCCCGCTTATCTGGCGACGAGTTCGCTGTGCTGTTCGATGCCTACGGCAACCTGTCGAGTCTGGCGCGGGTCGCCACACGGCTGTCGGCCAAGCTGCGCCTGCCGCTGACCGTGGACGGGCACGAATTGGTGGTCAGCGCCTCGATGGGCATTAGCATGCTGCCGGACAATGCGCGGGAGATTTCCGCGCTGGTCAGCCAGTCGAACATGGCCATGCAACATGCCAAACATCTGGGCGGCAACAATTTCCAGTTCTACACGGATAGCCTGCAAGCCAGCACCCTTGAGCGATTGCAGCTGGAAAACCAGTTGCGCAAAGCCATCGATGAGAAGCAATTACAGGTGTTCTATCAGCCCAAGCTGTGCCTGGAGTCGGGGCGCTTGAATGCGGCGGAAGCCCTGGTGCGCTGGGATCATCCGAGCATGGGTCAGGTGCCGCCGGGGGACTTCATCGGGCTGGCCGAAGAAACCGGATTGATCGGGCCGATCGGCGAATTCGTGCTGCGCCAGGCTTGCTGGCAGGCGTGCGAATGGCAGCGTCAGGGGCTCGCGCCGATTCGCGTTTCGGTGAACTTGTCGGTGCACCAGTTGCGCCAAGGCAAGCTGGTCAGTCTGGTGCGACAAGTCCTGGAAGAAACCGGGCTGGCGCCGCACTACCTCGAACTCGAACTGACCGAAAGTCAGCTGCTCGACAGCGTTGAACACATCATCGCGACGTTCCAGCAACTGCGCGATCTGGGCGTGAAACTGGCCATCGACGACTTCGGCACCGGTTATTCATCGCTGAGTTATCTCAAACGTATTCCGGTGGATTACGTGAAGATCGATCAAGCGTTCATTCGTGGTTTGGGCGAGGGCAGTGAAGATGCGGCAATCACCCGGGCGATCATCGCCATGGCCCACGGGCTGTCGCTGAAAGTGGTGGCTGAGGGGGTAGAGCGCGAGGAACAGCTGGAGTTTTTGCGCACCGAGCGTTGTGATGAAGTGCAGGGTTATCTGATCAGTCGGCCCGTTGAAGCTGCCGCTCTGGCCGGGCTTTTGCGCGCACAGGAAAACCCGCTATAAGGGCTACATGCACGCCATCGCGCCTGATATGGGGACATGGAGTTACGCATTGAGCAGGCAAAAAGCCAATTCATGTAGTATAACTACAAGCTTGCTACATCCCCGACCATAAGAAGAGTCCAGCCCCTTGAATCTGCTGCAACACATCGCCCAGTCACGTCACCTGTTACGCAAGTCGGAGCTCAAGGTCGCCGACCACGTGCTGCTTGACCCTGCGGCAGTGATGCACAGTTCCATGGCCGACCTGGCCCACAATGTCGGCATCAGTGAGCCGACCATCGTGCGCTTTTGTCGCGCCATCGGTTGTTCCGGCTTTCAGGATCTGAAACTGAAACTGGCGCAAAGCCTGGCCGCCGGTGCCAGCTTCGGCCAGTTCGCGATCCATGAAGACGACTCGGTCGCCGATTACAGCCTGAAGATTTTCGACACCACGTTGCACACGTTGATGGAGGTTCGCGAGAAGCTCGATCCGGTGGAATTGCAGCGTGCGGTGAGCTTGATGTCGCAGGCGCAGCGCGTCGAGTTCTATGGCTTTGGCGCGTCGGGTGCGGTGGCAGCGGATGCGCAGCACAAGTTCTTCCGCCTGCTGCTGACGGCGGCGGCGTATTCCGATCCGCACATGCAGGCGATGTCGGCGGTGACGTTGAAGCCGACTGACGTGGCGATCTGCATTTCCCAGTCCGGGCGCTCCAAGGATTTGCTGATCACCGCCAATCTTGTGCGCGAGAGCGGTGCTTCGCTGATCACCCTGTGCCCGAGCCAGACGCCATTGGCGGAACTGTCGACGGTCAATCTGGCGATCGATGTGCACGAAGACACCGAAATCTATACGCCGTTGACTTCGCGCATTGCTCACCTGGTGGTAATCGACGTGCTGGCGATGGGCGTGGCCATGGCGCGTGGTCCGAGCCTGGTCAACCACCTCAAGAGCGTGAAGCGCAGTCTGCGTAGCCTGCGTCTCTCGCCAAAAGCTGTGAAAGCACTGGATGACTAAGATCAAAAGATCGCAGCCTTCGGCAGCTCCTGCGGGTGTATACATTCCCTTGTAGGAGCTGCCGAAGGCTGCGATCTTTTGCTTTTCGATGCAAACCTTCATCAGTCTGTAACCACGACGCAGCCAAACCGTCATCCCCCGCGCCTATCGTGAAACTCCCGTAAACGCCTTGGGAGACTCGAAATGGCTCAGCCCTACGAAGAACGCAACAGCGCAGCGAAAACCCGTCGTCAGCAGGAAGACCAGCGCCGTATGGAATTTCGTCGCGCCATCGAAGATCGCTATGAACTTCGTCAGCTTCAGGCCGAAATTGGCGGTTTTCCCGAGGAAGTCGAACTCAATTATTGGCAGGCAGCACCGGCAGCTTCCCGTCGAAGCGCTCAACCAGCGCGCTGATCTGCACGCGTTCGCTGCGGATAAACGCCAGGAAGGCGTGCGCCACCGGTGACAAGCGCTTGGCTTTGGCTTGCACCAGGCACCAGCTACGCAGCAGCGGCAACTCCTCGACCGGCAACTCGACCAGGCCGCCGGTCGCCAGCTCAAGGTTCAGGGCGTGGCGCGTCAACAGCGCCAGGCCCAGACCCGCTGCCACGCATTCACGCTGCGCTTCGGCCGAGGCCACTTCCTGAGTCTGGGTGAAATGCACGCGCTTCTCTTTGAAATACTCTTCGCACGCCAGTCGCGTACCCGAGCCGGGTTCGCGGATCAGTAGCGTGTACGGCTCAAGATCCTGCAAACGCAGCGGCCCCATATGCGCCAGCGGATGATCCGGGCGAGCCACGGCGACAATCGGATTATTGAGGAACGGCAGGAACTCCAACCCCATGTCTTGCGGCACCATCGACATGATCACCAGATCATCGCGGTTGTCGGAAAGACGCCGGATCACCTGGCCGCGATTGACCACGGTCAGTTGCAGATTAACTTCCGGATTCTGGCGCTTGAACGCCGCGAACAGATGCGGCACGAAATACTTCGCGCTCGATTCCACCGCCAGTTTCAGTTGGCCTTGCAGCGAGCCCTGCATGTCCGACAACTGCATGTCGAGGTTTTCCAGGCGCCCGAAAATGTCTCGGCTGGCGCGCTGAAGGGCTTCGGCGGCCTCGGTCATGTAGAGTTTTTTGCCGACATAATCGAATAATGGCTGCCCGATCAGCTCTTCGAGCTGACGAATCTGTAGGCTCACGGCCGGTTGTGTGAGCGACATTTCCTCGGCTGCGCGGCTGTAGGAGCGTAAATCACACACTTCATTGAAGATCTGTAACTGGCGTAATGTCATACGCATCAGTGACTTACGCATTTTATTCAGGCTCTGGGTGCGGGCGGATGTTTCAACTATAAGTGTTTACTTATGCCTGACCCAATAATTATTCATTTTTGTTAATCCCTTGCGAGCGCTAGTGTGGAGTCGCGACCAGATTGAAACATTTGGTCACGCGTCGACCTGGGTCTAGCAGGTCGTGGTGCCACCGGCTCAAGGGAACCTCCAAGTGATAAAAAAGATCCTGATCGCCAACCGTGGTGAGATTGCCGTACGAATCGTGCGAGCCTGCGCCGAGATGGGCATTCGCTCTGTTGCGATTTTTTCCGACGCCGACCGGCATGCGCTGCATGTGAAGCGTGCGGATGAGGCTCACAGCATCGGTGCCGAACCACTGGCCGGTTATCTCAACCCGCGCAAGCTGGTAAATCTGGCGGTGGAAACCGGTTGCGATGCACTGCACCCCGGTTACGGTTTCCTGTCGGAAAACGCCGAACTGGCAGACATCTGCGCCGAGCGCGGAATCAAATTCATCGGCCCGTCGGCAGAAGTCATTCGCCGCATGGGCGACAAGACTGAAGCGCGCCGTAGCATGATCAAGGCTGGCGTGCCGGTTACGCCGGGCACCGAGGGCAACGTGGCGGACATCGCCGAAGCCCTGACCGAAGGTGACCGCATCGGCTATCCGGTGATGCTCAAGGCCACCTCCGGTGGTGGCGGTCGCGGTATCCGTCGCTGCAACAGTCGCGAAGAACTCGAACAGAATTTTCCCCGCGTTATCTCCGAGGCCACCAAGGCCTTCGGTTCGGCGGAAGTGTTCCTGGAAAAATGCATCGTCAATCCCAAGCACATCGAAGCGCAGATCCTCGGCGACAGCTTCGGCAACGTCGTGCATCTGTTCGAGCGTGACTGCTCCATCCAGCGTCGTAACCAGAAGCTGATCGAAATCGCCCCGAGCCCGCAACTGACCCCGGAACAGCGCGCCTACATCGGCGACCTGTCGGTGCGTGCAGCCAAAGCCGTGGGCTACGAGAACGCCGGCACTGTGGAGTTCCTGCTCGCCGAGGGCGAGGTGTACTTCATGGAGATGAACACCCGGGTGCAGGTGGAACACACCATCACCGAAGAAATCACCGGGATCGACATCGTCCGCGAGCAGATCCGCATTGCGTCCGGCCTGCCGCTGTCGGTCAAGCAGGAAGACATTCAGCACCGTGGTTTCGCGTTGCAGTTCCGCATCAACGCCGAAGACCCGAAAAACAATTTCCTGCCGAGCTTCGGCAAGATCACCCGTTACTACGCCCCCGGTGGGCCGGGCGTGCGCACCGACACGGCGATCTACACCGGCTACACCATTCCGCCGTTCTACGACTCGATGTGCCTGAAACTGGTGGTCTGGGCACTGACCTGGGAAGAGGCGATGGACCGTGGCCTGCGTGCTCTCGACGACATGCGTCTGCAAGGCGTGAAGACCACCGCCGCGTACTACCAGGAAATCCTGCGCAATCCGGAATTCCGTAGCGGCCAGTTCAATACCAGCTTCGTTGAAAGCCACCCTGAACTGACCAACTACTCGATCAAGCGCAAACCCGAAGAGCTGGCCCTGGCCATCGCCGCCGCCATCGCCGCCCACGCAGGCCTGTGAGGAATACAACAATGAGCAAAAAGATCTTCGTTACCGACACCATCCTGCGCGACGCTCACCAATCGCTGCTCGCCACCCGCATGCGCACCGAAGACATGCTGCCGATCTGCGACAAGCTCGACAAAGTCGGCTACTGGTCGCTGGAATGCTGGGGCGGCGCGACCTTCGACGCCTGCGTCCGCTTTCTGAAAGAAGATCCGTGGGAGCGTCTGCGTCAACTGCGCGCCGCGTTGCCTAACACGCGTCTGCAAATGCTCCTGCGTGGCCAGAACCTGTTGGGCTATCGCCATTACAGCGATGACGTGGTCAAAGCGTTCGTCGCCAAGGCAGCGGTCAATGGCATCGACGTGTTCCGCATCTTCGACGCGATGAACGACGTGCGTAACCTGCGCGTGGCCATCGAAGCGGTGAAAGCTGCCGGTAAGCACGCTCAGGGCACCATCGCCTACACCACCAGCCCGGTGCACACGATTGACGCTTTCGTGGCGCAAGCCAAACAAATGGAAGCCATGGGTTGCGACTCGGTAGCGATCAAGGACATGGCCGGTCTGCTGACGCCGTACGCCACTGGCGAACTGGTTCGGGCATTGAAAGCCGAACAGTCGCTGCCGGTGTTCATTCACTCGCATGACACCGCCGGTCTGGCGACGATGTGCCAACTCAAGGCAATCGAAAACGGCGCTGACCACATCGACACCGCGATCTCCAGCTTCGCCTCTGGCACCAGCCATCCAGGCACCGAGTCGATGGTGGCTGCGCTCAAGGGCTCCGAGTTCGATACCGGTCTGAACCTTGAACTGCTGCAAGAGATCGGCCTGTACTTCTACGCCGTGCGCAAGAAGTACCACCAGTTCGAAAGCGAATTCACTGCTGTCGACACTCGCGTGCAAGTCAACCAGGTGCCGGGCGGGATGATTTCCAACCTGGCCAACCAGTTGAAAGAGCAGGGCGCGTTGAACCGCATGGCTGAAGTGCTGGCGGAAATCCCGCGCGTGCGTGAAGACCTCGGCTTCCCGCCGCTGGTCACCCCGACTTCGCAGATCGTCGGCACCCAGGCGTTCTTCAACGTGCTGGCCGGCGAGCGCTACAAAACCATCACCAACGAAGTGAAGCTCTACCTGCAGGGCGGCTACGGCAAAGCGCCGGGCGTGGTGAACGAAAAACTGCGTCGTCAGGCCATTGGCAGCGAAGAAGTGATCGATGTACGTCCGGCCGATCTGCTCAAACCGGAAATGACCAAGCTGCGTGCCGATATCGGTGCATTGGCCAAGTCGGAAGAAGACGTGCTGACCTTCGCCATGTTCCCGGACATCGGTCGCAAGTTCCTCGAAGAGCGTGCCGCCGGTACTCTCGTGCCGGAAGTGCTGCTGCCGATTCCAGAGGCGGGCGCAGTGACGTCGGCCGGTGGCGAAGGTGTACCGACCGAGTTCGTCATCGACGTCCACGGCGAGACTTACCGCGTCGATATCACGGGTGTCGGCGTCAAGGCTGAAGGCAAGCGCCACTTCTACCTGTCCATCGATGGCATGCCGGAAGAAGTGGTGTTTGAACCGCTTAACGAATTCGTCGGCGGCGGCAGCAGCAAGCGCAAACAGGCCTCGGCACCGGGCCACGTCAGCACCACCATGCCCGGCAACATCGTCGATGTGCTGGTCAAGGAAGGCGACACCGTCAAGGCGGGCCAGGCTGTGCTGATCACCGAAGCCATGAAGATGGAAACCGAAGTTCAGGCCGCCATCGCCGGTAAGGTTACGGCGATTCATGTGGCCAAGGGCGACCGGGTGAACCCGGGCGAAATCCTGATCGAGATCGAAGGCTGAGATAACCGCCGCGATCCAACGCTTTAAACCTCGGGGGGGCATGTGCTCCCCTTTTTTTTCTGATTTTTCACCTGTAGGAGCTGCCGCAGGCTGCGATCTTTTGATCTTTTAAAGCGAAGATCAAAGGATCGCAGCCTCCGGCAGCTCCTACAGGAAGCGACTTAGAACGCCATGCGCCACTGGCCCATCACGCCGCGATTGCGGCTTTCGCTGCCGAACTCGCCCGTGACTGCCACGCCCAGTGTGTGGTTGGTCGACAGTCCGAGGTCCAGACCCGCATCGACGCCCAGGCTGTTGCGATCCAGTTCTGCACCGGTCACGGTGAAGCGTTTACCGCCCTTGACCAGTTGCTGGCCGGTGTCGCTGTCGAGTTCGCCAAAGGTGTGTTTCCACCCGGCGCTCAATCGCGGCGTCAGGCTCATGCCGTTGTCCAGTGTGTGGATTTTTGCCGTGCGCAGGCCGAAGGTACTGCTGAGATTGTCGCGGGTTTGCCCAAAGACTTTCAGCGCCGCATCACCACCCTTTTCACTGTGGCTGTCACGTTGATAACGTTGGTAGCCGAGGCTGGCGAACGGTTCGAGTGTCACGTCGTTGCGGCCGAAGTTGAAGCCCAGCTCGGCGAAGGCTTGCTGGGTGTTGGCGTTGTAGTTGCCTTTGAGGCGATCGCTGAATCCGTTGAACGCCACCCGACGTTTGCTGCTGCCGTCATGGTTGGCGTAAGTGGCACCCAGGCGCAGGGCCAGTGGACCATCCTGGCGCACGGCGTAGGCGCCAACGTGCCAGCTGTCGAGGTCGCCATCGTATTGGCGGGCATCGAATTTGGTCTGGGATTTGCCACCCAGCAGACCGATATGCCATTGCTCATTGAGCCGCCAGTCAGCGCCCATGACCAAGCCTTGGGTGGCGTGTTTCAGGGTGCTGTCGTACTCGCGATCAACCTTGCCGCCATGGCCCAATGCCTGAACCCAGACTCGCCCGGAATCTGCACTGCCGGCAGCTTCGCGAGGTGAATTGCCCGAGCCGTAAGCTGCGCCCGTGCGATGGTCGAGTTGGCGCATGGCTGACAGCATGCTAGCGCTCACGGGGTTGATGCTGCTTAACGTGGCTTTTGCGAGGTTGGCGTTGCTGCCGGCCGCGAGTTGTTCGAGGGCGACGGGGGCAGTAGTTTTATCGCTGGCCAGTAACGCGGTGACCGCAGCATTTACCGGTTTTTGCGGTTGAGCTGCCGGTTGTTCGACGTTTTGGGGGGCGCGCTCGACAAAGGATTCAACCGGCACTGGAGAGTGCGTTGTCGACGATGTTGCAACTACGGATGGAACATCAACATCAACATCAACCTCAGCAACAGGAACAGCAACTGACGCAGGAGCGGGAGCTAAAGCTGTGACGGAATCTGGCACTGAAGCTACATCTGGTGCCGGCAATGATATTGGTGTCGAGGTGGTCAACGGTGTTGGTGTTGGTGTTGGTGTTGGTGTTGGTGTTGGTATCGCGGATGGCGTTGGTTCGGTTGGCGCATCTATAGCTCCGCCAACCGCACGACCGTTTTCTGTATTCGCAAGACTTTCAATTTCTACTTCATTGCGGGAATAAGTCAGCCCGACTTTTTGATCTTCGTAATGCACCTCTGGCGTCATGAAGGCCAGGTTGTTCTCGATGCTGACAAAACGCCCTTCGACTTTTTTTGCATTGAGAATGGTGTGCTCGGAGCTTTTAGGGTAATGACCGGCAGTGACGAGTTTCAGGGTTGCGTCGCCAAGCCGGGCGGTTCCGCCGACTTCTATCGTCGGACTGTTACCCGCAGCATTAACGGCGTAGGACAAAACCGCTGTTTGCGACAGGTTCAGGTCTCCACTCACTTTCGGGGCGTGATACACCTCATCAACCGAAAGCCGCCCGTGGACGTTCAGGTTTCTCAACGCGCCCCCACCCGCGAAATGTCCCTTTTCGTGAACGGTGACGGTGCCGTCAATCAGTCCCTTGTTGGTAAGGTCTCCGCCGCCCAATACTGTGGCTCCGCCAACTATGGCCCCTTTGTTGATCAGAATTCCCGCGGTCACTGCCTGCCCCAATATGTTCCCATCATTGGTCAATGATGCTTTTGACCTGACCAGAACGCCAAGATCGAAATCGCCATCTCCACTGCGAGTCCAGGTGCCTTGCTTGACGTGCAAACCGTTGAAGTTAACAGTTTTCCCCAGCGTTCCTCTCGCGCCATCGAGTTGTAGGACATTCACTCCGCCCGCGCCATCAACCAGCCCGGCAAAATTGCCGCGGCTGCCTATAGTAAGCAGATCATTACGGTCATCAAGCGTCAGGGAAACACCGTCGATTGCAGCGACCTTTGCTTTGATGGGGTCATGCTTGACGGTGTCAGGATCAGCGACGAAGTGGTCGAGCATACCGATCAATTCTTCAGCGCTCGGTACTGGATCAGGGGCGAGTTCTGCAAAAGTGAAGGGCGTGCACCCCAGCGTCAGCGCGATTGCCAACGCGAGTTTTTTTGCTTGGTACTTGTGTTGAGCATCCATCAAGTAAAGTCTCTGCTGAAAGAAGACCCAACTCTATTGATGCACCGAAGAATCCGATGTCGGCTGCTTCCCGAAGCGTTGCAGGCGACGTCGCATCATTTTGTGGAAAATTTCCACCAGATCCGCAGCCGGTGGTTTTACCCGAATCCAGCGCTTCCTTTTCCTACAATCTATCGGGACGTCGCCGACTGTTCAGCAGTCAAAAGCTCAGATGCCACTGCCCAATCAACTCCTGACGCGTTATTGATCACTTCAAGTACGGCGAACGTATGCCCTGCCGTAATGCCGCTCCATCCGCGCCTGAATCAGCTCCAGCCCAATCGACATCAACCAGTAAATAATGGCCGCCGTGGTCAGCATTTCGATGTAGCGATAGCTTGAACGTCCATACGACTGCGCAAGAAACATCACTTCCCAGACGCCCATCACCGAGATCAACGACGAGTCTTTCAGCATCGAAATGAATTGATTGGTGGTCGGCGCAATGATGGTGCGCATGGCCTGAGGCAGCGTAATGCGCCAGAGAATGACTGAGTCGCGCATTCCCAGCGCCAGCGATGCTTCTCGCTGGCCGTACGGGACGCCAAGAATACCGGCGCGGAAGATCTCGCTGAGGTACGCGCCATAGTTGAGTGACAGGGCGATGATCCCGGCGACGATGGCGCCGGGCACGATGCCCAGTTGCGGCAAGCCGAGATAGATCAGCAGTATCTGGATCAGCAGCGGCGTGCCGCGAAAGAATGAGGCGTAGAAACTGGCGATGCCGAAGGCCACCGCACTTTTCGACAGTCGCGCCAGCGCAGTCACGAAACCCAGCAGCACCGAAGCAACGATTGAGCACAGGCACAGAAACAGCGTCAGTGCTGCCCCCTGCAAGAAACCATTAGGTGCCAGTTTCAGGCCGACCAGGTTGGGCAGCTTGTCGAGGATGATCGAAAACTTCAGGTCGAAGCTCAGAAAGAATCCCGCGAACAGGCAGAACATCACCGCCCAGGTCAGGTACAGCCGCGTACGAAAACCGAACAGCCGACACAGGCGTGATTCAGCCACCGGTTGCGGTGGCTTGGGAGGTACCGGGAAAGAAGTCATTGGCTGATGTCGGCGCCGATCCATTTTTGCGAAAGCTTGCTCAGGGTGCCGTCCTGTTTGAGTTGGGCAAAGACCTCGCGGACCTTGGCGTCCCACTGCGCATCACCCTTCTCGATGGCGACCGAGTTCGGCTCCGAGTACAGCGCTTCGCCGGCGAGCTTGAAGCGTTTGTCTTCATTCAGGCGCGGCTGGGCAGTGACGAGGTTGGTGAGGATCGCATCCAGACGCACGCCGGCACCCAGGCCCAAGTCCTGGAAGGCGACGTTGTCGGTGTCATACGGGGCGATCTGCACATCCTCGAACGGGTACTGCAACTGCGTGTCTTCCGCGCCTTCGATGACCAGATTTTTGTTGAGATAACTTTCGTAGCTGGAGGCGCTGGTAAGGCCGACTTTCTTGCCGCTCAGATCCTTGGCGCCGTGGATGCGATCGTCCTTGGCATTGACCACGATCACGGCTGGCGAGGCATAGTATTCGACCGGGAAATCGAACACTTCAGCACGGGCCTTGCTTGGGGTCATCGAGCAGATGCAGATGTCGTAGCGGCCACTCCAGCGGCCGGCGGCGATGACGTCCCAGGACGGCGTTTCCAGGCGCAGTTTCACGCCCAGTTTGTCCGCCACGGCTTTGGCAACATCAACGTCGAAGCCGTCGAGCTGGTTCTGATCGTTGAGAAATGAGAAGGGTGGATAGCTTTCCATCAACACGCCGACCATTTCTTTTTTCTGCTCGACGCGATCCAGCGTGGTGCCACCAAAGGCTTGGGTTGAGGCGGCCAGAATCGTCAGGCCGAGGGCCAGTAGTGGTTGCAGTTTCACAGGCGATCCCTGAATAAAAAAGAAGTTGTTATTAACCGATTGGTGCGTATTAAATAGTTATAAGAACGACTCTGATAGTGAGTTATTTTCATAAGCATATGAGTGAAAAGCATATGGGCGCAGCGAGCACGGTTATTCTTGATGGCGGCATGGGGCCGTGAGTTGCAACGAGCCGGGGCGCCCTTTCGGCAGCCCGAATGGTCGGCACTGGCGCTGAGCGAAGCGCCGCAAGCGGTGGAAGCGGTACACGCCGCCTACATCGACAGCGGTGCCAATGTGATCACCAGCAACAGTTATGCAGTGGTGCCGTTTCATATCGGCGAAGCGCGTTTTGCCGCTGAAGGTCAGGCTTTGGCAGCGTTGGCCGGCGAACTGGCGTGGCGTGCAGTGCAGGCATCGGGCAAAAACGTGCGGGTGGCAGGCTCGTTGCCGCCGTTGTTCGGCTCATATCGTCCTGATCTGTTTGACGCGTCCCGGGTCACGGAACTGTTGAATCCATTGGTCAACGGTCTGGCACCGCACGTTGACCTGTGGCTGGCGGAAACCCAGAGCTCGATTGTCGAGGCGCGGGCCATCCACGCCGGACTGCCGCAGGACGGCAAGCCGTTCTGGCTGTCGTTTACCTTGAAGGATGAAGACACTGACGACGTACCGCGTTTGCGTTCTGGCGAGCCTGTGGCCGAAGCGGCTGCGGTAGCAGCGGAGTTGGGCGTTGAAACGTTGCTATTCAATTGCAGCCAGCCGGAAGTGATTGGCGCGGCGATTGATGCGGCGCGTGAAACCTTCGAACGTCTGGGGGTGAAGATTCACATCGGCGCGTATGCCAATGCGTTCCCGCCGCAGCCTAAAGAAGCCACGGCCAACGACGGGCTCGATCCGTTGCGCGAAGATCTCGATCCGCCGGGTTATCTGCATTGGGCGCGTGATTGGCAGCAGCGTGGTGCCAGTCACCTGGGCGGTTGCTGCGGGATCGGCCCGGAGCACATTGCGGTGCTGGCGCAGAAACTCGCTTAAGACAAAATCAAAAGATCGCAGCCTGCGGCAGCTCCTACAGGGTGTAGGAGCCAGCCCACATGACGGACGCATTGCGACTCCTTGAGTCTGTGCCTTATCGGCATGTAGGTGAAACAAGACAGATAAATCGCCAATTATTCTTGTGCGGTAAACCTCTGTCGTCGCTCTTGTTTAAAGCCTGTTGGCTTTACGTCTTGCGACCTACAAAACCTTGCGCCGCTGCCTACGCATGCACCAGAATCCGCCGGCTTGTGCGCCCTGGGCGGGCTGCGTAACTTGATCGGGTCACTGATTCCCAGTGATCGGGTTTAGCAGCCCGGCAGTTGCCCAGTCGTACGAGTCTCATCCAGTCAGGCATTTGCCTGCGCTCGATGGTGGCTGTGCGCATGGCACCTTCGGGTGCGCCGGGTTTTGGGTGACTACCGGTCTGCTAACTTGCGCACAGCTGCCACCCAATCGTTTAGCAGCGAGAAGGACGCAGCCTTACCAGAGGTTAGTCCCCATGTTCAAAGTAACGCCTAACCCGCCGGTCACAGATCCGGCATCCCCCTACGAATCGCCCGATTCAAAGAAACTTCACGAAGCCGCCGAGCGCGCCCTCGACCACTATCTCCGCCCATCGGCGGCCGACATCATGGCCACGCCTTACAAACCCAACACGCTGTACATGGCAAGTCCCGAGGCCGACAACGAGTCGCTGCTGGCAGATGCCAGTGAAACCCTCGGCTCGGCCACCGTCATCATCAACAACCATATCGCGCAGGTTGAAGGTACCCACCGCAAAACCCTGCAAGGCATCGCTCAGGTGGTGATGCTGGCAAAGCTGGCGGTTAATCGGGTGCTGGACAGGTTAGTGCCAACGGAGTGATCAACGCGCTGGCGGTGTATGCGCATGTCCGCCAGCACATGGATAGGGAAAGACGTTGTGGGTGCTTTTCTGCATTTTGTTGCAGATGTATTCGTGGCTCTCAATTAAATATGCACTATATTGCAGTTATTACGAAAAACTCTTCGCTAAAGTGCATTTAAATGCAGGTGAAAAGCGCATGTACGACCTGACATTACAGATATTCACGGCAGGGCAATGGCATGACGCGATGATTCTGAGTTTCGCTGACCCCGAAAAGGGTTTCGAAAGTCGCTGCGATTTCGGTTATCAAACCACCTATCTCTTCGATAACTTCGACGAGATAGGGTCGCCGTTCTCAAAAGCTGTGAGTGTACGGTTCCCATTGGAATGGGATAGCCGGCGATCCGCTGTGCCAGCCTTCATCCATGACATCGCTCCTGCCGGTGCGGCGAAACGTTTTCTTCTCGCTCGCGTGGGGCAAGAAAAACCCGCAGGCATCAGCGCCGATCTTTATCTGTTGGGTCGAAGTACAGCGGCACCGATCGGCAACATGCGGATAAAGGAGTCTGCCGAATCTGTGGATGAGCGAGAGCCCATTGGGTTTCAGCGTCAGGACGTGATCCTGCGTGACAACCGGTTTCTCGAGTACGCCTATGAACTGGGTGCCGCCATTGGCGGTGCGACGGGGGCGGGGGGGGAAGCACCGAAGCTTCTGTTGGCAGAGGACAAGTCCGGTCTCCTGTTCCCCGACGCAGTCCTTGAGGATTCAGACGTCAGTCAGCACTGGTTTGTGAAATTTGCCCGCAACAAAGGTAACCGGACCGATCAGGACATTTTGCGAAGTGAGTTCCACTACTACAGAGCCCTTCAGACGTTAGGCATCGAAACGGTCGCATCACAGGGGCTGGCACTGGAAGAGGCGACCAAACCCAGCTTGTGGATGCAGCGTTTTGACCGTCGGGTAACCGCTCAAGGTGTTGAGCGTTACGCAGTCGAATCGATTTATTCGCTGGCTAACGTGACAACACCAGGCAGCGCGATGGACCATTTGGACGTGATTCGCATGCTTGCCGGTCTTTGGCGTGAGGCAGGGCAAGCGAATCAGATTCCCGATCTGGTGGCGGACTACTTGCGTCGGGATCTGATCAACAAAATTCTCGGTAACTCGGATAACCATGGCCGCAATACCGCGATTATTCGTGGGATAAGTTCGTTTCGGCTTGCTCCAATTTATGATTTGGCGCCGATGGTCATGGACGATGAAGGCATTACCCGGACGACAAAGTGGCCGAAAGCGTTGGAAAGAGCGGGTGATGTCGATTGGCGAGGTGTTTGTCGCGCATTGTCTGATATTGCTGATCCGGATGACCCCTTGGCTGCTTTGGCTGGCGCGCCGGATTTGTTCGAGCGTCTGCGTCAGGACGCACATCGCCTCGCGGCGCTTCCCGATATTTTGACTGAGAGCGGCTTGCCGGACCGAACCATGAATCACCCAGGCATTGCATTGAAAAATCTGGAGCAACGATTGAAAGAGTGGGACCTGAAATGAGCCTGACCGTTGCCGAACGCACTGTGCTTATTGAAAACATACGAGAAGCGCTGGCGCAGGGAACGCTTGAGATCGGCGAAGCCGTTCGCCGCTTGCGTATGGAAGTGACGGGTTTGCACCAAACCCAGTTTGCGAAAATGTGCAAAATTTCTGTTCGCACGTTGGTGCATATCGAACACGGTGAGGGTAATCAAACGCTGAAATCGTTGAACGCCGTGTTTCGTCCGTTTGGGATGAAGATGGGCGTTGTGCGAATTCGGCGAGATATCAGTTAAAGATCAAAAGATCGCAGCCTGCGGCAGCTCCTACATTTTTTCCCGTGTAGGAGCTGCCGAAGGCTGCGATCTTTTGCTTTTAAAGGCTCAAGTACGGCACTCGACCAAACCCTTCACCTGCCCCGATGCGGTTTGGTTTTCATCACTCAACCAGCGCTCGAACCCCACCGCAATCGCCGGCCATTCCGAATCCAAAATCGAGTACCACGCCGTGTCGCGGTTCTGGCCCTTGACCACCATGTGCTGGCGGAACACGCCTTCGAAGCTGAAGCCCAGGCGTTCAGCGGCGTATTTGGAGCGGGCGTTACCGTTGTTGCACTTCCATTCCAGGCGACGGTAGCCCAGATCAAAGGAGTGCTTGGCCAACAGGTAAACAGCCTCGGTGCTTTTTGGCGAACGCTGCATTGGCGCGCCGAAGCTAACGTGGCCGATTTCGATACGGCCATGGGCCGGGACAATCGACATCAGGCTGAGCATGCCTTGTACCTGGCCGCTGGCGCGGTCGATGACGCTGAAGAAATACGGATCGCTGCTGGCCGCGTGATTGTTCAGCCAGTCGTTGAAGACGCTGCGCTCGGGAAACGGGCCGTAGGGCAAGTAATCCCAGAGTTTCGGGTCGGCGCCGGGGCCTTCGAGGGCATTGAACAGGTCGTCACCGTGGCGCGCCGGGTCGAGCCTTTCCAGGCGGATGAAGCGGCCTTCGAGCAACGTGGTAGTTGGCGCGGGCACGCCTTTCCAGTCGGCAGGTGAGGTGGTCATGAGCGCGTCTCCTTAAAGGGCTTTGCGAAACTGGATGAAGCCTGGGCGTTCGGCGATGCGCTCGTAGAGCTGGATCGCCGTGGCGTTGGATTCGTGGGTCAGCCAATGGACTTTGCAGCAGCCGTCAGCCTTGGCGGTCGCGTAGACGTGCTCGATCAACTGACGACCGACGCCGGTGCCGCGGGTTTCAGGCGCCACCAGCAAGTCTTGCAGATAGCAGGAGTTTTCGATGCTCCAGTTCGAGCGATGGTAGATGTAATGCACCATGCCCAGCGCTTTACCGTCAGCCCAGGCGAGGGCGGCGTGCGTCGGTTCGCTCGGGTCGAGGAAGCGCTGCCAGGTACTGTTCGTCACCGCCTCCGGCAGTTCGGTGTTGTAGAAGCGCAGGTACGCTTGCCACAGCGGCAGCCAGGCGGCGTGGTCGTCGGCGGTGACCTGACGGATCTCGATCTGATTCATGGTGATTTCCTTAGCGCATCAATTGGGCGAGGGTTTGATCATTGATCTCGGGACTGGCGGCCAGCCCTTCGCGCACGCCTTTGATGTCTTCGGCGCTGCGGTTCTGGCTGAGCTTGCGCTTGCCTTCCAGACGGTCGATGGGAATGGCGAAACCGACGATGGCCTTGAGCATGCTGTCGATGTAATCGGCGGGCGCGTCGGCGACGGACCAAGGCTGTGCGCGGCCAGCCTCATGGCGGTCGGTGAGGGTGCTGACGATGTCGAGCAGCCGCCCGCCGTCGCTGAAGGTCTCGGCGTGGCCGTAGGCGTGCACGGCAATGTAGTTCCAGGTCGGCACGACTTTGCCGTGCTCGGCCTTGCTCGGATAAAAGCCCGGGCTGACATAGGCATCCGGCCCGGCAAAAATCAGCATCGCTTCGGCGCCGTCGCGCAGGTCCTTCCATTGCGGGTTGGCCCTGGCCAGGTGCCCGTAAAGCGTGCCGTATTCACCTTGCTCGCAATGCAGCAGCACCGGCACATGGCTGGCTTGCAGACCGTTTTCGCCGTGGGTCACCAGGATGGCGAGGCGAGTGGCGAGGATCAGTTCGTGAAGTTGGGACAGCTCATCGATGGCAAAGGCGCGCGGCGTGTACATGGAGAGATTTTCCTTGGCGAATGCCTGCATCCTAGGCAGGCTATTGGTCTGTTGTAAGAGCCATTGATGACCAATTTCATAGGTCCATTGTCATGCCTGAATCGTCCACGTTGTCCATGCCCTTCAACCCGGCGGGAATCGAGCTTGATCGCCGTCAGGGCTTGAGCCGTCAGCTTTATCAGGCGCTGCGCCTGCGGGTGTTGGACGGGCGGCTCGCTAGCGGTACGCGCTTGCCGGCCAGCCGTGATCTGGCCGCAGCGCTGGCGATTTCCCGCAACAGTGTGGTTCGCGCCTACGATCAACTCTATGCCGAAGGCTTTATTGAAGGGCGGGTGGGCGATGGTACTTACGTGGCGCAACTGCCCCGAGACCAGCTCAAGGCAAAAAAACTATCCACAAAAGTATCCACAGGGTTTTCAACAGGCTTACCCACAGCCTTATCCACAAATTTGGCAAATTCCACTGTAATTTCATCCAGTAAAGTTATCCACAGCGGTGCTTTTCAGCGGTTGGAGTACAACCATTTACCCACGCCTCCCACGGGTCCGCCACGGGCATTTCGGGTCGGCGTGCCGGCCTTCGATCTGTTTCCGTTTGACGTCTGGGCCAAGCTCAACGGGGCTTTCTGGCGAAAACCGGATCTTCAGCAGATGTGCTACGGCGACCCGGCCGGCGATGCGCGTCTGCGCAGCCTGATTGCGGCCTATCTGCGCAGTTCGCGAGGGATGCAGTGCTCGGCTGAGCAAATTGTGATCACCAGTGGCGCGCAGCAGGCCATTAGCCTTTGTGCACAGCTGCTGGTGGAGCCTGGCGATGGCGTTGCGATCGAAAATCCGGGGTACCGTGCGGCCGGCCACGCATTCGCTGTGGCGGGTGGCCTTCTGCGCGGGATTGGCGTGGACGAGGAGGGCATGGATTGCTCGGCACTGTCGGCCGCCAGTGATTGTCGCGTGGCCTACGTGACGCCCTCGCATCAATACCCGACAGGCGTGGTGATGAGCCTGGCGCGGCGTCTTGAATTGCTCGCCTGGGCTGAACGGACTCAAGGCTGGATCGTCGAGGATGACTACGATGGCGAGTACCGTTACACCGGCGCGCCATTGGCTCCCTTGGCGGCACTCGATCGACAGGGCCGCGTGCTGTATGTCGGCACTTTCGGCAAGGTCGCATTCCCGGCGTTGCGCCTCGGTTATCTGGTGTTGCCACCGGCGCTGGTGCCAGCGTTCTCGCAACGCCGGGCGGTGGACGTCCGGCATTCCGAGGTGAGCACGCAAGCGGTGATGGCCGAGTTCATGGCGGCCGGGCATTTCCAGCGGCACATCCGCCGGATGCGTCGCGCCGCGTTAAACCGGCGCAATACGTTGCTCGATGGCTGGCCAATGGCAATCCCCGGCGTCGGTGACCTGCCGGCGGTGTCTGCCGGGCTGCACCTGACCGTGAGGGTGGAGAGCATCGAGCGTGAGCAGCAACTGATCGAGCAAGCCGCCGGCGTGGAGGTGGAAATCAGCGGCTTGAGCCATTACTGGTTGCCGGACTCCGTGACTACCCAGGATCAGCGCGCCGGACTGGTCCTGGGGTTTGCCGCCGTGCCTGAACCGGCGATCAGAGCGGCGTTGGCACGCTTGCGCCAGGCGTGGCAGTTGTGAAGAACAGACTCTGAGCCAATGTACTGCCGATTTCGCTGCGATAAATCGCGGTGAGCTCCTGATTGCTGGCGCCCAGGGTGGTGAAGGCACCACCCAGGCGCTGCTGCGCCACCGTTTTCAGGTGTCCTGCGGTAAACAGGTTGACCGCGTCGTCGACGTGGGCGTAGTGGAAATGCGCGTACCACAGCACTTTATTGGTCTTCGCATCGCTGACCGCATACTCGTCGAGAAAGTCTTTGGCCTGACTCTTGAGCCTGCGCCGGGTGACGGTTTGCGATATCCGCACCTCATTCTTGCTGTTCAGCCACTGCACGCCAGCCTCCGTCGGCGGTTGTCGCTTGATGAGGCGGATACGTTCACTGGTACCTTTTTCATATAGGTCCTGTGCCGATGCAGACAAGCTGTGGCTGAGCGTCGGATTCGCCGGGTTGGTGGTTTCATTGCTGGCGGTCAATGCTTGATCGATCGCTTCACTGGCATTGCGCAGGCGGGTGGCTTGCCGATGGTAGATTTCCTCAACCTCGACCGGAATCCGTTGCGCTCGTTCGATGTAAGCCTCGGTGTGTCGGTTGAATTCTGCCAACCCGTCGAGCAGCGCCTGACCTGCCGCAGTGCTTTGCTTGAGGGTCATTTTGGGCTTGGGCACCGGCACAGGCGCCGGCTCTGTCGAGGTGATATGTTCGACCCATTCACCTGGCGACTTCTCATGGAAGGTTGCGATCACCCCGGTCAGCTCACCGCGCACTTCCACCAGATGGGTATCTTTGCCATCTGTGCTCGTCTTGCGCTCACCGACCTGCGTGCCTTTGAATTTGGTATGGATGATCCGCCGATTCGATGCCGGTCTGGACGGGCCAGACTGTGGCGCCAGCAGGTGTTTATTGCGCAGCAGGTCGGCCAGTCGTTCAGCGGTTCGCTTTTTGAACTCGATCACCCGCGTTCGGACCTTCTTGAGACGCTCGGTCTGAAGTTGCTCGGCAAACTCGAGGGCGAAATCGTCAAAGCGTTGCTCCACTGCGCCAAACTGCTTGGAGACGTTGTTCAGGGCTTTGAGGCGGTCGCGCAGGTCGTCGAGGCTTTCGTCGTCGATCAGGTTCAGCGAACTCTGAGCATTCAGATCGGCATCTTCAATGAGCAGCTCCAGTGCTTCCTGCGCTTTGGCATCGATCGCTGCCGAGCCCGGCTTGACGCAGATTTCCTTGCCGAGAAAGATTTGCAACAGCTTCAGGTTGTTCAGATCGTAGTCGGGCAGTTTTTGTCGATATTCGTTAAGAATTGCCACGGCGCCTTTGCCGAGCCGTTCCAGTTCGGCAAACCGGGTATGGGCAGACTCGATTTTTTCGATAATGGCCTGACATTGATCGGTCAGATTTTCACAGGTCTGGATAAACGCCGGCCGGTCGGTATTGGCGGGGCTGCCAAACCTCTCTATTGCCATTGCCGTGGCCACGTCGGCTGCCTGGACCCTGCTGTGCAGGGCGAGCCACTCCTGCCCGAAGAACAGCTGCATCTGCAGGTTTTGAATCATGCTCGTGCGATAGCTGGGTGATGCCTCGACGATTTGCAGTGCCTTGATTTTCTCGATGTTCGCGCCGTATTCCTTGTGCTGCGAATCGAGTTCGATGAGATAGAGGCGGGTCAGTTCTGCGCGGTTCTCGTCGTTGGCCGCCATCAGGTTCGAGTGAGCTTTTTGGAGATCGCTCAACCGGGTCTCCATGGTTTCTTCGAATGTGGAAATATCTTTGTTCAGTTGGTCCGCTTGCTCGCGTCGCCTTTTTTTCTCCACTTCGCGGCGAGCGCTCAAGCCGCCACCACGCAGGCGTAATCGCAGGTCGGGCACCCATTCACCGCCGGCGGTGCAGGTCAAAAATGGACCTGCGGCTGGCGGTTGCACACGCGAGTCGATGATTTGTACGTGTTCATGTTCCGTGATCTGCACCTGGAACCAGCGTTGACCGACTGGCGCGTACCATTTGCCTTCATGGGCATAGAGGTGTTGATGCCGCCCTTCGACAGCTGCCACACCGATACCCTGCGGTTTGGCGGTTTTCAGACGGTCCAGCAATGCTGCAAGTCCAGCGGGCGAGCGTTTCAGAGCCGCGAAATGGTTGACCGAGGAAGCGTGGGCGGTGGGAATCTCGGCCAGGGTGAGATCAGGTAAGCGCACTGTCTTTACGGGCTCGGGAGTGGGTAACGATGGCTTCGAAACTTCCTCTTCAATCAGGCTGATAGCTTCTAACGGTTTTTCCTCTGCCAGCGTGTTGATTGCTTCGATCGGTTTGTGGCCGACCGCTGCACGATGGGCGAGTGCCATGCCCAGCGCCAGCAGAATATCGGCAATCGCCGACCAGGCGATCTTGTCCGACTCATTGGCCACGTCGGTGACTTCCTGCAGGTCGTCCATGATCTGCCAGATCCAGGCCGCTGCGCCCAGGCTGCGTCCCAGAAACGGTAGTGCCGCATTGAAGAGCATCCAGCCGCCGCGCTTGAGCGTCGCCCAGCGGCCTTCTGCATTGGAAACCGATTGCCGGTCAGCCTGGGTAATGAGCGCCTGCACGTTGGTTTTGTGCAGGGTCGGCAGGGTATCGGTTTCGATGATTTCGCTGCCCAGAGCGACGGGCCCCGTCATATCAATGGCGTTGCTCGGGTGCACAATCAGTTCCGGAATAATCCACGCCGAGGGCAGCTCGCCAGTAAATACGTATTGGCTGTAATTGAGCCGTACGCTATCCGGGAGCCAGGCCAGGACCGATTCGCGCAGTGCCCGCCCATGCCTGATCGCGTATAGCAGGTTGGTCGGCCCCGGGTATTGAATCAGTACTTTTTCGAACAGCGGCCGATAGAGCAGGCACGGTCCCTTTTCCGACTGACGCGGACCGATGACGAACATGTTGACCACGGTATCGGCGTGGGCACTGCTACGGTGAGCAACGAACGCCAGAGGCCGGATGACGATCTCTTCCCCGTCGACCCGCCGTTCCGAGGGATTGCTGCTCAAGGCCGCAACGACATAGCGGTAACCCTGTTCAGTGATTCCCGCTTCGCCAAGGATCTTGCGTTGCAGCGCCAGTAGCGGCAACTCGACAGGCAACTGACTGGTGTAGAGATCTCGCAGGGCGGGCGCCTGGGTCGCGTCGTCGACCAGTTGTTTTTTCAGGTAGGCGGGGTAGGTGCTGCCGATATCGACTGTTGTTACCAGTTTTTCCAGGTAAGCAGCGCTCATCCAGGCGGGGAGTGCGCTGCCATCCTTGTAGCGCACGGATTTATTGCCCAGGGGCAGGCCCGCGAGGTTTTGCAGGGCGAGTTCAGGGAGCGACATGGTAAGGGTCTGAGTGGTGAACGGCACCACGAAGGTGCCCCAGATCACCAGGCTGACGATGGTCAACTCGATGTCGTCGATCTTCACGTCGGTCGCTTTCGGGTGATCTTTGAGGATCTGCGTGGTCAGCGCTTCACGGGTGAACGTGTGCAGGTCTTTGACTTCGCTCTGAAACGACTTGCCATTGTTTTCATGCTGCACCACGGTCAGATCCAGCAAGTGTCGGCTGTAGCACGTCTGATCAGCGGGTGAGGCAGTGTCCAGCCACTCGGGCAGCATGGGCCGCAACTGATCGATGTGCGGCTTGAGGCGTGCAGGCGGCTGCTGATGATTACCTTCCGTGCCAGGGTGGGGATAGAACCTGCTGACGGACGAGTCTTTAAAGAAATCGAGCTTACCCACGGCGTCGGCTTCAATCGCAACCAGTGTGCAGGCCATGTGGTCGAAGAAGTTGCCTTCGGGCTCGACCAACCGCCAGCTCAGACCATCACCGGCGGCCTCATCCCGATATCTTTGTGGCAAGGCCTTGCCAATATCGTCCACCGAGTTGAAACGCCGGAAGCCTCGACCCACCGAATGCGTAATGATCAGCGTGCGCTCTGCGAGCGTCCCGATCAGCACGCTGGTGGTGAGCAACGTCAGGTGTTTGGGGGCTTCTCCTTTTTCGCGATCAAGGTCAATCAGGTATGCGCATGTCTTGTACTTGTCCGCGGCTCGATCTTTCTTGTCCGGGTGGTTGAAGACGGCGAGGGCCATGGCTTGTTCATCGGCAGTCCAGTCCAGGCTGGCCGGTACATTCCACAGGTTGCGCAAGGCATCCGACAGCTCATACCAGCGAGGTTGATCCGCAGATCTGTTTTTATTCCAGTACTCGATCTGCTGTTCTTTGAACGCAACAAACAGCAGCGGCGCGAGCTCGTTGATCAGGCTGGCGATGGCACCGATCTTCACCGGCAAGTGGATGGCCAGCGTGACGTATGGTTGAAGAGTCAGGAAGTGTTCTTCGTCGAGGTACGTCACTGTCGTACCGGACAGGCCGAGCCGCACCAGCACATCGGTAAGCGACTCGATTTTATCAACGCCAGCGATGACATGCTTACCGCTGATGACCCAGGTCGGCGTCACGACCATGGCCAGTTGCGGGTCGATGTCCAGATGCGGGTAAAGCGTCTTGAGTGCCGGACGCAATGCCGCTGTTGCGACTTCTCGCAGTGAAGGGCCGGTGACCAGTTGGGTCAGTACATCAACCGAACTGGGTGGGGATATTTCGGACATGGGCAATACCTGCTTTGACTGTTGGGGCGCACCGGGAGCGGTGGCTGGTCAGAGCAAGGTAGGGATCGCGTTGCAGCGGCGTGCGGTACATACATCTGGCGAGCAAAAAAGACCCGCGTGGGCGGGTCGATCGGGCTGGTCTTGCTTCAGTGAGCGCCTTCAAAACCTTCCAGCACGTTCACCGCGTTGATGCCGATTTCTTCCACCGCGTAGCCACCTTCCATCACGAACAGCGTCGGTTTGCCGAGCGCGGCGATACGCTTGCCCATCGCCAGGTAATCCGGGCTATCGAGCTTGAATTGCGAGATCGGATCATCCTTGAACGTATCGACACCCAGCGACACGACGATGATGTCGGCGCCATAACGGTCGATCTCGTTGCAGGCCTGATCCAGCGCCGCACTCCAGGCGTCCCAGCCGGAACCGGCGGGCAATGGATAGTTGAAATTGAAGCCCTCGCCGGCGCCTTCACCGAGCTCGTCCTCGTAGCCGAGGAAGAACGGAAACTCGGCCTCCGGATGGCCATGGATCGAGGTGAACAACACGTCACTGCGGTCGTAGAAAATCGATTGGGTGCCGTTGCCGTGGTGGTAGTCGACGTCGAGGATTGCGACTTTTCTGTGGCCCTGATCGAGGAAGGCCTGGGCGGCGATGGCGGCATTGTTGAGGTAGCAATAACCGCCCATCAAATCGCCGGCAGCGTGATGTCCCGGTGGACGACACAACGCGAAGGCACTGTGTGCGCCGCGCTGGATCGCCGCTTGCGCGGTCAGTGCAACTTGCGCCGAGCTGTACGCTGCTTGCCAGGTGCCGGCGGTGATCGGTGCGCCGCCGTCGAAGCTGTAGTAACCGAGTTGGCCGTGCAGGCTGGTCGGTTTGATGGCGCGCAGTGTGCGGGCTGGCCAAGTGTAGGGCAGCAAGTCGCCGTCGGTGTTGAATTCTGTCCAGCGAGCCCACGCGTCTTTGAAGAATTCGAGATAGTCGCGGCTGTGAATGCGGGCGATCGGTTCGAGGCCGAAGTCCTGCGGTGCTTCAACCGGGCCCAGATGTTGATGCTGCACGCGTTGCAGCACATGGTCGGCACGCGACGGCATCTCGAAGCAAGGCTTGAGCTGGCCATCGATCAATTCGCAGCGGCCATGGTGAAGGTGGTGATCGTCCGAGTAGATCGTCAGCATTTGTTGTTCTCCGCAGGGGCTGATTCGGTTGCTTTCAGTGTTGCGGCGCGAGACGAATTGGAAAACGGCAGGAGAGGCCAAAAGGGGATCGATATGGCCAGAACCTCTGACCGCTATTCGCCCCTTGCTGGAAAAGGCCCGTCCAAGCAACAGACATGAAACACAAACCCTGTGGGAGCTGGCTTGCCAGCGATAGCGGCGTGTCAGGCAACATTAATGTTGCCGATGCCGAAGTCATCGCTGGCAAGCCAGCTCCCACATTGGAATATCAATGCGGTCGGAACTGGCTCGGCGCGACGCCGCTCCAGCGCACAAACGCATGGCGAAAGCTCGCGGTCTCGCTGAAGCCCAGGGTTTCGGCGATGCGGTAGATTGGCAATTGATCCTCACACAACATCTGTTTGGCCCGCTCGAAGCGCAGTTCATCGAGCAGTTCCTGATAGCTGCTGCCCATGTCCTTCAAATGCCTGCGCAGGGTGCGCGGCGAGCATTTCATTTGCTGGGCCAGACCTTCCAGTCCCGGTGCGGCGTTCAACTGGGCACTGAGCAACTGCCGGATACGGCCCAGCCAGGCCTGACGTCCGGTGAATTCGAGGTTCTGCTTGCGACAGCGTTCAGCCATGGCTTGATGGGTGATGGCGTCTGCCAGCGGCAGCGGCTGGTCCAGCCAGTGGCGGTCGAAGGCGAACGCGTTGTCCTTGGCTGCAAAATGCAGCGGGCTGGCGAAGTGTTCGGCATAGCTGTCGCGGTAGTCCGGCGCGGTGTGCTCGAATCGGGTGGCGAGCAAGGGCAGTGGATGCCCGAGCAGGTCATCACAAATGACTTTCAGCGACACCAGGCAAAATTCGGCGTTGAACACTGCCATCGCCGGGCTCTCGCGGTAATCCGCGGCGACAAACCAGACGCGTTCGCCGTCGTCCTCAAGACTCAGCTCGAAAAGTGTTCCCAACAGCGCCGGATAGCGAATCGCCAAGCGCAAAGCGTCACCGAAGGTGGCACAGGTCAGCAGTGCGTAGCCGAGAATGCCGTAGCAGGAAACGTGCATGCGTCGGCCCAGTTCCAGACCGATATCGTGCTTGAGCGCGACCGCGTTGGCGCACACCTGCATCTCCTGATTGGTGGTGATGCGCGTGTCGGCCCGGGCCAGATCCGCTGCACTGATGCCGCTGCCGGCCAGCAGCGCCTCGCTGGATAAGCCTTGATCCCTGAAGGTGTTGAGCACCAGAGAGACCGCGTTAAGGGTTGTGAGGTGGGAGTGGAGCATAAGATCTTCCAGCCTTGGGATGCTGGAAAAGAGAGCAAGTTATGTGCCGAGCGAAAATCAAACTGTAGGAGTGAGCCTGCTCGCGATGGCGTTCAGTCAGCCAACATAAGTGTTGAATGATGGATGGCTATCGCGAGCAGGCTCACCCCTACAGGGGAGTTGTGTGGTGTCAGATCAGTTCGCCACACAGGTCGAGTTCGATCAGTCGGCGGACTTCAGCAGTTTCAAGACCCGCCCCCAGCAGCCCATGCAATTTGCCGAACGCCGCTTCACGGGTCATGCCGCCACCGGACAGCACGCCAACCCCGCGCAGGCGGCTGCCAGCCTCGTACACGTCCAGCTCAACCCCGCCTTCATGGCATTGCGTCACCGCGACCACCACCACGCCGTTGTCCCGCGCACGGCCGAGGCTGGCGAGGAACTCTGGATTGTCGCTCGGCCCGGTGCCGCTGCCGTAGCACTCCAGCACCAGACCCTGAATGCCGCTGTCGAGCAACCCGTCGAGGATCGCGGCGCCGATTCCGGGGAATAACGGCAGAACCGCAACGTTCGCCAGTAACTTGGGCTGGTTGTAGTTCAACGCTTCAGGAATCGAAGTAGCTTTCACGCCGCCGCCCTGGCGCTCCAGGCGTTTGAACGGATGACGACCGAAGCTGCGCACTTTCGCGCAACGGGTTGGCGCGAGCAGTTCACCGTGGAAGTACAGATGCACACCCGGCGCCAGACCCTGACCGAGGGCGATCAGCGCGCCGCTGAGGTTTTCCCAGGCATCGCTATCGGTGACGCCGGCCGGCAACATGGAGCCTGTGAAACACACCCGAGCATGCAGGCCGAGCAACTGGAAACTCATGGCCGCGGCGCTGTACGCCAGGGTGTCGGTGCCATGCAGGATCAGCACGCTGTCGCAGTTCTGTACATCAACCGCATCGACCACTGCTTCACGCAGTTGCTGCCAATAGGCCGGGGTCATGTTGGCGCTGTCGATCAGCGGCGACATCTCGCGAAACCGCCACTGCGGCACGACCAGTTCTGGCTGGCTGTGCAGATAGTCGCGCATCCGCGCTTCAAAACCGGACGCCGGGGCCAGGCCATTGGCGCTGGCTTGCATGCCGATGGTGCCACCGGTGTAGAGCACCATGACGTTCTGCGCGGCTGGATAGGAATTGGCAATCATCTGAAGGTCTCCACAAGAGATGACATTGTGGGAGTGAGCCTGCTCGCGATAGCGGTCATTCATTCAACATAGATGCTGATTGATAGATGGCTATCGCGAGCAGGCTCACTCCTACAGGTATTGCATCACAATAACTGACGGGCGCAGGAGATGCGCCCGTCATCTCCCGTCAGCGTTGCGCTGCAGGGACGCCTTGCGGCTCGACTTCGGTCTTGCCAGCGGCAGCAGGCGGGTTGGCCGGCCAGGCTTTGCGGTCCAGGTCCAGATCCGGGAACTTGCTCGAATCGAACAACGGCGTCTTGATGCCGGCCGCACGCTGGTCATCGTAGTCACGCAGGATGCGCATGCCGATCTTGAACAGCAGGAACAGCGCGATCAGGTTGACGAACGCGAGCATGGTCATGGTGATGTCGGCGAAAGCGAACACGGTGCTGAGGTTTTCGACCGCACCCCAGAAGATCAACACCAATACCAGTGCGCGGTAGCCGATCAGCGCCTTGCGGTTTTCACCGATCAGGAAGCGCAGGTTGCTCTCGCCCAGGTAGTAGTTGTAGAGGATCGAGGTGAACACGAACAACGCCAGGGCGACCGAGATGAACATCCGGCCCCATTCACCCACCACAGCGGCCAGCGAGTTCTGGGTCAGGGCAATGCCATCGCCTTCGAAGCCCGGGGTGTAGAAGCCCGACAGCAGGATCAGCAGCGCGGTGCAGGTGCAGATCACGAAGGTGTCGAGGAACACGCTGAACGCCTGAACCACACCTTGTGCGACCGGGTGCTCGACCGAGGCCACAGCCGCCACGTTCGGCGCACTGCCCAAACCGGCTTCGTTGGCGAACACGCCACGCTTCACGCCCATGACGATGGCGCTACCGATCAGACCGCCGAATGCCTGGTCGAGACCGAATGCGCTTTTGACGATGGTCATCAACATGGCTGGGACGTGGTCGAATTGCAGCACGATCACGTAGAGGGTCACGCCGATGTACACCAGGGTTTTCACCGGCACCAACAGGTCAGCGACCTTGGCGATACGCTTGATCCCGCCGACGAACACCAGACCCAGCAGCACCGCCAGACCGAGGCCGGTGTAAGTGGTGTCGAGGCCGAAAGCGTCGTTCAGCGAGTGTGTCACCGCGTGGGCTTGCAGGCCGTTGAAGGCGAAACCGAAGGTCACCAGCAACAGGAACGCCATGACCATACCCAACCAGCGTTTCTGCAAACCGTGCTGGATGTAGTAGGACGGGCCGCCACGGAAGGTGCCATCAGAGTCGGTGCGTTTGTAGAGCTGGCCGAGCGAGCACTCGAAGAAGCTGCTGGACATGCCGACCAGTGCGGTTACCCACATCCAGAACACCGCACCTGGCCCACCGAGGGTCACGGCGATGCCGACACCGGCGATGTTACCTGCACCGACACGGCCGGCGAGGCTGAGCATCAGGGCCTGGAACGAGCTGAGCTGCCCGGCGCTGCTTTTGAGACTGTCGCGGAACACCGCGAACATGTGGAAGAAGTGCCGCAATTGAACGAAACGCGAGCGAATCGTGAAGTAGCTACCGAGCCCGACAATGAGCACGATCAGTACTTTCCCTGAGAGGAAGTCGTTAATGACTTCGAGCATGGATTTTTCCTCGCTGTTTTTTGTGTAAGCAAATGCTGGATGTTCTGAAACATCGCGTTACACCGGTTTGCGCGCGGCACAACAGGTGAGGCGAAGGTTTCGTCCCGGATCCATTTCGCGGGTTTGTTATTAGTTCGGGTTTCGCATGGGTTATGGCCTCGTTATCGACGACCGCTCACGCGAAGAGGGGCGGCACTATACCGATCAGTGGCGCGCCCGTCTGCACGGTAGTGGTGCAAGCGACGAAACGAAGCTTTGAAACACCCGGCGTTACCGGTGCCGGGTTTGTGCGGGAACTGCTTTTCTGTTGACGCAAACCCTGTGGCGAGGGGATTTATCCCCGATCGGCTGCGAAGCAGTCGCAAAACCATTCGGCGCGGTGTACCGGATACATTGCGATTGCAGTTTTTGGGGCCGCTTCGCGACCCATCGGGGATGAATCCCCTCGCCACAAGGGCTCACCTCCACATGAAGCAATCCCCAGACATTCGGGTCTCAGGATCAGATAGTTAAAAAAAAGGGCCTGGAGAAAAATCCCCAAGCCCTCAAAAGGTGAGAGGTGTCTAGTCCCTCGACCTGGTGAGCGGTGCTACAAATAACGCGTCGGCTCAGGCTTTGAGCGGAACCAGACGCGGAGCAATCATGTTTTCCGGGCGCAGGATGTCGGCGAGCATGGCTTCGTCGAGCAGACCTTCTTCGCGCACCAGTTCCAGCACGCCGCGGCCGCTTTCAAGAGCGATGCCGGCGATGCGGGTAGCGTTTTTGTAGCCGATGTACGGGTTCAGTGCGGTGACCAGACCGATCGAGTGCTCGACCAGTTCACGGCAGCGCGCTTCGTTGGCGGTGATGCCGACGATGCAGTGCTCGCGCAGCATGTCCATGGCGCGTTGCAGCAGGCGGATCGAGTCGAAGATCTTGAAGGCGATCAGCGGCTCCATCACGTTCAGCTGCAATTGGCCGCCTTCGGCTGCCATGGTCAGCGCCAGATCGTTACCGATGACCTGGAACGCAACCTGGTTAACGGCTTCCGGGATCACCGGGTTGACCTTGCCGGGCATGATCGAGCTGCCTGGCTGACGGGCAGGCAGGTTGATTTCGTTGATGCCGGTGCGTGGACCGCTGGACAGCAGGCGCAGGTCGTTGCAGATCTTCGACAGCTTGACCGCGGTGCGCTTGAGCATGCCGGAGAACAGCACGAAGGCGCCCATGTCGGAGGTGGCTTCGATCAGGTCGGCCGCTGGCACCAGCGGTTGACCGCTGATCAGCGCCAGACGCTGTACCGCCAGCGCCTGATAACGCGGGTCGGCGTTGATCCCAGTGCCGATCGCGGTGCCGCCCAGGTTCACTTCAGTCAGCAGTTCCGGGGCCAGCGTCTTCAGACGGGCCAGGTCTTCGCCCATGGTGGTGGCGAAAGCACGGAATTCCTGACCGAGGGTCATCGGTACGGCGTCTTGCAGTTGGGTACGGCCCATCTTCAGGACGTGATCGAATTCTTTACCTTTGGCCGCGAACGCCTGAATCAGGCTGTCGAGGCTGGCGAGCAGGGTGTCGTGACCCAACAGCAGACCCAGGCGGATGGCCGTCGGGTAGGCGTCGTTGGTCGACTGCGCCATGTTCACGTCGTCGTTCGGGTGCAGGTACTGATACTCGCCTTTCTGGTGACCCATTGCTTCCAGAGCAATGTTGGCGATCACTTCGTTGGCGTTCATGTTGGTGGAGGTACCGGCGCCACCTTGAATCATGTCGACCACGAACTCTTCGTGGAAATCACCGCGGATCAATCGGGCACAGGCTTCGCTGATGGCAGCGTGCTTGGCTTCGCTCAGGTGACCCAGCTCACGGTTGGCGTCAGCGGCGGCCTGTTTGACCATCGCCAGACCCACAACCAGTTTCGGGTAATGCGAAATCGGAACGCCCGAGAGGCGGAAGTTGTTCACCGCTCGCAGGGTCTGGATGCCGTAATACGCTTGAGCCGGTACTTCGAGGGCGCCAAGCAGGTCGTTTTCTGTGCGGAAAGATGCAGCGGAGGACATGATAGAAATCATCTCGATATGGACCCGGTCTGTGCCGGAACGCTGCGAATGCTAGGCTTGTGGGGAAATTTGGGCCAATGCTGTTAAGCACTGGCCTATGCACATTCGGCATAATGCCCGTGTGACGCCGCGTGCGCGGCAGACGTGTGACCTGTTTTGGTGCGTGTCCGGGAGGACGTGATGAATCTGGAAAGCAAATGGCTCGAGGACTTCAGTGCTCTGGCCGCCACCCGCAGCTTCTCGCAGGCCGCCGAACGACGTTTCGTGACTCAGCCGGCATTCAGTCGGCGGATCCGCAGCCTCGAAGCGGCGCTGGGGCTGACCCTGGTCAATCGATCGCGCACGCCGATCGAGCTGACGGCGGCGGGGCAATTGTTTCTGGTGACCGCGCGCACCGTGGTCGAGCAGCTCGGCGAAGTGTTGCGTCACCTGCATCATCTGGAAGGCGGGCAGGGCGAGGTGATGCAGGTGGCCGCTGCTCACTCCCTGGCGCTGGGTTTCTTCCCGCGCTGGATCGCGCAACTGCGTAATGAAGGGCTGAACATTGCCACTCGGTTGGTAGCGACCAACGTTGGCGACGCCGTGCATGCGTTGCGCGAGGGTGGTTGTGACCTGATGCTGGCGTTCTATGATCCGGACGCAGCGATGCAGATGGACCCGGAGATTTTCCCGTCGCTGCACTTGGGCCAGACCGAAATGTTGCCGGTGTGCGCGGCGGATGCCGACGGTAAACCGTTGTTCGATCTGGAAGGCGAAGCCAGCGTGCCGCTGCTCGCCTACAGCGCCGGAGCTTTCCTCGGCCGCTCCGTAAACGGTTTGCTGCGCCAGCGTCAGCTGCGGTTTACCACCATTTATGAAACCGCCATGGCCGACAGCCTGAAAAGCATGGCGTTGGAAGGCCTCGGCATCGCCTGGGTGCCACAACTGAGTGTGCGTGCCGAACTGGCCCGTGGCGAGCTGGTTGTGTGCGGCGGCCCGCAATGGCATGTGCCACTGGAAATTCGTCTGTACCGCTGCGCACTGGTGCGCAAGGCCAACGTGCGGTTGCTGTGGCGCAAGCTCGAAGGTGGCGCAGCACAAGCTTCCTGATGGAGGGTGTCTGGGGGAAAAGATCGCAGCCTTCGGCAGCTCCTACATGTTGAAATGCGTTCCCCTGTAGGAGCTGCCGAAGGCTGCGATCTTTTGATCTTTTTGGCTGACCTTCAGGTCAATAAAACCGGGCTTTTGCGGCAGATGACAGATGGTCGCGCAGGGGGCTGTTTATTACTTTCATTGCGGTATACTGCGCGGCCTTTGGCCGGTACGACCGGCCATTTTTCGTACAATCAAGCCACGCAACCTGCGTGGTTTGTTGTTTTTGACGCGCCTGCGGGCGCCCAGAGAGAAGAGGCGCGACGATGAGTGCACTGGTTGGCGTGATCATGGGCTCCAAGTCCGATTGGTCCACCCTTAGCCACACCGCCGATATGCTGGAAAAGCTCGGCATCCCGTACGAGGTCAAGGTGGTTTCTGCGCACCGTACCCCGGATCTGCTGTTCCAGTACGCCGAAGAGGCTGAAGGCCGCGGCATCGAGGTGATTATCGCCGGTGCCGGTGGCGCAGCTCACTTGCCAGGCATGTGTGCGGCCAAGACCCACCTGCCAGTGCTGGGTGTTCCCGTGCAATCGGCAATGCTCTCGGGCGTCGATTCGCTGCTGTCGATCGTGCAAATGCCGGCCGGCATTCCGGTCGCGACTCTGGCCATCGGCAAGGCTGGCGCGATCAACGCAGCGCTGCTCTCGGCGAGCATCCTCGGCGCCAAGCATCCACAGTTCCACGCGGTACTGAAAACCTTCCGTGCCGAGCAGACAGACAGCGTCCTGGACAATCCAGACCCACGTATTGCCTGAGGTTGTTGAGATGAAGATCGGTGTAATCGGTGGCGGCCAGTTGGGTCGCATGTTGGCCCTGGCGGGCACCCCGCTGGGCATGAACTTCGCTTTCCTCGATCCTGCGCCGGACGCTTGCGCCGCTGCGCTGGGCGAACACCTGCGGGCCGATTACGGCGATCAGGATCATCTGCGCCAACTGGCCGATGAAGTCGATCTGGTGACCTTCGAATTTGAAAGTGTCCCGGCTGAAACCGTAGCGTTTCTCTCGCAATTCGTGCCGGTCTATCCGAGCGCCGAAGCCCTGCGCATCGCTCGCGACCGCTGGTTCGAAAAGAGCATGTTCAAGGATCTGGGGATTCCGACCCCGGCCTTCGCCGACATTCAGTCACAAGCCGATCTGGATGCTGCCGTGGCTGCAATCGGTCTGCCGGCCGTGCTGAAAACCCGCACGCTGGGTTATGACGGCAAGGGTCAGAAAGTCCTGCGCACGCCTGAAGATGTGGTTGGCACCTTCGCCGAACTCGGCAGCGTTGCCTGCTTGCTGGAAGGCTTCGTGCCGTTCACCGGTGAAGTCTCGCTGATCGCCGTGCGCGCTCGCGATGGTGAAACGAAGTTCTACCCGTTGGTGCACAACACCCACGACAGCGGCATCCTCAAGCTGTCGGTTGCCAGCACTGATCACCCGTTGCAGGCGTTGGCCGAAGACTATTCCAGCCGTGTGCTCAAGCAGCTGGATTATGTCGGTGTGATGGCGTTCGAGTTCTTTGAAGTCGACGGCGGCCTCAAGGCCAACGAAATCGCCCCGCGCGTGCACAACTCCGGGCACTGGACCACCGAAGGCGCCGAGTGCAGCCAGTTCGAAAACCATCTGCGGGCCGTTGCCGGTCTGCCGCTGGGTTCAACGGCCAAGGTCGGCGAGAGCGCGATGCTCAACTTTATCGGCGTTGTCCCGCCGGTCGAGAAAGTCATCGCCATCGAAGATTGCCATTTGCATCACTACGGCAAAGCCTTCAAGGCCGGACGCAAGGTCGGTCACGCCAACCTGCGTTGCGCCGACAAGGCCACGCTCCAGGCGCAGATCGTCAAGGTTCAGGCGCTGATCGCCGAGTAAAACAGTTTCATGTGGCAGCGGCGGAACCATTCAGGGGCCGCCGTTCTCTGATGGCAGGATGCCAAAGTCTGTCTAGGCTTTGGCATAGCCAATTCACACAGAGGGAAATGCCATGGGAATTATCGGAACCATCTTTATCGGCTTGATCGTCGGCCTGCTGGCTCGGTTCCTGAAACCGGGCGATGACAGCATGGGCTGGATCATGACCATCCTGCTCGGTATCGGCGGTTCGCTGGCGGCCACTTACGGCGGCCAGGCTCTGGGCATTTATCAGGCGGGCGAGGGCGCTGGCTTCCTCGGCGCACTGGTTGGCGCAGTCGTGTTGCTGGTGATCTACGGCCTGATCAAAAAGAACTGATTCAAAGCGACGAAGTCCTCTCCGCCAGCGCGGCGGGGAGGGCTAGAATGCTCGGCGATTTATCATCCTTTTTTACCGAGCACATTCATGCGCCGTCTTCTGTTGACTCTCCTCTTACTGGGCAGCGGTTTGGCCCACGCCGGCGAACTGCCGGAAACCGACTGGCTCGACCTGATGCCCAAGTCGGATCAAAAGGCCCTCGAGGCCATGCCTGAAATCGATCACAACTCCCCGGAAGCCATCGGCACCTTCACCGAGAAGGGCGGCATGAAGCAGGCCAAAGGTCTGCCGGCGGTGATGTATTCGAGCAAAACCGTAGCGTCGATGAATGACAAACACATCCGCATCGGTGGTTATCCGGTGTCGCTGGAATCCGACGCCAAGGGTCGCAGCACACTGTTCTTCCTCGTGCCGTACCCGGGCGCTTGCATCCACGTGCCGCCACCGCCGCCGAATCAACTGGTGCTGGTGCGATATCCGAAGGGTCTGAAGCTGGACGACATCTACACGCCGCTGTGGGTGACCGGCACGTTGAAGGTCGAGAAGGTCAGCAATGATCTGGCCGATGCGGCGTATGCGCTGGAGGCGGACAAGGTGCGGGTGGTGCAGGAATCTGATCTCTAAAGCAAAAGATCGCAGCCTTCGGCAGCTCCTACATTGGAATGCATTTCCCTGTAGGAGCTGCCGAAGGCTGCGATCTTTTGATCTTAAAGCGGTTTGCTGGCGACGCTGACGCCCATGGTATGACTCGCCCCCGGCGCGAGCGTGACGATGTCATCCATCACATTCGCCGTCTCGATGCACAGCATGCGCTGCCAGCCATCGTTATCCATATCGCTAAGCGCCGCAGCACGGTCGATCCACGGGTTCCAGATCACGGCAGTGCGTGAGCCGGTGGCGGTCAGCACGATGCGCCGTTCCCACGTCGGGTCGACGATGCTCAGCTGTGGCGGAGCATCGAGATAGATGCGGTCAGTCTCACCGGCAAAATGCAGATCACCTTGCTGGTTGTGGGTTTTCCAGTCGTCCAGCGTCTCGATGTAATCCAGCCCCTTCACGCCGTCGACATGCACATTGCGCACATCGCTGACAGCAAAATAGGTATGCAGCGCCTGACTCAGGCTGACGGTGTCACTGCCACGGTTATGGCTGGTCAGGCTGAATTGCAGCTGATCCGACAGATGCAGGGTCAGGGTCAGATCCACCTGATGGGGCCAGCCCGGCAGGCCACCTTCGGGATAGGGCAACTTGAACTCGACCTTGATCCCGTTGCTCTCGGCTTCGATCCCGCCCAGTTCCCAATCCATCGCCCGCACCAGACCGTGCGCAGGTGCCGGCTGCTCACCGGTGTACATCGCCTGCACACTCTGCGGATTGCGTTCGAACTTGCCGAACCACGGCCAGCACACCGGCACACCGGCGCGGATGCTCTTGCCAGTCTTGAACTCGGCCTTGTCGTTGAGCCAGATGATCGGCGGCTGGCCGTCGATCTGGTAACTGAGAATGTGCGCGCCTTGCTGAGCGACCAGCACTTCGGCCTGACCGTGGCGGATGCGCCAGCAGTTCAGTTCATCCAGTTTCACGGCTTCAACGTTGGGCGTGGTCATGGGACAGCTCTCGATCAGACACTTGGGACGACTATCGACCGCAAAACGGCCGCGAGGTTTAACGTGCGCGTGGCGGCACTGAACGAGTGCGGCCGCTGCCGTCGATGGCGACGAAGACGAATACCGCTTCGGTCACCTTGCGCCATTCGCTGGACAGCGGATCGTCGCTCCACACCTCGACCATCATCTGGATCGAGCTGCGACCGATTTCCAGGGTCTGGGTGTAAAAGGACAATTGCGCGCCGACCGCCACAGGTACCAGAAACGCCATACGGTCGATGGCGACAGTGGCCACGCGGCCACCGGCAACACGGCTGGCCATCGCGGTGCCGGCCAAATCCATCTGCGCTACCAGCCAGCCGCCGAAAATATCGCCAAAGCCGTTGGTTTCGCGCGGAAGCGCGGTGATTTGCAGGGCCAGGTCGCCTTGCGGGATCGGATCTTCTTGTTCGAGTTCTATCATGCCGGGGGGCCTCTGACCCGTGACTCTTCGTGTGTGCTGCTGGTGGTAGCCGTCTTCGGGAAAAACGATTCAGCACCGAACATACTACGTTCGTCACGTTTTCCGTAAGCAACTAAAGGGAAACTCTGCGAAACCGGCTGCGCCGATCAAAGGGCGGGCCAACAACGTTTTCGCACAGCAACCCCCTACAAACCGGGGCAAGTTTGCGAGTATATCGGTCGGTAGACTCCACGACGACCGTCCGGTTCTGATTTCGACTGTCAAATACGCGGCTCTATGTGCTTTTTCGAACAATTTGCTATGGTGCCGAACCTGCCGAAGCCACCGCCAGCGTTGTTGTGGCGGCAGATCCGACTATAAGAGAAGCCCTTGCCATGACCACAGCGCCTTCGAGCCTCGCGCAGCCCGAGCAACCCGCACGACCGTTGACCCGCAATGACTACAAGACTCTGTCGCTGTCCGCCCTCGGTGGCGCGCTGGAATTCTACGATTTCATCATCTTCGTATTCTTCGCCACCGTAGTCGGCAAACTGTTCTTCCCGGCCGACATGCCCGAGTGGCTGCGCATGATGCAGACCTTCGGCATCTTCGCCGCCGGTTATCTCGCGCGGCCGCTGGGCGGCATCGTCATGGCGCACTTCGGCGACCTGCTGGGGCGCAAGAAGATGTTCACCCTGAGCATCTTCATGATGGCCGTGCCGACCCTGATCATGGGTTTGCTGCCGACGTATGCGCAGATCGGCATGTGGGCGCCGATCCTTCTTCTATTGATGCGCGTGATTCAAGGCGCGGCGATTGGTGGTGAAGTGCCGGGGGCGTGGGTCTTCGTTTCCGAACATGTGCCGCAAAAGCATATGGGTTACGCCTGTGGCACGCTCACCAGCGGCCTGACCGCCGGTATCCTGCTCGGCTCGCTGGTCGCCACGGCGATCAACAGCATCTATACGCCGACCGAAGTTTCCGATTACGCCTGGCGGATTCCGTTCCTGCTTGGCGGCGTGTTTGGTCTGTTCTCGGTTTACCTGCGCCGCTGGCTGCACGAAACACCGGTATTTGCCGAGCTGCAACAGCGCAAGGCGCTGGCCGAAGAAGTGCCGCTGCGCGCGGTGCTGCGTGATCATCGCGGGGCGATTGCGATCTCGATGCTGCTGACGTGGCTGCTGTCTGCCGGCATTGTTGTGGTGATCCTGATGACCCCGACCGTGCTGCAAACGGTCTATCACTTCTCGCCCACCACAGCGCTGCAATCCAACAGCCTGGCGATTGTGTTCCTGAGCTTTGGCTGCATTATTTCCGGGGCGCTGGCCGATCGCTTTGGCGCTGGCCGCGTATTCGTGTTCGGTTGCCTGGGCCTGTTGATCAGTTCGTGGACCTTCTATCACAGCCTCGCCGATCACCCGAACTGGCTGTTCCCGCTGTATGCCCTGACCGGTTTGCTGGTCGGCACCATCGGTGCGGTACCGTACGTGATGGTCAAGGCGTTCCCGCCAGTGGTACGTTTCAGCGGGTTGTCGTTCTCGTACAACGTGGCGTACGCAATCTTCGGTGGCCTGACGCCAATGATCGTCAGCCTGCTGCTTAAAGAAAGCCCGATGGGGCCTGCCTACTATGTGGCGGTGCTTTGCGCGATGGGGATACTGGTTGGCGCGTGGCTGTGGAAGAGGGGGCGCTGAGTCCGACATTATCTGTAGCTGTACAGACGCCATCGCGAGCAGGCTCACTCCTACATTTGGAATGCATTTCAAGTGTAGGAGTGAGCCTGCTCGCGATTGGGGTCACTCGAATCATCTTGTAAAACCCGAATGCTGGCCTTTCATCCAATTGTCATATTTCAGCCATAGAGTGTTCACACGGCCTGCTGATACTTGGCCCCGACTTAACACACCCTATCTGCTAGGAGTAAGGCATGAAACTGAAGCGTTTGATGGCGGCAATGACTTTTGTCGCTGCTGGCGTTGCGACTGCCAACGCGGTTGCCGCTGTTGACCCTGCTATCCCGAGCTACACCAAGACCACTGGTGTGTCGGGCAACCTGTCCAGCGTCGGCTCCGATACCCTGGCCAACCTCATGACCCTCTGGGCTGAGAACTACAAAAAAGAATACCCGAACGTAAACATCCAGATTCAGGCCGCCGGTTCTTCGACCGCGCCACCTGCGCTGACTGAAGGCACCGCTAACCTGGGCCCGATGAGCCGCAAGATGAAGGACAACGAGCTGCAAGCCTTCGAAACCAAATATGGCTACAAGCCAACCGCTATCCCGGTTGCCGTGGACGCCCTGGCTGTATTCGTACACAAGGACAACCCGATCAAGGGTCTGACCATGGAGCAAGTCGACGCGATCTTCTCGTCCACTCGCCTGTGCGGTGCTAAAACCGACGTGAAAACCTGGGGTGACCTGGGTGTGACCGGCGACCTGGCCAACAAGCCGGTTCAGCTGTTCGGTCGTAACTCGGTATCGGGCACCTACGGCTACTTCAAAGAAGAAGCCTTGTGCAAAGGCGACTTCAAGCCAAACGTCAACGAACAACCTGGTTCGGCTTCGGTCGTGCAGTCGATCAGCTCCTCGCTGAACGGCGTTGGTTACTCGGGTATCGGCTACAAGACCGCAAGCGTGAAAACGGTAGCTCTGGCCAAGAAAGGCAGCACCGATTTCATCGAAGACACCGAAGAAAACGCCCTGAACGGCAAGTACCCGCTGTCGCGCTTCCTCTACGTTTACGTCAACAAAGCCCCGAACAAGCCTCTGGCCCCGCTGGAAGCCGAGTTCGTGAAACTGATTCTGTCCAAACAGGGTCAGGAAGTTGTTGTGAAAGACGGCTACATCCCGTTGCCAGCCAAGGTTGCTGCAAAAGCACTGGCTGACCTGGGTCTGCAGGAAGGCGGCGCTGTCGCCAAGAAGTAACACCTTAGGTCCGGGCTAACCCCCGGACCTGCAGGAACCCTGTAGGAGCTGTCGAGTGAAACGAGGCTGCGATCTTTTGATCTGGCCTCTGATCGCAAGATCAAAAGATCGCAGCCTCGGTTCCCTCGACAGCTCCTGCACAGGTTTCAAGCGGGTCCCAAAAGGGCTGAAACCTTTCGAATTCCTTGATCCTCCTCCAGTACCCGCTGGCGGTGGATTTGCTGCGTCACTGCATTGTCATCTTTCTGTCATACAGGATCGCTAGGGTGAGCGCATGAATGATCTGGCCAATTCCCAAATGACTACTAATCCTCCCAAGCGCATTGACTTCAATACGCCTGAGCTGCAACGCAAGCGCCGCATTCGCGCGCTCAAGGATCGCTTCACTCGCTGGTACGTCCTCGTTGGCGGCCTGGCGGTGCTGGCAGCCATTACCCTGATCTTTTTCTTCCTCGCCTATGTCGTCGCGCCGCTCTTCAAGGGTGCCGACCTGACCGCGAAAGATGCCATCACCCCGGCCTGGATGCAGGACGCCGGCAAGCCGCTGATGATTTCGCTCGAAGAGCAGAATCAGGTGGCCATGCGCGTTTCCGACAAGGGCCAGGCGCTGTTCTTCGATCTCGACAGCGGTGCTGAACTGACGCGCGTCGACCTGCCATTGCCGGCAGGCGCAACCGTGACCTCCATTGGAGAAGACCAGCCAGGTCATCCGCTGGTGGCCGTGGGTTTGTCCAACGGTCAGGCGCTGGTGTTCCGTCACACCTATAAAGTCAGCTATCCCGACAGCAAGAAAACCATCACCCCGGCTATCGAATACCCGTACGGCAACACGCCGATCGCGTTGAACGAAAGCGGTGGTGCGCTGGAGCACGTCAGCCTCAATGCTACCGATTCGACGCTGATGCTGGTGGGTTCGACCGGTTCGCAACTCAATGTTTTGTCGCTGACCAGCGAAGAAAACATGATGACTGGCGAAGTCACCAACGAGCAGAAGCGTATTGATCTGCCGCAGATGACCGAGCCGGTGAAAAACATCTTCGTCGACCCGCGCCAGCAGTGGCTGTATGTGGTCAACGGTCGTGCTCAGGCCGACGTGTTCAGCCTGCGCGACAAGAGCCTTAACGGTCGTTACAAATTGCTCGAAAATGCTGACGCCGAAGTCACCGCAACCACGCAACTGGTTGGCGGTATCTCGCTGATCATCGGTGACTCCAAAGGTGGTCTGGCCCAGTGGTTCATGGCTCGCGACCCCGATGGCGAGCAGCGCCTGAAGCAGATTCGTACGTTCCAGATGGGCAAGGCGCCAATCATTGAGATCACCGCCGAAGAGCGCCGCAAAGGCTTCCTGGCGCTGGATGCCGACGGCAAGCTCGGCGTGTTCCACAGCACCGCGCACCGTACCTTGCTGGTCGATCAGGTTGTTGAAGGCCAAGGCCTGTTCGGTCTGTCGCCGCGTGCCAACCGCGTGATCGTCGAAGCCGGCGGCAAGCTGCAACCGCTGCTGCTTGATAACCCGCACCCGGAAGTGTCCTGGAGCGCGCTGTGGAGCAAGGTCTGGTACGAGAACTACGACGAGCCTAAATATGTCTGGCAATCGACTGCGGCCAACACCGATTTCGAACCGAAACTGAGCCTCTCGCCACTGACCTTCGGCACCCTGAAAGCCGCGTTCTACGCGATGCTGCTGGCTGCGCCGCTTGCCGTTGCCGCCGCGATCTACACCGCGTACTTCATGGTCCCGGGCATGCGCCGCAAGGTCAAACCGGTGATCGAGTTGATGGAAGCGATGCCGACGGTGATCCTCGGTTTCTTCGCCGGTCTGTTCCTCGCCCCTTATGTGGAAGGACATTTGCCGGGCATCTTCAGCCTGTTGATGTTGCTGCCGATCGGCATTCTGGTCGCCGGGTTCACCTTCAGCCGTCTGCCTGAGTCGATCCGTCTGAGAGTTCCGGATGGCTGGGAAAGTGCGCTGCTGATTCCAGTGATCCTGTTTGTGGGCTGGCTGTCGCTGTACATGAGCCCGTTCATGGAGAACTGGTTCTTCGGCGGCGACATGCGCATGTGGATCTCCCACGATCTGGGCATCACCTACGACCAGCGCAACGCTCTGGTAGTCGGCCTGGCCATGGGTTTTGCGGTGATCCCGAACATCTACTCGATCGCCGAAGACGCCGTGTTCAGCGTGCCCCGTGGTCTGACCCTCGGTTCGCTGGCCCTCGGTGCCACGCCGTGGCAGACCATGACTCGCGTGGTGATCCTCACCGCCAGCCCGGGCATCTTCTCGGCACTGATGATCGGCATGGGCCGTGCGGTCGGTGAAACGATGATCGTGCTGATGGCCACCGGTAACACCCCGGTCATGGAAATGAACCTGTTCGAAGGCCTGCGCACCCTGGCCGCCAACGTCGCAGTGGAAATGCCCGAGTCGGAAGTCGGCGGCAGCCACTACCGCGTGCTGTTCCTCTCGGCGCTGGTGCTGCTGTTGTTCACCTTCGTCATGAACACCCTGGCAGAACTGATTCGTCAGCGTCTGCGCAAGAAATACTCGTCGCTTTAAGCAAAGGTAGAAGTCTGTGAAACAGAACTCCCTGAAAGGATGGTTCAAGAGCGGCGCCCCAGGCGTCTGGATCAGCGGTGGCGCGGTGTCCATCGCGGTCATCATGACCATTGGCCTGCTGGCAGTGATTGCCGTGCGCGGCCTGGGTCACTTCTGGCCGGCGGATCTGATCCACGCCAGCTACGACGTGCCGGGCCAGGCCCAGCATCTGGTGGTCGGCGAAGTGGTGCAGAAAGAAGAAGTGCCCCGCGCCCGTCTGAAGAGCGCCGGTTTGCCGGTGCCGGACGCTGGCCCGGAATTCATGACCCGCGAGCTGATCAAAGTTGGCAACCGTGACCTGAACGGCAACGACTTCACCTGGATCGTCGGCGAGTGGCTGACCAACCAGAAGACGCCGCCGGAGCTGATGGCGATCGAACGTCGTGAGTGGGGCAATTTCTACGGCTACCTGGTCAACGTCAAACAGGACGGCAAGGTCATCGCCGAAGGTGAAGCGGCCTGGCCTGAACTGCAAGCGCGGATCGACCGCGTCAATGGTCTGGCCGCGCAACTGAAATCGCTGGAAAAAACCGACATCGGCGCGATCAACGCAGGGCTGGAGCGCATCCGCCTGCACAGTCGCAAACTGGAGCTTGAAGGCAAATTCGACGCCGCCGCGCAAGCCGACATGGAGTCCGAGCGTGCCGAACTCAATGCCCGCTATCAGGACATCGAAGCGCGTCTGGCTGATCTGCATGCGCAGTTCAACCGCGACGCTTTGACCGCTCGCGATGCCAACGGCAAAGAGATTCAAATCGATCTGGGCAAAGTGGTTCACGCCTACCAGCCGAACGCCATGGGCACGATGACCAAGATCGGCTTCTACTTCAGCAAGATCTGGGAATTCCTGTCGGACGACCCGCGTGAAGCGAACACCGAGGGCGGGATCTTCCCGGCGATTTTCGGCACCGTGATGATGACGCTGATCATGGCGATGATCGTGACGCCGTTCGGCGTTCTGGCAGCGGTGTACCTGCGTGAATACGCCAAGCAGAACACCCTGACGCGGATCATCCGGATCGCAGTGAACAACCTCGCGGGTGTTCCGGCAATCGTTTACGGCGTGTTTGGCCTGGGCTTCTTCGTTTACGTGTTGGGTGGTTCGGTTGACCGCTTGTTCTTCCCGGAAGCGTTGCCGGCACCGACCTTCGGTACGCCGGGCCTGCTCTGGGCTTCGCTGACGCTGGCGCTGCTGGCGGTGCCAGTGGTGATCGTGGCCACTGAAGAAGGCCTGGCGCGGATTCCTCGCACCGTGCGTGAAGGTTCGTTGGCCCTCGGCGCGACCAAGGCTGAGACCTTGTGGAAGATCGTCATCCCGATGGCCAGTCCGGCGATGATGACCGGCATGATCCTCGCGGTGGCCCGTGCCGCCGGTGAAGTAGCGCCGCTGATGCTGGTGGGTGTGGTGAAACTGGCGCCGTCGCTGCCGGTGGATGGCAACTATCCGTACCTGCACCTGGACCAGAAGATCATGCACCTGGGCTTCCACATCTATGACGTCGGCTTCCAGAGCCCGAACGTCGAAGCGGCACGACCGCTGGTGTACGCCACGGCGCTGTTGCTGGTGTTGGTGATCGCGACGTTGAACCTGTCGGCGGTGTATATCCGTAACCACCTGCGCGAAAAATACAAAGCACTGGATAGTTAATACAAATCCTGTGGGAGCTGGCTTGCCAGCGATGGCAACACCAGGGTGTAACTGGCAGACCGAGTTGCCTGCATCGCTGGCAAGCCAGCTCCCACAAGGATCGGCGCAGCCATAGATTTTGAGTAACCCATTGGCTATGCCAGTGGTTCATAGAACCGAATTTGTTAGCACAGGGGATGTCCCATGCAGCACGAAACCCATACCCACGGCATCAACATGTCTGCCTTGGGTCGCGACAAGCAGAGCCTGAACCTCGAGCAGGAAACCGTTGCCATCGAAGTGCCGGGCCTGAGCCTGTACTACGGCGAGAAGCAAGCACTGTTCGACGTCAGCATGAACATTCCGAAACAGCGCGTGACCGCGTTCATCGGCCCGTCCGGCTGCGGCAAGTCCACGCTGCTGCGCACCTTCAACCGCATGAACGATCTGGTTGACGGCTGCCGTGTCGAAGGCGCAATCAACCTGTACGGCAACAACATCTATCGCAAGGGCGAAGATGTGGCCGAACTGCGTCGTCGCGTCGGCATGGTGTTCCAGAAGCCGAACCCGTTCCCGAAAACCATCTACGAAAACGTGGTTTACGGTCTGCGCATCCAGGGCATCAACAAGAAGCGCGTCCTCGACGAAGCCGTTGAGTGGGCACTGAAAGGCGCGGCGCTGTGGGACGAAGTCAAAGATCGTCTGCACGAGTCGGCACTGGGTCTGTCCGGTGGTCAGCAGCAACGTCTGGTAATCGCGCGCACCATCGCCGTGGAGCCAGAAGTCCTGCTGCTCGACGAGCCTTGCTCGGCACTCGACCCGATCTCGACGCTGAAAGTCGAAGAGCTGATCTACGAACTGAAGTCCAAGTTCACCATCGTCATCGTGACCCACAACATGCAGCAAGCCGCGCGGGTGTCCGACTACACGGCGTTCATGTACATGGGCAAACTGGTGGAATTTGGCGATACCGATACGCTGTTCACCAATCCGGCCAAGAAGCAGACCGAAGACTACATCACCGGTCGTTACGGCTGACAGTTGCGGGTTACTCACAGAATTGACGCTGCGGCCCGCCGCACCTTACCGGACGCTCCAAGGACGCCAACATGATTAGTAAAGAAGGCCTTACCCATCACATTTCCGCGCAGTTCAATGCCGAGCTTGAGGAAGTGCGCAGCCACCTCCTGGCCATGGGCGGGCTGGTCGAGAAGCAGGTCAACGACGCGGTCACGGCATTGATCGAGGCCGACTCCGGCCTGGCTCAGCAGGTGCGCGAGATCGACGACCAGATCAACCAGATGGAACGCAACATCGACGAAGAGTGCCTGCGCATTCTGGCCCGTCGTCAGCCGGCGGCGTCCGACCTGCGTCTGATCATCAGCATCTCCAAGTCGGTGATCGACCTGGAGCGTATCGGCGACGAAGCCACCAAGATCGCCCGCCGTGCCATTCAACTGTGCGAAGAAGGCGAAGCCCCGCGCGGTTACGTCGAGGTTCGCCACATTGGCGACCAGGTGCGCAACATGGTTCGCGATGCGCTGGACGCGTTTGCCCGTTTCGACGCCGATCTGGCCTTGTCGGTGGCGCAATACGACAAAATCATCGACCGCGAGTACAAGACTGCCCTGCGTGAACTGGCGACCTACATGATGGAAGACCCGCGCTCTATCTCGCGCGTCTTGAGCATCATCTGGGTGCTGCGTTCGCTGGAGCGCATCGGCGACCACGCGCGCAATATCTCCGAGTTGGTGATCTATCTGGTGCGCGGCACCGACGTGCGCCACATGGGCCTCAAGCGCATGAAGGAAGAAGTTCAAGGCACAAGCGGCGAAACCGCTAATGTTCCGGGCGTTGCTGACGATAAGTAAGATTGCCTGAGAAAAGCGCCCGGCCCTTTGGCCGGGCGTTTTTGTTTCCGGTGCTTTTGAATCAATCGAATTAAAAAGCAGCACCCGCGAACGAAAAGTCCCGGCGTGACTGAAGAGTTTTGGCAATGTGCCATCAGCCAGCGTTATGCTTGCCGGGATTTTAATAGGGGTGTTGGATGAGCAAGATCAGTGTGTTGGTTGTGGACGACGCTTCGTTCATTCGTGACCTGGTGAAAAAGTGCCTGCGTAATTACTTCCCGGGGATCCGCACCGAGGACGCCATCAACGGCAAGAAGGCCCAGGCCATGCTGGCCCGTGAAGCCTTCGACCTGGTCCTGTGCGACTGGGAAATGCCGGAAATGTCGGGTCTGGAACTGCTGACCTGGTGCCGCGAGCAGGAAAATCTCAAGACCATGCCGTTTGTCATGGTCACCAGCCGTGGCGACAAGGAAAACGTCGTGCAGGCGATCCAGGCCGGCGTTTCCGGCTATGTCAGCAAGCCGTTCACCAACGAACAACTGCTGACCAAGGTCAAGCAGGCGCTGAACAAGGTCGGCAAGCTCGACACCCTGATGAACAGCGCACCGACCAAGATGAACTCGGCGTTCGGCAATGACTCCCTGAGTGCCCTGACCGGCGGTAAAGCAGCGGTAATTGGTGGCGGTGCCCCGGCTGCGGCGGCGGTAAACCCGTTTGCCAAACCCGTCGCCGCGGCGCCTGCACCGGCGGCAGCCGCGTCGCGTGGCCTGCTCAACAGCCCACCGGTCAAGGCGCCTGTGGCTGCGTCTTCGCCTGCCAGCGGTCGCGGTCAGGGCCAATTGCGCCTGCCGAGCGGCACGCAGCAATGCGTGATCAAGGCCCTGAGCATCAAGGAAGCGCTGCTGGTGGTGAAACGCACCGACACCCTGCCGCAGATCCTCGACAGCGCTGTGCTCGACCTGGAGCAGGGTGACAACGCCGAAATCGCCCGCCTCAATGGCTATCTGCACGCCATCGTCGCGTTTGAGCAGAAACCTGACAGCGACTGGCTGCAACTGACGTTCCGCTTCGTCGACCAGGACGCGCAGAAACTCGACTACATCTCCCGTCTGATCGCCCGCGGCACGGCGCAGAAGCACTTCGTTCCCGGCGCATAAGCGGGGCGCCCCGAAAGATCGCAGCCTGCGGCAGCTCCTACAGGGATCACATTCCAATGTAGGAGCTGCCGAAGGCTGCGATCTTTTGCTTTGGGCTGTGCCAAATTTGAAACATCTCTCGACTACCCTGGTCTGTCTCACCTGCTAGGCTCTTTCCCAGGCCTTACTTCGACAGACTCTTGCCCATGCTCGCGCGCCTGCTGTTTTTCTGTGGTTTGGTCATGGCCTCCAACCTGGCTGTGGCAATGACCATCTACAAATCCACCGATGCCAACGGCGTGGTCTCGTACAGCGACCGTCCGAGCAAAGGTGCGAAGGTGTTCGTGTTTCAGGACCGAATGGTCGAGCGCCTCGAGCGCCAGGTCTACCTCGACATCAAGAAACAGAAGGGCGTCGACGTGGTGTTCGTGCGCAATGACCTGTATGCGCCGGTTGAGATAGCGCTGGCGTTTACCGGGCTGAGCAACGTGCGTGGCGCGCCGACTCAAACCATTCGCCGGGTGTTGCCGGCGCGCAGCAATACGCGGTTGGCGTTGCTCAAAGCGGTGTCCGGCGGCCAGCCATTGGTGTATTCGCCGCAGTTTCACTATTCCCTCGGCGATCCTTCAGGAGCGGCCCAGGGCTATCGTTATCCGCTGCCGTGGCGTGGTGGACCGTTCCGCTTGAGTCAGGGTGCCAACGGCCAATACAGCCACTATGGGCCGAAGAACAAATATGCAATGGACATCGCCATGCCGGTCGGCACGCCGATTATCGCGGCGCGGGCCGGCGTGGTGGTAAAGACCGAGAATTCGCAGAACGGGCGCGGCAATGATGCATCCGGCAATTTCGTGCGGGTGCTGCACGACGACGGCACGATGGGCGTGTACCTGCATCTCAAGCAAGGTTCGGTGAGTGTGCGCGAAGGGCAGCGGGTGAAAGTGGGCAGTCCGTTGGCGCTGTCGGGCAATACCGGCAACAGCAGTGGCCCGCACCTGCACTTTGTGGTGCAGCGCAACAGCGGCGCGGGGCTGGTGTCGATTCCGTATCAGTTCAACCAGCCGCTGGGGGCGTTGCCCAACTTTGCGTTGGGCAAGCAGTAGGCGCGATAGGGTGTTGAGGTTTTTTGTGGCGAGGGGATTTATCCCCGATGGACGGCGTAGCCGTCCCAGAACCATTCAATGCAGTCAGTAAGTACAGAGTTGCAGGGTTTGGGGCCGCTTCGCAGCCCATCGGGGATAAATCCCCTCGCCACAAGAGCCCCCCCAAACTCCCATTAATCCAGCATCAACACCTTCGCCAGCACAATCTTCGGCCCTTTCATCTTCTTGATGATGATCCGCAAGCCTTCGACTTCCAGCACTTCTTCCTCTTCCGGCACCCGTTTCAGGGTTTCATAGACCAGGCCAGCGAGGGTTTCGGCTTCGATGTGGTCCAGGTCGATCCCCAGCAGGCGTTCAACCTTGAACAATGGCGTGTCGCCGCGCACCAGCAGCTTGCCCGGCTGATAGGCGAGGATGCCGCGCTCAGCCTTGCGGTGTTCGTCCTGAATATCGCCGACCAGCACTTCCAGCACGTCTTCCATGGTCAGGTAGCCGATGATGTTGCCGTCAGCCTCCTCGACCACGGCGAAGTGCGAGCCGCCCTTGCGGAACTGCTCCAGCAGCTGCGACAGCGGCATGTGCCGCGACACGCGCTCCAGCGGACGGGTCAGTTCAGCCAGGTTGAACGACTCGGGAATGTGATCCAGTGCTGCCAGCTCCAGCAGCAGATCCTTGATGTGCAGCAGGCCGACGAACTCCTGGCGCTCGCTGTCGTACACCGGATAACGGCTGAACTTGTGGCGACGGAACATCGCCAGGATTTCTTTCAGCGGCGCGTTGAATTCCAGCGTGATCAGGTCTTCGCGGGAGTTGGCCCAGTCGACCACTTCCAGTTCGCCCATCTCCACCGCCGAGGCCAAAACGCGCATGCCCTGGTCGCTGGGATCCTGGCCACGGCTGGAGTGCAGGATCAGTTTCAGTTCTTCGCGGCTGTAATGGTGTTCATGGTGCGGGCCGGGTTCACCCTGGCCGGCGATACGCAGAATCGCGTTGGCGCTGGCGTTGAGCAGGTAAATCGCCGGGTACATCGCCCAATAGAACAGGTACAGCGGCACCGCCGTCCACAGCGACAGCAGCTCGGGTTTGCGGATTGCCCAGGATTTGGGCGCCAGCTCACCGACGACGATGTGCAGATACGAAATGACGAAGAACGCGGCGAAGAACGACACGCCTTTGATCACTTCAGGCGACTGCACGCCAACGCTTTCCAGCAGCGGCTCGAGAATGTGCGCAAACGCGGGCTCACCCACCCAGCCCAGACCAAGCGAGGCGAGGGTGATACCGAGCTGACACGCCGAGAGGTACGCATCGAGCTGACTGTGTACGGTGCGCAGGATGTGCCCGCGCCAGCCGTTCTTGTCAGCGATGGCCTCGACGCGGGTCGAGCGCAGTTTGACCATGGCGAATTCTGCCGCAACGAAAAAGCCGTTGAGCAAAACCAGGATCAGAGCAAAAAGGATCATGCCGAAATCGGCGAATATTGTTGCGAGGGACAAGCCAGGGGAAGGGTCCATGATGGAGTTTTGCGGGTTCCGTGTGATTCAAAAGAGATAAAAGCCGCACCTGAAAGGCAGGCACAAGTCAGCCAATGTAGCGGCTGACTTGGCGATTGCCTAGTGGCGCGTGCCGGCCGGTATCACTCGGCGGCGTTGATCGCCCGTGCGTAAGCGACCTGAGCCGGGGCGAAATGGCAGGTGAACGTGCTGCCGTGGCCGGGCACGCTGCTGATCTCCATGCGTGCGCGGTGGCGCAGCAATACGTGTTTGACGATGGCCAGACCGAGCCCGGTGCCACCGGTGTTGGAGTTGCGGCTGGAGTCGACACGGTAAAAGCGTTCGGTCAGGCGCGGCAGGTGTTTGCTGTCGATGCCGATCCCCGAATCCTGCACGCTCAGGTGTGCGCCTTGCTCGTCGCCCCACCAGCGAATGCGGATATTGCCCTCGGCCGGGGTGTACTTCACCGCGTTGAACACCAGATTGGAAAACGCGCTGCGCAGTTCCGCCTCGCTGCCCTTGAGCAACAGGCTGCTGTCGGCCTCCAGAGTGATGCGCTGGTTTTTCGAGCCGGACAATTGCTGCGCATCGCTCGTGATCGACTGCAACAGCGTGTCGATCTGTATCGGTTGGTTGTCGGACGGGTAATCGGTGGCTTCCAGCTTCGCCAGCAGCAACAAATCGTTGAGCAGCGTCTGCATGCGCCCGCCCTGTTGTTGCATCTGCTGCAGGGCACGGCTCCAGCGCGGGTTCACTTCTTCGACGTTGTCGAGCAGGGTTTCCAGATAGCCGCAGATTACCGTCAGCGGCGTGCGCAATTCGTGGGAGACGTTGGCGATGAAGTCTTTGCGCATCTGTTCCAGCTGATGAATGCGCGTGACGTCGCGCACCAGCATCAAGTGTTCGTTGTTGCCGTAGCGGGTCAGGTACAGCTGAATGCGCACGCGATCATTGGTCGGCGAGGGGATTTCCAGCGGCTCGGAATAGCTGTCTTGCTCGAAGTATTCCTTGAAGCGCGGATGGCGCACCAGATTGGTCACCGGTTGGCCGCTGTCCTGTGGGGTCTTGAGCCCGAGCAGGGTTTCGGCGGCGCGGTTCCACCATTCGAGGTTGCCATCGCTGTCGAGCATGATGACCGCGTCTTTCAGCGCAGCGGTGGACTCCTGGACCCGGTCGATCACCGCTTGCAGACGCCCGCGCACTCGTTGGTCGCGGCGCTGCAGGTGATAGATGCTGTCGAACACCTCGCCCCACAGACCGTAACCGTCGGGCGGTGCTTCATCAGGTTGGTGCAGGCGCAGCCACTCGTGCAGACGCAGCAATTGCTTGAGTGTCCAGGCCAGGTAAATACCCAGTCCCGCCGCGAGGCTCCAGCCGTAATAGCCGCTGATCAGACCGATCACCAGGCAGGCGGTGACCAGCAGCAGCATGTGGCGAATCAGGGTGCCATGCCAGTTTTGATTCACGGGGGCGTCCTTAGCCGCAGCGTCAAGTTTCAAGCTGCAAGCTACAAGTCAGAGCGGCTCGCTGTTTCTTGCCGCTTGTAGCTAGAAGCTTGCAGCTGTTTTTATGCTTTTGTGGAGAACCGGTAGCCGGTGCCGCGCACGGTTTGTACCAGATTTTCGTAAGCGTCGCCGAGGGCCTTGCGCAGTCGTCGGATGTGCACGTCGACCGTGCGCTCTTCAACATAGACGTTGCCGCCCCAGACCTGATCCAGCAACTGGCCGCGAGTGTAGGCGCGTTCCTGGTGGGTCATGAAGAATTGCAGCAGACGGTACTCGGTCGGGCCCATCTCGGCCGGTTTGCCGTCGATGGTCACGCGGTGGCTGATCGGGTCGAGCAGCAGGCCACCGACTTCGATTGGCGCTTCGCCATCGGTCGGGCCGGCGCGGCGCAGCACGGCCTTGAGGCGTGCGACCAGTTCGCGTGGGGAAAATGGTTTGGTGATGTAATCATCGGCGCCGACTTCAAGACCCTGGATCTTGTTGTCCTCTTCGCCCTTGGCGGTGAGCATGATGATCGGGATGTCCCCGGTCAGTTCATCACGCTTCAGACGTCGGGCCAACTCAATGCCGGATGTGCCGGGCAACATCCAGTCGAGCAGGATCAGGTCCGGCTTGCGGTCGACGATGATGGCGTGCGCCTGCTGCGAGTTCTCTGCCTCGAGGCAGTCATAGCCGGCCATTTCCAACGCCACGGCGATCATTTCGCGAATCGGCGCTTCGTCGTCGACGATCAGAATGCTCCTGCCAACCATGCCTTAATCCTCTTGTCATTTAACTGTCTTGCGCCGCATTAGATAACGGAATTATTGCAGTCGTGTGACAGTATTTTAGCTCGGGGGCGAATGTGCAGATCCTCAACTAAGCTTTGAGTCCGAATCCTGACAACCACAAGAGAAGGTTTCCATGACTCAAATGACTGTTTCCTTCAAAGCTTTGCTGATGGCTGCCGCCCTGACTCTGCCTGGACTGGCGATGGCTGCCGATCCGGCCATGATGAAAGACGGCATGATGGTCGACCACAAAGGCATGACGCTTTACACGTTCGACAAGGACGCTGGCGGCAAGTCGATGTGCAACGACGACTGCGCCAAGAACTGGCCACCATTGATGGCGCCGGCGGACGCCAAGGCTGACGGTAAATGGAGTGTCATCAAGCGCGATGACGGCATGATGCAGTACGCCTACGATGGCAAACCGCTGTACACCTTCATGAAGGACGAGAAGCCTGGAGACATGACAGGCGACAAGATGAAAAGCGTCTGGCACGTCGTTCGCGAATCGCAGAAATAACCGCGATTCCCTGTGGGAGCGAGCCTGCTCGCGAAAGCGTCGTGTCAGTCAGAATATTTGTGAACTGATCCACCGCTATCGAGCTGGCTCGCTCCCACTGGGTCTGTGGCTCAACGCAACGCGTAATCCAGCACGATCCCGACAAAAATCGCCAGCCCGGCCCAGTGGTTGTGCAAAAACGCCTGGAAGCAGCGCATCCGGTCCTTGCTGCGGGTGTACCAGAACTCCCACGTGTAACATCCGGCGGCCACCAGCAGACCGAGTTGAAACCAGATTCCCAACTCGAATTTCGATCCGGCCAGTAACAAACAAACCAGCGACAACGCCTGCAAGCTCAGGATGATCACCCGGTCCGCCTCGCCGAACAGAATCGCCGTGGATTTCACGCCGATCTTGAGGTCGTCATCGCGGTCGGTCATCGCGTAATAGGTGTCGTAACCCACCGTCCACAGCAGATTGGCGATCCACAGCAGCCACGCCGCCGCTGGCAACTCGCCGGTCTCTGCGGTGAATGCCATCGGCATACCCCAGGAAAACGCCGCACCCAGTACCACTTGCGGGTAATAGGTGTAGCGCTTCATGAACGGATAGGTGAAGGCCAGCGCCAGACCGCCCAGCGACAACCAGATTGTCGGGGCATTGGTGCAGAGCACCAGCAGGAAACTCACGCCCATCAGCAGCGCAAAGAACACCAGCGCCTCTTTTGAGCTGATCCTGCCGGCTGCCAGAGGCCGTTGCGCTGTGCGTTTGACGTGGCCGTCGACCTTGCGATCGGCCCAGTCATTGATCACGCAGCCACCGGCGCGGGTCAGCACCACACCGAGGACGAAAATCACCACGTTGGCCAGCGACGGCGAACCCTTGCCGGCGATCCACAACGCCCACAAGGTTGGCCACAGCAGCAGATAAATGCCGATCGGCTTGTCCATGCGCGTCAACTGAATGAAATCCCAGGCGCGCGGGTTCAAACGGTTCAGGGACTTGAGCAGGCTCTGGTACATCAGCAGTTCTCCGGATGGGCGCGGGCGGCGTCCCACAGGCTCGGCAAGAAGATTTCCGCAACCAGCACGCTCAATGCGCCACGGTCGAAACGCGAACGACGGCCCCACAACTCGGGCGCCTGGGCGGCGGGTGGCAGCCACTGCTCCGGGTAGTGACAGACTTCGATGGCGCGGCGCCGGAAGGCCTGGTCGCAAAACAGCAGTTCGCCCAGCGAGCGGCTGCCCAACTCATCCATGTGCAAACCGTCGCCCTGCAATGCACTGCGCGATGCCACGCTGCGGGCGAACACCCACGCCTGGCCATGGCCGCGCAAATACACCTCGCGCACCCAGCCTTCGCTGCCTTCTGCCAGATCCAGCGCGGCACATTCGTCGACACGCAAGGTGTCCCAGCCTTCGAAAAGCGGCGTGACGCTGAAGCCATCGTTGGACAAACGGGTCAGGCGGCGGGTCAGCGAACCTTCGTCGAACAGCCAGTCCAGGGTCGATGAATCGGGGAGGGGCGTCAGTCGGCTTTGGGGCAGCCAGAGCGGGGCGGGGGAGGAGTTTGTCTGTTGCACAATGAGTCATTATTGGCCGCAAATGAGGCGCCGAGCTTACCATGGCGGGCACCGATATTGATTGATCCGGGTCGCCGTTGCGCCGAACAGGCTTGCATCTGTCCGGCACCATCAGTACAAAACGCCCTGAGCCGGATGGCAGCGCAACACCCATCGACCATTCGCGCCGGCAAAAGCCTGAATCCTGAGGAAGTACCTGAATGAAGAAGTGGCAATGTGTGGTCTGTGGCCTGATCTATAACGAAGCCGACGGCTGGCCGGATGACGGCATCGCGCCGGGCACCCTGTGGCAGGACGTGCCGGAAGACTGGCTGTGCCCAGACTGCGGCGTTGGCAAGATGGACTTCGAAATGATCGAAATCAACTAAGAAAAACAGAGGGAACAAGGCATGAGCGCACCAGTCGTCATCATCGGCACCGGGCTTGCGGGCTACAACCTGGCCCGCGAGTTTCGCAAGCTCGACAGCGAAACACCGCTGCTGCTGATTACCGCCGATGACGGTCGCTCCTACTCCAAGCCGATGCTCTCCACCGGTTTCGGCAAGAACAAGGACGCCGATGGCCTGAGCATGGCCGAGCCAGGCGCGATGGCCGAGCAGTTGAAGGCCGAGGTGCGTACGCATACGCGCATCAGCGGAATCGACGCGGGCCACAAGCGCCTGTGGATCGGCGAAGAAGCCGTGGCTTATCGCGACCTGATCCTCGCCTGGGGTGCAGAAACCGTACGCGTGCCGATTGAGGGCGACGGTGCTGATCGGGTGTTCCCGATCAATGATCTCGAAGACTACGCACGTTTCCGCGCGGCAGCGGCTGGCAAGCGTCGGGTACTGGTGCTCGGTGCCGGGTTGATCGGCTGTGAATTCGCTAACGATCTGATCCTCGGTGGCTACGAGGTGCAACTGGTTGCCCCGTGTGAGCAAGTCATGCCGATGTTGCTGCATCCAGCGGCCGCAGCTGCGGTGCAGTCCGGGCTGGAAAGCCTTGGCGCAAAATTCCACCTCGGCCCGGTGCTGACCCGTCTGCACAAGGTCGCCGACGGTCTGGAAGCGCATTTGTCCGACGGCCAGGTTATCCCCTGCGACGTAGTGGTCTCGGCCATCGGCCTGCGCCCACGGATCGATCTGGCGGCGGCTGCCGGCGTGCAGGTCAATCGCGGTGTCGTGGTTGATCGACAACTGAAAACATCCCACGCCAATATCTACGCCTTGGGCGACTGCGCCGAGGTCGATGGGCTGAATCTTTTGTACGTCATGCCCCTCATGAGTTGTGCGCGTGCGCTGGCACAAACCCTCGCAGGCAACCCGACGGCGGTGAACTACGGCCCGATGCCGATCACCGTGAAAACCCCCGTCTGCCCATTGGTGGTGTCGCCGCCACCACGGGGCAGCGAAGGGGTCTGGACCGTCGAGGGGCAGGGCGCCGACATCAAGGCCCTGTGCCACGGCGCCGACGGTCAGTTGCTGGGGTATGCCCTGACCGGTGCGGCGGTGATGGAAAAACTCGCCCTGAACAAACAGCTTCCGGCCCTGCTGGCGTAAATACCGGTCGTTCTGTCGGAATCACCCAGCTTTTGCCCCCACAAAGGTCGCGGGGAGACTGGCGCCGCCCGTATCCGCGTGCCATTCTCACTCCCGTCTGCCGCAGCGTAGAGCCTGCGGCGCCTTGGGCGCTGTTCCAACGAGAACAGCACGGACATAACAACAAAAAACCGTCAAAGGGGCTTCACTAATGCGTAAACCAGAACTCGCCGCTGCAATTGCTGAAAAAGCAGATCTGACCAAAGAACAGGCCAACCGCGTGCTCAACGCCGTTCTCGAAGAAATCACCGGCGCTCTGCACCGCAAGGACAGCGTCACGCTGGTGGGCTTCGGCACCTTCCTGCAACGCCACCGCGGCGCCCGTACCGGCAAAAACCCGCAAACCGGCGAGCCGGTCAAAATCAAGGCCAGCAATACCGTAGCGTTCAAGCCAGGCAAATCGTTGAAAGACAGCGTTAATCCATAATTGCGGCGAGCTCCCTGAATAACGGGGAGAACCGCAATAAAAAATGGGCACACCGATTGCGGTCGGGTGCCCATTTTTTTTGGCTGTTTAACGCACTTACTGGCGACGGAAGCAGGCCTTGCCGTTGCCGAAGTCTACCGCCAGACAGTTTGGCTCGATGGCCAATTCCAGATCCTGAAACAGGCCGGACAAATCGCTGTTGGAGGCGGCTTTGGTCGCGCTTTTCAGCGTCAGCGTTTCGTTCTCTACCTGCCATGTGCCCTTGGCAAAACCGTCCGCACTGCCATACGAAACACCTGCATCAAAGGTGCCGTCCTTACGCAGTAGCAACTCGGCGCCCATTTCCATCGCGCCGTACAGATAGTAATGGCCCTCCAGCGGCGAGGTGTCTGCTGATGCTTGGGTGATGGGCAGCCACATCAGTGCTGCAAAAAACAGTGGTTTCAATTCCATGAGGTCATTACTCCTTACCAGCTTTCGTTGCGTGTTGGATTTTCCGATGAAGGTTTCAAATAACGGCTCGAGAAGCAACGGATAACTGCGTAGTGTTTCGAGAAATCCTTTTTAGTAGCGTTTGACGTCGAAATGAAAGGGCGACTGTGGAGAATGGTGGGTGAGCGACGGTGGGTAAATGAATCCCCGGAGATTTTGACGTCTCACCAGCTCCCATAGGGAATCCCGAACTTTTCGATGTAGGTTTTGGATACATCGGTAAGAGGTCGATGTTTACCGCCGGATTTGCCTTCATAAGGGCCTTTCGGATTGATGGTTCCCTCTACGCGGGCAATCTCGACAGCCTTCAAGCAGGGCCCTCCCAACCAGACCTTGGCGATTCCGCCGGGCGCCAGACCAATACCGATGTCATCTCGGTAATCCGTGATCCACTTGCCATCAGCCCTGCAGAAGGCCTTCTCGGGTTTGCGCATGATTTCACGGGCTGATTCGGGAATTACAATGTAAGCCTCATAGGTTTGAGGTTCGGCAAGTGATTGCCAGCGCACGTAGATCAAACGGGGCAGGTCGGCGCCGTTGACTTCGCGACCAGCGCCACTACCGGGATTGTCCGGCCAGCCTGCGGGTGTGCCCGTGTTGTTGGTGGGGGTACTTACCGAAGCAATACCGGCTCCGGCACGACGGAACACCCGTTCACGGATATCCACGACATCGGCTGTTTCAATCCAGACCTCCATGTAGTCGGGCGCTCCAAAGCCAAGGAACCAGGATGGTTGTTTAGTCGATTGAGCATGAATTTGAGTGCAAACCGACAACAGCAGCCCGAAGAACAGGCGTACGTATTTTTTTATGCGAGGGCTCGGACTCCTTGGCGCGATGACCGGATTGTGGTTACCACGAGCCATAGGGAATCCCGAACTTTTCGATGTAGGATTTGGATTCTTCGTGTAGACCAGAGTATTCACCGCCCCCGCGCCTGCTGTTTGATCCCTTTGAGTGGACTATGCCTTTCACGCGTGTGATTTCAATGCCCGGAAGACATGGTCCGCGAACCCATACTTTGGCGATACCGCCGGGGGCTAGTCCCACTACCAGCCATTTTCGATATTGCGTTATGACCTTCCCGTCAAACGCGCAAAATATGTCCTCGCGTTTACGCATCTGCATTCGAGTGGACTCAGGAATCCTGATGACGACTTCGTAAGTTTGTGACTCAACAAGTGACTGCCAGCGGACATAAATGCGCTCGGGCAGATTCGCGCCTGAAGTAGGCCGCCCCTTTCCCCCTGGGTCCCCGGGCCATCCAGCAGGGCTGCCTTTGAATTCGTCGGGCGTTCCTTTTCTGAATGCGTTCGGATAGCTTTGTGCTGCGACGCTGCTGCCGATGTTACTGAATAGCCTGTTATCTATATCTACTGCCGCTGTAGCTTCAATCACGACATCCATATAGTCAGGAGAGAAAAGTTGTAACGTCCATGCGTCATAAGGAAGAGAGCGGTCAGCCGCTGAGGTACAGCTACTCAAAAATAGCGCAAGCGACAAAGTGCAAAGAAAGACGCCGTATTTCTCAAGCATTGGGATGCACCACACGAACAAAGTTTTCGGCTGGCCGATTGATGAACAGGATGTTCAGTTCGCTACCGTTCAACTCCTCTGTCGTGTTCCAGTTTGCTGAAAGATGGATGTAGCGTGCTAGGAGCAAGGCCTCCTCGTTCGGTGTCAATCCAATATGACCGCTGTGACCGAGTGAATAAGCCATCAATTTCCTCGCAATGGTGTGTAGTTCCCTTGGCAACGCATATCGGCTGTCTTCTTCGTCAATGACTTTGAATTGAACGCCATGCTTCGCACCCAACTCCCGCATAACTCGCAGATAAATCAATGACAGATCATTGCGGACTTCTCGCTCACAACTGATGACTGCGTGCACCTGTTTCCAACGGGCTCTGTCGCCCTTGGCATTGCGGGTGAATACTTTCTCCCAGGCGCGTATATGCAGTGGCAAGTCTTGGAGATTCAGCTGGTCCTGCAGGCGCCTGAGTTCATACTGCGTGACCTTATAAGCATCTGACTCATGATTGGGCAGGCGAACATCCTCTGCGCTTTGGCGTGGTTTGCTGAGCAAAACACGCTCGGTGATGCGGGGCACATACCCGCCACCCAGATCAGAATGCACCCCTGGTAATACGAGGTCGGCAGCATCGGCCTTGTTCAGCGAAAAATTATGGCGGCGCTCGTCCCGAGCTACGAGGTGCACGACTTTTTTGGCGATGTCTGGCGCGAGATAGAGGTTCACGTCGGGGTTTTCGGCGTCGTGGACGCTGAAATCGCCGGAGGATATTTTTGCGACGGCCGAAGCAGTGTCGAAGATGCCAATAAAGTTGATGGCAAGATTATCCGGGCTGAATCCCTCGACTAGCAGTGGGGTGCTCGCGAGTGCCTCCACCAAGATATTTTCCTCGATCTTCAGTACTTCGTTGGCAAAATGCCTTGCAGCCGCAGCGCCTCGACTAAAGCCGAAAATATCCAGCTCGATTCGAGCGGCTTTTCTTTCAGCATTTTTCTGATGAAAAAGCCGTAGCCGTTCCACGATGAGCGTTGGACTTTGCGCCACTCTTGCAAGAATGCCCTGTGCGCCCCCTCCAGTTGCTTTCGAGTACTTAGAATCTTCCGCGCCACTGCTAGTGCCGATACCTTCCACGTATACCGGTATGAATCCAATCAATTCATCACTTTCCAATCGGCGTTCACTGTCATCGCGATACAAGTCATAAAGCCTAGCCACATTGCTCATGTCGTTGCCATAACTGTTATCGGGTACTCCGCCCATACCGTCATAACCTTGGCTCATGCAGAACTTCTGGATCTCTTCTGCCTGCTCCGCCAATCCCACATCGCTTGCGTAGCAGCCAGCAGCCATTTCGCTGTTCAGTCGGTTATTCCCCGTGCCATCGAAAAACACGCCGATCCGCAAAGTAATGCCCCCCGGCGTTTCATCCTCCAGATCGACTTCTTCCTCCTCTTCTTCGAGTTCCTCCTCGATAAGTGCTTGTGTCGGTGCCGAGGCGGACACGGGCAATGCGCCCTCCAGTCCAGGCAGCAGCAAATGGCTGCCTGCGCTGTCGGCTGGCTGTCGGCCCGTTTCGATTTCGATGCTGCTGAAAATACCGCCAGCATCGATCACGATGTGATGACCGCCCGCTTTCAGCGTGATGCTGGCGCCGGCATCCAGCACGACATTGGCGCCGGCCTTGAGATGCACTTGCTGGCCGGCTTCGACGTCGAGGATCTTGCCGACGCTCGTGTGGCTGTTGCCGTTGATGGTTTCGCGGCGTTCATTGCCGACTTCCAGCTGAATGCTGTTGCCGACCTCCTGAACCATGTCGCGCTGCGCGCGCAAATAGATCAGCTCCTGGCCGGCGCGATCTTCGATCGCCAGTTCGTTGTAGCCGCCACTGTTGGGCGAACTGTGGCTGCGCAGCACGGTTCTGGTTTTGTGCTCGGGCAAGGAGTAAGGCGGCGAAGTGACTGTGTTGGCCACGCAACCGGTGATCAGCGGTTTGTCCGGATCGCCTTCCAGAAAGGTCACCACGACTTCCATGCCAATGCGCGGAATGGCCATCGCTCCAAAATGATCCCCGGCCCAACCGGTCGCCACGCGTACCCAGCAACTGCTGCGCTCACTGTTCAGTTCGGCGCGATCCCACGGCAGCTCAATCTTCACGCGCCCTGATTCATCACAGTAGATCTCCTCGCCTTGAGGCCCGGTGACTCGCGCGGTCTGTGCTACCAGCGGTGGACGACGCACCGGCAGCGGTGGGCGGAAAACCACCTCGGCGGGAATTGCGCTGAAGCGATTGCGATAACCCTGAGTGAAGCCGTCGGCGGGTTTGACGTCACTGGTGCCCGCCTCCTCGAGCACTTGTGGCTGTCGGCCGGTGTGGGAAACGCTGAGCAATAGCCACAAGTCGTTGCACTGTTTACGCGGGTGTTCGGTCAGGTCGAAAAGATAGCCGCAGCGCAGGCTCGGCTGATCGCTTACGCCCTCGGCCAATTCATAGTCGGCGCGAAGCCGCTCCAGCGTCTGTCGAACTCGTTTTTTGGCGCGCTTCTCGTTATTCAGCAGTAACGGGTAGCGGTAGTCTTCCAGCGTCGGCGTGAACTCCGCGGTGAAGCGACTTTCGAGCAGCAGGTTCGGGCGCTTCGAATCATAGTCACGGCGGGTGACCGCGCTGGTGCGGGTGCTGGTTCGCAGGCTGAGCCGGCTAACTACCGGATGCGCGGCGACCATGCCGGAATCTTGCTGATAGGGCGTGGCGCCGAGTTTGGGCAGGAACACCTGATCATCAGTGAACACCAGCATATGGCTGTCCGCCGAGTGCTGGTGATGCCAGGCAATGCCGTCCTCGGCGCATAACCTCTGGATGAATTCCAGATTATTTTCCGCGTACTGAACGCAGTACTCACGAGGCTCGCAGGTGCTGACATGGAAGGTAAACGCATCGGCTTGAATGCCGTGCCCATTGAGCACCTCTGCGATGATCTGCGGCACCGTAAGACTCTGAAAAATCCGCTGATCCTGACTGAACTGCAAATAGTGCAGCGCCGGCACCAGCGTCAGCTCATAGCGAGTCAGACGTTTACCGGACTCTGCCACCATCACATCTTCGATGCGCCCGTGAATGCCTTCGCCGTCGAGGCCGAATTGTAGAAACGCGGGTTGGCTGAGCAGGCTCTCAAGATCGAAATCCGGATGCTCGCTGACCAGTTCGATCCTGACGGAGTACAGCTGGCTGATGGCTTCGGTGCCGTTAAAGGCAAGCACCTTGAAGTCGTGCCGAATAGCGGGGATTAGCAGGGTGAATAGCGCGCAATTGCCTGCACTGAACATACGCTTGTCCTTAAGCAAGTGAGTCGATGCGCGGTGTCCGATCGTCCGTGATCGCCACGCAAAAAGAATTTGCCAAGCCAAGCTAGCAATGCAGGAAATAAATTGATGTAAGAAGTATCCCTGAGATTTGTCAGAGTATTCCGGGTGTGAAGTGGTTGGGTGGATTGACGGAAATGACTGTAGGAAAACACTTCGATAATTATTGAGTTAGCACGGTTGTGCAGTATTTGCGGAGACGTCATGTTGCAGAAATATCAATGCCATCAAATTGATGGCACTTTTTTAGTTGACCGTTGTCGCCGGTAAATTATTAATTGAAACCAGCGAATTTTCGGAAGAGTCCTACTTCTATTTTTTTCAAGAGTTGTCATGCTCACTGCCGTGAAACGGGACAGGCGTTCTGGTCGATGCGGTCGAGCATGGTCGGGCCGCTCTGGATCAGGGGTTCTGAGGGGGCGGGGCAAATGCACGTAATATAAGTCGGTGTCAGGGAATCCCTTGTCATATATAGGGCGATCTCCTACAAGCCCCAATCAACAGTTCGTCTTGTTGTTTAACCAGATGCTTGCTAGTGGCCATCATAGTGATTACGATGCGCCCACTTGAAAGAGCTCTCACTCAATTGGATGAGTTTCATCACTGCTCTTCGATACTGTCCCGCGCTGCCGCACCTCAAATTGGCGCCTGACTGTAATCCTTAATAAAGGCCATGGATGTCCTACTCAAGCAAACTTTCCGCCCATTACCTCGAACTCGCCAAAGTCTCTGTTTCCAAAGAGAATTTCGCGGGCGAAGACGTTCGTTTTTCGAGCGAATTCGAGGCGCTGGAAAGCGAGCTGGCCAAAGCCTCGTCGATGCACGAAAGCGGGCAGATCGACTGGCTGAAAATTCGCGAAAACAGCGAAAACCTTCTGCGTACCCAATCCAAGGATTTGCGTGTCGGCGCCTGGCTGACCTGGTCGCTTTACCAGCGTGAATCCTTCCCCGGGCTGCTGGCCGGCCTTGGCTTGCTGCACCACTTGTCGGAAAACAACTGGGCCGACGTTCACCCGCTCAAACCCCGCACACGTGCCGCTGCCATTGGCTGGCTGGTGCCGCGTCTTGAGCAGGTCATCACCGAAAACATTGCGATCAAAGAGCAGTTGCCGATGTTCCGGCAGCTCTCCGAGCACCTGTCCGGTCTCGAAGCCGCTTGCGCTGAACATCTGGGCGACGACTCGCCGCTGTTGCTGCCGATCTCCCGACGCCTGAAAACCATGATCCAGCGCGCCGCCGACAACCAGCCGGCCCCAGGTGTTGTGGGGGCGGCGGTGGCGCAGGTCAAGCAGGCGGCGAGTCAGCTGCTCACGCCCGGCGCGCCGATCGATAACGAAAGAGACGCCCACAAAGCGCTCCGCGCCCAGCAGGAAAGCGCCCGGCCGTTGTGCGCCTGGTGGCTCAAGCAGAAAGCCACCGACCTGCGCGCCCTGCGCCTGAACCGCACGCTGCTGTGGATGACCATCGACGCCGTGCCCGAGCGTAATGCCGAGCAGATCACCGTGTTGCGCGGTCTGCCGCTCGACAAGTTGAAGCTCTATCAGGATCGATTCGATCAGGGCAAATACGCAGACCTGCTGGTGGAACTGGAGGCGAGTCTGGCGAAGGCGCCGTTCTGGTTCGATGGCCAGAGGATGGTCTGGGAATGTCTCCAGAACCTCAACGCCGAGCTGGCCATGCGCGAAGTGGAAATCCACTTCGCGCTTTTGATTCAGCGCCTTCCCGGCATTGTCGAATTGCGTTACCACGACGGCGCGCCGTTTGCCGATCCGTCCACCCGGGCGTGGATTGCCGCCAACGTCATGCCGCACCTGCAAAGCGCCAGCGCGCCACGCAAGGTTGAAAGCGACAACGTCGAAACCCAGCCAGCCTGGGAAAAAGCCCTCGAAGAAGTCTTGCCGACTCTGCGCAAGGAAGGCCTCAAGCCTGCCGTGCAGATTCTCAAGCAAGGGCTGCAATCGGCCCACGGCGGGCGCGAGCGCTTCTTCTGGCAGTTCGCGCTCGCAAGGCTGTGCTTCATGGCCAAGAAATACGAGCTGGCCAAAAACCAGCTGGAAACCCTCGATCAGACATTACAGGACTCAGGCCTGCACGCCTGGGAGCCCGATCTTGCATTGGAAGTGCTGCACCTGCTGCACAGTTGCTGCGAGTTGTTACCGCAGAACCATGCAGTGCGTGAACGCAAGGAAGAGATTTATCGCAGGCTGTGCCACCTCGATCTCGAAGTGGTACTCGAATAGGCCCCAGGGCCACAACCGCAAGGAGAAAAGCCATGGCCAAAGAAGGCTCGGTAGCCCCCAAGGAACGCATCAACGTCACCTTCAAACCCGCCACCGGCGGTGCTCAGGAAGAGATTGAACTGCCGCTGAAACTGCTGGCAATCGGTGACTACACCCACCGCAAGGACGAGCGCAAGATCGAAGATCGCAAGCCGATCAGCATCGACAAGATGACCTTCGACGAAGTGCTGGCCAAGCAAGAGCTTAGCCTGACGATGAACGTGCCGAACCGTCTGCAGGAAGAAGGCAGCACTGAAGAGTTGGGCGTGCAACTGCGCGTCAATTCGATGAAGGACTTCAACCCGGCCAGCCTGGTCGAGCAAGTGCCTGAGCTGAAAAAGCTGATGGAACTGCGTGACGCGCTGGTGGCCCTCAAAGGCCCGCTGGGTAACGCACCTGCTTTCCGTAAAGCCATCGAAGGCGTGCTCGCCGACGACGAATCCCGCGGTCGCGTACTCGGTGAGCTGGGCCTGAACGCCGCAGCCACCGACGCCTGAACCCAGCAGCCAAGGAAGCCAACACAATGAGCACTAGCGCAGCACAAGAGAAAGGCGCCGCCAGCGGCGAGTACAGCATTCTCGACAGCATCATCGCCGAAACCCGCCTGACGCCGGACGACGAAGCCTACGACATCGCCAAACGCGGTGTGTCGGCGTTCATCGAAGAGCTGCTCAAGCCGCAGAACAACGGTGAGCCGGTCAAGAAAGCCATGGTTGACCGCATGATCGCCGAGATCGATGCCAAGCTCAGCCGTCAGATGGACGAAATCCTGCACCACCCGGACTTCCAGGCTCTGGAATCGTCGTGGCGTGGTCTGCAGTTGCTGGTAGACCGCACCAACTTCCGCGAAAACATCAAGATCGAAATCCTCAACGTCTCGAAAGAAGACCTGCTGGACGATTTCGAAGATTCGCCGGAAGTCATGCAGTCGGGCCTGTACAAGCACATCTACACCGCTGAATACGGCCAGTTCGGTGGTCAGCCGGTTGGCGCGATCATCGCCAACTACTACATGTCCCCAAGCTCGCCGGACGTGAAACTGATGCAGTACGTGTCCAGCGTAGCCTGCATGTCCCACGCGCCGTTCATCGCCGCTGCGGGTCCTAAGTTTTTCGGTCTGGAAAGCTTCACCGGCCTGCCGGATCTGAAAGATCTGAAAGACCACTTCGAAGGCCCGCAATTCGCCAAATGGCAGAGCTTCCGTACTTCGGAAGACTCCCGTTATGTTGGCCTGACCGTGCCGCGTTTCCTGCTGCGTAACCCGTACGACCCGGAAGAAAACCCGGTCAAATCGTTCGTGTACAAGGAAACCGTTGCCAACAGCCACGAGCACTACCTGTGGGGCAACACCGCTTACGCGTTCGGCACCAAGCTGACCGACAGCTTCGCCAAATTCCGCTGGTGCCCGAACATCATCGGCCCTCAGAGCGGTGGTGCTGTTGAAGACCTGCCGTTGCACCATTTCGAAAGCATGGGCGAAATCGAAACCAAGATCCCTACTGAGGTTCTGGTTTCCGACCGTCGTGAATACGAACTGGCCGAGGAAGGCTTCATCTCCCTGACCATGCGTAAAGGCTCCGACAACGCGGCGTTCTTCTCCGCAAGCTCGGTGCAGAAGCCGAAGTTCTTCGGCATCAGCGCAGAAGGCAAGGCGGCAGAGCTGAACTACAAGCTCGGCACCCAACTGCCGTACATGATGATCGTCAACCGCCTGGCTCACTACTTGAAAGTGCTGCAGCGCGAGCAACTCGGTTCGTGGAAAGAACGTACCGACCTCGAGCTGGAACTCAACAAGTGGATCCGTCAGTACGTTGCCGACCAGGAAAACCCAAGCGCCGAAGTACGTGGCCGTCGTCCGCTGCGCGCTGCGCAAATCATCGTCAGCGACGTTGAAGGCGAGCCAGGCTGGTACCGCGTGAGCTTGAACGTGCGTCCGCACTTCAAGTACATGGGTGCCGATTTCACCCTGTCGCTGGTTGGCAAGCTGGACAAAGAGTAAGAGCGACTCATGGACGGATACGGCAGCCTTTTCGAACGTCTCAATGGCGACGCGGAAAAACGCAAGGGCAGGAGCCTCGAGGTTTCTGCCATGGCGTCAGTCGCTGCCCATCTGGCCAAAATGCTCAGCACCCGGGCCGGCAGCGTGCAAACGCTGTCCGACTACGGGTTGCCCGATCTCAATGACATGCGTCTGAGCCTGCACGACTCCCTGAGTCAGGCCCGTCTGGCCATCGAAACCTTCATCGAAGCCTACGAGCCACGCCTGAGCAACGTGCGTGTCATTTCCCTGCCGCGTGACCACGATCAGCTTCGCCTGTCCTTCAGTATCGAAGGGCTGCTGGAAGTTGAAGGGTTCAAGCGTCAGGTCAGTTTTTCCGCGCGCCTGGATGGCAGCGGGCAAGTGAAGGTGAATTAGGATCATGCGAGGGAGCGCCGTACACCGGGGTAAGCTGGCAACGTTGGGGCGTAGCGCGTTGCTATTTCTGGCTCTAACCGCTACTGCCCTGATTTCAGTCGCCTGCTACGTGAAAACGACGGCAGCACGGCTGGCTGACGAGTACTCGATTGTCTGGAATGACAATGGTACGTGCTCCATCCGCTCCTACATTCCGCAGTACTCAGCCTTCGGCATACCGGGAAAGCTTTTCAAGCTATTCGCCAGCGAAGCCTTTTTCCGCGTTTATGCAAAAGACGGCACGCTGCTTAAGTCGTCCGAATGGCTGCTCTGGCAGAACGAGTTCACTACCGATGAACGTGCGCAGTGGGTATCCGGCCATGCGATTTATCCGACAGCGGCTGGTTACGAGGGCTGGAATATTCCAGCGTGTGGTCAAGAAATGAACAGCCACCAAGCCAAGGTCAATTAAGGAGATCCCCGATGTCTGGCAAACCCGCAGCACGCGTATCCGACCCCACCGCTTGCCCACTTCCAGGCCACGGTACCAACCCGATCGCCGCCGGTTCCGGCGACGTGTTCTTCGACGGCCTCGCGGCCGCCCGCCAGGGCGATGCCTCGGCGTGTGGTGGTGCGATGTCGGGAGGTTTGGCGACCACTGTGTTGATCAACGGCAAACCTGCCGCGACGGTTGATTCGGTGGGTACGCATGGCAACAAGGTTACGGCTGGATCGGGGACGGTGATTATCGGGAATTCGCATTCGCCGGCGCCGTTTGTGCCGCCGTTGCCGGTGGAGATTCAGTGGCCGTTTAACGAGCATTTTGTAATCAATTGCGAAGAAACAGGCAAACCCCTTGCGGGGGTGGAATACACACTTAAAACTTCCTCGGGGAAGATCATAAACGGCGTGACAGGTGCGGACGGGAAAACTCAAAAAGTATTTTCAGCCACCGCAGAAGCCGTTGAATTGATCATTGAACCTCAGAGCAGAGTTGTGCTTGCTTAGTTTTGTTGGTTTTGAGATTCAGCAAAGTTTGATTGCTGGAAAATATATCAAAGGGATATAGAGATGGCAGCGAAGACAGTGGCAACCACCATGACTCCGGCGAGCAATAAAACCGGTCAGACTGCTACTGCGCGCCAGTTCAAGATTACTGATATCCCGGCCACGATGAAAAAAATAAACTGGCCTGTTGCCGCTGCTTTGATGAGCCATTGGTTCAATGGTAAACCATGGGCGACAAAAGATGGTGGAATGGATGATGTCGTAAAAAGGCACGACGCATTTGCTCCGGCAAATTACATCGAAGAGTCCATCGTTAAAATGAATTGGGTGCTTGGGTTTGAGCGAGCAAATGCAGCATTCAAACACTTGAAAGCAAACTGGAACAGTCCTCCTGGGATCAATCTGATAAAGAAGAGATTGCGAGATAATTTTTCCAATAGCGTTCCCGGCTGTTATCCAGTGGCTTTTAATGGCGTGGCCAGTGCTGCTGAGAAATTTGGTTACTCCAATAATAAAGTTGTCGAGTTCGAACAGGCTGGTGCTGATGAAGTTAACGAGCTTCGCGCTGCGCTTGCAAATTTCAATATGCGCGTGATTGCCGAAGGCTCGGTAGTCGTAACAGGCAAAAGTATTGTTTTTACGCCATCGCAAATCGGTTTTTATATTGAAGATGCTTATGACTTCAATGATGGTATTGCTCTTTTTAGTCAAATTCTAGGTTACTGGAATTTTGATAAATTGGTCACTGATCCTGTGGAAGGCGCTAAAACAAACGCGAAGCTGGCTGCCGAAATGACTTCTTTGATGGCTGAGTCCACGTATAAGCAGGTCAAGGGAGAACAAAGCCCTCAGCAAAAGGACGAAGCCGTGCGGCGATATAGAGAGCTGGAAGGCAAGCATTATATGCTCGTACAAAATAGCGATTTTCGAGATTATCGGGATCAGAATAAAAAAGGGGGGGGCTTTCGCGTTTATTCGGACATTTTGTACGAGAGCGTATCCGTGGCTCCTATTGAGGAAATCTCTAAATGAGTTCATGGAATAAGTTTTTTATGAGTTTGGCTGCGCTATTGGTCAGCTTGTTCATCGTTGTCGCTTTTATTATAAATGGTGTTTTGAATCGTGCACCTGATGTCTCAAAAAAGAGTCCGTCCGGACAGTATCTTATAGAGTCAATTCCGGCGAGTTCCCTTTTGACTCCGCGAGATTCGGTGTATTTGCGTTTTACGGATTTGAATAATCCTGATCGTGCATATCGAACCCCTTTGTTTTCTGATGTTTCATTGGATATGAATGCCGATGAGGATGACGAAGTTGTCGGAGTTGTTTTCATCGAGCTGGATAAAAAAAGCAAGGAGTTCACGCTGGCGCTATCTAATCCGAGAAAGCACTGGTTGGATTTTTTTATCAGTAATACGCCCTACAAGGTTCTGGAAAATTGATGTTCTGGGCCGGGAAACAGGGTGGTTTTGGTTCGTGGTATGGGAATCTGGGGCTTGCATGAGTAACTACGCACGTCTTGGCCTATGCCTGTTAATCCACGCCCTCGGATGCGTGGCTTACGCGTTTTTGAATGACGCGGTTGTGCATGCTTACAAGCTTTTTAACGGCGGATTCACCTCCCGCGGTGTCGCCATCGGCATGGCGAGTTACGCACTGTTTTACATTTTTCTGGGCGTCAACTTGATCGTTGCGCTGATTCCAAGTCTGGTCGCCAAGCTAGTCATCCTTGGTCTGATGGTGGGCTTCATTCTGCTATGGATGCTGCCGGACAACCCGTTGAGAGCCCTGTTTTACGGCGTTGCACAAGGTTGCGTCACGTTGCTGGCAATTCTCACCACTCAAGTCATCGAGTTGCGTTGGGTTTTGCGAAACGTATCGGATCGAATCCCGCCAAGTCAGCCTGCAGGTGCAATCCAATGATCAGGTCGGACATCGAGCGTAATCCACAGGACAGTTTTTCCATGAGTTCCACTACCAGGCAGGTAACCCGTGTCCTTTAACCACTACTACCAAAGCGAACTCACTGCACTGCGCCAACTCGGTCGCCGTTTCGCCGAGCGTAGTCCGGCGTTGGCGCCGTTTCTGGGCCAGGCCGGGCGGGATCCGGATGTGGAGCGGTTGCTGGAAGGCTTTGCTTTTCTGACCGGGCGTCTGCGCCAGAAGCTCGATGACGAGTTGCCGGAACTCAGCCATTCGCTGATGCAACTGCTGTGGCCGAACTACATGCGGCCGCTGCCGGCGTTCAGCATTTTGCAGTTCGATCCGCTCAAGCGTTCCGGCCCGGCGCTGGTGGTCGCGCGCGATACGCCGGTGGAAAGCAAACCGATCGAAGACGTGCGTTGCCGCTTCCGTACCTGCTACCCGACTGAGGTGCTGCCGCTGGATCTGGCCGCGCTGAATTACTCGGTGAAGGGCGACGGTTCGCTGCTCAGCCTGCGTCTGGAAATGAGCGCCGACGGCCACCTCGGCGAACTGGAACTGAGCAAGCTGCGCCTGCACTTTGCCGGTGAGCGCTACATCAGCCAGATGCTGTATTTGAGCCTGCTGCGCAACCTCGAAGGCATCGAGCTGATCCCGCTCGACGGCGCCGGCAAGCCGATTGATGGCGTCAGCGGCAAACCGATGGCGTTCAAGATTCCCGGTGATCGCGTCAAACCAGTGGGCTTTGCCGAAGAAGAAGCGTTGATCCCCTATCCGCTGAACACCTTCCGTGGTTATCGCTACCTGCAGGAATACTTCGCCTTCCAGGACAAATTCCTGTTCGTCGACGTCAACGGTCTGGACATTCTCAAGGCGCTGCCCGAAGACACCCTCAAGCAGATGCGCGGCCTGGAATTGCGTTTCGACATTCGCAAGAGCGGCATCATGCGCATGCGGCCGACGCTGGATAACGTGAAGCTGTTCTGCACGCCGATCGTCAATCTGTTCGAGCACGACGCGCTGCCAATCCGCCTCGACGGCAAACAGGACGAATACCTGCTGCTGCCGGCGGAATACGATCTGGAAAACTGCGGCGTGTTCTCGGTGGAAACCGTGACGGGATGGAAGCCCGGCGGCCTCGGCTATCAGGAGTACGTGCCGTTCGAATCCTTCGAGCACGACCCGAGTTTCGACGTGCCCAACAGCCGTCCGCATTACAGTATCCGTCAGCGTTCGTCACTGCTGCACGATGGCCTCGACACTTACCTGAGCTTCGGCATCCGCCACACCGAAGCTCACGAAACGCTGTCGATCGAGCTGATGTGCACTAACCAGAACCTGCCGAAGAAGCTCAAGCTCGGCGACATCTGCATGGCCTGCGAAGAGACGCCGGAGTTTTTGAGCTTCCGCAACATCACCCCGGCCACCCCAAGCTTCGCGCCGCCGCTGAATCGTGACTTCCTGTGGAAGCTGATCAGCAACATGTCGCTTAACTATCTGTCGCTGGCCGACGTCAATGCGTTGAAGGTGATTCTGGAAACCTACGACCTGCCGCGCTACTACGACCAGCACGCGGAGAAAGTCAGCAAGCGCCTGCTCGGCGGCCTCAAACATATCAAGCACCACCACGTCGATCGGCTGCACCGTGGCCTGCCGGTGCGCGGTTTGCGCACCGAACTGACCATCGATCCGGAAGGGTATATCGGCGAAGGCGACCTGTTCGTTTTCGCTTCGGTTCTTAACGAGTTTTTCGCGCTTTACGCCAGTCTCAATTCATTCCATGAGCTGCGGGTAAAAAGCACACAGGGAGAGGTGTACCAATGGACACCACGTATGGGCCTTCAGCCCCTGCTTTAAGCGGGCTGACCCGGGTAATACGCGAGTACTCGCTGTTTCAGGCCGTGCTGCTGGTGATCGACCGGCTGCGCGAGGCACACCCGCACCTGAGCGAAGACGATCTGTACGATCAGGTCGAGTTTCAGGCCAACCCGAGCCTCGGATTTCCGCGTAGCGATGTCGATCGCGTGGAGTTTTTCGAAGAGCACGGGCAGATGCGCGCGCGCGTGCGTTTCAACCTGATCGGCCTGGTCGGTTCCGGTTCACCGCTGCCGGCGTTCTACGGCGAACAAGCCTTGGGCGACAGCGAAGACGGCAACCCGACGCGCAATTTCCTCGACCTGTTCCACCATCGTCTGCAACGGCTGATGCTGCCGATCTGGCGCAAGTACCGCTATCGCGCGAGTTTCCAGAGCGGGGCGATTGACCCGTTTTCATCGCAGCTGTTCGCACTGATCGGCCTGGGTGGCGACGAGATCCGCAAGGCCAAGGAACTCAACTGGAAACGCCTGCTGCCGTACCTCGGCCTGCTCAGTTTGCGGGCGCACTCGGCGGCGTTGATCGAGGCCGTGCTGCGTTACTACTTCAAGCACGAAGACCTGGTCATCGAGCAGTGCATCGAGCGCCGCGTGGAAATTCTCGACGAGCAGCGCAATCGTTTGGGCCGCGACAACAGCGTGCTTGGCGAGGACCTGGTGCTCGGTGAGCGCGTGCGCGACCGCAGCGGCAAATTCCGCATTCACATCACCCAACTCGACTGGCAGCGATTCCACGAATTCCTGCCGATCGGTTTTGGTTACCAGCCGCTCTGCGCGCTGGTGCGGTTCACCCTGCGTGACCCGCTCGATTACGACATTCGCCTGGTCCTGCGCCAGGAAGAAATCCGCGAACTGCGCATCGGTGAGCAGAACGCCTGTCGCCTCGGCTGGACCAGTTGGCTGGGCCGCGAGAAGGCGGACGGCGTGGTGACCCTGGGCAGCAAAATTCATTAAGGACGTGAGCCATGATCAACGTAGACCTGCAACAACTCATTCAGGCGCTGGACGCCGAAACCCGTCGTGATCTGGAGCGTTCGGCTGAGCGCTGTGTAGCCCGTGGCGGCAGCAAGATCCTCGTCGAAGACATGATGCTCGGCCTGCTGGAGCGTCCGAACGGCTTACTCGCACGCGCGTTGCAGGACGCCGATGTCGATGCCGGTGAACTCAGCGCCGCGCTGCAATCGCGGGTCGAGCACAGCGCTTCGCGCAACCCGGTGTTCGCCCCGGAACTGGTGCAATGGCTGCAAGACGCACTGCTGGTGGCCAACCTCGAACTGGGCCAGACCCAGGTCGAAGACGCCGCGCTGATCCTCGCTTTGCTGCGCAACCCGATGCGTTATGCCGGCAGCCGTTATCAGCCGCTGCTCGCCAAGCTGAACATCGATCGCCTGAAAGAATTTGCCCTGTCGCAAAAGGAGCAACCGGCGGCCAACGGTAAACCTGCCGCGCAGGGCGAATCGCTGTTGCAGCGCTTCACTCACAACCTGACTCAACAGGCCCGCGACGGCAAACTCGACCCGGTGCTGTGCCGCGATGGCGCGATCCGCCAGATGGTCGACATCCTTGCCCGTCGCCGCAAGAACAACCCGATTGTGGTCGGTGAGGCCGGTGTCGGTAAAACCGCCATCGTCGAAGGTCTGGCTTCGCGCATCGCTGCCGGTGAAGTGCCGCAAGTGCTCAAAGGCGTTGAACTGCTGTCGCTGGACATGGGCCTGTTGCAGGCCGGCGCCAGCGTCAAAGGTGAATTCGAGCGTCGTCTCAAAGGCGTGATCGACGAAGTCAAAGCTTCGCCAAAACCGATCATTCTGTTCATCGACGAAGCCCACACCCTGATCGGCGCGGGCGGCAATGCCGGTGGTTCCGATGCAGCCAACCTGCTGAAACCTGCACTGGCCCGTGGCGAACTGCGCACCATCGCCGCCACCACTTGGGCCGAGTACAAGAAATACTTCGAGAAAGACCCGGCGCTGGCCCGTCGTTTCCAGCCAGTTCAACTGCATGAACCAACCGTCAGCGAAGCGGTGACCATTCTCCGTGGCCTGGCCCAGGTCTACGAGAAGAGCCACGGCATTTATCTGCGTGACGACGCGGTGGTGTCGGCGGCTGAATTGTCCGCGCGTTACCTGGCGGGTCGGCAACTGCCGGACAAAGCCGTCGATGTCCTCGACACCGCTTGCGCCCGCGTACGCATCAGCCTCGCCGCCGCCCCGGAAAGCCTTGAGCGTCTGCGTGGCGAACTGGCCGAAGGTGGTCGTCAGCGTCAGGCCTTGCGCCGCGATGCCGAGGCCGGTCTGCTGATCGACCACGAAGCGCTGGATGCACTGGAAGCGCGACTGGAAGAAGCCGAAGACGAAATGGTCGCGCTGGAAGCCCTGTGGACTGAACAGAAGGCACTGGCCGAGCGCTTGCTGGACCTGCGTCAGCAACTGGCCAAGGCGCGCGAAGCCGCTGCGGTCGAGCCGACCGTATCGGTTGAGGAAGACGCCGAAGGCACCGTCATCGAAACCCTGGCCGCTGAAGTCGAGGAAGGTCAAAGCGTCGCAGCGCTGGAAGCCCAACTCAACGAAACCCACAGCGCACTCACCGCCGCCCAGGTCAAAGAACGTCTGGTCAGCTTCGAAGTCTGCCCGCGTCTGGTCGCCGAAGTGATCAGCGCCTGGACCGGCGTGCCACTGGCGCAACTGGCCCGTGAGCACAACGCCAAGGTCGCCAGTTTCGCCACCGACCTGCGCACGCGCATCCGTGGTCAGGAGCAAGCCGTGCACGCACTGGATCGCTCGATGCGCGCCACAGCTGCCGGCCTGAACAAGCCTGACGCGCCGGTCGGTGTGTTCCTGCTGGTCGGCCCGAGCGGCGTCGGTAAAACCGAAACCGCGCTGGCCCTCGCTGACCTGCTGTACGGCGGCGACCGTTTTATTACCACCATCAACATGTCCGAGTTCCAGGAGAAACACACCGTTTCTCGCCTGATCGGTGCACCACCGGGCTACGTCGGTTACGGCGAGGGCGGCATGCTCACCGAAGCCGTGCGCCAGAAACCGTACTCGGTGGTGCTGCTCGATGAAGTCGAGAAGGCTGATCCGGACGTGCTTAACCTGTTCTACCAAATCTTCGACAAAGGCGTGGCCAACGACGGCGAAGGTCGCGAGATCGACTTCCGCAACACGTTGATCCTGATGACCTCGAACCTGGGCAGCGATCGCATCAGCGACCTCTGCGAAGGTGGCGCGCGGCCGACCGCCGAAGTGCTCGAAGAGACGATTCGCCCGGTACTCAGCAAACATTTCAAACCCGCCCTGCTGGCGCGGATGAAAGTGGTGCCTTACTACCCAGTCGGCGGCCCGGTATTGCGCGAGCTGATCGAGATCAAACTCGGTCGTCTCGGCGAGCGCCTGAACCGTCGTCAGCTGGATTTCAGCTGGTGCCAGAACCTCGTCGATCATCTGTCCGAGCGCTGCACGCAAAGCGACAGCGGCGCGCGTCTGATCGATCATCTGCTCGATCAGCATGTGCTGCCGCTGGTAGCCGATCGCTTGCTCGATGCCATGGCCACGGGTGAAAGCCTCAAGCGCGTGCATGCCACGCTCGACGGCAACGCCAGCGTGACGTGCGAGTTCGCCTGAGGTGGGCGTGATGTTCACTCAAGTGCCGCAGCCGCTGGCTTACGCCGAAGCGTTGCTGGCGCAGTTTGCCAGCCTGTCGCGGGCGGCGGACGGTGCTGCGCTGCTGGGTGACTTTGTGCGCGGGTTGGCCGAGTTGAGCGGTTGCGAACTGACGCAGCTGTATCTGCTCGATGCCACCCACACCTGCCTTGGGATGAACGCCGAATACCTCGACGGCGCGCTGCAACCGCGCCAGGCGGCGAGTCTGCCGGCGGATTACAACGGTGAGCAATTGCTGCAATTCGCCCTGTGCCAGAACCGCGTGGTGTGCCTCGACGACCTTAGCGCCAGCCTGCACGAAACCAGTTTTCTGCCGGCCGCGTCTTCGCCGTGGCAATCACTGTTGTGCGTGCCGCTGGTCAATCAGCATAAGGCTGTGGAAGGTTTGCTGTTGTGTGCCAGCCGTCGCCGCGCCGACCTGCAGGGCTTTGCCGATTCGCTCGGCCAGCTCGGTTCGTTCGTGCTCGGCCAATTGCACTTGCTGCAACGCCTGCGCCAGCCTCTGGATGTTCAGGCGCCAGCGGTACGCAGCGTGCCGAGCATCAGCGGTTACGGGCTAATCGGTAAAAGCGCGGCGATTCGCCAGACCTATTCGCTGATCAGCAAAGTGCTGCACAGCCCGTACACCGTGCTGTTGCGGGGCGAGACCGGCACCGGCAAGGAAGTGGTCGCGCGGGCGATTCACGATTGCGGGCCGCGTCGTTCCCAGGCGTTCATCGTGCAGAACTGCGCGGCGTTCCCCGAGAACCTGCTGGAAAGCGAGCTGTTCGGCTATCGCAAAGGCGCGTTCACAGGCGCCGACCGCGACCGCGCCGGGCTGTTCGATGCGGCCAACGGTGGCACGCTGTTGCTCGACGAAATCGGTGACATGCCGCTGTCGCTCCAGGCGAAAATCTTGCGCGTGTTGCAGGAGGGCGAGATCCGCCCGCTGGGTTCCAACGACACGCACAAGATTGACGTGCGCATCATCGCCGCCACGCACCGCGATTTGTCGGTGCTGGTCAGCGAAGGGAAATTCCGCGAGGACTTGTATTACCGCCTCGCGCAATTCCCCATCGAACTGCCGGCCCTGCGTCAGCGCGAAGGCGACATCCTCGATCTGGCCCGGCACTTCGCCGAGAAGACCTGCAGATTCCTGCAACGTGATCCGGTGCGCTGGTCGGAACCGGCGCTGGAACATTTGTCCGGTTACACCTTCCCCGGCAACGTTCGCGAACTCAAGGCATTGGTCGAGCGCGCGGTGTTGTTGTGCGAGGGCGGTGAGTTACTGGCCGAGCATTTCTCCCTGCGTATGGAGCCGATGCCCGAAGACAACAGTGGCTTGAATCTGCGCGAGCGCATGGAGCGGGTCGAACGCACATTGCTGCTCGATTGCCTGCGCAAGAACGACGGCAATCAGACCCTCGCCGCCCGCGAATTGGGCCTGCCACGCCGCACCCTGCTGTACCGCCTCGGGCGGTTGAACATCAATCTGGGAGATTTCGATGGGTAGGCAAAGATCATCGTTTTCTCCTCGAAAAACCTATTTCAGCGCCGCCCGCAAGGGCCGGCGCTTTGTGCTTTGTCTACCCCTGGAGACCCTCTGATGTCTGTTCGTCACTGGCAAGCTGTCCTGCTGACCCTCGTCGTTCTATGTGGCCTTGGCGGCTGTAGCGGCAATTACAAATTCAATGACACCGACTATCGCCCGTTGGGTGATCCGCAAGCGGTCAATCGCGGCAAGTGACCGCAAGGAGCATCAAACATGGAACTGGTTTTCGAAATGCTGAACACCAAGCAGTTCGTGCCCACCGAGTTGTGCCAGAAGACCTTCAAACAGGCCGGCGGCGTGATCGGACGGGGCGAGGACTGCGACTGGATCATCCCTGACCGCAAGCGTCATCTGTCCAATCACCACGCGATTGTCAGCTACCGCGAAGGCACGTTTTTCCTGACCGACACCAGCAGCAACGGTGTTCAGGACGGCACGAGCGGCGCACGCCTGCACAAGGGCGAACCGATGCGCATCGAGCACGGCAGCACCTATGTGCTCGGCGACTTCGAAATTCGCGCGCGCCTTGTGCGTGACCCGGCGACCTTCGACGGCGAAGTCGGCCGTCCGCGTGCGGCCGGCAGCATCATTCCGGACGACGCGTTCCTCGATCTCGACCCGCTCAACGCCCTCGAACAGCAAGAGCGCGTGTACTCGGAAATCGACGAACTGCTGGCGCCGAACACCAAGCCTGAAGACTCCCGTCAGCGTGCCGACTACGCGCGCATCGACATGGAAAGCCTGATGGTGCCGGAGCTGATCGCCGCGCCCGCAGAACCTGAACCCGCTCCGGCACCGAAAGCCGTCGAGCGTCAGAGCGAAGGTTTCTGGGAGCACTTCGGCGCCGCACTCGGCGTTGACGTCAAAGGTCTCGGCCACGACGAACGCGAAGCCCTGGCGCTGAACGCCGCGCGTTTGCTGCGTCAGAGCATCGGCGGTTTGCAGCAGAGCCTGCGTACCCGCTCGGAGCTGAAAAACGAACTGCGTCTGGCCCAGACCACCGTGCAAGGCACCAACAAGAACCCGCTGAAATTCGCCGTCGATCCGAGCGAAGCGCTGGAGATTCTGTTGCAGCCAAGCAAGCCCGGACACCTGCCTGCCGAACAAGCCATCTCCCGCGCGTTCCGCGATTTGCAGGCGCATCAGGTGGCCTTGCTGACCGCCAGCCGCGCCGCCGTGCGCGGCACGCTGGAGCACTTCTCGCCCGAGCAACTGACCTTGCGTTTCGAGCGCGACAGCAAGCCGATGATCGCGACTTCCGGCGGGCGCTGGAGAGCGTTTGGTCGTTATCACCAGGCGCTGCGTCAGGACGATGACTGGAGCGAGCGTCTGCTGGCCCGCGATTTCGCCCAGGCTTACGAAGAACAGATCCGCCTGATCTCCACCCTCCACACCGACCACCAAGGATGATGCGCATGTCTCGCCGTTCGACCGCTTTTTTCAAGACGCTGACTGCGCTCACCGTGCTGGTGCTGCTCGCCGGTTGCTCGTCGCTGTCGCCGTACTCGAAAGTGACCAAGATCAACCTGAAACTGACTGGCAGCGATCAGCTCAACCCGGACCTCAACGGTCGCCCGTCGCCGATTGTGGTGCGCCTGTTCGAACTCAAGCACCCGGTGACATTCGAGAATGCTGATTTCTTCAGCCTTTACGAGCGCGCCAAGGAATCCCTCAACCCGGATCTGGTGGCCAGCGAAGAACTCGAACTGCGTCCGGGTGAAACCGTGGAAATGAAGCTCAGCGTGGAGGAGGGCAGCCTCTACGTCGGCGTCCTCGCCGCCTACCGCGACCTGCCGGAAAGCCAGTGGCGCTACACGGTGCAGATCACCCCGCTGGAAGTCACCGAGGCTGATCTGACCCTCGACCAGGGCGGTATCCGCAACACCCATCAAGTGCTCGCCAAGGCGGATGACTGATCATGAATACCCATAAAGTCATTTGGCAGGAAGGCATGCTGCTGCGTCCGCAGCACTTCCAGCACAACGATCGCTATTACGATCACCAGATGAAAACCCGCACCCAGTTGCTCGGTGGCTACACCTGGGGTTTCCTCAATCTGGAGATCGACTTGCAGTTCCTCAACATGGGCAAACTGGTGATCAGTGAAGCCTCGGGGATTCTGCCGGACGGCAGCCTGTTCGAGCTCGGTGGCAACACCGAACCGCTGGCGCTGGACGTGCCACCGAACACCGGCAACACGCCGATCTATCTGGCGCTGCCGCTGGTCACGGGTAACCACATCGAGTCGCGCCGTCCGGAACAATCAGACGTACTGGCGCGTTACACCGCGTATGACGCCGAAGTGGCCGACTCCAACGCCGGCGACGATTCCGCCAGCCAGGTCAGCTGTGGTCGCCCGGACTTCAAACTGTTGCTCGGCGAGCAGCAGAGCGATCAGGCCTACGTGAAGCTGAAGATCTGCGACGTGCTCGACACCACGCCCGACGGCGTGATCAGTCTCGATCCGGACTTCGTGCCGACTTACATTCAGGCTCACGCGTCCAGCTATCTGCTGTCGTGTCTGAAAGAAGTCATCAGCATGCTCAACCACCGGGGCGACACCATTGCCGAGCGGATTCGCTCCAACGGCAAGGTCGGCGGCGCCGAGGTCGGTGACTTCATGATGCTGCAACTGATCAACCGCACCGAACTGCTGCTGCGTCACTATCTGGGCCTGGAGCAGGTGCACCCGGAAGAGTTGTATCGCACGCTGCTGACCATGCTCGGCGATCTGGCGACCTTCTCCGGCGAGAGCAAACGCCCGCGCCTGGACAGCCGCTACTCCCACGCCGACCAGGGCGGGAGCTTTCGCAAACTGATGGAAGCGATCCGTCAGGTGCTGTCGATGGTGCTCGAACAGCACGCCATCGAACTGATCCTGCAAGCGCGTCAGTACGGCATCATCGTGTCGCCGTTGCACGACCACAAACTGCTCGGCTCGGCGTCGTTCGTGCTGGCAGCCAGTGCCAATTGCGACTCCGAAGAACTGCGCCACCGCTTGCCGGCGCACCTCAAGGTCGGCCCGGTGGAGCGCATCCGCCAGCTGGTCAACCTGCACTTGCCGGGGATCAAGGTCAAACCGTTGCCGGTGGCCCCGCGGCAGATCGCGTTCCACTCCAACAAAACCTATTTCATCCTCGAACTCAGTTCCGAAGACCTGGCACAACTCGAGCGCTCCGGCGGCTTCGCGTTCCACGTGTCCGGCGAATTTGCCGAGCTTGAACTGAAATTCTGGGCCATCAGGAACTGACCGACATGATCAAGGAAACGGATTACAGCCAGGACGACAAAACGGTCTTGCTCGACCGCCAGGGCCACGGCCCGGCGGCGAGTCCGCTGACTGACTTCGCCGCGCCGCCGCGTTTCGAGCAACTGGAAGAACGCATGATCTACGCCGCGCGCCTGCGTCCGGCGGAGGCGTTCAATATCAGCCTCAATTCGCTGGTGGCCGCCTCGTCCGAACTGCTCTCGGAAGTGGTGCGTCTCAAGCACAGCGAAACCCGCGAAGACCTCTACGCGCTCAATGAGCGCCTGACCGCCGGGCTCAAGCTGTTTGAAGTGCGCGCCTTGCACAACGGCGCCGAAAGCAGCCAGGTGATGGCCGCGCGTTACGTGCTCTGCACCGTGGTCGACGAAGCTGTCGTGACCACGCCGTGGGGCAACGAAAGCGAATGGTCGCAGATGAGCCTGCTCAGCAGCTTCCACAACGAAACCTTCGGTGGCGAGAAGTTCTTCCAGCTGCTCGATCGGCTGTCGAAAAACCCGGTCAAGCACTTGCCGATGCTCGAGCTGATGTACCTGTGCCTGTCCCTCGGTTTCGAGGGCAAGTACCGCGTACAGGCGCGTGGCATGCTCGAGCTTGAAGGCATCCGCGATGCCTTGTATCGCCAGATCCGTCAGTTGCGTGGCGACGTGCCGCGTGAGTTGTCGCCGCACTGGGAAGGCCTCAACGATCAGCGCCGCAGTCTGGTGCGCATCGTGCCGGCGTGGATGGTGGTGTTGTTCACTGTCGTCTGTCTGGTGGTGATGTATTCGGGCTTCGCCTGGGTCTTGGGCGAGCAGCGCGAAACCGTTCTGCAACCATACCAGCCGCTTGATCCAGCCGCGGTTCAACCGCAGTCGCAGCCGTAAACAGGGACGTGTGATGAAAAAGTTTTTCAAGAAAGTCGGCGCCTTCCTGCGCCAGACCTGGGTCTGGACCCTGCTGCTGGTGCTGTTCGTGGCACTGCTGGTGTGGTTCGTCGGCCCGTTGTTGGCGGTTGATGATTACAAGTTCTGGGAAAGCGCGACCTCGCGTCTGCTGACCATCAGCGTCTTGTTCCTGATCTGGGGCCTGACCATGGTCTTCGTCAGCTGGCGCGCCGGTATTCGCAAGAAAGCCGTCGAAGAAAGCGAAGACGGCCAGGACCGTATCCGCCGTGAAGAGCAGATCGACGACGAGCAGAAAGAGTTGAAGGCGCGCTTCAAAGACGCGCTGAAAACCCTGAAGACGTCGAGCCTGTATCGTGGTCGCAGCGAGCGCTGGCGCAGTGATTTGCCGTGGTACTTGCTGATCGGTCCGCAAGCCTCTGGCAAAACCAGCCTGCTGGACTTTTCCGGTCTGGAATTCCCGATCAACAAGATCGACCGCAAGCTGACCCGCGACACCCTCGGCACCCGTCATTGCGACTGGTACTTCGCCGATCACGGTGTGCTGATCGACACCGCCGGGCGCTACACCACCCAGCCGGACGCCGAAGTCGACGGCAGTGCCTGGCGCACCTTGCTCGAGCTGCTGCGCAAGCGTCGTCGCGGCCGTCCGTTGAACGGTGTGCTGGTGACCATTCCGGTGGAATCCCTCACCGGTGGCAGCGAGCAAGACATCGACACCCTGGCGCGCCAGGTGCGCGGTCGCTTGCAGGACATTCATCAGAAGCTGCACGTCGATGTGCCGGTGTATCTGGTGCTGAGCAAGGCTGACAAGCTGCTCGGCTTCGACGAGTTCTTCGATCAACTGACCCGCGAAGAAAGCGATCAGGTGCTGGGCACCAGTTTCCGCAAGGAACAGATCGGCACCGACGTGGCTGTGCTGCGCAACGAGTTTGAAGAACTGCTGCGTCGCCTCAACAGCCAGGTGATCATGCGCATGCACTCCGAGCGCGATACCCAGCGCCGTGGTCGCATCCTCGACTTCCCGCATCAACTGGGGCAGATCGGCGAGCGTCTGTGCCTGTTCGTCGACATGGCGTTCACCGGCAACCGCTATCAGCGTGCAACGCAACTGCGTGGTTTCTACCTGACCAGCGCACCGCACCTGACCCAGGAAATGGATTCGACCACCGCCGGCATCGGCGCCAGCCTCGGCATGAATGCCGGTGTGCTGCCGACCCTGCGCAGCGGTCGTTCGCGCTTCATCCACCACCTGCTTAGCCAGGTGATTTTCCCCGAGGCCGATCTGGCCGGTCTGGATAAACGTGAGCGCAGCCGCATCCACTGGGGCCAACGTGCGTTGTATGTCGGCGCACTGGCGGCGCTGGCGCTGTTCGGCATGCTCTGGGCGGGCGGATTCTCGGCCAACTACGAGCGTCTGGAAAACCTGCGCACACTGGCGCAAAACTGGACTCAGCAGCGCTCGGCGCTGACCCCGCGTGATGACGCGATGGGCGTGCTGAAAACCCTCGACACCAGCTACGCCGCCACTCAGGTGTTCCCGAAGAAGGGCGACGTGTCGTACCACGAGCGCGGTGGTCTGTACCAGGGCGAAGACATCAATCCGTCGGTCAAAGCGGCGTACGAGCGTGAGCTCGAAGCGCAACTGCTGCCACGGGTTGCCACGATGCTCGAAGGGCAGATCCGCACCAACATGAAGGACCGCGAAAAGCTGCTCAACAGCCTGCGCGCGTACCTGATGCTGAACATGAAGGATCGCCGCGATGCCGCATGGCTCAAGGACTGGATCGCAAGTGACTGGTCGCAACGCTACACCGGCAACACGGCGGTACAGAACGGCCTGAACGTCCATCTCGAACGCCTGCTGAAGCAACCTTTCATCTACCCGCTGAACGATCAACTGGTAACGCAGGCGCGTCAGGTTCTGCGCAGCGAGTCGCTGGCTACCGTGGTCTATCGCATGCTTCGTGAGCAGGCGCGCGACCTGCCGGAATACCGTTTCAGCCAACACCTCGGCCCGCAGGGTTCGCTGTTTATCGGCACCGAGTACGTGATCCCGGGTTTCTACACGCAAACCGGTTATCAGCAGTATTTCTCGGTACAGGGTTCGGCGCTGGTCACCGACATCCTGCGTGACAACTGGGTACTGGGTGAAGGCGCGGGCATCAGCGACATGGACTTGCGTCGCCTGATGGTCGAACTGGAGCAATTGTATTTCCGCGACTATGCCAACTACTGGAGCGAGGCCGTTGGCCAAGTGGCCTTGCCACCGATCAGCGACGCCGGTGAAGGCGCCGAGCAACTGGCGGGCCTGACTTCGGCCAACTCGCCGGTGCTCGCGTTGCTGACGGAAGTGCGCGAAAACACGCGCTTCGAGGCCGCCGCAGACCCGGTCGAAGAAGCGGGCGAAGCCGCCGATGCGCTGGCCGGGCAGAAAGGCAAACTGGGTAAAGTCGGCAAACTGGCAGCCGCCGCAGCGGACAAGGCTTCGGCCTTGAGCGTCGCGAAAAACCTGCCGGACACCGCCAAGAAATCCCTGCAACGTCGTTTTGAACCGCTGCATCGTTTGCTCGATGACAACAACGGCCCGGCCGCTGACCTGACACCAGCCCTCAGCGCGCTCAACGACCTGCAACTGCAATTGTCCGGCCTGGCCCGTTCCAGTACGCCGGAACAAGCCGCGTTCGAAATGGCCAAAACCCGCATGAGCGGCCAGCGTGATGCGCTGACCAACCTGCGCACCGCTTCGGGTCGCTTGCCGCGTCCGCTGAGCGTGTGGTTCAACGTGCTGGCCGAAGACTCGTGGCGCCTGGTGCTCAACGATGCCTACCAATACCTGAACGGCCGTTATCAGAACGAGCTGTACAGCGTGTATGGCAAAACCATCAGCAAGCGTTATCCGTTCAGCGCCAGCAGCACCAGCGACGTGGCGATCAGCGACTTCCGCGAGTTCTTCCGCGCGCAAGGCACCGTCGACCGCTTCTTCGACAGCTACATGCGTCCGTTCGTCAGCGGTGATCCGGGCAACTACCGGATGCGCAGCGTCGACGGCCACAGCCTGCCGGTGTCCAAGGTCTACCTCGATCAGATGGCGGCTGCGCTGACGATTCGTCAGAGCTTCTTCTCGATCAACCCGGCCGAACCGACCGTGCAGTTCAAACTGGAGCCGTACACCCTCGATCCGGCGGTCAGCCGTTCCGAGTTCAAGTTCGGCGACAAGACCATGGAATACCGTCACGGCCCGATCCTGCCAATGTCGTTCAAATGGCCGACCGATGCTGAAGACGGCCGCACCAGCCTGGTGATGGACAAAATGGCCGGGCGTCCGATCGGCATCGAGAAGAACTCCGGCCCATGGTCGCTGTTCCGTCTGTTCGACCTGATGCAGACCGAGTACCTGAGCGGTCGCGACGTGCTGGTGCTGAAAGCTGACGTAGGTGGCCTGCGCGCCAACTACCTGCTGACCAGCCAACGCTCGCCGAACCCGTTCGACCTCGGCGTATTGCGCACCTTCCGTATGCCGGTGCAGCTCTGATGCTGGTGGCCAGTCCCTGGCGCAGCGCGGCGCGTACCGACCCGGGCAAGGTGCGGGCGCGCAACGAAGATGCCTTCCTCGACCTTCCGCAGCAGGGGCTGTGGGTGGTCGCGGACGGCATGGGCGGTCATCAGGGTGGCGACATCGCCAGCCAGTTGATCGTCGCCAGCCTGGCTGAACTGCCGCAACACGACGACTTCGACGAACGCCTCAAAGCCATCCGCCAATGCCTGCATTGGTTGAACAGGCGTTTGGGGCAGGAGTTGACCGTCACTGCCGGCCGTCACGACAGCATCATGGGCAGCACCGTTGTGGCGCTGCTGGTGGAAGGCAATCGCGCGGCCTGTATCTGGGCCGGCGACAGCCGTTGTTACATGTGGCGCGGGCAGCGTCTGTATCAGCTGTCCAAAGACCATTCGCTGCAGCAGCAACTGATCGACGAGCAGCAAATGAGCGTCGAACAGGCGGCGGCGCACCCGGCGGCTCAGGCATTGACCCGAGCCGTCGGCGCGGCCGACACACTGACCCTGGATGTACTGGAACTTGAGGTCTATCCGGGCGATGCGTTTTTGCTCTGCAGCGATGGTTTGTATCAGGGCCTGAGCAGCGATGCCCTCGGCACCGCCCTCAGCCTCAGCGCGCCGCATGTGGCGCTGGAACGTTTGTTCGACGGCGCCCTGCGGGGCTCCGCTCGCGACAACCTGACTGCCGTGGTAATCCGCCAATGAGTGAAATCGAATCGCCCATCGATGACTTGCTGATGAGTGAAGAACAGGCCAACAACCTGACCTACTTCGCCTTCGCCAAGCCCAATAATGCAGAGCCTTTGCTGGCGCCTACCAAGGCCAGCATTGGTGCACTGCCTGACGTATTGGCGGGCCGTTATCGCCTCGAGCGTCTGCTCGGGGCGGGCGGTATGGGCGCCGTCTACCGGGCAAGGGATCTGCTGCATGAACAGTTCGGTGATCCCGACCCTTACATCGCGCTGAAAATCCTCAGCGAAGAATTTGCCGAATCGCCGGACGCCAGTGCCTTGCTCTACAGCGAGTTCGCGCTGACCCGACGCCTGCGCCACGACAACGTCGTGCGTGCGCACACCTTTGAAGTCGACACCGACTGCCAGCGGGCCTTCATCACCATGGAATACATGCGTGGCCTGACCCTGGACAAATTGCTCTGCGAGCGGCCCCTCGGACTGCCGTGGAAAGAACTGCGCGACATCGTCCTGCCGCTGCTCGACACGTTGGCCTACGCCCACCGTCGCGGCGTGCTGCACGGTGACATGAAACCGAGCAACGTCATGCTCAGCGAAGACGGTTTGCGCCTCTTCGACTTCGGTTTGGGCCAGGCAGAAGAGGGCACCTTGCCCGGCCTGCCGCACCTGAGCCGCGAGCGCTTCAACGCCTGGACCCCGGGCTACGCCGCCCCCGAACTGCTTGAGGGCCAAGCGTTGTCGGCCAGCGCGGACGTGTACGGCGTGGCCTGTGTGATCTATGAACTGGCGAGCGGCAAACACCCGTTCCGCCGCTTGCCCTCGACCCAGGCCCGCGACGAGCATCTGGAGCGTGAGCTGCAAGCCCCGCAGAACTTACCGAAACACGGCTGGCCGGCGCTGCGAACCGCGCTGAGCTTCGACCCGGCAGAGCGCACCATCACTGCCCAACAATTGCGTGACGCTTTGGGCGCCACTTCATCCTGGCTGCAACGTCTGCGGTTTCGGGCGTAACGGATGACATTCGAACAGGGAGCACTTTATGTTCAACTCAGCTAACGAGACCCACTTCAGCCTGACGGTTGAAGACTATGTCGGCGACCTGCAAGTGCTGTCGTTCACCGGCACCGAAGGCATCAGCCAGCCTTATCGCTTCGACCTCGAACTGGTCAGCGAGAACCCGGATCTGGACCTGGAAAAGCTTCTGCACAAGCAGGCATTCCTGGCGTTCGATCCGCAGGGCAGTGGCATCCACGGCCAGATCTACCGCGTCGCCCAAGGCGATGCCGGCAAGCGCCTGACCCGCTACAAAGTGTCGATGGTGCCGCAGCTGCAATACCTGCATCACCGCACCAACCAGCGCATCTACCAGCAGATGTCGGCGCCGAAAATCATCGCGCTGATCCTTGAAGAACACGGCATCAAAGGCAACGCCTACAGCTTCCAGCTGAGCCAGCCGTGCCCGGATCGCGACTATTGCGTGCAGTACGACGAAACCGACCTGCACTTCGTCCAGCGCCTGTGCGAAGAGGAGGGCATTCACTACCACTTCCAGCACAGCGACAAAGCTCACCTGCTGGTATTCGGCGACGACCAGACCGTGTTCCAGAAACTCGGCCAGCCCACCGCCTACGTACAAGGCAGCGGGATGGTCGCCGACGAACCGGTGATCAAAGGCTTCAAACTGCGCCTGGAAACCCGCACCAGCCGCGTCACGCGACGCGATTACGACTTCGAAAAACCGCGCCTGCAAATGGAAGCTGCTTATAAGCCTGAAGGCGAGAGCACCGAACCGGATCTCGAAGACTACGACTACCCCGGCCGCTTCATCGAGCGTGCGCGCGGTAAGTTCCTCAGCCAACGCGCCCTCGAACGCCACCGCGCCGACTATCGTCAGGCCGAGGGTCGTGGCGACCAGACCAAACTGGTCAGTGGCCACTTCATGGAAATGTCCGACCACCCGCGCAGCGAGTGGAACGACCTGTGGCTGCTCACCGAAATCGTCCACGAAGGCAAACAGCCGCAAGTCCTCGAAGAAGGCGTGACCAGCGACACCACCGACAACAAGGACGACTTTCACCAGGGCTACCGCAACACCTTCCTCGCCACCCCATGGGACGTGTTCTACCGCCCCGCGCTGGAACACCCGAAACCCCGCGTCCTCGGCAGCCAGACCGCCCACGTCACCGGCCCCAAAGGCGAAGAAATCCACTGCGACCAATACGGCCGCATCAAAGTGCAATTCCACTGGGACCGCGAAGGCCAGGCCGACGACAAAACCAGCTGCTGGATGCGCGTTTCCAGCTCCTGGGCCGGTGACCGCTACGGCGCGATCAGCATCCCGCGCATCGGCATGGAAGTCCTCGTAACCTTCCTCGAAGGCGACCCCGACCAACCCCTCGTCACCGGCTGCCTGTACCACAAGGAAAACCCGGTGCCGTATGCACTGCCGGCGAACAAAACCCGCAGCGTGTTCAAAACGCTTAGCTCGCCGGGTGGTGGTGGGTATAACGAACTGCGCATTGAAGACAAGAAAGGCGCCGAACAAATCTTCATCCACGCCCAGCGGGACTGGGACGAGAACGTCGAACACGACCAGAAGATTCGGGTCGGGAATGAACGTCATGACACGGTGGTGAAGAACACCTACACCGAGCTGAAAGCCGAGGAACACCGCACCACCATCAGCGACCGCAAGATCGAAGCGAAGCTGGATGATCACCTGACGATTGGGCAAAACCAGCATGTGAAGCTGGGGACTGCGCAACTGACCAGCGTGGGGAAAGAGATACACCTCAAGGCTGGGGACAAGATTGTTATTGAGGCGGGGACAGAGCTGACCATTCTTGGGGGTGGGAGCTTTATCAAGCTGGATGGCGGTGGTGTGACGGTGGTTGGGCCGGTGATCAAGATCAATGCCGGGGGCTCGGCTGGCTCCGGCACCGGGATCGGGATTAAACCGCCGGTGCTGCCGGGGGCGGCGGATAAGGATAAGGCGGGGAGTTTGATGGATCAGGCGTTGGGGAATGCGGTGCCTCAGAAAGCTGACCTTCGACCAATGCGAATGATCAGGTTCTCTGGTTGACCGCCAACGGATCAAAAAGGATTAGGTAAAAGTACAAATGACAGAGCCAGTGAAAGTTAAAAAGTGGTCTTACCCAATAAAGATAGGTGGTGCAGGTGGCACAGATCCACAGCAGTATTACGCGGCATTAGCGAAGGCGCAGGATGGTTATTACCCACTTGGCAGCAATGGCTTGTGGCATGGCGGCGTGCATTTTGATGAGGCTTCTGGATTAGTCTCGGCACAGAGCGAGGTTCGTTGCATCGCTGATGGTCAAGTAGTTGCCTATCGGATCGATGACACTTATCCAGCCACGGTATATACCGACCGTACCGCCTTTGCTTCGACAGGCTTTGTGCTGATTAAGCACGTCTTGGAGGTGCCGTCCCCTCCAGCACCACCTGCCGGAGCAGGTGGACCTCCGCCACCTGCTCCAGCTGCGGGACCGATATTGACGTTTTATAGCCTGTATATGCATCTGTTGGACATGGATGGCTACAGGACGAAAACGCCTATATTGGAGCGGCCGTCCTATTGGGTTAATGGAGGCTACCAAGTAAAAGCGGATGTGAAGGATCCCGTCGAGGGCCTGAATGTGCGCGCAGGGCTTCCAGGAACCACGGATTACACCAATATTCTGACTACATTGCCGCGTGGCACAACCGTCACCACGGGAGGCGCGAGTACAGATGGAAAATGGCTAAAAGTTGTAAGTGTGTCGCCGGAAGCTGACCAATCCGTAGCTGTAGGCGGCTGGGTGTTCAAAACCCAAATGAACAGTAAAGGCCCAGATCAGTACCTGATTGGCGAGCTAGCAAAAAATATACCTGCTAATCAGGCCAAGGGGTTGAGAGTTCGTAGAACGGGGTCGACCACCGGCGAGGTTATGTCGATTCTGCCTGCTGGCACTCAAATTGAAATTAGCCAGGAAGGCGCAGTTGGTAACTATCGAAAACTAGTAAAAGTTGTGAGTGGTAATCCAATTCCTGCACTTGCTGCTGATGAGGCTGGCAATATTGGAGGTTATGTATGGTTTCCCTCTCTTGAAACTAAGACTGAGCCCAAGGATATGGGGAAGGTCGTTTTGCTCGATGAACCTGTGACCATTAAGGCCGGCGCATTGGTTGGTTTTGCAGGTCATTATCAAGAACATGATGAAGGAGCACCTCGCAACCTAGTTCATGTGGAAGTATTCACGTGCGATGACATTGAGAAATTTGTTTCTCTTAGCCAAGGTGCAGCTGCTGCCTTACCAGACGATCAAAAAAATCTGTTAAAGATTCACAAAGATACGAAGCTAATTACTCATCGCCCAGATATAAGTGCGACCAATCCACCACAAGCCAACGACGCCGGTGTGGTGATTGGATATGATCTGGTTGTTCCCTCAAGTGTTTTAGAGGCCCTGCCGGATTCAAAAAAAATCAAACAATCTACCACTACCCCCAGCACAGGCAACGCTCCCGCAACTACAAGTACGACTAGATGGTGGCACCTCGAAGGGATACTGGGGGACGGCCAGGGAAATCCTGTCAGCGGCTGGGTGTGCGATAAGGATTTGATGACCACTCGCCATAAACCGTGGGAATGGGTCGGGTTTAAATTTATTGAAGAGACCGGCAGTAATGCCGATCACTTTTCTTCGTTTCTTCATGATCGCGATATGCTTACCGAGGAAGAAAAAGCTACCTTCGTTCCTCTAGCTAGTAAATCTACTAAAGGCCCGGTAAAGGAAGGGTTGTACGATATTATTGATTCTGATAAGAACGACAAACTGACATCTACTGAAATTCAAGCAGCACTTGCTAAACCTTGGTTCGCGCAATCTATATCTCAGCTTATTACTAAATATGAAAGTGAATGGTTCTATGATGCGGCGAAATGGGATGCCCTGGATGAACTAATGGGGCATTCAGCGGATCGTCCGAATTTAGACTGGGTTGCGCAAAAACAGAGGATTAAGAGTTTGTCTTGGTGGCCAGAGGTTGCACCAAAGGAAAGTTTAAGTCCGGATGGGAAGATATGGCATATACATCCAATAGGTATGGTTGGGAACTTTGATCAGAAAAAGTCGTGTAATTGTAAGGTTGATGTGTATGTTGTTAAGTATGGTAGTTTAAATTTTGGCCCGCAAGTAAAAGGGGAGAGTAAGTTGGGTGACTCACCCCATTGGAACATTATGCAAGCTGCCGGGAAGGTAACCGCTAGCGAAAGAAGAATAATTTCCGCTATGTGTGAGAACGAAGGTAAAATCAATGCTGTACAAGCTTATGATGGTGAGATTGTAACAGCGGGTGCGATGCAGAAAACCATTAAGAAGGAAACGGGTGCAGGTGAGCTTGCTGATCAAGTAAAAAGATTCAAAGATAGATATCTTGATGAATATTTAGAATTGTTTGAGGGGCAAGGGTGGTATCTTGATTTAAGCTCGACTAAACCACAAATGTATTATCAGCACCCAGATTTTTTAGATGGTCATAAGCTTGAGAAGGTCGAGTTAAAAAATGCACTGAGGTTAGGGTGTTCGCAGAGCACGCAGGGGCACTTAATTGAATGTAAACCAGTTTCGGTTTTGTCTTGTGCTATGGGATCCCCATCATATGTCGAGCTTCAGATCTCAGATTTCATTACGCGATTGAGGGGCGTTTTAGTGGAGTCGCCGACCTCGTACAGTTTCAAAATTGCCGAGCTTTTCAAATCAGAGTTTGGGATGGCCACCGTTTTAGACGAGAGTGTGAATCGACCCTCACATGTACCTGATAGTGTGAAAAGAGCTCTGGATAAGTTTTTTCTGGCGCATGCTACTGTAAGTAGAGATGTTACCACGTGGGGTATTAATCACTCAGCGTATGAACGAGAAATTCTTGTGTATTACGGGACTGGAACTAATCGCGGCAATATGACAGATGGACCGATTCGACATAATAATCTCAAGGTGGCCTTGAATGGTTAATAAGTTTCATGCATTTTTTGTGGTGGGTGTTTTGGCAACCTCCCCGTGTCGTGCTGAAGGTGAGCCAGTCGTTGTAAATGGCGTGGACGGTACTTCTGTGCGTTTTAGCGGTTGGGACAAACTTCGTAGTGGGTGGAATAGTGTCGAATATAAAGGGGTAAATGATAATTTTTCTATTTATAGCCTTCCAACCAAGTCGACCCCGTCAGGAATTTCTACATTAATAAGCTTGGAGAATGTGTCTCCTGATAAGAGGAAGATGCTTTTGCTGCGCGTTGTTTCTGGAGAGGTGAGCGATGGTCACGGGTACAGTGAACAATCCGAGCAAGCCTATTGTGATGCGGTTTCCTTAGAGACAGGTTGTGTTGAAAATATTGGTTCTGCACTCCAGTGTGATGGCTCTTGGGTTGGTGCAGTGTGGAAAGACTCTACTGGGGAAGTATATGATTTTGTCAAAAGCAGTTTTCCTCCGAAAAGCATGATAGACCAAGTTTCCAGAATTTCTTCAGTCGAGTTACGAGCGAACTCTATAAAAGATTTGATGTTTATGGGCATCCCCTCATATATGGCTTGCAATCCACCTAAGTCAAATGTGGCAGCGTACAATGATATCGGTTTTTATTTTGCGGAGGGTGGTGAAAATCTGTTAGCTACGCAAGTTTATGAGCGGTTGCTGCCTCTTGCGCCGGATAGAGTGCCGTTGAAACTTAATATGGCAGACTCGCTTTGGGCGCTCGGTAAACATAATGAAGCAAAGAATTATTATGTTGAATATCGTTCAGTGATGGCGAAAAAAGGCTTGTCAGGAAAAATTCCTGCACGAGTTGGAGAACGCTTGGATCCGAATAAATAGAGCATAGCTATTGGATGAAAATGGGGGCAAACCACGCTTTAGTAATAATCAGGAAGCATATGTCTGTCCCTTTTTTCTACTCTATAGCTAAACAACACGCCGAAGCACGCATCATTGCACTTGAGGGGCATTATGATAAGGCTGTTAGCTTTTTTCGTTTTCGCGCTCATGGCAACAGTGATAAGTGCGAGCTCTAGCTGCGAGGCTGACCTGAATGGAGATGGAGTCTGCGATCCGTATAGTGTTAGACCACTCGAGGATGACGGCACAATTTCGCGAATCACTATCGATATTGGTGGGGGCAACAAGTCAGTTTCGGGAAATTTTGAGCTAGGACACGGTGGGTTGTCTGTAGGTTATCTACCAGGCGAATTCTCGTTGCTGCTGGATTTCTATACTCGTAATACTGATCTTACGCAGTACAGTTTTAAATGGATTTCTGGGAAGAAAGACTGGGTTCTCTATAAAAAATCTACTTGGGCGGAACCTAGTAAAGATGAAAAATATACCTTGGGTGGTGAGAGGGTACCAGTTGAAGCACTATTTCCGCAGAAGTTTAATGTTCAGCGTGTGGCGTGTTGCACCCTGTTTTCTCAGTTTTCCGAAAATGGGCCCAATTTTAGCTATTTGAGTAATGAGGATCAGCTTGCAGAAATCAGGAAAGACTTCAAATATATTCTTGGTAAGCTTCCTCAGGGCGAAAAAGGAGAGTTGTTTTATGGGGTCGATGATGGCGGTAATAAAGTAAGAAGGAGCATTCCCCAGGAGCTGGTGTATGAGCTGACTTTGATAGTGTCCGATGATAATGTCGGGCCGCTAAATGATTATGCCTATTATTTGTATCGTAACAAAAATAGCGTTTTAGCTGCTTTGCTTTTGAAGGAGATTCATAAAAAATTCCCGGAGAGAGTCGTTGCAATATTGAATTTGGCAGATGCGTATTGGGATATAGGTATGAAGTCCGACGCGTGTCCGCTTTATAAAGAATATATCGCTAAAATGACAAAAAACGGAAAGGGTGGACGTATTCCACAGTCGGCTAAATCTCGAGAAAACTGTAGTTGATATGACCAATAGTAGGGGTGGGAACAGATCACGTTTTAGTAATTATCAGAAAAACGTGGTCTGTCCCATTTTTTCAGTGAACTTCTCGGCTCGTGAAGTAATGATAAATAAGCTTCTAAGATTTTTCTGAGGTCATTTGAATGATTCGCCTAATGGTGTTTTTGTTATCCATTTATAGTGGCGCTGCTTATTCGGCTTCAACTGAGCATAGCCTGATATGTAAAGAAGCTGATCGGAATGCCGATCAAGCTAGCTTGACTCTTTCTTTTGAAGGGGGAGCCTTCTCTCTTGATAATGCTGATCGCGGATGTCGGTCAGACTATGTTACTAGAGAAGTGGCAGGGGCCGAAAATAAAGCAATTATATTTTCTTATCCAACCAGTGATGATATGGGTCTAAACGCTCAGGTGATGATTTTTTCTGCTGTAGCTAAAGGTGGAAAGGCCGCATATATCGGAGACATCCCTGCTAGTGCTTCGGAGTTGGAGGATGGTACCTATAAAGATATTCAACAGTCCGGTGATTCAATTTACGAGAACATTTACCGTATTGAAAGTACTAAAGTTGTGACTTTGACTCCAGGTAAAGAGTTGATCATTTCTGGCGAGCAATGTGTTTATAAGGAAGCGGGTAGCACTGTCTGTCAAAAGATGAAAGGCACCTTCAAAAAACCTGTGTGCGTCCTCAATAATGGTGAGCGCAAAGTCCTCGCGGATGCGAGGGAGTGCATGGACATGAGAGAAAATCTTTGAGGAAAACGGGACGGATTTATTTGTTACGCTCGACCGCTTTGAATTTAGTTGAGAACTTAAATAGATCTGGCCCGTTTGTCGGTTCTGACTCTATCTTCTGTCGCAGGCCCGTTCAGAATTGAACGGATCACTGAGTTTTTTTACGGACGCCAAGGAATGCAGATTTTCAGATTCAGCCTCATTTTTTTACTTTCAATACTGTCGCCTGTGGTCATGGCTGAGGGCACGATGATTGCCACCATCCTTCAGGCCGACTTTTCCAAGGACCCGGAAGTCCGGTTGCTTGTCAGAGTCGTCGATGTGGGTGGCGGTTCGGATACCCCTTCCATGGCGGTTCGTAATCAATGCCTGGAGAGGAAGGCGTCCGCAGAACGTCCTGGGCCGGATCCGTGCTTTTCGATAGAGATCACTGAGAGCAATAAGCAACGAGCCATTGTTCGGCAAACGCTATTGAATGATCCTCAGCGCACAACCGACCCTATCTATTTGGAAATTGTTTATCGCTCGGAGGTCAGCGAAAGCGATCCGACGAATCACCATCAGCGATCCGCCACACTGAAGATCGAAGAAAACGGCCTCTACAATTGGAACAATGAGAGCGAACAGGCATTGGCGGACGTTGAGTGGTTTCCCTCGGGAAATGGTGTTCTTGATCTGATGGTTCCTGACGCGGATGCATTGTTGAATTCTGTATTTCGAGATCGTATGAGTCGGCTGGACGAAAGCGGTCAGAAAGCACTGAGGGAAACTCAAAGAGCCTGGATGAAATTTCGAGATGCGGAGTGCCAGGCCGACCCGAAATTGCATAAATCAGTTTTCGGTGAGTGGTCCGATGCCTGCCTGATTCGCGCGACGATAGAGCGTGCTCGCCAATTGGCTTTGGCACCGGACAAGAGCAGACGTTGAAAAGGACAAGCCAGAGCATTCGCGCGAAAGCGTCGACTTGGATGAGCATGAACAAATTTTTCTTTCTCTTTTTTGCGCTATTTCCTTTAGGCGCTCAAAGCGCAGTCACCACCGAATCACTTTGCTTCGAATTATCCCAATCGAGCCCGGTAAAGTTCGAACTCCGTACCTACTACGACGAAGCCAGCAAATGGTCCGGTGGTTTCGTGAAGTACGCCAAATCCAGTGAGCCCATTTCCATTGTGTTGACGGATTCTCAGAATGAAATCAACGATCCAGACGCGCCTTGGCAGCACACCAGAACCTGGTCCGAAATCGTCAACGGTAAGGTCACGGGGACTTATGAGTTGATGACGCAAGGCTCGCAGATCGTCTCGATGTCTTACACAAAGCAGTCCAACGGTAAGGCTTATAGCTTCGGAATCAGCACCAGCATCGACTCCTCTCTCGAGTCCGGATGCAAGTGGGAGTAGGGCAGTACATGCAATTCAAAACTCTAGCGGTATCACTGCTCGGCCTGATGTGGACGATCCCTGCGTTAGCCCAAACCACCACGTTCAGTCCAACCAAAGGCGTCGACGCGACGCTGGTTCTTGAAGGCTCCAAGCTGAACATCGCGGTTAAAAGTGAAACGCACAGCGAGTCGCGAACAATCGATTTTGAAGCCGAAAACGAACTCCACATGCAGTTCGACGATTTCAATTTCGACGGCGCCCAGGATTTCGCAATCTGGCAGCTCGATGACGGCATGGGCACTTACCACTACTACCGGGTGTTCATTTACCAAGTCAAAACCGGCACCTTCGAAGAGTTGCAGCCGGACTGCGGCGATGGCTTCGTTAACCTGCGCGTCGACAAAAAGCGTAAAGCGTTGCTCAGCACCTACTGGGAAATGAACATCCCCAAGCAATGCATCACCGGATTCACCAAACGCAAAACCTGAATGACTCAAGGATGAACACAGTGAACCGTTTTGTTTTTACCCTGCTGGCCATGCTGCTGCCAGTTTCAGCGGTCTATGCGCAGGATGACTGCAGCCAGGTCACCTCAAGTCTGGAAATGGTGCCTTGCTCGGAGGCGGCGAAGCAGGTTGCCGATGCGCAGTTGAACGTCAGCTACAAGCAGCTGATGACGCGGCTTGAATCTGACTATCGAACAGATCCGGTGTTGGGCGCGGAGTACGCGGCGAAGGTCAAGGAGTCGCAGCGTGCGTGGCTGAAATTGCGCGATACGAATTGTCCGTTGGAGGCATTCGAAATCGAGACGGGGATGCCAGCGCATGTGTTCGCCGTCAACTCGTGTATCGCCAGAATGAGTCGCGAGCGTTCGGCGTATCTGGACAAGATTGCGCCGGAACAGTCCGCGCATCTATCCGATAAAGGCAATGCCAGCGACGCTTGTCCATCCGAGGATTTCTTACCGTTCCTGGCAGTGTTTTCTGCCGATATCGAAGCACAGCGCCGGCTCACTGCGTTTACCGTCAAATCGCTGGTATTAAAGCCAAAGGCCGAATCGGGTCGTTTCGAACCGGTGACCACGGGCGAGAAGGGGGCTGGGTTGGCCTATCCGTTGATGGCGCCTATCGAATCTCGCAAAACCCCGGGTGTTGTGATTTGGGAATACGACGACAGCCATTCCACTGTTGTGGATCGACGCGCCGGTTGGAGCAACGTCAAAGCCTTCAACTTTTCCCGGCAGGCGTGTTGGGTGCTCGAGGGTGTTGAAGACTGGTCGATTCGGGAAAAAGACCTGGTAGCGGCGAGCACGCCGACGATGAGCAAGAAAGAAAGTTTCTGTTTCCAGCGTGCCGAGGCGTTCGAAGCATTGGGTGCGCCGGAAGACCAGCCTCGCACCGTTGAGTTGTTTGAGGCCACGCTAGAAAACTTATTATGTGCAGCGCACTCCGGAGACCCACTCGCCAGTTATAAAGCAGCCATTCTGAGTCTCTCGGGCATGGCGCCGCAGGTGCCGACGGATACTTTGGAGTCACTATTCAAAGCAGCGGCCACCACTTTGCCGAACGGTGCGATGGGGCTTTCCGAGTTTTACTGCGACGGCAACGAGCTAACATTTGATGGTCCCTGCAAAAATCCTGCGCTTGCAGAGCAGGCACTGATGGGCGCCGTGAAAATGGGCGATGCCAACGCGATCAGCAAGTTGGGATCTACCTTCGCGAGCGGCGAATGGGGTACCAAAGATCCATCCCGAGCCATGGCCTGTTATCAACTGGCTCTCGCGAAGGGTAGCGAAGGCGCGAGTTTCGGTTTGGAACACTTGAAGAAAAACTCCACCACGCCAATCAAACCCAGCCACTGCTACTGACAACCCCCGAAACCCCAAGCTTTTCCTTTAAACTCCCCACCCCCAAGGAATGCGCTCAGGACACGGAATGCCAGCCCCCTCGACCTCGCTTCGCCCCGCGCTAGTGCTCTGGCTGTACGCCGCCGCGATCGTGCACATACTCGCCGGTCTCACCCTGACCTGGGCCGGGCATTCCGGTTTACTCGACGGCTATCTGCAAGTTCTCGAACTGGCATTCTGGGGCGCCGACGCAGTACCCGCCGCCGGCCACGAACAACAGGTCTGGTGGCTCGCACTCTTCGGCGCGACGCTGCAAAGTTATTCGCTGTACATGCTCGCGCTGGTGCACATCGGCAATCGCTCGAAAGCGCCGATGGTGTGGGGCTGGTTGATCGCCGGCATCCTGTTATGGGCGCCGCAGGATATGTGGCTGTCTGCGCAACAACAGGTCTGGTCGCACCTGTGGCTCGACGGTTTTGCGCTGTTGCTGCTGTTGCCGCCGCTGGTATGTCTGTATCGCCATGACCGTCGAAAATCCCCTCGAGTAAAGACTCAGAGCACGTCCAACCCGTTTGCCGGCAGCGCCCACAAGCGTGTGCTGATCACCGGCGGTACCGGGTTTATTGGTGAGGCCGTGATCAACCAATTACTCGACGCCGGCCACACCGTGAGTGTGCTGGCACGTGATCCGTTAAAAGCAGCCAATCTGTTCGGCGGTCGCGTTCGCAGCGTGCAGTCCCTGAGCGAACTCAGCCACGATGAAACCTTCGATGTGGTGATCAACCTCGCAGGCGCGCCGGTTGCCGGCCCACGTTGGACTCCGAAACGTCAGGCTCAACTGCTCGCCAGCCGAGTCGGCACAACCGAAGCACTGATGACCTGGCTGAAGAACACCAAGCACAAACCAGCGCTATGGATTCAAGCCTCGGCCATCGGCTACTACGGCGTGCGCGATGCCAGCGAAAGCCTCGACGAACACGCCGGCAAGGGCGACGGTTTCATGGCTGAACTCTGTGCGCGTTGGGAAGCCGCCGCGCAACCGGCCACCGAGTTTGGCGTGCGTCAGGTGGTGCTGCGCCTCGGCGTGGTGTTCGGCCCGGGCGGTGCGTTGACACCGTTGCTGATGCCGTTCCGTCTGGGCTTCGGCGGGCGCATGGGTGACGGTCGGCAGATCATGAGCTGGGTGCATCGCGACGATGTGCTTCAGGTGATCGCTCGATCCTTTCACGATGAAAACCTGCGCGGCACCTACAACATGGTCGCCCCGGAAACGATCAGTCAGGCAGCGTTCGCCGAGAACGTCGGCAAGGTCCTCAAGCGCCCGGTGTGGTTCCACATTCCCGCTGCGCCAGTGCGTGCTATGGCAGGGGAGATGGCGCAGTTGTTCTTCGACGGTCAGCGCGTGGTGCCGCAGCGTTTGACCGAGGCCGGCTACACATTCCGCTATCCAACCCTCGACGCCGCTCTGCGCGATCTGACCTGAGGATCGTCCATGAGCAAGCCGTTGATGTACCTGCTGGCCGGCAACGGCAGCGCCGCCGATTGGTGGGACGATGCGTTGCCGCACTTTCAGCGCTACGACGTGGTGCCGCTGGAGTTGCCGGGCTTCGGCGCCAATCCGCAGCCACCCTGCGAGGATCTCGCGGCCTACGCCGAGACCTTGCTGGCGATGACGCAAAAGGGCAGTGCGATCATGGCGGTCGGGGTCAATGCCTTGCTGGTGCTGCATGCGTTGCAACGTCGGCCCGGGCACTTTTCCCGCAGTGTTTTGCTGGCGCCGGTCGGGGCGTTTTTGTGGCAGCGTCGCTTGCCGGCATTGATGTCGCCGCTGCCGATCCGCAAGACCATTCACTGGTTGCTGTCGAATAAACCCACGCTGTTCGCGCGCAAGTTTTCCAACCAGACCTGGACGCCCTCGCAGTACCAGCGCATGGGCGCCGGTTATGCGCGTTGCCGGGCATTCGTGCCGCACTGGGATCTGGTGCGGGCCGACACCGCGCTGCCGCTGCTGGAGTGGATCACCGATCCGGTCGAGCTGGTTTGGGGCGATCAGGACAACGTGCTTGGCATCGAGCAAGCGGCGGCGTGGTCGGCGATTCTCGCTCGCGCTGATCTGACCATCAGCCTCAAACCCGGTTGGGGTCACTACCCGTGGATCGACTCGCCCGCGCAGTTCGCGCAGTGGCTGGAGTCGGGCGAGCGCGGGTTTGTCGCGCACACCAAGGGCGGGCGTTTGCGCTTGGCTGAACTGGCGCGGCAACCGGTGCCGGCGGCGCTGACGCTCAACGATTGCAACGACCCGCGTCTGCCTGCGTTTCTCGCCGCCCAACCTGATGTGACCTGGGCGGTGCGCTCCTCCAGTTACGGCGAGGATCAGGCCGATTCGGCCAACGCCGGGTTGAGCACGACTTACCTGCGCGAGCCGCGCGCCAACGTGCCAAACCGCATCGCCGAATTGACCGCCGAAGGCGTCGAGGAAGTGGTGGTGCAGCGCTTTATCACGCCGGTCGTTTCCGGGATAGCTTTCGTGCGACATCTGTCGGTGGAGCTGGAATGGGTTGAAGGCCATCTCGAATCGCTGGCCGACGGTCACGTCAGCCCTTCGCGGGCAACGCTTTCGCGGGTTGGCGATGCCTGGCGTAGCGGCGCGTTCACGCCATCCCACGGCTTGACCGAAGAGCGGCTATGGCAATTTCTGCAAGACGTGTTGCGGGTGTTCCACTACGTGCCCGGCGACGTCGAATGGGCCTGGGACGGCTCACAACTGTGGCTGCTGCAATACCGGCCGATCAGCGACTACGGCTGGCGCCGGCACCTCACCGCCGCGAACATCGCCGAGATCCTGCCGCCGCAACCGAGCGTTTTTGTCGAGTACGCTCAGCGCCGCGCGGCGGCGAGTATCCCGGCGATCATGGCGCGGTGGGATGCGCGGGTGTTGCAGGACAACGAGCCGTTCACTGCCGTGTTCGGCGGCGCGTCCTACATCAACAACGATTTGTTCCTCGCCCGACTCGCCGACTGGGGCATCAGCGCCAGCAACTACGCCGGTGAAGTCGGTGGCGCGACCCCGCATCTGCCGTGGCAACCGCTGAAGATGCTGCGCTCGTTGCCGCTGTTCCTGCGCATGCAACGCATCGCCCGAGGTCATCTGCTGACCCTTGAGCGTGGTTTGCAGCGTTTCGATCAGGAGTTGACCGACCTCGTCGCCCAGGGTGCCGACGGCCAACAACTGGCGGACTGGTTCACCCGGTTTTACGTGTTCGTGGTGCAAGGCAATCTGTGCATCGCCACGGCGCTGGCCAGCAGTGGCGGCGACTGGCTGGGCCGCCCGCCGACGGCTTACGACAACCTTGAAAACAGCCCGCATCGTTTGCCTTGGGAGACCGACCCGGCCACCCCTCGGCCAGCGGCGAGCGAATTGCCGCTCCAGCCATTCCCACAATGGTCACGGCTAATCCGCCTCGCCAACGCGACCGGACTGCCGGGCCTGCGCGGTTACTACCTGCAAGTGCGAGAGTGGTATCGCGACAACCTGATGCGCATCTTCTTCCGCCTGCACCACGCCATGCCGCTGGCGGATCGCGAGCACTGGTTCGCGCCGCATCCGGACGTACGCAGCCGCGACGGCAGCTTCTGGCAGGACGGTCGCGAAGGTGCGGAGCAGGCCACCGGGTTCATGATTTATCCGGGGCAAGTGCGGGGTGTTCTCGGGAAGGACATTTTGCTGGAGGACACGCTTGATCCGGGGCGTCATGCGCACTATCAAGCGGCGCGGGCGGTGATTGCGCGGATGGGTGGGCGGCTGTCGCATGGCTCGACGTTGTTGCGTGAATTGCGCAAGCCGTCGGCGGTGATGCCACAGGTTGATCCGGCGTGGGTGGGGTGTGAGGTGGTGTATCGGGATGGTGAGTTGGAATTGATCAATTCGAAGGAAACGAAGTGAAACGATTGCTGGTGTTATGTGTGAGCTGGTTGCCGATAGCGGTTATGGCGGCAGATGTTTGCAATCAGGAAGCTGACTCAAAATATTTCTTATCGCAATGGTCGCAGAGCAGTGAACATCCGGAAGACATACTTTCCAGTCTCGATGGAAAAGAATTTTCTATCGAGCCGGGCCACGTGGTTTTTCGCGGCGATCTAAATGGCGATGGCATCGAAGACTTTATATTCAATTCCCGCGTCGGCATTGGCTCATCAATGGATAGCACATTCGCCTTCCTGATCCAGTGTCGTGGTTATTTGAGGTATTCGGGCGGCGATTACTTCGCCGGCGTCAAAGTTCTGGACGGCCCACCCAAGGGGGGAGGTGAGTTCAAGGAGATCGAGATCTACTCCTACATTAGGGACAAGCGCGGGCGGATTCGCTACAAGGGTGAAAAGGCCATGACCCGGCCACATCTGTGGCAATTCAACCCGCAGACACAGCGTTATGAAGGGCAGTCTGAGTAAGTCGACGGTCCCCACTGCATTTATGGAGTTACTACGTGAAAGGATTTTCGATTTTTCTCGGCAGCTTGATATTGACCGCCGCGTCCATGGCATCCGCCGCCGATCCAGCGTTCAAGGATTACACCGTCACACCAGTTTTCACCGGCGCTAGCCATAAATTGGTACCGCAAGAAAACAGCAGCCCAATGATGGATCAGACACGGGTGCTAGCTCTGAAAGGCAAGGTCAACTTCGCCGGCCATTACATCCTGCACCAACTCGGTTGTGGCGGCAGCGCCATGTGCGCCGAAGTGCTCGATGCCCGCACCGGTGAAGTGGTCGGCGGCTTGCCGAATGCTTACGACGGCAGCACGTTCGCCATGCTCTACCAACCCGACAGCCGCTTGATCCTTATTTCCGGCATCGCCCTCGACGGTGAAGAAGATGCCCAGGGGAATTCGCTGGAAAGCGTCAACCGGGATCGCTATTACGAGTTTGTGAACAACGAATTCCGGCTGCTGACGATGACAGACGCAGAAACGCCGCCGCTTGATTAAGGATTAGGGGATGAACCGCTTACTCACGGGCTGTCTTTCTCTGTTGCTCTCGCTTCCGGCCGTCGCCGCTCCGACCGATGCCTACACCCAACGCGACGTCATGCAATGTGGCGGCGTTGAAGTGGTGTTGGTGTCGTCCTGCCGATCAGTGACGGTGGAGGACACCGCCGACCACGTGCTGCCGGTTTGCTCCGACCAGACAATCAACATCGTCGGCAAAGTGCTCCGGCGTGACGTCGGCAAGGTTTCGCAACTCACCTCGGACGGTATGCAGACGAAGATGTTAAGCAACGTGGTGGTGGCGATGGATTGTGTGACGGGCACCAAGGGCAGCCTCGTATCGATAGGCGGCTATGGCGGTTGCGGTGCCTGTCCGGAGTGGCGTGGTTATTACTCGACTACGGGGCGATTGGAGCAATTTAGCTTCGACAATAACCAGCGCTCATTTGGCTCGAAAGGCTCAAGGGAGGCGTTGATCAAATCTTATGGCGTCACGAAGAGACAACTTCAGTCGCAAAGCCCGGCGGTGAAAAGGATTGTCTATGGTCAGCCTTAAGATGGTGTTGATTGGCAGTCTGTTTGCCACAGCCAGCGCCTTTGCCGAAGAGCCGCCAATCGTTGGCATTGACGGGCACACAGTGACGTTACAGGCAAAAAAGTGGACTTCACCTGTGGTGGAGTCTGCCACTGCCTGGTTCACGGCGAATGGAAAAACATTTCCGCTCTTCCATGCCGGTATTGGTACTCAGGCCTATCCCGAATGGCTTAGCCCCGATAAGAAAACGTTGTTGGCGACCCCGGTGGAATACGGCGTAGTCATAGGTGAGAACGGTGAAGAAATAGCAACATCACAGGGGCATTGCGCTGTGATCTCGATGGAAACCGGTTGCGTGTTGGCTGAGAGTTACGAAAGATTTTGTGAGGGTAAATGGCTGGGCAATCAGTGGATTTCCGAAGAGGGCGGGGTGCTCAAGCATGCCTTGGAAACTAGGCCTCCCAACGAATTGCTGAAACATGCCTTGAGCATCGAAGCGGCGCAGTCCCGCGCCGAATCTCTCGAGTGGAGCATGAGTTTTTTAAGTCCAGAGTCCTACATGGCGTGCCATCCCCCGGCGCAAAATGTTCAAGCCTACAACGACCTCGGCTTTTATCTGGCCGAGGGTGGTAAAGATGAGCTGGCGCTGAAGTTTTTTCGAGGCGTTGAGACGGTTGGCAAGCGCACGGTGTTGATGTTGAACATGGCGGATTCCTTGTGGCGACTTGATCGGAAAGACGAGGCGCAACGGTACTACCGTGAATATCGCGATGCGATGAACTCCGCTGGCAAGGCAAAGAGAATTCCGCAACGTGTCATTGAGCGATCTGAGTTTCAGGGAGTGAAGAATTGAACAGGTTTGTCCGCTTTATCGCTTTGTTCCTTGGGCTGCTGTCCGCTTCGATCGCGCTCGCTGAGGACACTTGCAAAGTCATAACCGTGAGTTGGCAATACTTGGAATGTGTGGAAGCCGACCGTAAAGCGGCCGACGCAAAACTAAATGCCAGCTACAAAAAGCTCATGGCGCGCTTCGCTTCTCAGAGAGAGGCAGACCTTGCACAAGCTGAGGCGTTTACGGCAATCGCCAAAGATTCACAACGTGCCTGGCTCAAGTTGCGCGACACAACATGCTTGCTGGAGGCCACAGAAGTACAACCCGGCTCACAGGCGCAGTCCTTGATGATCAGTCTGTGTGTGGCACGGATAAGTCTGGAGCGTGCCGGTTATCTGGACGCGATCGCATCCGATCGACCGAGTGATGCGACCAATATCAGTAAAGTCTCTAAATCTGCCTCTCAACGCTTCGGCGATGTCGTGGCTCGCTACGTCAGTACCTTCAGTGATCCGTGCCTCACTGTTCAGATCCTCGCGCCTGACGGCAACTGGAGAGTGCTGTCGTCCAGGCAGTTTTGTAGTTTCGATGGCAAAGCGTTCTGGAAGGATTATGCCGACGCTGGTTTCGAGGATCACGCGTTTGCTGAGGATGGGTTACACGTGACGCTCAGCCTGACGGAGCTTCGTGGGCCTGGAGAGAAACGTCGCGCCTGTGTGATACCGATTCAGCACGCCCAGATCAAAGAGCTGAAATGCGGCGCGCCTGAGTCGACATGAAGATTAACCCCGGAAGGAAAATGGAATTGAGCAGGTTTTCAGGTTTTGTTTGTGCCTTTGGACTCATGGTCGGTTTGTCGACCCAATCGGCATTGGCCGGCGATCCACAAACCATTGGTGAGTTGCATCCGCCGGTAGTGGCGTCTTTGGGCGATCAAAAGATTACGGTGTTCTTTCTGAAGAACAACCTGAAAGAACAAGCGACCGGAGTTCACGTTCCCACCGCCGAGATCTTCTATTCAGCCTTGAACGCAGCCAAACCCACGCTGAATTATGTGTGGAAGGTGGAAGGCGAGCAGATAGCCTCGGTGTTCTTCTTCGAGCGCAAATCCCCCGCGCGCGCCGGAAAGTCGATGTTTGTTCTGACAAAGAACAAAATCTCGCACAGCCATTTCGAAGGTGATTCCTACTCGGTGCTGGAATTGCCGCTCTTCAAGGATGGTGATCAATTGTCTATGCAGTTCTTTCGAGGTGACCCGCCAGAACCCGAATTCCAGAACTGCCGAGACGGCTTAAATCTTGAGGATGACGTAGAAGTCGAGTGTGCTTACAAGGATGCGGCGAGCATTAGGAAGCGCTTGGCGGAATTGGATGCAAAGACCATTACGGGTTCAAAGCTGGATCAGAGCAACCTTCAGGAACCACGCAAAACCGAGGGTGATACGGCAAATTTTGCATGCCCCTCGACTGATTTTTCAGCGTCCCTCACAAGCCAGATCGCAGGCGATGACGCTGATAGACAGCAGGTCTTCCGAGGCGTTGGCCATGAGGGCTTCGGCGTCGGTGCCGGGGGAGAGGCTGAAGAGGCCGGTTTCGCGTTTGGGGCGTGGTTCGACGGCGGGTTTGAAATGGTGGTCGAGGGCGCGCTCGGCGGCTTCGTGGAATTTCTTTGAATCGGGAGACGCGTAGGGGGAGGTTGAATCAGCGTCGAATGTTTCATCAGTCATGGGTGTCAATCCTGAGCAGTTAATTGATTTTCCCCGAATACGGACTTGCACATCCGATCACCGATTTTGCGGCGACACACAGAGCTTATCGATAGCCCACCCGTCCGCCTAGTTCATGAACAGCCCGGCTCTTTGCAGGAAATTTTCCATAGGTTTACGGGGTGGAAGATCAAAAGATCGCAGCCTTCGGCAGCTCCTACAGAAATGTGTGTAGGCGTGTGTAGGGAAGTGTGACTTGGTAGTCATCGTGCTAGAAAACGGCGGCATCCTCTTCCAACGTTTACCAATAGTGGCGTTATCGCTTGAAGCCGTTACACTCCCCCGGCCGTTCATTTTCCTTTTGAGGCTGTGCGCATGAAATTTCGTTTTCTTCTGTGGATGATGGGTTTGTTGATGGGTAAGGCCAGTCGGACAAATCCTGCGTTCCAGCAGCAGTTGGGTGACAAGGATCTGGTGTTTCAGATGCAGACGCTGGACGGGAAGGTGGCGCGGCATTTCGTGGTGAAGAATCAGCGGATTACCAGCAAGTCTGGCGCAGTGGCAGAGCCGGCGTTTGCGATTGCCTTTAAAGATGCGGCGTATGGTTTTGCCACGATGCAGGCGAAGAACAAGCAGTTGGCGTTTATGCAGGGGATTCAGGACAAGTCGATCCAGATCAAGGGCAATCCGGCGCTGGTGATGTGGTTTCAGGGGTTGATGAAGTATTTGAAGCCGAGGAAGGCCAAGCCAAAAGCCTGAGAGTAGAAGGGTTTTTGTGGCGAGGGGATTTATCCCCGTTGGGCTGCGAAGCGGCCCCAAAGCCAGAATACTCGATCTACCGGACAAACCTTGTTGGCTGGGTTTGCAACTGCTGCGCAGTCGGTCGGGGCGGTGCGACGTTTCGCTAAATCCCCTCACCACAGGTTTTTTTTCAGGCAGATAGATTGAGCTGGATTCATCGCGGGCAAGCCCGCTCCCACAGGGATCGCATAGATCTTGTTGGAGCGGGCTTGCCCGCGATGCGTTTAGGCCTGGCTGAATTGCGAAGCCAGTTCGCGCAGCAGGACTTCAGCCTCAAGCACTTTGCTGACGACGTCGTTGGCTTTTTCGCGGGTCAGGCCGACACGCTCGAGCAGTGCATCCGGGATGTCTTCATCCGGACCGGAGCCGATGCCACGGCTACGCAGCAGGCGCACGGCCAAACACACGAGGTTCGGGTATTCGGCGTAGGCGCCGTCGTAGCTTGGATCGTGCTGGAAGCGCAGGGCGGTGGCCAGTTCGTCGGGCATGTCCCAGTAGCGCATCAGCCACGAGCCGATCTGTTCGCGGCTGATGCCCAGCAGATGCTGCTCGATGTAGCTGTGGCACAGGTGCGGGTTGACCTCCAGGTGGCGGCAGATCAGCGAGAAGTGCGGCGGGAAGACGTGGGCCAGCAGCAGGTAGCCGAAGTTGTGCAGCAGACCGGCCAGATAAGTAAGGCCGGCTTCCGGGCGCTGGGCGCGCGGCATGGCGCGGGTCAGGCCTTCGATGACGGCGGCGGTGTAGATCGACTGCTGCCAGTACGGCGTCGTCTGTTGTGGATGATCTTTCGGCAGGCTCAGTGTCTTGCCGAGGGCCAGGCCCAGCGCCAGATTGATCACCAGATCGAAACCGAGCACGCGGACGATCGCGTCTTCCACCGAACGAATCTTGCCCGGCGAGGCGTAGTACGGCGACGCCGCCCAGCTCACCACTTGTGCGGCCAGCGCAGGGTCCGTTTCGACCACGCCGGTGATGTCGTCGATGGTGGCATTCGGGTCGACGCGCAACTTGATGATCTTTTGAGCGGTTTCGGCCAGCGGCGGAATCTCGATGGTCGCTTCCAGTCGCTGCTGGATGCGTCGCGCGGTGAACGCCTGCACAGCCTGGGTGATTTCCTTGCGGTCGTCATCAGGGCGGTCGAGGTTCGGACGAATGCTGGTCAGATTCTCGCCGAAGTTGGCGGCGCTGGCCTTGGTGAGCATGGTCTTGAAGTGTTCGCTGGTGATTTCCAGCAGCACGCCCGGCTCGCCGGAGTTGATCAGCAACTTCGGCTCGCGCAGCAGGCTTTCTTCGTAAAGGCACGGCGAACTGGTCAGCGCCGGCAGACCTGGCAACAGGCTCAGGCTGTGTTTGCCGAGCATTTTTTGCAGGCGCTCAGTCGACACGGCGGTCAGACGACGACCCGTCAGTTCGGCGAGGCGATTGAGGTCGAGCAGTTGGCTCTGTGGAAATAGCACCATCAGCGCGCCGACAGCGTCGTCCAGCAACACGGCTTGTACTTTGCGCGATGCATTGAGGCCGTGGTGGTCGAGCACTTCTTCGTAGACGATCCCGAGCTTGTCCAGCAGCAGCCGAATAACAGACGGAGCGTGCGGAGATTCGGGGGCGAGAGCAGCTTCGGTCATGGTCTGTATCCGTTTTTGAAACAATTGCAGGAGTATAACCAGCTCTGTAGGCGCGGGCTGTCAGAAACTGCGACGGTGCTCACACTTGGCCATATTGCTGCCCGTGGCGCAGCCACCGGTCGAGCAAGGGGCTGACGTGGGTCGGCCAGCGTTCCAGCAAGGCTTGGGCGGCGTCGCGCACGGCGGGCAACAAGTCGGCATCGCGCATCAGGTCGGCGACTTTGAATTGCAGCAGACCGGTCTGGCGGGTGCCGAGCATTTCACCGGGGCCGCGCAGTTCGAGGTCTTTTTCGGCAATGACGAAACCGTCGTTGGTCTCGCGCATGATGCCCAGGCGCTGGCGGCCGATCTGCGACAGCGGCGGATGGTAGAGCAACACGCAATGGCTGGCCGCGCTGCCTCGACCGACGCGACCGCGCAATTGGTGCAACTGCGCGAGGCCCAGGCGCTCGGGGTTTTCGATGATCATCAGGCTGGCGTTGGGGACGTCGACGCCGACTTCGATCACCGTGGTTGCGACCAGCAATTGCAGGTTGCCGGCCTTGAACTCGGCCATCACCGCGGCTTTTTCGACAGGCTTCATGCGGCCGTGAATCAGGCCGACTTTCAGTTCGCCAAGGGCGGCGGTGAGGTCTTCGAAGGTGGTTTCGGCGGCCTGACAGGTCAGCTCTTCCGACTCTTCAATCAGCGTGCACACCCAGTAGGCCTGACGCCCTTCGGCGCAGGCGCCACGGACCCGTTCGATGACTTCGACGCGGCGTGTGTCAGTGACCAGCACAGTGTTGACCGGGGTTCGTCCGGGCGGTAACTCGTCAAGGATCGAGGTGTCGAGGTCGGCGTAGGCGCTCATCGCCAACGTGCGCGGAATCGGCGTGGCGGTCATGATCAATTGATGCGGGCACATGCGCCCACCGACGCCTTTCTGCCGCAACGCCAGACGTTGCTGCACGCCGAAGCGGTGTTGCTCGTCGATGATCACCAGCGCGAGGTTCTTGAACTTCACCTCTTCCTGAAACAGTGCATGCGTGCCCACCACCATCGGCGTGCCGCTGGCGATTTGCTCCAGCGCGGTGACGCGATTTTTGCCCTTGAGCTTGCCGGCCAGCCACGCGACTTCAATGCCCAGCGGTTCGAGCCAGCGCTTGAAGGTGATGAAGTGTTGTTCAGCGAGGATTTCGGTCGGCGCCATCAGCGCGACTTGGTATCCGGCCTCCAGCGCTTGCAACGCGGCGAGGGCGGCGACCACGGTTTTACCCGCGCCAACGTCACCCTGGATCAGCCGCAGCATCGGTTCGTGCTGACTGAGGTCGTAGGCGATTTCGTTGCCGACCCGCTGCTGGGCGCCGGTGGGGGCGAAGCCTAGATTGGCCAGGTATTTGGGCGGCAGTTTTTCCGCTTTCGGCATGGCTGGCGCCCGCAGGGAACGCATGCTTTCGCGCAGACGTTGCTGCGACAGTTGATGCGTCAGCAGTTCTTCGAAGGCGAGACGATGCTGGGCCCAGTGATGACCGAGGGCGAGTTCGTCAACGTCGGCATCGGCGGGCGGGTTGTGCAGGTAGCGGATCGCATCGGCCAGCGGCGCGAGTTGATAGTCGCGGGCCAGTTCGGTCGGCAGCCAGTCGGGCAGGGTGTCAGGCTTGAGCATCGTCAGCGTTTGCATGCACAACTGACGCAAGCGCGCTTGGGTCAGGCCTTCGGTCAGCGGATAGACCGGGGTCAGGGTTTCATCCACCGGCGGCGGCTCGTCGCCCGTGATGGCGCGGTATTCCGGGTGGTAGATCTCCAGTCCTGACGCGCCGGGCCGCGCTTCGCCGTAGCAGCGAATCCGCGTGCCGCGCTTGAGGCCTTCTTTCTGCGCGTTGCTGAAATGGTAGAAGCGCAGGCTCAAGCCGCCTGTGCCGTCCTGCAAGCGCACGACGAGGCTGCGACGTCGGCCCATGACCACGTCAGCCCCGCTGACGGTGCCTTCGACCACGGCGTCCTGTCCCGGTCGCAAGTGGCCGATCGGCACCACGCGGGTGCGATCCTCATAGCGCAGCGGCAGGTGGAACAGCACGTCCTGGAGGTTCTCCAGGCCGACCTTGGCCAGTTTCTCGGCCATGGCTTCGCCGACACCCTTGAGTGCCGTCACCGACACTTGCGACAGCTCTGTCATGACGCTCGCTTAACCGGCTGTAACCGGTGCCGCTGGCTTGGCCACCGAGCACAGGCGAATGGAGTCGGCGAGAATCTCGATGGCTTTGGGCCGTGGAAAGCTCGCGCGCCAGGCAATCGCCACGGTGCGGAATGGCACCGGCGGCGACAAGGGCCGCACTTCGATCACGCCCGGGGCGTAGTGGTGGCTGTCGACCGCCGACAACGGCAGGATCGAGATGCCCAAACCGGAGGCGACCATGTGGCGAATGGTTTCCAGCGAGCTGGATTCGACCGTGGTGTGCTTGGCGCCGTCACTGCCCTTGGTCAGGGTCGGGCAGGCTTCCAGTACTTGATCGCGGAAGCAGTGGCCTTCGCCGAGCAGCAACAGGCTCTTGTCGTTGAGCAGGCCGGCGTCGATGGTTTCTTTCTGGGTCCACGGGTGCTGCGCTGGCATCAAGACGTAGAACGGCTCGTCATAGAGTTGCAGGGTCAGCACGTCGGCTTCGTTGAACGGCAGGGCGATGATGATCGCGTCGAGTTCGCCGTTGCGCAGTTTGTCGCGCAGCACGTGGGTGAAGTTTTCTTCGATATACAACGGCATCTGCGGGGCGACCCGGTGCAGTTGGGGAATCAGGTGTGGAAACAGGTACGGGCCGACGGTGTAGATCGCGCCGACTTTCAGCGGAGCGGTCAGCTGGTTCTTGCCGGCCTGGGCCAGCTCGCGAATGCCTTGGGCCTGTTCCAGGACTTTCTGCGCCTGGGCGACGATGCCTTCGCCGACCGGCGTCACACGCACGGCACTCTTGCTGCGCTCGAAAATCAGCACACCGAGTTCGTCTTCAAGTTTCTTCACGCCCACCGACAGGGTCGGCTGGCTGACGTGGCATTTTTCGGCGGCGTGGCCGAAATGCTGCTCTTGGGCGAGGGTGACGATGTAGCGTAATTCTGTGAGGGTCATAGCAAGCGTCCATGAAGATGCGGGCCAAGCATACCGGCTGCAATCGATAGACGCACGTTATCAGACTGAGGGAGGAGTGCGACACCGGGCAATGCCGGTTTGCCGGTGCCAGATCTGGAAAAAAGAAAAGATCGCAGCCTTCGGCAGCTCCTACATGAGCATGTGACTACCTGTAGGAGCTGCCGAAGGCTGCGATCTTTTGATCTTGCTCCTTAACGACGGCGTTCCAGCGAGTAAACAAATGGCGCAACAATTTCAATCGAGCCATTGGTCAACATGTCGGCCGGTGGTTTGGGCAGCGGTTGTGCGCGGCGGATCATTTCCAGGGTGGCCCGGTCCAGATCGGCGTTGCCGGAGCGGCCCACCAGTTCGAACGACAGCACGTTGCCTTCGCCATCGACCACGAAACGCAGACGGTTCAAGCCTTCCTTGCCGCGAGCCTGTGCGCTTTGCGGGTACTTTTTGTACTTGGCCAAATGCGCAAGCAGGGTGCCTTGCCAGCTGGCCTTGGCAGCCATCTGGGCTGGCGACGGGCCTGGTGCGGGTGCAGCAGATTTCTCTGTCGGCGCGGGTGTCGGCGGTGTGTCGGCCGGTTTTTCCTCGGAAGGCTTTTCCTTCGGCGGGTCGGGCAGCTTTTTCTCGACAGGCTTCGGCGGTTTAGGCTTTGGCTTCGGTTTTGGTTTCTGCACTGCGATTTCGGCTTTCGGCGCTTCGGCCAATTTCGGAATCGGCAGTTCTTCAACCGGAGCCGGTGGCTGCGGCGGGGTGACGACTTTCGGCGGAGCTGGCGTTGGCGGGGCTGGAACCGGGGCCAGCTCGACCATCATTGCCTGGGGAGGCAGTTCGATGGGCGGGCGGGTAGTCCAGTTCAGCGCCAGCGCGATGGCCAGCGCGTGAACGCCCAGCACCACGGCCAGGCTACCGCTGTAACGCGTCAGCTTATGGCGCGTCGTGATCATTTTTTGACTGCGCTCTCAAGTCCCACCAGACCAACCTTCAGGTAACCGGCAGAGCGCAGGTTATCCATCACGCTCATCAGGTCGCCGTAATCCACGCCTTTGTCGGCTTGGAAGAAGATGGTGGTGTCTTTCTTGCCTTTGGTGCGGGCGTCGAGGGTGGCGCCCAGTGTTTCAGGCTTCACTTCGTCTTCGCCGAGGAACAGGCGCTGATCAGCCTTGACGCTGAGGAACACCGGCTTCTCTGGCCGCGGCGCCGGTTTGGCGGTCGAGGCGGGCAGGTCGACTTTGATATCGACAGTGGCCAATGGAGCGGCCACCATGAAGATGATCAATAGCACCAGCATCACATCGATGAACGGTGTGACGTTGATTTCGTGGTTCTCGGCCAGATCGTCGTCTGCGCCTTCTTTCAAATGCAGGCCCATGGCCGATTACCCCACTTTCACCATGTGCGGTTGCGAGCTGCGCTCAGGCTGGTGATCGAGGTCACGGCTGACCAGCAGCAGGACTTCTGCCGAGGCATCGGAGACCTGCGCCTTGTAACCGGCGATGGAGCGGGCGAAGACGTTGTAGATCACTACCGCAGGAATCGCAGCCACCAGACCCAGTGCGGTGGCCAGCAGCGCTTCAGCGATACCAGGTGCCACGACGGCAAGGTTGGTGGTTTGGGTTTTGGCGATGCCGATGAAGGAGTTCATGATGCCCCACACGGTGCCGAACAGGCCGACAAACGGTGCGGTGGAACCGATGGTAGCCAGCACGCCGGTGCCGCTGCTCATGTTGCGACCGCAGGCAGCTACCAGGCGCTCGAGACGGAAGCTGACGCGTTCCTTGATGCCTTCTTTCTCACGGCTGTTGGCCGACAGGCGCATCTCTTCGAGCGCATCGTGCACCAACAGGTTGGCGAGCGTGCCTTCCTTCGCCGCTGTGGCGCTGGCTTCTTTAAGGGTGGCGGCCTTTTTCAGGGCGGCGATTTCGCCACGCAGACGACGCTTGGCGCCCATCAGCTCAAAGCCCTTGGCGATCCAGATGGTCCAGGTGATGATCGACGCAATGGCCAGGCCGATCATCACGATTTTCACGATGATGTCGGCGTTCTGGTACATGCCCCAAGGTGACAGGTCGTGAGCCATGCCCAGGCTGTTGTCGGCTTCAAGGACTTCTGGCGCATCGGCAGGTGCGGCGTCGAGGGTTTGAACCGGGGTCGTTGCATCCGGTGCAGCCGCTGCTGGAGCGCTCTGTTCGGAGGCGGCCGGAGCAGCGGGTGCCTGAGCGTCGGCGAAAGCGGCGGTTGGCGTCAGCATCAGGCTGAGCAACAGAGCCGCCACCGCGCTCCAGGCGCGAGGTCGTTTGGTTGGCGAAGCGGGGATTTGATTACGATTCATGCTGGCCGGACCTGAGATAGAAAAACGGTAATGCTCTTCCAGGCCTCGTGAGGCCGAGAACAAAAGTGGCAGGCATTATTGCAAGTAATTCTTGTTAACAAAAGTAATAGAGTAACTTTTTTTCCTTGATTGCTAGCCGTTCGTCCTTCGCCGAGGCTAGTCTGTGCCTTTCCGATGGGAGTTTTTTGATGTCCGCGCCTTCTGTTTTGATCGCCGGTTGTGGTGATGTCGGCAGCCGTCTGGCCACGCAATTGTTGGCTGCTGGTTGGGAAGTTCATGGCTTGCGCCGAAATGTCTCGCGCCTGCCTGAAGGGGTCATCGGTGTTGCCGGCGACCTGTTCAATGAAGACTGTCCGGCGACCTGGCCGGTCGGTGCCGTGGATTACCTGGTGTACTGCGCCGCTGCCACCGATCACGATGAGGCCGGTTATCGAGCGGCTTACGTGCAGGGTTTGCAGAATGTACTGAGTTGGTTGGACGACTATGGTCAAGTGCCGGATCGGCTGATCTTCGTGTCCAGCAGCAGTGTCTACGGGCAACTGGACGGCGAGTGGGTGGATGAGACTTCCGAGACCGTCGCCACCGGTTACTCGGGGCGATTGATGCTTGAAGCCGAGCAGGTGGCACTCAGCAGTGGAATCCCGGCGAGTATCCTGCGTTTGACCGGTATCTATGGCCCGGGCCGGGAATGGCTGTTGACTCAGGTACGGCGTGGCTATCGAGTGGCCGTTGATCCGCCGCTGTATGGCAATCGTATCCATGTTGATGATGCGGCGGGGTTGCTGGCGTTTCTGCTTGAGGCTGACCGTCGGGGCGTGGCGCTGGAGCCGATCTACATCGGTGTCGATGACGCGCCGGCGCCGCTGGCCGAGGTGGTGGGCTGGCTGCGCGAGTATCTGGGTGTCACTGAATGGTCGGAAGATGAAAGCGTGCGGCGCACCGGCAGCAAACGTTGCAGCAATGCGCGGGCGAAAGCGTTGGGCTGGACGCCAACATACCCGAGCTACCGCGAAGGTTACGCGGCGATTCTTGAAGGTAAATGCTGACGTCCTGACGCCACAAAACAACTGTAGGAGTGAGCCCGCTCGCGATAGCGGATTAACATTCAACATTTATGCTGACTGTTGATGCGCTATCGCGAGCAGGCTCACTCCTACACGGGTTCGCTGCAATTTCAGAAGCAGGTTACTGCTTCTCGAGCAACCACTTGCGCTCACCAGCTGTGAACTGCGGTTGTTCATCCGCCAGAGCGGTGTTCACCGCTTGCAGGATTTCCAGTTCCTTGCCCTTGCGCACAAAGATCCAGTTGTTGCCTTGGCCGTTCTGCTGCAACCACATGCTGTCGTTGCCACTGCTCATCGATGCGCAATCGCCCGCCAGGCACAGCGCGTAACGATCGGCGCCCGGCAGGCCGGAGACCTGGCCATCGGCCTGAAACTGCACGGTGCTGCCTTCGCCCTGACCATTGGCGATTTTCCAGGTGCCGCCCATGTAGGTTGAATACAGTGCGCGTTCGAAGCTCGCACCAATCGGCGCGCCTTCGGGTACCTGGAGCTGCGCGCGGTCGAAGAGCTGTTCCGGTTCGTTGTCGCTGGCGGCCTGTTGCAGCTGATTGCCGTCGCGTTTCAGCTCGCTGGCGGAGCTGCCATAAAAGTCGACTTTCCAGGCACCGGACTGTTCGCCCAGCAACCGACCTTCGACTTTCTCAAAACCGTTGGTGTAGCGGGCCTGGCCGGCCTTGGTGTTGACGTCCCATTCCAGGTTCGGGCCGTAAGCCTGAAGCGCTTCGCGCAGGGAGCCGCCCTTGGTGGCAGCATCAATCGCCACCTGATTGATCCAGGTGCCGCTGATGTCACGGTCGGCAGGGTCGCTGGCGCAGCCGCCGAGGAAAATGGCGAACAGCGAGAGAGCAAGCGCTTTGCGCATGGTGGAATCCTTTCAAAACCTTTCTTGCAGAGCAGTCGGCGCGGCGTATGAAGGCCGCGCCGTGCGCATCACTCGATGACCAGAATGGCATCCATTTCAACCTGCGAACCCTTTGGCAGGGCAGCAACGCCGATGGCGGCGCGGGCCGGGTACGGCTGGTCGAAGTATTTGCCCATGATCTCGTTGACCTTGGCGAAGTGGCTCAGGTCGGTGAGGAAGATGTTCAGTTTGACGATGTCCTTGAACGAACCGCCGGCGGCTTCGGCCACGGCTTTGAGGTTCTCGAACACCTGGACGGTCTGGGCTTCGAAGCCTTCAACCAGTTCCATGGTTTTTGGGTCCAGCGGGATCTGGCCCGACATGTAGACGGTGTTGCCAGCCTTGATCGCCTGGGAGTAAGTGCCGATAGCAGCAGGGGCCTTGTCGCTGGTGATAACTGTCTTGGTCATGCATGACTCCTTGTAAGGGTGGACTTATGCACGCATGCGGGTGATGCGGATCACCCCGGTCAGTGCGCGCAGTTTCTTGATTACGCGGGCCAGGTGCACACGGTCGTGAACGCTGACCACCAGTTGGACGACGCTGATACGACCATCGCGTTCGTCCATGCTGATTTTCTCGATATTGCCATCGGCTGCGTTGACGCTGCTGGCCAGCAGGGCGATCAGGCCACGCTGGTGTTCCAGCTCGACACGCAGTTCGACGTTGAATTCGCCGGTGACATCCTTGGCCCACGAGAGCTGGATGCATTTTTCCGGGTTGTGCCTGATTTCGCTGATATTGCGGCAGTTGTCCAGGTGCACGACCATGCCTTTGCCCGCCGACAGGTGCCCGACAATCGGGTCGCCCGGGATCGGTGTGCAGCATTTGGCGTAGCTGAGCACCAGACCTTCGGTGCCGCGAATCGCCAGCGGGCCTTCCGGGCTTGGCAGTTGCTCGCCTTCGCCGAGCAGGCGACGGGCGACCACGTAGGCCATGCGATTACCCAGGCCAATGTCTTCGAGCAGGTCTTCGATCAGTTCGAGGCGGTACTCGGTGAGCATCGCCTTGACGCGCTCGTTCGGGATCTTCTCCAGCGAGCTGTCGAAACCGTTCAGTACCTTGTTCAGCAGGCGTTCGCCGAGGCTGATGGATTCGGAGCGGCGTTGCAGTTTCAGCGCATGGCGAATGTGCGTGCGCGCCTTGCCGGTGACCACGAAGTTGAGCCAAGCCGGGTTCGGTCGTGCGCCGGGCGCGCTGACGATCTCGACCGTGGAGCCACTTTGCAACGGCTCGGACAGCGGTGCGAGACGGCGGTTGATCCGGCAGGCGATGCAGCTGTTACCGACATCGGTGTGCACCGCGTAGGCGAAGTCGACCGCCGTGGAGCCTTTTGGCAGCTCCATGATCCGGCCTTTTGGCGTGAATACGTAGACCTCGTCCGGGAACAGGTCGATCTTCACGCTCTCGATGAACTCCAGCGAGTTGCCGGCGCGTTGCTGCATTTCCAGCACGCCTTTGACCCACTGGCGGGCGCGGGCGTGAGTGCCCTTCGGCTGCTCGTCACCGCTGGATTTGTACAGCCAATGGGCGGCGATGCCGTTGTTGGCCATCTCTTCCATTTCGCGGGTGCGGATCTGGATCTCGATCGGTACGCCGTGCATGCCGAACAGCGTGGTGTGCAGCGACTGATAGCCGTTGGCCTTGGGGATCGCGATGTAATCCTTGAAGCGCCCCGGCAACGGTTTGTACAAATTATGCACAGCACCCAGCACGCGGTAGCAGGTGTCGACCTTGTCGACGATGATCCGGAACGCGTAGACGTCCATGATCTCGTTGAAGGCCCGACGCTTGCCGCGCATTTTCTTGTAGATGCCGTAGAGGTGTTTCTGGCGACCGCTGACTTCGCCCTGGATGCCGTCGATAGCGAGGCAATGGCCGAGGGATTCTTCGATCTTGTTGACGATTTCCTTGCGGTTGCCCCGAGCGCGCTTGACCGCCTGGTAGATCCGCGCGGAACGCATCGGGTGCATGGCCTTGAAGCCGAGGTCTTCGAATTCGATGCGAATGGCATGCATGCCCAGCCGGTTGGCGATGGGCGCGTAGATTTCGAGGGTTTCCTTGGCGATCCGGCGGCGTTTTTCTCCGGACAGCACTTCCAGCGTGCGCATGTTGTGCAGGCGGTCGGCGAGCTTGACCAGGATCACGCGGATGTCGCGTGCCATGGCCATGGCCATTTTCTGGAAGTTTTCAGCCTGGGCTTCGGCCTTGGTCTCGAAGTTCATCTGGGTCAGTTTGCTGACCCCATCGACCAGTTCGGCCACGGTTTCACCGAACTGCGCTTGCAGCGCTTCTTTGGCGATACCGGTGTCTTCAATCACGTCATGCAGCATCGCAGCCATCAGGCTCTGATGGTCCATGTGCATGTCGGCAAGAATATTTGCTACGGCAAGAGGATGCGTGACGTACGCCTCGCCACTGCGTCGGCGTTGGCCGTCGTGGGCTTGTTCGGCGTAGAAATACGCTCGGCGGACCAGGTTGACCTGGTCATTGCCGAGGTAGGTCGATAAGCGATCGGCGAGGGCGTCTATGCTCGGCATGATGACTCCTGCCGTACGTTGTGACCCTGCGCCGTGCTACGTCGACCAGGCATAGGCTTAGACGGCCTCGTTGGACTCGTCCTCGAACGCTGCGAACAGCGGTTCATCCTGGACGATTTCCTGCTCGGCGATGAACTCGTAGCTCATCAGGCCTTCAGCGATTTCACGCAGCGCTACAACGGTAGGCTTGTCGTTTTCCCACTGAACCAGTGGCTCTTTGCCGCCGGTGGCCAGTTGACGGGCACGTTTGGTAGAGAGCATGACCAGCTCAAAACGGTTTTCCACGTGGTTCAGGCAGTCTTCAACGGTTACGCGGGCCATGGTATTCCTCGGAGCGAATGCAATATGCGCGCTGCCCGGTTGGGCGAGCGGACTGAGCAGTTTAAAAAAACACCAGCGATTAGGGAAGCGCTGATTTTTTGATCAACCTCTTCAACGCGCTGCAAGTGCCAATGTAAAGCCCTTGCAGCGCTTTTGGGAAGCGCTGATTAACCGAGCAATTCGGCCAGTAATTTGCCGAAACGCACCTGTTGGCGTTTCTGTTGCAACTGATTGGCGCGGAAAATCGCCTTCAGATCGTCCAGCGCATGAGCGAAGTCGTCGTTGATGATCAGGTAGTCGTATTCGACGTAGTGGCTCATCTCGTTGACCGCTTCGCGCATCCGCCCGTCGATGATTTCGTCGCTGTCCTGGCCGCGATTGGTCAGACGCTGGTGCAGCGCTTGCAGCGATGGCGGCAAAATGAAAATCGAACGCGCCTGCGGCATCAGCTTGCGCACTTGCTCGGCGCCCTGCCAGTCGATTTCCAGAATCAGGTCGTGGCCTTCATCGAGGGTCTGTTGCAGATGGCTTTGCGAGGTGCCGTAGAAGTTGCCGAAGACTTCGGCGCGCTCAAGGAAATCACCGTGCTCGCCCATCTTTACGAAGGCTTCGCGGGTTACGAAGTGATAGTTCACGCCGTCCACTTCACCCGGACGCATGGCGCGGGTGGTGTGCGAAACCGAAACGCGGATCTCCGGGTTGGCATCGGTCAAAGCCTTGACCAGGCTGCTCTTGCCCGCGCCCGATGGTGCGGAAATGATGTACAGGGTGCCGGTGCTGTGGGTCATGTCGGGGGTAGCCTTACTCAATATTCTGCACTTGTTCGCGCATCTGCTCGATCAACACTTTGAGGTTGACGGCGGCTTGGGTGCTGCGCGGGTCGAAGGCCTTGGAGCCCAGTGTATTGGCTTCGCGGTTGAGCTCCTGCATCAGGAAGTCGAGGCGCCGTCCGGCGGCACCGCCGGATTTGAGCACCCGGCGTACTTCTATGATGTGAGTGCTCAGGCGATCCAGTTCTTCGGCCACATCGCTCTTTTGCGCGAGGATGACCATTTCCTGTTCCAGGCGCTGCGGATCCAGCTCGGCCTTCATGTCGGCAAAGCGGTCGAGGACCTTCTGGCGCTGGGTGGCGAGCATCTGCGGAACCAGTTCACGCAGGGTCACGACGTCTTCTTCGATGGAAGTCAGGCGATCGTTGATCAGCCGTGCCAGCTCCGAGCCTTCACGCTCACGGCCGGCCTTGAGTTCCTTCAACCCTTGATTGAACAGGGCCAGGGCTTCGGCATTCAGTGCTTGCGGGTCACTGGCATCGGCGACCAGAACGCCGGGCCAGGCCAGCACTTCCAGCGGATTGAGTGCAGCAGGATTCTTGATCAGACCGGCAATCGTTTCGGCTGCGGCGACCAATTGCGCGGCGCGCTCGCGATCAACCTGCAGCGGTTTGCCGGTGCTTTCTTCAGTGAACCGCAGGGTGCATTCCAGTTTGCCTCGCGACAGGCCCTGACGCAGGGCTTCGCGCACGGCGCCTTCGAGCTCGCGAAACGACTCCGGCAGACGCAGGTGCGGTTCCAGATAGCGACTGTTGACCGAGCGCAATTCCCAGCTCAGGGTGCCCTGTGCGCCGGCTTTTTCGACGCGGGCGAAAGCGGTCATGCTGTGCACCATGGCGGTGACCTCGCAATGCAGATCGGCGCGGAACCTGAGTTCCGCAGGCGCGATATCAATGAATTTAAGCCGACTGGCAGCAAAGGCGCAGGATTGTAGCGCAGTGCGGCGAATGCGCCCAAACACACGGTGTGACAAAGGGCTGCAGCCCGTCGGTAATAAGTGTTTGAGGGCCTTCGGTCGTCGGTGCGGATTTTTAACCAGTGCCCAGTGGCGGTGCACCGCTCTATAATGCTCGGCAGTTTTCCGTCCCCAGTACAGGTATTCCCTATGAAACGTCCAAGTGGTCGCGCTGCCGATCAGCTCCGCTCGATCCGCATTACCCGCAACTACACCAAACACGCCGAGGGATCCGTACTGGTCGAATTCGGTGATACCAAGGTCATCTGCACCGTCAGCGTCGAAAACGGCGTGCCGCGTTTCCTCAAAGGCCAGGGCCAGGGCTGGTTGACTGCCGAGTACGGCATGCTGCCGCGCGCCACCGGCGAGCGTAACCAGCGTGAAGCGAGTCGCGGCAAGCAGGGCGGCCGCACCCTGGAAATCCAGCGTCTGATCGGTCGTTCCCTGCGCGCTGCGCTGGACATGTCCAAGCTGGGCGACGTCACCCTGTACGTCGACTGCGACGTGATCCAGGCCGACGGTGGCACCCGCACTGCATCCATCACCGGCGCCATGGTGGCCCTGGTCGATGCGTTGAAGGTCATCAAAAAGCGCGGCGGCCTGAAAGGCGGCGACCCGCTCAAGCAAATGATCGGCGCTGTGTCGGTGGGCATGTATCAAGGCGAGCCAGTGCTGGATCTGGACTATCTTGAAGACTCCGCTGCCGAGACCGACCTTAACGTGGTGATGACCAGCTCCGGTGGCTTCATCGAAGTGCAGGGCACCGCTGAAGGCGTGCCGTTCCAGCCTGAAGATCTGAACGCGATGCTGGAACTGGCCAAGAAAGGCATGAATGAAATCTTCGAACTGCAGAAATCAGCACTGGCTGACTGAGCAGGTTCATAACCCGCAAGGAGGACGCGATGAGTGACCAGGAGCTGCTGCCCAAACCGAGCCAAGAGGTTCGTCAGTGGGCGATGTTTTGTCACTTGTCCGCCTTGCTGGGGATCTGGGTTCCTTTCGGCAATCTGATCGGGCCGCTGATTCTGTGGCAGATGAAGCGTGAGTCAGATCCGTTTATCGATGCACAGGGCAAAGAGGCGCTGAATTTTCAGATCACCGTCGCGATCGCTACGGCGATTTGCATTCTGCTGATGCTGGTCATCGTTGGTTTCTTTCTTTACGGACTGGTGACCATTGCCGCGTTGGTATTGGCGATTATCGGTGGCGTGAAAGCTAACGAAGGTTTCCCCTATCGCTATCCTTTCACGTGGCGTCTGATCAAATAACGATTCAAAGCCCCCTGTAGGAGCTGCGGCACGCTGCGATCTTTTGATCTTGATTTTTAGAGTCAGAATCAAATTATCGCAGCGTGCCGCAGCGCCTACAGGGTTTTTCTGTGTTTGCAATTAAATCAGTTTAGAAAGTGTGTAGGAATAATCTGACTGCGATGAGCGGCAGTGCAGATTGCTATATACATCAGGCTCTTACATCTTTAGTCACAACTGCAGCGCTTCAGTGATGCCCATGTTCTTGGCAATAAGCTTTGGTGGTTGTTAAAGTTGTCGCACGTTGTATTTCCTTTGAAATATCTCGATATATTCAAGCCAGCGAAGGTTCTTGAACCCCCCAATCAATAGTGTTGAGTAGATCAGCCAGTTCATGAGGCGTGCCCAGGTATAAAGTGCGGCTCTGAATATATAGCCAAGAATAATCCAATGATTCAGTTCGATTTTTATGGAACGCTTGTGGCCGCTTCCCTGGTGCTTTTACTGGGGCGTGGACTGGTTACGCGTATCGCCTTTCTGCGCAATTACAATATTCCCGAACCCGTCGCGGGCGGTCTGGTTGTTGCGTTGGTTCTGTTGTTGCTGCGAACTCTCGATATTGAAATCCGCTTCGACACTTCACTGCAAACACCTTTGATGCTGGCGTTTTTCGCCACTATTGGCTTGAGTGCCGATTTTGCCAGCCTGAGGAAAGGCGGGCGTGTAGTGGGCATATTCGTGCTGGCGGTCACCGGGTTGCTGGTGGTTCAGAATGCGTTGGGCATTGGCCTTGCCACTGCGCTGGGGCTGGATCCGTTGATGGGCTTGCTGACGGGCTCGATAACGCTGGCAGGCGGTCACGGCACTGGCGCTGCGTGGGGCACGGTGTTCAGCGAGAAGTACGGTCTGGCCTCCGCCTCCGAGCTCGCCATCGCATCTGCGACCTTTGGTCTGGTGTTGGGTGGGCTGATTGGTGGCCCTGTGGCTCGCTTGCTCATCAAGCGCGTTCAGGTACCCGGCTGCCACTCGCAAGAAACACCACGCTTGCCAAAAGGTTTTGAGCAGCCGAACAAGGAACGCTCGATCACACCGTTCTCGTTTATCGAGACGCTTGCGCTGATCGCCGTCAGCCTGTTGGCCGGCAATCTGCTCAATGGGTTGCTGCACGGCACCGCATTCGAGTTGCCGACGTTTGTCTGCGTCTTGTTCGTGGGTGTCGTTCTGCGTAACGGGCTGTCAGCGCTGGGCTTGTATCAGGTGTTCGAGCGCGAAGTCTCGGTGTTGGGGAATGTCAGCCTGTCGCTGTTTCTGGCGATTGCCTTGATGTCGCTCAAGCTGTGGGATCTGGCGGCACTGGCACTACCGATATTCATCATCCTGGCTGCGCAAACACTGGTCATGGCGCTGTTTGCGATTTTCGTGACGTTCAGAATGATGGGTCGTAACTACGACGCGGCGGTATTGGCAGCGGGGCACTGTGGTTTTGGGTTGGGTGCGACACCGACGGCCATCGCCAACATGCAGGCGGTGACGCAGCGCTACGGTCCTTCGCAGATTGCGTTTCTCGTGGTGCCGATGGTGGGTGCATTCTTCATCGACATTATCAATGTCATCGTGATCAAGCTGTACCTGGTCTTGCCGTTTTTTGTCGCGGTCTGAGCTTCAGACCGCTTCAGTCTGAGGCACAAAAAAATGCCCGTATCTCGCGATACGGGCATTTTTTTTCTGCGAATCGACGCTTAGATGGTCAGCGTCCAGTCGTAGTCGACGATCAGCGGCGCGTGCTGCGAGAACCGAGGCTGGCGCGGCAGGCGTGCACTGCGCACGAAGCGCCGCAAGCCTGGGGTCAGGATCTGGTAGTCGAAGCGCCAGCCCAGATTGAGCATCTCGGCCTGTTCGTTGTCCGGCCACCAGCTGTACTGGTCGCCTTCGCGGCTGACTTCGCGCAGGGCATCTACATAGCCCATGTTGCCGACAATCTCGTCCATCCAGGCGCGTTCTGGCGCCAGGAAGCCCGGGGATTGCTGGCTGTCACGCCAGTTCTTGATGTCGAGCTTCTGCTGCGCGACATACAGCGAGCCACAATAAATGTACTCGCGACGTTTACGCCGCTGTTTGTCCAGGTACTTGCCGAAGTCGTCCATGAGCTTGAACTTCTGGTTCAAGTCCTCATCGCCGTTCATCCCCGAAGGGAGCAGCAAGGTGGCAATACTGACTTTGTCGAAATCTGCTTGCAGGTAGCGCCCGTAGCGGTCGGCCGTCTCGAAACCGAGACCGCTGATGACAGCCTTCGGTTGCAACCGCGAGTACAAAGCCACGCCACCTTGGGCGGGGACTTCAGCATCGCAGGCATAAAGGAAGTAGCCATCCAGTTGGAAGGCTGGGTCATCCAGTTCAAAGGCGGAGGCACGGGTGTCCTGCAGGCAGATGACGTCGGCATTCTGTGCTTGCAGCCAACTGAGCAAACCACGCTCGACTGCAGCCTGAATACCATTGACGTTCACACTGATGATCCGCATAAATGGCCCCAAAAATCGCGTGCGTGTATGATACACGGCGTCAAGCTAATTAGCTAAATCCGTGGTATTTGGGGTTTTTTTCATGCAAGCGTATCAGCGCGATTTCATTCGTTTTGCCATCGATCGCGGCGTTTTGCGCTTCGGTGAGTTCACCCTGAAGTCCGGGCGCACCAGTCCTTACTTCTTCAATGCCGGCCTGTTCAACACGGGTTCGGCCCTGGCGCAGCTGGGTCGGTTTTACGCCGCAGCCATTGCCGAAAGCGGCATTTCCTTCGACGTGCTGTTTGGCCCGGCGTACAAAGGCATCCCGTTGGCAGCGACTACCGCCGTCGCGCTGGCCGAGCATCACGACCGTGACTTGCCATGGTGCTTCAACCGCAAAGAGGCCAAGGCCCACGGTGAAGGCGGCAGTCTGGTTGGTGCCCCGCTGACCGGTGATGTGCTGATCATCGACGACGTGATCACCGCCGGTACTGCGATCCGCGAAGTCATGCAGATCATCGCGTCTCAGGACGGTGCCAAGGCTGCCGGTGTGTTGATCGCCTTGAACCGTCAGGAACGTGGCAACGGAGAGTTGTCGGCAATTCAGGAAGTAGAGCGCGATTTCGGCATTCCGGTGATCAGCATTGTTTCGCTGAATCAGGTGCTGGAGTTCCTCGCTGACGATCCGCAGCTCAAGCAGCATTTGCCAGCCGTGGAAGCGTACCGCGCCCAATTCGGCGTTTGACGCAGATTCTGGCCTGACGCAATCCCCTGTAGGAGTTGCCGAAGGCTGCGGTTTTTTGACGCAGGCAAAATCAAAAGATCGCAGCCTTCGGCAGCTCCTACAGGGATCGCAGGCAAAGAAAGACCCCGTTCAGTCAGGCTGAGCGGGGTCTTTTTGCTTGCGGTTAGCGCAGATTTCGCCATTTCCAGATCAGTTTCAGGGTCAATACCGTATTGATCAGCGCAAACGCGAGCAGCGCGACAACCACCATTACGTACAGCGTGCGATCAACGTCGAAATCCCACAGATCCACTGAGCTGCTGCGAATAATCCCCACCGCAGCCGGAAGGTTGATGTAAAACAGCGCTGCAAAGGCGCAAGTCAGCGGCACCGCACAGCTTAATAACGTCCCCATGACCTTTTGCCTGCTGCGCTTTCTTGCCTGAAGGCCTGACAGTGACTCATCCAGCGCCAACGCCTCATTGAGTTTGGGCCAGGCCAGATTGAACATGAAGGTGGTCAGGGTCAGCAGCAAGCCACTGACCGCGACGATGTCACTGAACGGCATTGAGTCCCAGCGTTGCGCACAACAAATCGTGGGAATCCTCACTGATCTCAAACTGCCCGGCACTGCCCTTGCGCTTGGTGATGGGTTTGAAGGTCGGCTCGTTCTGGGTAATCAGCATGTTCAGTTCATCACGGATCACGTCCGAGCTGATGACGACCAGATAGACATCCTTTGCATGCTCCGCAGAATCGACCACCGCACGCATGCTGTGCTGCAGGATGTCGTCGAGCTGATTACGAAAGCGCGACACAGTGTTTTTCAGCAAGGTTTTGCTTTGACTCTGGGTCAGCTGGAAGATCGTCGAGATTTGCGATTCAGTCGGTAAAGTCTGCCCGAAGTAGCTTTGAATCAGATAAAGCAGGCGATCCTGCTTGGCCTCGTCGGCCCGGCTGGGCATCCCGCCCTCGACCAGCATTTTCAGGTATTCGGTCAGGCTCGCCTTGGCGATACGCTGGAGGGCGTGGGTGATTTCCGCATCGCCGATGCGCAAGGTCTTTTTGACCGGTTCCTTTTGTTCCAGCTCGAAAGCGTCGGCGTCGATCGTGAACGAGATCTGCATGGCTCGGGCCTCCGGGTTATTTGTTGCTGTCTGCCGGGTACGGATCCTGAGGGGCATCCCCTTGGCCCGTGAGCACTTTCCAGCCTTTCAGAGGGTGAGAGGCCTCGGTGAAGTCAGGGCCGGGTGGCATCGATGTTTGCGAAGGGCCTGAATACTCTCGGCCGCAGTCCACGCAGGCGTAGCTACCTGCTGAAATGTCACTGCCGTAAGGAACGCTGTCTTTTTGCATGGGTAAATCTCCGGTGGATGAGGGGAAGATCCTAGGGAGATTTGTTCTGAGTGGATGTCGGACGTTTCGCTGTGTTAAGTCAGACGCTTCCTGCGCGCATAAAAAAGATCGCAGACTTCGTCAGTTCCTACAGCAATTTCATACACACGAAATTCGCTTTTGTAGGAGCTGCCGCAGGCTGCGATCTTTTACGTTTCAGCGATCAGGGACGCTTGCGATTGCTGATCAGCGTGCCGACACCCGTGTCGGTGAAGATTTCCAGCAGGATCGCGTTCGGCACGCGCCCGTCGATGATCAGCGAGCTCCCCACGCCACCCTGAACGGCTTCCAGCGCGCAACGGATCTTCGGCAGCATGCCGCCGTAGATGGTGCCGTCAGCGATCAGATCGTCGACCTGCTGGGTGCTCAGGCCGGTCAGAACCGTGCCTGACTTGTCCATCAGGCCGGCGATGTTGGTCAGCAGCATCAGCTTCTCTGCTTTCAGCGCTTCGGCAACCTTGCCGGCGACCAGATCGGCGTTGATGTTGTACGACTCGCCGTTCTCGCCCACACCGATTGGCGCAATCACCGGGATGAAATTGCCTTTGACCAGCAGGTTCAGCAGCTCGGTGTTGATCCCGACCACTTCGCCGACGTGACCGATGTCGATGATTTCCGGCTGGGTCATCTCTGGGGTCTGGCGGGTGACGGTCAGTTTCTTCGCACGAATCAGCCCGGCATCTTTACCGGTCAGGCCAATAGCGCTGCCGCCGTGACGGTTGATCAGGTTGACGATGCTTTTGTTGACCTGACCGCCCAGAACCATTTCCACCACGTCCATGGTCGCGGCATCGGTAACGCGCATGCCGTCGACGAAGTGGCTCTCGATCGACAGGCGCTTGAGCAGATCACCGATCTGCGGACCGCCGCCGTGCACGACCACCGGGTTGATACCCACGGCTTTCATCAGCACGATGTCGCGGGCGAAGCCGGTTTTCAGCTCCTCGCTTTCCATCGCGTTGCCGCCGTATTTGATCACCAGGGTCTTGCCGACATAGCGTCGGATGTAAGGCAGTGCTTCGGACAGGACCTTGGCAGTGTTGGCGGCGGCTTCGCGTTCGAGGGTCATTCAGGGCTCCGGGTGGATCAGAACGGTAGTTGGAGATCAGGTGCAACGCGTTTCAGTTGGGCGTGGAACACATCCTTGATGCGCTGCAATTCAGCCTCGTCATCGGCCTCGAAGCGCAGCACCAGCACCGGTGTGGTGTTGGACGCGCGCACCAGGCCCCAGCCTTTGGCGTAGTCGACTCGCACGCCGTCGATGGTGGTCAGGTCAGCGCCTGCGCCCCACTGTGCGTCGTGCAGTGCATCAATGATGCTGAATTTGCTCTCTTCGGTCACATGGATATTGATTTCCGGCGTAGAAATATCATTCGGGAAGGTCGCAAACAGCTCCTCCGCGGTGGATTTTTCCTTGCTGAGGATCTCCAGCAGCCGTGCGGCGCTGTAGATACCGTCGTCGAAACCGAACCAGCGTTCCTTGAAGAAGATGTGCCCGCTCATTTCACCGGCCAACAGCGCGCCGGATTGTTTCATTTTCTTTTTGATCAACGAATGACCAGTCTTCCACATTAGCGGCCGACCACCGTACTCCTTGATCAGCGGTACCAGGCGACGGGTGCATTTGACGTCGAAGATGATTTCCGCGTCCGGGTTGCGCGCCACCACGTCACGGGCGAACAGCATCAACAGGCGATCCGGGAAAACGATGCTGCCGGTGTTGGTCACCACGCCGACACGGTCGCCGTCACCATCGAACGCCAGGCCGATGTCGGCGTTGGTTTCCTTGACCTTGGCGATCAGGTCGACAAGGTTTTCCGGCTTGCCCGGGTCCGGGTGATGATTGGGGAAATTGCCGTCAACTTCGCAGAACAGCGGGATGACTTCGCAGTTCAGCGCTTCGATCAGTTGCGGGGCGATCACGCCTGCCGCGCCGTTGCCGCAATCGACCACGACTTTCAGGCGCCGCGCCAGTTTGATGTCCTGGACGATTTCGGTGTTATAGCGGTCGAGGATCTCGACCTGGGTCACGCTGCCGTTGCCGCTGCTCAGATTGTTGGTCTTGAGGCGCTCGTGCAGAGCCTGAATCTGTTCGTTGGCGAGCGTGTCGCCGGCGATGACGATCTTGAAACCGTTGTAGTTGGACGGGTTGTGGCTGCCGGTGAGCATCACACCGGACTTGCCGGCCAGGACGTTGGCGGCGTAGTACAGCGCCGGCGTCGGCACCAGGCCGACATCGCTGACGTGGCAGCCACTCTCGGCGATACCGCGAATCAGTTCTGCGACCAGTTCCGGGCCGGACAGGCGGCCGTCGCGACCGACGGACACATTGGGTTCGCCTTGGGCAAGGCTCTGCGAGCCGACAGCGCGGCCGATCCAGTAAGCGGTTTCGGCATTGAGGAATTCCGGCACGGTGCCGCGAATGTCATAGGCGCGGAAGATGCTGTCAGGCAGCTTTGGTGCAACTTGGGCGGGGGTGGTCATCTGCGGAAATGCTCCATCTCAAAAGTGACTGGACAGACCGACGACTCATTCGACGGCAAGCTCAAACTGAAGGGTATGACGGCGTTTTCCGCAGAGAGTTCGTGGCATGAAAGGGCCATGACGCCTCGGCTGGCGTGGCCTTGGTCCGGCAAAACCTTGATTTGCGGCGGTAAACCTTTCAGCTGATCTGCCTGAAATTTTCCCCTGTAGGAGCTGCCGAAGGCTGCGATCTTTTGATCTTGATCTTAAAAAACAAAATCAAAAGATCGCAGCCTTCGGCAGCTCCTACAGTGATGTATCGGTATCGGTATCGGTATCGGTATCGGTATGGATTATTTGGTGCCGGTATGGCCAAAACCACCGGTGCCACGCTCGGTTTCGACGAACTCGTCAACCATCTCGAAATGCGCCTGTACCACCGGCACCAGCACCAGTTGCGCCAGGCGTTCGCCGACGGTCATGGTGAAATCGGTCTGGCCGCGGTTCCAGCACGAAACCATCAACGGGCCCTGGTAATCGGAGTCGATCAGGCCAACAAGGTTGCCCAGCACGATGCCGTGTTTGTGGCCCATGCCCGAGCGCGGCAGGATCAGCGCAGCGAGGTTGGGGTCACCGATGTAGACCGACAGGCCGGTCGGGATCAGCACGGTTTCACCCGGCTTGATCACGATGTCCTGCTCCAGCATGGCGCGCAGGTCTAGCCCGGCGGAGCCCGGCGTGGCGTATTGCGGCAGCGGGAATTGAGTACCGATGCGTGGGTCGAGGATCTTGGCTTGCAAAGCGTGCATGTAAATTAAACCTGGTTCAGACGTTCGGCGATAAAAGTGACCAGTTGGCGAGCGATCTTGCTCTTGCTGGTCTGGGCGAAAACCGTGGCGTGAAGCTCACGGTCAATTACGCTGCAGGCGTTTTCTTCGCTGTTGAAACCGATGCTCGGGTTGGCGACGTCGTTGGCGACGATCAAATCGAGATTCTTGTCCTTCAGCTTGCGTGCAGCGTAGTCGAGCAGGTGTTCGGTCTCGGCGGCGAAACCGACACTGAACGGACGATCGGGACGGGTCGCGATGGTGGCCAGGATGTCTGGGTTGCGCACCATTTGCAGGACGAAGCCGTCGCCGCTCGTAGGATCTTTCTTGAGTTTTTGCGGGGCGATGACTTCCGGGCGGTAATCCGCAACCGCTGCCGAGGAAATGAACACGTCGCATGGGATCGCAGATTCGCACGCCGCGAGCATGTCACGGGCGCTGACCACGTCGATGCGCGTAACGCGATCGGGGGTCGGCAGGTGCACCGGGCCGCTGATCAGTGTCACGCGGGCACCGGCTTCCACCGCCGCTTCGGCCAGGGCGAAGCCCATTTTTCCGGAGCTATGGTTGGTGATGTAGCGCACCGGATCGATGTTTTCCTGGGTCGGGCCGGCCGTAATGACGACGTGCTTGCCGGTCAGCGCCTGACGCTGGAAGCAGTCCGCTGCGCATTGGGCCAGATCCGTGGCTTCCATCATGCGGCCCATGCCGACGTCACCGCAGGCCTGGCTGCCGGAGGCCGGGCCGAATGTCTTCAGGCCGCGGCTTTCAAGCAGTTGCAGGTTGTCCTGGGTCGCCGGGTCGCGCCACATCGCCTGATTCATTGCAGGTGCGACCGCCACGACGGCGTCGGTGGCCAGCACCAGTGTGGTCAGCAAGTCGTTGGCGATGCCTTGGGCCAGGCGTGCGAGCAGGTCGGCGGTGGCCGGGGCGATCAGCACCAGATCGGCCCACTTGGCCAGTTCGATGTGGCCCATCGCCGCTTCGGCGGCCGGGTCAAGCAAATCCAGGTGAACCGGGTGCCCGGACAGGGCCTGCATGGTCAGCGGAGTAATGAACTCGGCGCCGCCATGGGTCATGACCACGCGCACTTCGGCGCCCTGGTCGATCAGGCGACGAACCAGATCAGCGCTCTTGTAGGCAGCGATGCCGCCGCCGACGCCCAGAACGATGCGTTTCCGATACAGCCGCTGCATAGGTCTGCCTTTCATTTCGTGGGTGACATACGTGGCGAAACCCCCTCCCCAGGATGAATTCGCCCGCAAAAAAGATGGGCTAAGATATCACAGCGACCGCTACGGAACAGCGGCGCCCACAGACAGGGAAAGTGTATGAGTATTCGCGATTGGCCTGCGGCAGAACGCCCGCGGGAGAAGCTACTTGAACAAGGCTCGGGAAGTCTTTCCGACGCAGAATTGCTGGCGATCTTTTTACGCACCGGAGTCACTGGAAAAAGCGCAGTGGATCTTGCGCGACACCTGTTGACTCAATTCGGCAGCCTGCGCGTGTTGCTGGAGGCCGATCTTGCAGAATTCAGCAGGGAATTGGGATTGGGGCCGGCGAAGTTCGCCCAGTTGCAGGCGGTGCTGGAAATGGGCCGGCGGCATCTGGCCGAACGCATGCGCAAGAAACCCGCACTGGAGAATCCGCAGGCGGTTCGCGATTACCTCAAATCGATGCTGCGCCACGAGCCACACGAGGTGTTTGGTTGTCTGTTTCTGGACTCCAAGCATCAAGTGCTGACGTTCGAGGCGCTGTTTCGCGGCTCCATCGACAACACTAGCGTGCATCCTCGGGAAGTAGTGAAGCGGTCGTTGGCGAATAACGCAGCGGCGGTGATCCTGTGTCACAACCACCCGTCGGGGAACAGCGACCCCAGTCAGGCGGACCGGTTGTTGACCAAGCGTTTGCAGAAGGCTTTGGACCTGATTGATGTGCGGGTGCTCGATCACTTCATCGTGGGGGAGGGTGAGCCGCTGTCGATGGCGGAGTGCGGCTGGATGTAATTATCCGCCGACCCTTTCTCTGTAGGAGTTGCCGAAGGCTGCGATCTTTTGACTCTGTTTTAAAGATCAAAAGATCGCAGCCTCGTTTCACTCGACAGCTCCTACGGGGGCTTGGTGGTGTGCCGATTATTTCATGTTGACCCTGGAGTAGTCCTGCCGGCCAAACGGGCTCACCGTGTAACCCTGAACGTCTTTACGCGTCAGTGCGAACGCCGTCGGGTGCGCCAGCGGCAGCCACAATGCCTGCTGCTGAATCTGCGCCTGTGCCTGCTCGTAGAGCTTGGTGCGCACACCTTGTTCGCTAGTGGTCTTGCCGGCGCTGATCAGCTTGTCGAGATCAGCGTTGCAGTAGCGGGCGAAGTTGGTGCCGGACTTGACCGCGGCGCAGGAAAACTGCGGCGTGAGGAAGTTGTCCGGGTCGCCATTGTCGCCGGCCCAGCCCATGAACAACAGATCATGCTCGCCAGCCTTGGCGCGGCGAATCAGCTCGCCCCATTCGATCACACGGATTTCCGCCTGAATGCCGATCTCTGCCAGATCCGATTGCAGCATCTGTGCGCCAAGGCTCGGATTCGGGTTGAGCAGGCTGCCCGATGGACGCGTCCAGATCGTGGTCTTGAAACCATCCTTCAAGCCGGCCTTGGCCATCAGCGCCTTGGCTTTCGCCACGTCGTGCGGGTAGCCCGGAAGGCCTTTCGCGTAGCTCCAGGTATTCGGCGGGTAAGGGCCGTTGGCCGCTTCCGCCGTGTCTTCGAACACGGCTTTGATGTAGTTGGCCTTGTCGAAGGCAAGGTTGATCGCCTGCCGCACTTCCGGTTTGTCCAGCGGCGGATGCTGGCTGTTGATGCCGACGAAGGCGGTCATGAACGCGTCAGTTTTTTCGACTTTCAGCGTCGGTTCTTTCTGCGCAGCCTGTACGTCCAAGGGTTTTGGCGACAGGGCAATCTGGCATTCATTGCGTCGCAGTTTTTGCAGGCGCACGTTGGCATCTGGCGTGATCGCGAAGATCAGCGGATCCACTGCAGGCTTGCCACGGAAGTAGTCCGGGTTGGCCTTGTAACGGACCGCGGCGTCTTTCTGAAAACGGCTGAATACGAACGGGCCGGTGCCGATTGGCTGGCTGTTGAGCTTGTCGGTGGCGTTGGCCTTCAACAGCTTGTCGGCGTATTCGGCGGAATAGACCGAGGCGAAACCCATGCTCAGCGTCGCCAGAAAAGTCGAGTCCGGGTGATCAAGCGTGAAGCGCACCGTCAGCGGATCCAGCGCGTCGATCTTCTTGATGAGTGCCGGCAACTGCATCGATTGCGCGTGGGGGAAGCCGCTTTGCGCCACTTTGTGCCACGGATTGGCTGGATCGAGCATACGGTCGAAACTGAATTTGACGTCTTCGGCAGTCAGCTCGCGGGTTGGCTTGAAGTATTCGGTTGTGTGAAATTTGACCCGCGGGTGCAATTTGAAGATATAAGTCAGGCCGTCAGTGCTGACTTCCCAACTGTCGGCCAGGCTCGGGATGACCTTGCCGCTGGCAGTGTCGAAATCAACCAGGCGGTTCATCAGCACATCGGCCGACGCATTGGTGGTGGTCAGCGAGTTGTACTGCACCACATCGAAGCCTTCAGGGCTCGCCTCGGTGCAGACGCTCAGCGCGGCGGCCTGGGCCAAGGGGCTCAGCAGGAGGGGGGCGAGCAGCAGGGTTAGGGCAGCGAGGCGCATGGTCGGTTTCCTTTCACAGATCGAAGGCCCATCTGCAAGTGCAGTCTGGAAAAGCCCTACCCTAGAGGTCGCGATTGCAAATGACTATCCCCTTTTGTGTTTTCGGGAGCGTTTTTACGCGGATGCGATGGGGGCTCGGTGCAACGAAGAGCCAGAATCGCGCATGTGAGCAGTTTTCTTCGACGAGTGGTAAAACCCCGTCCCGGCCTTTATCCAAGGCGCTCACGGGCAGAATTTACGGCTTTTTGTGGATTGATTGCACACGGAAAGTTGTTGCACCCCAGTCTTTCTGGTATAAAGCAGCGCTCTTTTCTAGGGGCCCGGTTCCTTCACTGTAGGTGTAGCCGGTAAGACCTCTAAAGAAACGCGGCGCCTGGCGCCAAATGACTGAGAGATTAAGCGGCCAACCCATGCCGGGTTGGGCATGTGGTTTTAGAGGGCTGAGGCATGTCGAGAGTATGTCAAGTTACCGGTAAGGGTCCGGTGACTGGGAATAACATTTCCCACGCAAACAACAAAACCCGTCGTCGTTTCCTGCCGAACCTGCAGCATCACCGCTTCTGGGTTGAAGAAGAGAAACGTTTTGTGCGTCTGCGCGTATCTGCCAAAGGCATGCGTATCATCGACAAGCGTGGCATCACTGTCGTGCTCGCCGAACTTCGCCGCGATGGCAAGATTTAAGGGAGCTAATCATGCGTGAATTGATTCGTTTGATCTCGAGCGCCGGTACTGGTCACTTCTACACTACCGACAAGAACAAGCGTACTACCCCGGACAAAATCGAGATCAAGAAATATGATCCGGTTGTTCGTAAGCACGTGATGTACAAGGAAGGCAAAATCAAGTAATTGATTTTTCCTGACTTACGAAAAAGGCCCGTATCTCACGATACGGGCCTTTTTTGTTTCTCAGGTTTTGTCGCGCCCGTCCATGCCTCATCGCTGGCAAGCCAGCTTCCATAGGTTTTTTGGTGACCGCATAATTTGTGAACTCCCACAATTACTGTGGGAGCTGGCTTGCCAGCGATGGGGCCAGATCAGCCAGCGAATATCCTCAGCCCTTCTGTTCAAAAATCACATAGACCTTGCGGCAAGCCTCCAGCACTTCCCAAGTGCCGCGAAAACCCGCCGGAATCACAAAGCGGTCACCGACGCGCAATGTCTTGGCATTGCCGTCGCTGTCACGCAGCACCGAAACGCCCTGAAGAATTTCGCAGTATTCATGCTCGGTGTAATTCACCGTCCACTGACCCACCGCACCTTCCCACACGCCGACACCCATCTGCCCGCACGGACTTTCATATTGATGGAACACTGCTTGCTCGGGATCGCCCTTGAGCACTTTGGCCGGGTCCGGGCGATAGCGTTCGGCTTCGCTGGTGGTCAGGCTGATGTCGACGACGTTCTGGATGTTCATTGTTGTTATCTCCCGTGAATGCGTCGCAATGGCTGGAAAAGGCCAAAGTCTATGTTGATTAAAATCAACACTGCAAGGTCGTATAGCCGCCTTATGTCAAATATATTGAAACAAACCCGGCCGCTGGTTTAGGGTGGCGGGTGCCTCGGGCCGAAATGCAGGCTGGCCGGGCAGAATTGCTGAGGACGTCGGCGAAGATCGCGCGGCGCTCGTATTCAACAAGAGGAGGACACCTGAATGACCACCCTGACTCGTGCCGATTGGGAACAACGCGCCCGCGACCTGAAGATCGAAGGCCGCGCCTACCTCAATGGCGAATACACCGACGCGGTCTCCGGCGAGACCTTCGAGTGCATCAGCCCGGTCGATGGCCGTCTGCTGGGAAAAATTGCCAGCTGTGACGCCGCCGACGCCCAGCGCGCCGTGGAAAACGCTCGCGCTACGTTCAATTCCGGCGTGTGGTCGCGCCTGGCGCCGACCAAGCGCAAAGCCACCATGATTCGCTTTGCCGGTCTGCTGAAACAGCACGCCGAAGAACTCGCCCTGCTCGAAACCCTCGACATGGGTAAGCCGATCAGCGATTCGCTGTACATCGACGTGCCGGGCGCGGCGCAAGCGCTGAGCTGGAGCGGTGAGGCGATCGACAAGATTTACGACGAAGTCGCGGCTACGCCGCACGATCAACTGGGTCTGGTGACCCGCGAGCCGGTAGGCGTGGTTGGCGCCATCGTGCCGTGGAACTTCCCGCTGATGATGGCCTGCTGGAAACTCGGCCCGGCGCTGTCGACCGGCAACTCGGTGATCCTCAAGCCGTCGGAAAAGTCGCCGCTGACCGCCATCCGTATCGCGGCGCTGGCTGTTGAGGCCGGCATTCCGAAAGGCGTGCTCAACGTCCTTCCGGGCTATGGCCATACCGTTGGCAAGGCGCTGGCCCTGCACAACGATGTGGACACGTTGGTGTTCACCGGTTCGACCAAGATCGCCAAGCAATTGATGATTTATTCCGGCGAATCGAACATGAAACGCGTCTGGCTGGAAGCCGGTGGCAAGAGCCCGAACATCGTCTTTGCCGATGCTCCCGATCTGCAAGCCGCTGCCGAATCCGCCGCCAGCGCCATTGCCTTCAACCAGGGCGAAGTCTGCACCGCCGGTTCGCGTCTGCTGGTCGAGCGTTCGATCAAGGACAAATTCCTGCCGATGGTGATCGAGGCGCTGAAGGCCTGGAAGCCGGGTAATCCGCTGGACCCGGCGACCAATGTCGGCGCGCTGGTCGATACCCAGCAGATGAACACCGTGCTGTCGTACATCGAGTCCGGTCATACCGACGGCGCCAAACTGGTGGCTGGCGGCAAGCGCATTCTTCAGGAAACCGGTGGTACTTACGTCGAGCCGACGATTTTCGACGGCGTGAGCAACGCGATGAAGATCGCACAGGAAGAGATCTTCGGCCCGGTGCTGTCGGTTATTGCTTTCGACACTGCTGAAGAAGCCATCCAGATCGCTAACGACACGCCTTACGGCCTGGCCGCTGCGGTGTGGACTCAGGACATCTCCAAAGCGCACCTGACCGCCAAGGCGCTACGCGCCGGTAGCGTCTGGGTCAACCAGTACGACGGCGGCGATATGACTGCACCGTTCGGTGGCTTCAAGCAGTCGGGCAACGGCCGCGACAAGTCGCTGCACGCGTTCGACAAATACACCGAGCTGAAGGCGACGTGGATCAAGTTGTAATGCGGTAAAGAGGGCCTGCTGAATCAGGCTCACGAGCGCTACAGAAATCCTCTGTGGGAGTGAGTTTCTGTGGTGAGGGGATTTATCCCCGTTCGGCTGCGAAGCAGTCGCTAAACCATTGCACGCGGTGTACCTGGTACATCGTGGTTGCAGGTTTTGGGGCCGCTGCGCGACCCAACGGGGATAAATCCCCTCGCCACAGGGGCTCGCTCCCACAGTGTTTTGGGTGAATACAAAAAGAATATCCACAGGAGCGTGGAACATGCGGTGGGCGACGTATTTCGCCGTGTTGGCGTCTGTCTTGAGTGTAGGCCTGGCCCTTGGGGTCAGCATGCCGTTGGTGTCGTTGCGTCTTGAGGGCTGGGGTTATGGCGCCTTTGCCATTGGCGTAATGGCGGCGATGCCGGCCATTGGCGTGTTGTTGGGCGCGAAGATTTCCAGTCATCTGGCGGCGCGTTTTGGCACGGCGAACCTGATGCGTCTGTGCTTGTGGGCCGGTGCTTTGTCCATTGGCCTGTTGGCGCTGTTGCCGAGCTATCCGATCTGGCTGGTGCTGCGCTTGATGATCGGCGTGATCCTGACCATCGTGTTCATCCTCGGCGAGAGCTGGATCAATCAACTGGTGGTCGAGCATTGGCGCGGTCGACTGGTGGCGCTGTATGGCAGCAGTTACGCGCTGAGCCAACTGTCTGGTCCTTTGCTGCTGGGCGCGCTCGGCACCGAAGATGATTACGGCTTTTGGGTCGGTGTCGCGCTGCTGATGATCTCGCCTTTGCTGTTGCTGCGCCGTAGCGGTGCGCCGAGCAGTGAAGCGAGCAGCGTGACCTTCCGCGACCTGTGGGGCTTTGCCCGCGAACTGCCGGCGATTGCCTGGGCGGTGTCCTTGTTTGCCGCGTTCGAGGCGATGATCCTGACGTTGTTGCCGGTGTATTGCCTGCAACAGGGTTTTACCGCCGAAATCGCCTTGGCGATGGTCAGTACTGTGGTGGTGGGCGATGCGCTGCTGCAATTGCCGATTGGCGCGTTAGCCGATTACCTGTCGCGGCGCACGCTGTTCACCGGGTGCGCGGTGGTGTTGATGCTGTCGAGCCTGGCGATTCCGATGTTGATCGACACGTTGCTGATCTGGCCGCTGTGGGTATTGTTTGGCGCCAGCGCAGGTGGGTTGTTCACGCTATCGCTGATCCTCATCGGTGAGCGTTATCGTGATGACGCGCTGGTGCGAGCCAATGCGCATATCGCGCAACTGTGGGGTGTTGGCTGTCTGATCGGACCGTTGGCGGCGGGGGCGGGTAGTCAGTGGATCAGCGGGCATGCGTTGCCCTGGTTGATGGCGGCGGGAGCTTTCGGGTTGGTGATTCTGGTATCCCGACAAGGTGCTTTTGGCACAGTGCAGACTGCTTAAAGTCAAAAGATCGCAGCCTGCGGCAGCTCCTACAGAGAGAATGCATTCCAAATGTAGGAGCTGCCGAAGGCTGCGATCTTTTGATCTTTAAAGCATCCGTTCCAGGCCAACGCTGGTACTGAACCACGCATTGAACCGGCGCCACCAGCTCCCCGGTTCCTTGGTCAGTGTGTGCATCTGACCGTTATCCTCAGTCACCCAGACGATATCCCCATCCTGCAATTTCGCTTCGTAACTGAGCGCCGGCGCCATGCCTTGCAGCGCCAGTTCGCGCACATGCTCGGCAAGCTGCGGACTGTCCACCAACACCCCGACTTCGGTGTTCCACAGCACTGAACGCGGGTCGAAATTAAACGAGCCGATAAACGATTTGCGCCGGTCGAAGATTATCGCCTTGCTGTGCAGGCTAGAGTCCGAGCCACGAAACGACTTACTGTAAAACACGTGCGGGCCGCTGCCGCCACCGTCTCCGGGCTGGCGTCGCAGTTCGAACAGTTTTACTCCATGCTCCAGCAGCGCCTTGCGATACGGCGCATACCCGCCATGCACGGCTGGCACATCCGTGGCCTCCAGCGAGTTGGTCAGCAGGCTTACCGAAACCCCGGCGTCGGCGCGCCCGGTCAGGTACACCAGCCCCGGCTGGCCCGGTACAAAATAGGCCGAGATCATGACCAGTTCTTTGCTGACTCCCGTAAGCTCCGGCGCCAGTTGCGTGGTCAGCAGCAATTGCGGATCCGGCTCGCCTTTGGCCAGCACCTTGCTCGGCGCATCCCACAGCGCCTGATTCCAGGCCCAGATCAGCTCATTGCGCCAGATGTCCATGCGCGGGTCGGTCTTGAACGTCATCAACTGCTGATACAGCGCGTGGTTCTGCTTGCGGGTTTCCTCCAGCGACTCTTCCAGGCGCGTACGGGTGTTCTGCAAATCCCTGGCCGTCGGTTTGCTGGAAAGAAATTCTTCAATCGGTTTGCTCAACGCGCTGTTCCAGTACTGATCGAAACTGTGCCCGAGCTGCTCGGCCACCGGCCCGACGCTGAGCATGTCGATGTCGGTGAAATTCAGATTCGGCTCGGCGTCGAAGTACTCGTCGCCCAGATTGCGGCCGCCGACGATGGCCATGCTGTTATCTGCCAGCCATAACTTGTTGTGCATCCGTCGGTGTTGCAGCGACAGGTTGAACAGTCGTCCGGCAGCCCGGGTAACGCCGGTGCTGCGTCCCAGATGCAGCGGATTGAACAGACGGATATGGATCTGCGGGTGCGCCGCCAGCGTCGCGATGATCTGGTCGAGACCGTCGCTGGTGGTGTCGTCGAGCAGAATCCGCACGCGCACGCCGCGGTCGGCGGCTTTCAGCAATTCTTCCACCAGCATCCGTGTGCTGACGCCGTCATGCACGATGTAGTACTGCAAATCGAGGCTGCTTTGCGCGTGGCGGATCAGCTCGGCACGGGCGGTGAACGCTTCGGTGCTGTTGGATAGCAGACGAAAACCGGACTGCCCCTCATGCGGCGCTGCCTGAGCCTGGATCGACCGGCCGAAAGCCGAGTCGGACGCTGGCAACGCCTGGCTCGGTTCGCGCGGTGCATTGAGGCTCGCGCAACTGCTGAGCAGGAGCACGAGAAGTAGGGGGAAAAGTAGGACCGTTCTTGATCTCAAGGAGGATCATCTCATGGCGGGTCGAAGGTCGAAGTATGGCACGGGCGTAGGACATTCTTTGTTTAGATTAAATTCACTCTGGACTTTGAGTCACCTCTGTCGATGCACGCTGAAATGGACTACGCAGTACGTCGAAAACGCTACACCTACCAGGTACCTTGAACCTACAGAAAAGCCTTTCTGAACCGGGAATGATGTGCGGGCATAACGGCCGCTCAGGACTGCGCAACGTCCTGAAACGACCTGTGTATGTACCCAATCATCAACCGGTAAATAACAATGAAAAAACTCTATGCAGCCAGTGCCTTGCTATTGGCACTGTCACCTTTTGCAGCTCAGGCCAGCACCCTCGACCTGACGGTCTCCGGCACAGTGATTCCAACGTCCTGCGTTCCGGCATTCGCCGGTGGCGGCAACGTTAATCTGGGGCGTATTTTTTCCGCCAGTCTGAGCGCGACTCAGCAGAACGATCTGCCCCCAAGGGACATCACCCTAAAGGTTGCGTGCGATGCACCGGCGGCGGTTGAAATCTCGGCGACTGACAACCGTGCCGCCACCAAAGTGTCCGGCCTGACGTTCAATGGGCGGACTTCTGACACGCTTTATTACGGTCTAGGCAGCACAAAGGGTGTAGGCATTGGCGGTTTCGGCCTGTTGACCGGCCAGCCACTGGCCGATGGCACGCCACAAACCTTCTTGGTACGCAGCCCACAAAACCGCGTATGGCGTGTACCGGCCACCGGCCTGGTATCCAACGCACCTATCTCTTATTCGTGGGGGCCAAGTGCTGCGGCGGGCCCTGCCGCTGCTCGGCTGCACACATTCCCGATGCAGGTCGCGGCAGCCATTCGCCCGACCGCCGATCTGCCGCCGACCACCGATGAGTTCCAGCTCGATGGTTCGGTGACGTTCGACGTGTTCTACCTCTGAGTCGAAAAACTGCCGAACCCATGCGGATCGCGTGATGCGCCTCGCAGGGCCTGAATAGCGTTAGCGCGTATTTTTTCGCATCAAGGTATCGGCCGAAATTGCCTGACGCATTTCGGCCGATACCCGCAGGAGAATTTCATGTATCCCCTTTTTTCTTTCCAGGTGCCTGTCGCCTTCGTGGCCGTGTGCCTGTCATTTATGAGCATCAGTAGCCATGCCGCTGGCATGGTCCCGGAAACGCCGGTTGTGGTGGTCGATCAAGCGTCGGGGGAAGCGACCCTGAATGTCCGCAACTCCGACGACCAGCCGGCATTGCTCTACAGCACCATCGAGCACATTCCCGAGGATACCGAGCTGCTGCTATTGCTCAATCCGCCGGTGGCGCGGGTGGAGCCGGGCAAAAGTCAGCAAGTGCGGTTCATTTTGCGGGACGTCGCACCGCTGAAAACCGAGCGACTGCAACGCGTGGTATTCGAAGGGATCAGCCCACGGCAAGAGGGGAGCGGCGCGCAGGTGCATCTGACCGTGCGTCAGAACATCCCGGTGATTGTCCGGCCGGCCAGTCTGGCCATCGACCGTACGCCCTGGAAGCGCTTGGTCTGGAGCGTTGCCGGCCGACAAGTTCGCGTGAGTAACCCAAGCCCGTATGTGGTCAGGCTGTCCAAAGCGGTGAGCCTGATTCCCGGTGGCGTCACGCTCGATCTGCAACGTACTTACATTTTGCCGGGCGAAGTGATGATGCTCGACACACCGTCGACGTTGGCCAGTCACGTACGGTTGTTTCCGGCGACAACGTACGGTTTTGCCGTCGACAGCTTCGACGCGCCGTTGATCGTTCAAAAATGAAACGCAGCGCACAGATCCAGCGTGTGTCTTGCGCTGTCCCCTGGTGGTTGGCGCCGATCCTCCTGATGCCTTCAGCAGCCTCGGCCCAGACGTATACCGAGTTCGACCCAGCGGTACTGGAGGCACGCGGTATCGACCCTGCCACCGCCCGGTTTTTCGGCGTTGAACCCCGTTTCACGGCCGGACGCAGTCGAGTGGCGCTTGAGGTCAACGGCAGGGCTTTGGGTTCGATTTTGGCGACGTTTGATGGCAACGGGCAGTTGTGTCTCGATACCCGGTTACTGGATCAGGCGTCCATTGCGGTGCCTTCCGGCCTGCCTGACAACGCCGAGAATGGTAGCTGTGCTCACGTCGAGGATCATCTCCCCGACGTGCAAGTACGGCTTGATCCCGGTTCGCAAAGGGTGATGCTGCTGGTGCCGACTGGTTTGCTGCTTGAACCCAAGTCTGCTGCGCGCGCCTGGCAGTCGGGGGGCAGGGCCGGGTTGTTCAACTACGACGCGCTGGTGGTGAGCGACTCCAGTCTTGGCCATTCGACCCAATATCTGAACCTTGGCACCGAGTTGGGATTCAACGCTGCCGATTGGGTGGTGCGCAGTCGGCAGAACTACACCTCATTTGCGGATACCGAGCGTTTCGATGTCCTCTATACCCAGGCTTCTCGCACATGGGAGGCGTATGCGGCGCAGGTGCAGGTCGGGCAGCTCAACATGCGTTCATCGTTGTTCGCGGGCGAGCCGTTCACGGGTATTCAAATCTTGCCGGATTCGGCCTTGGCCGGGGCCGTGCCAGAAGATGCCGGCAGCGGCTCGGTCGTGGAAGGTCATGCACCTTCGCCCGCGCGGATCGAAGTTCGGCAGAGCGGCGTGGTGGTCTATTCCACGGTGGTACCGGGCGGGCCGTTTGCACTGCGCAATTTGCCACTGTTGAGTCGCCATCTGGATCTGGAAGTTACGGTTGTGGCCGAAAGTGGTGAGCGCCACGTATTTCTCGTTCCGGCAGCCTCTTTGAGAGCCCCGACCCTGCCGGCGAAACCAGGATATGGGCTTGCGGCAGGAAAGGTCCGGCGAATGCGCAATGATGACCGCGAAGCGCCGACCTTCGTGGCGGCCAACAAAGACTGGTTGTTGGGCTCGGCGACTGGCTTCAGCGCCGGGATCATGGGTGCCGGCGACTATCGTTCCGCAGGGTGGGAATTAACGCAGGCTGTGGGCATGGGGGCGGTGGTCAGCGTGCAGCAGCTTAATTCCATGACCGTGAATTCGGGTAATGGCCGGAGGACGCAAGCGGCGCTCGGGATGCCTTTGGGCTACGGCCTGTCAGCCAGTCTCAATATGAGCCGGCGCAGCGGGGGGTTTCGTACCTTGGCGCAGACGGGGCAGGGTGCTGGAGAGGAGCTGGACCAGCAGGGCGAGCGACAATGGGGCGCCGGGGTCAACTACTCGAGTCGTGACTGGGGCGCCTTTTCCGGCTTCTGGTCAACGTATGCGGGGCAGGGCAGCACGCAACATTCGCGGATGGGGGCGACATGGTCGCAGACTTATTCCAGGGCCAACTTATCGCTCAGTGTTCAGCGCGAAAGCAGCAGCTCCGCCATGGGGGGGCGAGGTGACAGCGCCTACCTGACTGTTAGTCTGCCGCTGGGAAGCAAACGCAGACTGAGCACATTCGCCCGCCACGATGAGCACCGGGGCTCGCGCACAGGCGTGCGTTACGCCGAACAATTGAGCGACACGATGGATTACAGCATGGGCATGGAGCGTACCCAGAACGGGCAGACCGACTTCAATGCCCGGCTCAGTGCATTGCCGCGTTACACCAGCGTCGACCTTGGCTATTCGCGTAATAGCGTCGGCTCGAGCCGTTATGACGCCGGGCTGCGCGGTGGCCTGGTGCTGCACGAAGGGGGCGTGACGCTATCGCCTTATCCGGTGCGCGAGACCTTTGCGCTGGTCAAGGCAGGTGATGATGCCGGTATCCAGCTGAGCACGCCGCAAGGTCCGGTGTGGACCGATGGCGCGGGGCGGGCAGTGGCTTCCAGTTTGTCGGCGTGGCGCACCAATCGAGTCGAAATCGACACCCGCAGCCTGCCGCGCAATGTGGATGTACTCAATGGTTATCAGGAAGTCGAAGCCGGACGTGGCGCCGTGCCGCGCCTGGACTTTCCCGTAGACACCGTGCGCCGTCTGATGCTGCAGGTGCGTACGCCTGACGGTTTGCCCGTCCGTAAAGGTGCGTCGGTGGAGGATGGTCAGGGCAACTACCTGACCAGTGTGGTGGATGCCGGGCTGGTGTACCTGATCGATGCGCCAGTCCTGGTGCGGTTGCGGATCGACTCCGGCAGCGGTCAAGCCTGCGAGGTCGAGGTCGATGCACCGGCAAGCAGCGACACCGATAAACTGTATGCAACGGTCGACGCTGTCTGCCAATCAGCCGAGGGCCAGTAGCCGGATCGCCGCCGCGCCGACTTTGTGCACCGCCTCTTCAATTTGCGGCGTTGGTTTGGCGGCGTAGTTCATGCGCAGGCAATTACGGTACTTGCCCGAGGCGGAAAAGATGCTGCCAACGGCAATCTGTACGCCCTCATCGAGTAGCGCACGATTCAGTTTCAGCGCGTCGAAGCCTTCCGGCAGTTCTACCCACAACATGAAACTGCCTTGCGGGCGGCTGGCGCGCGTGCCGGCGGGGAAGTAGCGAGTCACCCAGTCGATCATTATGTCGCGATTGCGCTGGTATTGCGTACGCATCCGCCGCAAATGCGGTTCAAAGTGGCCGGACTTGAGAAACTCGGCAATGGCGATTTGCGGCTGTGGCGCGGTCGATCCGGTGCTGATGTATTTCATGTGCAGCACCCGTTCCAGATATCGACCCGGCGCCACCCAGCCGATGCGCAGCCCCGGCGCCAACGTCTTGGAAAACGAGCTGCAAAGCAGCACGCGGCCGTCTTCATCGAAGGATTTGATCGTGCGTGGGCGCGGGTAGGTGTAGGCCAGTTCGCCATACACATCGTCCTCGATGATTGCCACGTCGAAGCGCTGTGCGAGGTTGAGCAGGGCACGTTTGCGCGACTCCGGCATGATGTAGCCCAGCGGATTATTGCAGTTGGGGGTGAGCTGGATGACCTTGATCGGCCACTGCTCCAGCGCCAGTTCCAGCGCTTCGAGACTGATGCCGGTGAGGGGGTCGGTGGGGATTTCCAGGGCCTTCATGCCCAAACCCTTGAGGGTCTGCATGGCGCCGTGGAAGCTTGGCGAATCCACTGCGACGATGTCGCCGGGCTCGCAGATCGCACGGATGCTGGTGGACAGCGCTTCGTGGCAACCGGTGGTGACGACGAGGTCGCTGGCGCTCAACTGGCAGCCGGAATCGAGCATCAGCCGGGCGATCTGCTCACGCAGTTCGAGGGTGCCGTGGATGTTGTCGTAATACAGCCCGGGCATGTCCTGGCGCCGGCTGATCCGTGCCAGTCCGCGCAGCAGCGGCTTCATGGTCGGTGAGCTGATGTCGGGCATGCCGCGACCAAGTTGCACCACATCCTTGCGCGGCACCGCGCGAATCAGCTCAAGCACCTGATCCCACTGCGAGATCTCCACCGGCCGCTGCGCAGGGCGGCCGACGGCGGGCAGCTCCGGAAGCTCGCGCCCGACCGGAACGAAGTAGCCGGATTTGGGTTTCGGTGTGGCCAAACCACCGTCCTCAAGCATGCGATAAGCCTGCTGCACCGTGCTGAGGCTGACGCCATGTTCTACGCTCAAGGCGCGCACCGACGGCAGTCGATCACCAGGACGATAGAAGCCTTGTTCGATGCGCGTGCCGATCAGTTCGGCGAGGTTCACATAAAGCGTCATGGCACTGCCTCGATGCAGGTGATTCGAAAAACCAGTACAGATGCGGCGTAAATCGGCAATTCAGTAGCAGGTGTAGCAAATCTGTATGGATTTAATACAGATGAGTTGAATCTGTAATGCTTTTGCCGGCCCGCGCATCATGGAATCTCTGGCTACCCAAGTAAACAGGAGCGACAAAAATGAACGGCTTGAGCGATGTGCGGCTGACGTTACACAGTCAGGAACTGGAGGCAGGGCAGGAGGACAGTGCGTGGAACAGTGCCATGCGCAACGCACCGTCCGGCCTCAGTCGCTGGGATCTGTTCTGGCATCGTCTGCACACGCGCAAGGCATTGCTGAACATGACAAACGATCAGCTCAAGGATGTCGGGTTGTCACGGGAGCAAGCGCTGGAAGAGGGGTTGAAGCCATTCTGGCGGATCTGACACGTTGAAATGCACTCCCTGTAGGAGCTGCCGCAGGCTGCGATCTTTTGATCTTGTTTTTTCAAAGGCAAAGTCAAAAGATCGCAGCCTGCGGCAGCTCCTACAGGGCGCTACTTCATCGCAATTCCTTGAGGCGATGCCACAACATCCCCAGGGCCAACAATGGCGAGCGCAAATGCTTGCCGCCGGGGAAGGTGATGTGCGGCACTTTGGCGAACAGATCAAACCCGCCGCTGTGCTGCCCGCTGATCGCTTCGGCCAGCAACTTGCCCGCAAGGTGCGTGGCGTTCACGCCATGTCCGGAGTACGCCTGGGCGTAATACACGTTCGGTTGATCCGCGAGCCGACCGATCTGCGGCAAACGGTTGGCGCCGATGCCGATCATCCCGCCCCACTGATAATCGATTTTCACCCCGGCCAATTGCGGAAACACTTCAAGCATCTTTGGCTGCATGTACGCGCCGATGTCCTTTGGATCGCGCCCCGAGTAATGACAGGCACCGCCGAACAGCAAGCGGCGATCCGCCGAAAGTCGGTAGTAATCCAGCGCCACACGTTGGTCGCAGACCGCCATGTTTTGCGGCAGCAACTGGTGAGCTTGTTGTTCGCTCAACGGTTCAGTGGCGATGATGTAGCTGCCGGCGGGCAGCACTTTTCCACTGAGCTGCTCATTGAGGTTGTTCAGATAGGCGTTGCAGCCCAGCACCAGGGTCTTGGCGCGAACTGAACCCTGGGCGGTATGCACGCGCACTTGCGGGCCGTAATCGATGCGCGTGACGGCCGACTGCTCGAACAGTCTGACGCCCAGTTGCTGCGCTGCTGCGGCTTCGCCCAGCGCCAGGTTCAGCGGATGCAGATGGCCGGAACCCATGTCGATCAAACCACCGATGTAGCGTTTGGAACCGACCACGGTGTGCATTTCATTGGCTTGCAGCAGCCGGGTTTCGTGGCGATAACCGAGGCTGCGCAGCTCCTCGGCATCTTCGGCAAAACCTTCGAGGTCCGACGGCTTGTTGGCGAGGTCGCAGTAGCCCCAGGTCAAATCGCAGGCAATCTGAAAACGCTCGACGCGCTGACGGACAATTTCCACCGCTTCCAGGCCCATGAGTTTCATCTGCCGCACGCCATCGGCGCCGATCACGTTAGTGAACTGATCCAGCCCATGGCCAACCCCGCGAATCAGTTGCCCGCCATTGCGACCGCTGGCGCCCCAGCCGATCTTGTGCGCTTCGAGCAACACCACGCTGAGGCCACGTTCGGCCAGTTCCAGCGCAGTGTTCAGCCCGGAAAAGCCACCGCCGACCACGCACACGTCTGCAATCACCTCGCCTTGCAGCAACGGATGATCCGGTTGCGGCAGGCTGCTGGCGGCGTAATAAGAGGCAGCGTGAGGTTGGCTCGCGGTGGTGTGGGCGCGGGCAGTCATGGGCGTCATCCTGAGCGGGGTGTCGAGAAAATTTGACGGAGCATAAGCCGCACGCGCGAAGTCGGGCAACACTGGTCGGCCTGTGGTGTCTGGATCACGGCTTTTGCGGCACAATTGCCGCCTACTTCACGTCGGTCACTGTTTCGATGAGCTGCAACAGCGAGAAAATCCGCACCCTGCGTCAGCAGATCCCCACGTTCGAGTGCGTGCCGGGCTGCCACGACTGCTGTGGGCCAGTGACCACCTCGCCCGAAGAGATGGCGCGCCTGCCGCGCAAGACCCGCGCCGAGCAGGATGCGGCGATGGACGAGCTGAACTGCGTGCACCTGGGGCCGAACGGCTGCACGGTGTATGGCGAACGGCCGCTGATTTGCCGGTTGTTTGGTACGACGAAGACGTTGCCTTGCCCGAATGGGCGCGGGCCGGTGGAGCTGATTCATCCACGCGCTGAAAAGCAGATTTTCGAATACATGGCGGCGAATCGGCAGGTGTTGGTTTAGCCGGTTGAACCGCGTTGCTGCCATCGCTGGCAAGCCAGCTCCCACAGGTACGGCGGTGGATACAGATTTTGTGAACGCCACAAATCACTGTGGGAGCTGGCTTGCCAGCGATAGGGCCAGGTCAGACGCCACAAATATCAATCCGGAATCGGCAAGTTCAGGCTCTCTTTCACCTCTTCCATCACGATATAGCTCTTCGATTCACGCACATGCGGCAGCTTCAACAGAATGTCGCCGAGCAGCTTGCGGTACGACGCCATCTCGGAAATCCGCGCCTTCACCAGATAGTCGAAATCCCCTGACACCAGGTGACACTCCAGCACGTGGGGCAACTTCAGCACCGCGCGTCTGAACTCTTCGAAAGTGTCGCCGGATTTGTAGTCGAGGCTGATCTCGACGAACACCAGCAAGCTACCCTTCAAGTGCTGCGGATTCAGCCGGGCGTTGTAGCCCATGATGATCCCCTCGCGTTCCAGGCGCCGCACCCGCTCGGTGCACGGCGTGGTGGAGAGGCCGACCTTTTCCCCGAGTTCGGTAAAGGAAATCCGCCCGTCCGCCTGCAGGATCCGCAAGATGTTACGGTCGATCTTGTCCAGCTCACGTTTGGTCTGAGTGTTGGTACGCATAGGGGATGCGCCTCCGTGAAAAGGGTTTTTGCCGAGAATTCTCGCCAAATATAGGCGCTTATACAGTGAAAAGCACTGGCAAATCTTTTTTACACTGCGCGCATCATTGCTCTAACAACAGACGTACGCGGCACGCCGCGATGAGGGATACAAAAATGCGCGTTATGGTCTTGGGTAGCGGCGTCATCGGTACCGCCAGTGCTTACTATCTGGCCCGTGCCGGGTTTGAAGTGGTGGTGGTCGACCGGCAGCCAGCCGCGGCCATGGAGACCAGTTTCGCCAATGCCGGCCAGGTCTCGCCAGGCTACGCCTCGCCGTGGGCTGCGCCGGGCGTGCCGCTCAAGGCCATCAAGTGGCTGTTGCAACGCCATGCGCCTCTGGCGATCAAGGCCACCGCTGACATCGACCAGTACTTGTGGATGGCGCAGATGCTACGCAACTGCACCGCCAATCGTTACGCGGTGAACAAGGAGCGCATGGTGCGTCTGTCCGAGTACAGCCGCGACTGCCTCGACGAATTGCGCGCCGAAACCGGCATCGCCTACGAGGGGCGCAGCCTCGGTACGACTCAACTGTTCCGCACCCAGGCTCAACTGGATAACGCCGCCAAAGACATCGCCGTGCTGAAAGAATCCGGCGTGCCGTTTGAACTCCTCGACCGCGCCGGCATTGCCCGCGTCGAGCCGGCCCTGGCGGGCGTTACCGATATTCTCGCTGGTGCCCTGCGCCTGCCGAACGACCAGACCGGCGACTGCCAGATCTTCACCACGCGTCTCGCTGAGATGGCGGTGCAACTGGGTGTGGAATTCCGCTTCGGCCAAGACATCCAGAAACTCGACTTCGCCGGTGATCGCATCAACGGCGTGTGGATCGACGGCAAACTGGAAACCGCCGACCGCTACGTGCTGGCCCTCGGCAGCTACTCGCCGCAACTGCTCAAGCCGCTGGGCATCAAGGCGCCGGTTTATCCGCTGAAGGGTTACTCGCTGACCGTGCCGATCACCAACCCGGCAATGGCCCCGACTTCGACCATTCTTGACGAGACCTACAAGGTCGCGATCACCCGTTTCGACAACCGCATCCGCGTTGGCGGCATGGCCGAGATCGCCGGTTTTGACCTGTCTTTGAATCCGCGTCGGCGCGAAACCCTGGAGATGATCGTCAACGACCTTTATCCTCAGGGCGGCAATCTGGCCGAGGCGAGCTTCTGGACCGGCCTGCGTCCGACCACTCCGGACGGTACGCCGATCGTGGGTGCGACACCGTTCAAGAACCTGTTCCTCAACACTGGGCACGGCACGCTCGGCTGGACCATGGCGTGCGGATCCGGTCGTTTGCTGGCCGACCTGATGGCGAAGAAAAAACCGCAAATCAGCGCCGAAGGCCTCGATATTTCCCGTTACGGCAACAAAATTCAGGAGTCCGCAAAACATGGCAATCCAGCGCCAGCTCACCAATGAGCGCATGAGTCAGATCGTCAGCCATAACGGCACTGTGTATCTGGCCGGGCAGGTCGGCGACGACTTCGACGCCGGTATTGAACAGCAGACTCGCGAAGTCCTCGCCAACATCGAGCGTTTGCTCGATCTGGCCGGCACTGACAAGGAGCATCTGCTGTCGGCGACCATCTACCTCAACGATATCGAGGCACACTTTGCCGGGATGAACTCGGTGTGGGATCAGTGGCTGCCCAAAGGTGCTGCCCCGGCCCGTGCCACCGTTGAAGCGAAGATGGCCAAACCGAGCATCCTGGTTGAGATCTCCATCGTCGCCGCACTGCCGTAATACGTTGTAAAGATCCCTCTCCCGGCGCTGTTGGCGGTTCACGCCGTCAGCCGGTGCCGGTTTTTATTCCCATGACCGCCCAGAAGTCTGCCGCCATGCGTCCTGCCCGTGCCCTGATCGACCTTCAAGCCCTGCGTCACAACTACCGAATTGCCCGCGAAGTCACTAGCGCCAAGGCGCTCGCGGTGATCAAGGCGGATGCCTACGGCCATGGCGCGGTGCGTTGCGCCCAGGCGCTGGAAGGAGAGACCGACGGTTTTGCCGTCGCTTGCATCGAAGAGGCTCTGGAACTGCGCGCTGCCGGCATACGTGCGCCGGTGTTGTTGCTTGAAGGTTTTTTCGAAGCTGATGAGCTGGCGCTGATCGTCGAGCATGATTTCTGGTGCGTGGTGCATTCGCTGTGGCAGCTCGAAGCAATTGAGCAGGCCGCTCTGAGCAAGCCAATCACCGTGTGGCTGAAGCTTGATTCGGGCATGCACCGCGTTGGCCTGCATCCCAAGGACTACCCGGCGGCCTATCAACGTCTGCTGGCCAGCGGCAAAGTGGCGAAGATCGTCTTGATGAGCCACTTCGCCCGCGCCGACGAATTGCACGAGCAGAGCAGCGCCGATCAGGTCGCCGTGTTCGAAGCCGCGCGGCAGGGCCTCGCCGCCGAAGTCAGTCTGCGCAACTCGCCAGCGGTGCTCGGTTGGCCGCAGATCCACAGCGACTGGGTGCGCCCGGGGATCATGCTCTACGGCGCTACGCCGTTTGAAGAATCCCACACCGTGGCCGGGCGTCTGCTGCCAGTGATGACCCTCGAATCGAAAGTGATCAGCGTGCGTGAATTGCCGGCCGGCGAGCCCGTTGGCTACGGCGCCAAATTCATCACCGACAAACCGATGCGCATTGGCGTGGTGGCCATGGGTTACGCCGATGGCTACCCTCGTCAGGCGCCAACCGGCACGCCGGTTTTGGTCGCGGGCAAACGTAGCCGCATCATCGGCCGGGTATCGATGGACATGCTCTGTATCGACCTCACCGATGTGCCAGAAGCCGGATTGGGTTCGACCGTCGAGCTGTGGGGCAAAAACATCCTCGCCAGCGAAGTGGCGCAGTGGGCCGGCACCATTCCGTACCAGATTTTCTGCAACCTGCGTCGCGTGCCAAGGCTCTATTCCGAGGGTTGAGGCCGTCACGGAGCCCACGTGTTGTAAATACTGAACGCTGTCGCCATGATAACGCTCAATATTTCTACAATATCAGGAGGCTCCAGCCTTGGACGTCGGTGAACGACTGCAATCGATCCGCAAGCTCAAAGGGCTTTCCCAGCGTGAACTCGCCAAGCGCGCGGGCGTCACCAACAGCACCATTTCGATGATCGAAAAGAACAGCGTCAGCCCTTCGATCAGTTCGCTGAGGAAGGTTCTGGGCGGGATTCCCATGTCCATGGTCGAGTTCTTTTCCGAAGAGATCCTGCAGGAAATACCGACCCAGATCGTTTACAAGGCCAACGAGCTGATCGACATTTCCGACGGCGCCGTGACCATGAAGCTGGTCGGCCGCGCGCACCCGAGCCGGGCCATCGCGTTCCTCAACGAAATCTACCCGCCGGGCGCCGACACCGGCGAAGAAATGCTCACCCACGAGGGCGAGGAAACCGGGATTTTGGTGGAGGGTCGTCTGGAATTGGTGGTGGGTCTTGAAACTTTTATTCTCGAAGCTGGCGACAGCTACTACTTTGAAAGTACCAAGCCGCATCGTTTTCGTAATCCGTTCGACTTGCCTGCGCGACTAATCAGCGCAGCCACGCCGGCGAATTTTTAAACAAAGAGGCGCCAGGCCATAACGGCGAAGGCATCCGAACAGTTTTTCCACAGCGCGGTATAACCCCTTCGACTATGGGGTTGTTTCAGTGTGGCGGGCTAACCGCTATACTTGCGCCCGCCTGCGAACCGTGGCCGCAGGCGTGAATAGCCACCATTGAGGGTGAACGCGTGAACCTAATTATGAAAATGCTGGCTGCACCAGCAACCGTACTGGCCCTCTGGGCTGTCAGCGCTCAAGCTGCGACGAACGACGACATTGCCAAACGCCTCGAGCCCGTCGGCCAGGTGTGTGTGCAAGGTCAGGAATGCAAAGGGATGGAAGTGGCTGCAACTGCCGGCGGCGGTGATGCCAAGACTCCAGACTCAATCATTGCCAAACATTGCAACGCTTGTCACGGCACCGGCCTGTTGGGCGCGCCGAAAATTGGTGACACCGCAGCGTGGAAAGAACGCGCCGATCACCAGGGCGGCCTCGACGGCATCCTGGCCAAGGCGATCACCGGCATCAACGCCATGCCGCCGAAAGGTACCTGCGCGGATTGCTCGGATGCCGATCTGAAAGGGGCGATCGAGAAGATGTCGGGCCTGAAGTAGGGCGTACTGCTGATGAAAAAAACCGTCTTCGGACGGTTTTTTTGTGTCTGCAATCTCACTGCATATTTTTCGCGATGTAGGCGCCGGCCGAGTGAAGCACGGCTTTGTACACAGCATAAGCATCAGTATCTGCCGGGGTTATTGGTTCGGAGCGCCCTTGCGATATCTGTCTCAGATCACATCCCGGGATCGACATAATGAGCGGTGAGTGAGTAGCGATGATGAACTGTGAGCCTTTGCGCGATAGCTCCATTACGCGGTTGATAAACACCAATTGCCTCAATGGAGACAACGACGCTTCCGGTTCATCGAGAACGTACAGTCCCTGGGCTTTGAATCGGTTTTGAAACAGCGCCTCCATTGCTTCACCGTGTGACATGCAATGCATATCCACGCCGCCGTAATAGGTCTTTATTTCGGGATCAAAGCTCCCCTCTGCATCAAGCTTGCGGATCGCAGTGTTCAAGTTATAGAAAGTCTCTGCTCTGTAGAAAAAAACGTCCTTCTCCCGTCGGTAGCCTTTTGAAAGCATCAGGGTTTCGTGCAGTTTCGAGTGGGTGTTCTCAGTCGAGAAATTGAAGTTCTTCCCACCGCCTTCTGGATTGCATCCCAACTTGATGGCAAGTGCTTCAAGCAGGGTGGATTTTCCAGAACCGTTTTCTCCGATAAATACAGTAATTCTGTTATTGAATTGAAGCGGAAAAAGGCCGCGTAAAAAATGAGCCGCCACTCTGTCTGACTTAAGGCGTATCTGCTGGATGAATAAATCATTCATATTGGCGCCCCCTGAATACTCTTCCGACGGATACCTTTACTCCAATCATCGTTATACCAAGGCTTATCGAACTCGTGCTGGCCATGGTAAAAATTCCGACGTAACCAAGATAGGCAATAAGACGCTCGCCGAATAACTCCGGCGTCGCAGTGGCGCTAAAAATGATGACTGATACTGTCCCGGCCGAGATAGCCATTTCCGGCCAGAAGCACTGAATGGCATTGGCTTTTTGATATTTATAACGTGCTTGTATTGTGTTGCTCAAACATTCATCACTATTGCTGATAAGTGATTGAAGACTTTGCTCATCAATTGTGGATGAGCTGAAAGTGCTGATTAACGATTCCTTGTACAGGTCTTCATTGCTCATTTCGGCTTTATACAGACTCTGGATTTGTGGTTTTGCAAATTTCAACTGCACACAAGTCAATGTCGTGATAAATATCAAGGGGATGAGGAAATAAGCGTTTTCACGAAGTAAGATATAGGCTGTGGCAAATGTCAAAATACAAGATCCTGCCAGATGAATTGAGTCATGAAGGACTGAAGCAATTTTCTCAGCATCCTCTTTGATCATCGTCACGCGAGAGCTTAACGGACAAGGTCTTTCATCATGCACGATGAAATTGATGAGCGAAAAGCGAGATTTCGCTTCCATGAGCGCCGCCATGGAACTGCCCAGAGTTTGCGTCGCTAGCTTGGATAAAAAAACAGCGGTGAGGGTGAAGTACAGATGAGTGCTGACAGCGCCACTACTAAGAGCTGTAAGTCCCTCTGCCACGATCGAAGGTATTAACAACTGACATGCGGCTGCTAAAGTCAGGCTCATTGTTGAAAACAAAAATAATGCCACGTTTTTTCGCAAGCACATAAGCATAATTCAACGCCCCCCGTGCTGTAGTTTATAGCTCAGAATTCGATTGCGACGATAAGAGGACTCTCTGCTTGAGTAGTAAATGGATATAAGCGACATTGTTGGGCTTAGCACACGCTCAAGGTAGATGGCTGAGGCAAAGATAGCGCCTGTTGTCAAAGCGCCTTCACTTATTAAATGAGCGGATATCAAGAACAAAACAACTATCGCTACCAAGTAACATGTGCCTGAAATTGATTCGAAAAAAGATGCTTTCAGGTTTGAACGAAAAGCGAGGCGCTCAATGTTTTTGATGTCCAGCTTGACTCTGTCGTTGTACGGTTTGGCATCGCATACATGCGCACAGATTGCCCCGATTGTAACGGTGTTTTCTTGGACATACTCTTCAAAAAGGGCGGCGCTCTTTCTCCGGGTTATAAAATATGCAGCTGAGGCATATAGCAGGCCGCTAAGGGGGGCGAGCGCCAGAAGTGGATGATACAGAGCCGTTATAATCAGCGCGAAAATTATAATGCTGAAATTGAGTGAAGTGTCAAAGAATACCGAATGGTATAGATACATCGAGCCGTCAACATCGCCGTCGATGAGTTCGATTTGCTCACCTGGATTTTTACTATATGTGGATGCCTTGCTTCGCAGGTGCGTTAGAATTGTCCTTTTCAGAATATATCTTGTCTTGGCAGCAGTCCTTTGTAGATAAATGTTGGCTGCTAGTTTCAAGGGAGGCGTCGCGATGATAAGAAGCGAAGCGCCTGCGAGTGCATATAAATATAAGCGCTCTTGGGATAGATAAAAATTAATTGAATTGCCGATTAGGTAGGGCGATGCGCTTGTTAGAATCGAAATGCCCAGGCCAAAGCAGCAAAGTATTAGGTTGCTCTTCATGGTTTGATGAATTCCATTTGGTGCGGAAGAAATGGAAACTCGTAGTTACGGTCAATCAAACCAATGGAGCCAAGTAGTGAGCCCACGCGTCCGATCCATAATCCTAATGGATTGGCAGTTTTTGTTCTCAAGATTCTTGAGTTTTGTTCGCTTATGGCCATACTGGGCAGTCTGCGGTCAGGCTTCGGTTGGAGTTCAAGGGTTCAGTTAAAAACTCAATCGGCGTTTTCAATGTAAAAATCCTAAATTAAGTGATAGGAGCGGCAGGTATTGACCGCCCCTGGCTCATAACTACATGTAAGTCGCGTAGCAGCATCCTTGCCAATATTATGAGCAACAACTAGTGCATGGGCACGAACCGCTGCTGGCTGCGCTTAAGTTGCTTAATGCTTGAATTGCCAGTGTTGAAATAGGTGCGCTTGAATTTAGAATGCGTGCCCGCGCACTACGAATTGCTAAGAAGTCGATTTCCATAATTTTTCCTTATAAGTTTGTTTGGCCTAAAGGTATTGATTGCTAATGAAGTGTTACGTTTTTAATGCTAGCTGTGACTCAAATAACTTCAATTCAGACGTGTCCTGAAGTTCTGCGTGATTAAATTCGAGTCAATGTAGGAAAAAAGCTGTCGGCTTGTGCGATGATTCTCTTGGTGTTGTTAATTCATTGTTATTGTTGAAAGTTTTCTGGATGTGCTTGCATCAAGCACTGCACTCGCCTATTTCACTTTTTTTCGCACTAATTGCCTTCCCTCTGAAGTAAATCCCCGGCAATCTCGGTCTACCCCTATTCACGGAACGGGCGGGAGGCTTCAGATGGTGCAGTTGTGTTCGATCGAACAGGCAGTGGATGACGTGCTGGCGCGATTGCCGGCGCATATCCACATGGGCTTGCCGCTGGGGTTGGGCAAACCCAATCACTTCGTCAACGCGTTGTATCGGCGCGTCAAAGGGCTGCCCGATCGGCAACTGACGATTTATACGGCGCTGTGTCTGGGCCGTCCGAGTCTGGGCGACGGTTTGCAGAAGCGCTTTATCGAGCCCTTCGTTGAGCGAGTCTTCGGTGACTACCCGGAATTCGATTTCCTCGCTGATCTGCATCGCGATAGCCTGCCCGCCAACATCCGCATCCAGCAGTTCTTCATGCAGCCCGGTAGCCTGCTCAACAGCGCGCCGGCCCAGCAGGATTACGTCAGCAGCAACTACAGCCATGCCGCCCGCGACATCAACGCCGCCGGCCTGAACCTGGTGGCGCAACTGCTCGCCAGCAGCAGCGAACACCCGGATCGCCTGAGTCTGAGCTGCAACCCGGACATCACCCTCGACCTGTTACCGATGATCGCCAAGCGCCGGGTCGCCGGGGAGACGATTTTGTTGGTCGGTCAGGTACACACCGATCTGCCGTACATGCCCGGCGACGCCGAGGTCGACATTGACACGTTCGATTTGCTGATCGACGAGAAGGACAGCAGCACGCTGTTTTCCACGCCGAACATGCCGGTCGGTTTTCAGGATCACTTCATCGGTCTGCATGCCAGTGCGTTGGTGCGCGACGGCGGCACGTTGCAGATCGGCATCGGCTCGATGGGTGATGCGCTGACCGCCGCGCTGTTGGCGCGCCAAGCCGATAACGCGGGTTATCAAGCCTTGCTCGCTGATATAAACCTCAGCCAGTGGGCGCAATTGATCGAGCGCGAGGGCGGCAGCGAGCCGTTCGCCAAAGGCCTGTACGGTTGCAGCGAAATGTTCGTCAACGGCCTGCTGGTGCTGGCGGATGCCGGGATTATCCGGCGCAAGGTTTACCCGGATGTGCCCACGCAAGAACAAGCCAACGCCGGCACTCTTGATGAAGCGGCGCAGACTGACGGCATCTCGGTGCACGGCGGCTTTTTCCTCGGCCCCCGCAGTTTCTATGAGCGCCTGCGCGAGTTGCCGCAGAGCAAGCGTCTCGAATTCAACATGACCCGCATCAGCTACATCAACGAGTTGTACGGGCAGGAAGAGCTCAAACGACTGCAACGCATCGATGCGCGGTTCATCAACACGGTGTTCAACATGACGTTGCTCGGTGCCGGTGTGGCCGATCAACTGGAAGACGGGCGGGTGCTCAGCGGCGTCGGCGGGCAGTACAACTTTGTCGCCCAGGGTCATGCCCTGCAAGGTGCGCGGTCAATGCTGATTCTGCGCAGCTGGCGCGAGTCCGGCGGTGAGGTGAATTCGAACATCGTCTGGGAGTACGGTCACTGCACTATCCCGCGGCATCTGCGCGACATAGTGGTGACGGAATACGGCATCGCCGATCTGCGCGGCAAAACTGATGCGGCAGTGATCGAAGCGCTGCTGAATATCAGCGACTCGCGCTTCCAGCCGGGACTGATCGAACAAGCGCAGAAGGTCGGCAAACTGCCGAAGGATTTCCGTATTGATCCGCGCTTTGCCGACAACACCCCAGAGCGCTTGCAGGCGATTGCCGCACGCCATCCGAATCTGTTTCCGGAATATCCGTTGGGCTGTGATTTCACTGCGATCGAGCGGGATTTGTTGCGGGCGTTGAACTGGCTGAAGAGCAAGTTCAAGCTGACCGAGATTCTGGAACTGGGCAAGGCAGCGCTGGATGCGCCGCAGGCTTCGCTGTATCCGGAGCATCTGGAGCGGATGCAGCTCGCGAACCCCGAAGGCTTGAAAGAAGATCTGTTCCAGCGCCTGTTGCTCACCGGCCTGAAAGCCACCGCGCAATAACGGGCCACCGCAAGCCTGTAGGAGCTGCGGCACGCTGCGATCTTTTGATGTTGATTCTAAAAATCAGATCAAAAGATCGCAGCCTCGTTTCACTCGACAGCTCCTACAGGCGAACTGCGGGGTGACGGGTTATTCGATGAAGGTTACAACGCCATCCTTCAGCGATTGCACGCGGGCCAGCGACTCAACGCGATAGCCTTGCGAGTCCAGCTCGGCACGGCCGCCCTGAAACGACTTCTCGATGACGATGCCCAGACCGGCGACGGTAGCGCCAGCCTGTTTGATGATCGAGATCAGCGCCTGGGATGCCTTACCGTTGGCCAGGAAGTCGTCGATGATCAGCACGCGGTCGCTACTGGTCAGGTGACGCGGGGAGATGGCCACGGTGCTTTCAGTCTTCTTGGTGAACGAGTAAACGGTCGCCGACAGCAGGTTTTCAGTCAGGGTCAGGGACTGTTGTTTGCGGGCGAAGATCACCGGCACGCCAAGGTTCAGACCGGTCATGATCGCCGGGGCAATGCCCGAGGCTTCGATGGTGACAATCTTGGTGATGCCCGAGTCCTTGAACAGCGAGGCGAATTCGTCGCCGATCAGCTTCATCAGGGCCGGGTCGATCTGGTGGTTCAGAAAGGCGTCGACTTTCAGGACCTGATCGGAAAGCACGATGCCTTCTTCGCGGATTTTCTTGTGCAGTGCTTCCATGAAGCGTTCCTCGTTCGGCGCATGCGCGCCTTAATCTAAAAAAGTGGTCAATTCTAGCGCTTTAACATCGCGCGTATATCGGCCAATGCGCTGTTGCCACGCACGGCTTTGACTTCGGTCGGTGTATCGTCGTTGCCTTCCCAGGCCAGATCGTCCGGCGGCAGTTCATCAAGAAAGCGGCTAGGCGCGCAATCGATGATCTCGCCGTACTGTTTGCGCTTGGCGGCGAAGGTAAAGGCCAGGGTCTGGCGGGCGCGGGTGATGCCCACGTAAGCCAGGCGGCGCTCTTCTTCAATGGTGTCGGCTTCGATGCTGGAGCGGTGCGGAAGAATTTCCTCTTCCATGCCCATGATGAACACGTAGGGGAATTCCAGACCCTTGGACGCATGCAGGGTCATCATCTGCACACCTTCGGCGCCGTCCTCTTCTTCCTGCTGACGTTCCAGCATGTCGCGCAGGACCAGTTTGCCGATGGCGTCCTCGACGGTCATTTCGCCTTCTTCGTCCTTCTCGAGGGTGTTTTTCAACGCCTCGATCAGGAACCAGACGTTGCTCATCCGGTAGTCCGCAGCCTTGTCGCTGGAGCTGTTGGTGCGCAGCCAGTTCTCGTAGTCGATGTCCATGACCATGCTGCGCAGGGCGGAGATCGGGTCCTCGCCGGCGCATTGCTCGCGCACTTTGTCCATGAAGCGCTTGAAGCGCGAGAGACGATCGGTGAAGCGGTTGTCCAGATGCTCACCCAGGCCGATTTCATCGGTGGCGGCGTACATCGAGATTTTGCGTTCGGTGGCGTAGTTGCCGAGTTTTTCCAGCGTGGTCGAGCCGATCTCGCGGCGCGGCACGTTGATCACCCGCAGGAAGGCGTTGTCGTCGTCCGGGTTCACGATCAGGCGGAAGTAGGCCATCAGGTCCTTCACTTCCTGGCGGCCGAAGAAGCTGTTGCCGCCGCTCAGGCGATACGGCACCTGATGGTGCTGCAGCTTCAGCTCGATCAGCTTGGCCTGATAGTTACCGCGATAGAGGATGGCGAAATCGCTGTACGGGCGGTCGGTGCGCAAGTGCAGGCTGAGGATTTCCATGGCCACGCGCTCGGCTTCGGCGTCCTCGTTACGGCAGCGGATCACGCGGATCTCGTCGCCGTGGCCCATCTCACTCCACAGCTGTTTTTCGAATTCGTGCGGGTTGTTCGAGATCAGCACGTTGGCGCAGCGCAGGATGCGGCTGGTGGAGCGGTAGTTCTGCTCGAGCATCACCACTTTCAGCGACGGATAGTCATCCTTGAGCAGCATCAGGTTTTCCGGCCGCGCGCCGCGCCAGGCGTAGATCGACTGGTCGTCGTCGCCCACCACGGTGAACTGATTGCGCGTGCCGATCAGCAGTTTTACCAGCAGATACTGGCTGGCGTTGGTGTCCTGATATTCGTCCACCAGCAGGTAGCGGACTTTGTTCTGCCACTTTTCGAGAATGTCGGCGTTGTCCTGGAACAGCTTCACCGGCAGCAGGATCAGGTCGTCGAAGTCCACTGCGTTGAACGCTTTGAGCGTGCGCTGATAGTGGGTGTAGACGATGGCGGCGGTCTGTTCCTTGGGATTGCGCGCGTTTTCCAGCGCTTCGGCCGGCAGGATCAGGTCGTTTTTCCACGAGCCGATCATGTTCTTGATCTCGTCGACGCCGTCGTCGCCCGCGTATTCCTTCTGCATGATGTCAGTCATGAGGGACTTGACGTCGGTCTCGTCGAAAATCGAGAAGCCCGGTTTGTAGCCCAGCCGCACGTGTTCCTTGCGGATGATGTTCAGGCCCAGGTTGTGGAATGTACACACGGTCAGGCCACGGCCCTCGCCACCCTTGAGCAGGGTGCCGACCCGCTCCTTCATCTCGCGCGCAGCCTTGTTGGTAAAGGTCATGGCGACGATGTACTGGGCGCGGATGCCGCAGTTCTGGATCAGGTGCGCGATTTTGCGCGTGATCACACTGGTTTTGCCGGAGCCAGCGCCGGCGAGCACCAAAAGAGGGCCGCCGACGTAGCTCACGGCTTCTTGCTGCCGGGGATTGAGTCGGGACATACGAAAATTCGGGAGTCGTTGACGAAATGGGCCGGCATTTTAACAGGCTCAGCGATTTGTGCTGCTCTGTCCGACTTGTGACGCACCACGCGATTCAAATTTGCCGGTTTTGTTACTTTCACGCAGGATGCATGGTGATTTTGCGGCTAATGTTCTCGTTCATGACACACATTTCGGTTTTTGATAACCGTTGTCATTTGGACATTGGTCTGCGCAACGGCATAATGCCCGCCGCCCACATCATTGCAGAGTCTAGGGAGTCAGCTTGACTACGCCTGTCGAACCCTTGCGTTTGCTGTTACTGGCCGAAGAGCCAGCGTGGACAGCGTTATTGCGCGAGTGTCTGGCGCCAATGGGGAGCGCGGCGGTACTGATCAGCGCGCCGAACTGGGAGTCGGTCAGCCGTTTGTTCGAAGACAACCGCAACGCGGTGTTGTTGACCCTCCCTGCATTACAACCGGCACCGGGCCGTTGCAGTCTGCCGACCGTGTTGTTGCTGGAGCACGAACCGGTCAGCGCGCCCGTTGGCGTCAGCGACTGGCTGGTGTTCGATGCCCTTGATGCCGGCATGCTTCGTCGATGCCTGCGCCACGTACGCGAACGCGGCGTACTGGAAAACACTCTGCAACGCCTCGCCGAACAGGATCCGTTGACCGGTATCGCCAACCGTCAGGGCTTCCAGACCTTGCTCGCCGCGCGCCTCGCGGAAAACGACGGTCGGGGTTTGGCACTCGGGCATCTTGATCTCGACAACTTCCGTCACGCCAACGACGCCCTCGGCCATCAGGCTGGCGATCGCTTGATCCTGCAAGTCGTTGCGCGGCTGAAAAGTCAGCTGGAGGCGGGTGATCAACTGGCGCGCCTGGGTAGCGATGAATTCGCCCTGCTGATCGACACCCGCCGCGCGCCGCAACGCGCCGAGTGGATGGCCGAACGCATCACCGAAGCCCTGGCCGAACCCTACTGGGTCGACGGCGAAAGCCTGTTGATCGGTTCCAGCCTCGGTATCGCCCATGCCCGCGCGCAGGGTGGCGCCGACCCGTTGATGTGGCATGCGCACATCGCCATGCAGCAGGCGAAAAGTACGCAGGGCTGCACCTTTCATATCTTCAACGAACGCATCAACCGCAACGCGCGGAGCATGGCCGACCTCGAAAGCGAACTGCGCCGGGCCTTGCGTCGCGATGAGCTGGAGCTGCATTACCAGCCGCGCCTGAATATCGCAGACGGCCAGATCGTCGGCCTCGAAGCCTTGGTGCGTTGGCGCCATGGTGAACGTGGTCTGCTGCCACCCAGTGAATTCGTGCCGCTGGCCGAGCAGAGTGGCTTGATCGTGCCGCTGGGTTACTGGGTAATCTCCAGGGCCCTGCGCGATATGCAGGCCTTGCGCGAACGCGGTTTGCCGGCGCTGCACATGGCGATCAACCTGTCGTTCCGTCAGTTTCAGGACAGCCAGTTGCTGCCGACGCTCAGCCGTTTGATCGCTGAACGTGGCGTCGAGGCGCAGTGGCTGGAATTTGAACTGACCGAAACCGCAGTGATGCGCCGCAGTGACCTGGTCAAACAGACCATGGACGCCCTCGGCCGCCTCGGCGTGCGCTTTTCGCTGGATGACTTTGGCACGGGTTTCTCATCGTTCGTGCACCTCAACAGCCTGCCGATTACGTTGCTGAAGATCGACAAGAGCTTCGTCGGTGGCATGGAACAGCGCGAAGAGAACCGCAAACTGGTGCACGCGATGATCAACCTCGCGCACAACCTGCATCTGGAAGTGGTGGCTGAAGGCGTGGAAACCCCGGAGCAGCTTGAACTGTTGCGCGGGTTTGGTTGCGATCAGGTGCAGGGGTATCTGATCAGCAAGCCGTTGCCGTTGGCGGAGTTGGTTGAGTATTTGACGTTTGGATCGAGTCAGCAGGTATCTGTGGAGGCCGTTTAAAAGATCGCAGCCTGCGGCAGCTCCTACACCGACTCATGTAGGAGCTGCCGCAGGCTGCGATCTTTTGATCTTAATCTGCACCAACTGCTTCGAAACGCTGTGTAGCAGGCTCCAGCCGAATCATCCGCTTCATCTTCCACTCGAACGCCAGCGTCAGACTGACCGCCGCACACGCCAGCCCCACCGCCAAACCCCACCAGACACCTGTCGGCCCCCAGTTCAGGTGGAACGCCATCCACCACGCCGCCGGCGCACCGATCAGCCAATAGCAGCCGAGTCCGACCAGGAACGTGGTCTTCGCATCCTTGAGCCCACGAATGCAGCCCATGGCAATCGTCTGCGTACCGTCGAACAGCTCGAACCACGCCGCTACCGCCAGCAGGCTCACCGCCAGTTGGATCACCTCGGCAAATGCCGGATCGTTATGGTCGAGAAACAAACCGATCAACTGATTCGGCAGCAGCCAGAACACCATCGCAAAACCCAACATCGCCACTGCGCCGAAGACGATCCCGACTCGCCCGGACATTCGCGCATCGACCAATTGCCCAGCGCCGTAATGCTGACCGACACGCATGGTGATGGCGTACGACATCCCCGCCGGCACCATGAATGCCACCGACACGATCTGCAAAGCAATCTGATGGGCGCCCAGTTGCGTACTGCCCATGGTGCCCATGCACAGCGCGGCGAAGGCGAACAACCCGACTTCCACCGCGTAGGTGCCGCCAATCGGCAGACCGAGGCGCCACAGCTCCTTGAGGTATTGCCGATTAGGCCGCGACAGCCCTGCGCGCAACGGATAAGCGTCGTACGCCGGATGCCGATGAATATGCCAGGCCAAGGCCAGCGCCATGCAGTTGGCAACGATCGCCGTGACCAGGCCGATGCCCATCAAGCCCAGTTTCGGCAGGCCGAACATGCCGGTGATCAGCGCGTAATTGAGCAGGAAGTTGGCCACGGTGCCGATCAGGCTGATGACCATGACCGGCGTCGCCCGGCCGATGGCACTGGTGAAGCCGCGCAGGGCCATGAAGCTCAGGTAGCCGGGCAGGGCGAACGGCAGGGCAATCAGGAATTGCCCGGCGGCATTGACGTTGGTTTCAGTCTGGCCGAACAGCAGCAACACCGGTTTCAGATTCCACAACAGCAGCCCTGCGGCGAGCGCCATCAGCCACGCCAGCCACAACCCGGCCTGGGTCAGGCGTGCGGCGCCAATGATGTCGCCGGCGCCCTTGCGGATCGCAACCAGTGTGCCGACCGCCGCAATCACGCCAATGCAGAAAATCGACACGAACGAGTAAGTAGCCGCGCCAAGGCCACCGCCGGCCAGCGCTTCGGGGCTCAGGCGCGCCATCATCAAAGTGTCGGTCAGCACCATCAACATGTGCGCCAACTGTGAGGCAATCAACGGCCCCGCCAGCCGCAGAATGGCCCAGAGTTCTGTACGCACAGGATGTTGCATGGTCATCACCCGTCATTAATAGAGGGAACAAGAGAGCGTCGATTCTCGGCGCTTGGAAGGGATTGCACAAAGGGATAAAAAGGATGGGTGGCATGATTAAAACTCATCCTGAAAAGATTCTGTTAAGTTGGCCGCATCCCGCTACAGGAGCTTTATGCATGTCCCGTCGACTTCCTCCGTTGTATGCCCTGCGCGCATTTGAAGCGGCGGCGAGGGATAGCTCATTCACTCGCGCAGCCGAAGAGCTGTCGATCACCCAGAGTGCGGTGAGTCGGCACATTCGAACGCTTGAGGATCATTTCGCCTGTCGACTGTTTCATCGCAGCGGACGCAATTTGCAACTAACCGAAGCGGCGCGCCTGCTGTTGCCGGGCATTCGCGAAGGCTTCACAGCGCTGGAGCGCGCCTGCAACACCTTGCGCGCCGAGGACGACATCCTGCGCATGAAGGCGCCGTCGACCCTGACCATGCGCTGGTTGCTGGCGCGCCTGAGCCGCTTCCGGCATTTGCAGCCGGGTAACGAAGTGCAGTTGACCAGTGCGTGGATGGACGTCGACTCGGTGGACTTTAACGATGAGCCGTTCGATTGCGCGGTGTTGCTCAGCGACGGCCATTTCCCGCCGGACTGGGAGACCAGCCTGTTGTTTCCCGAAGAACTGATCCCCGTTGGCGCGCCAAACCTGCTGCACGATCAACCTTGGGACGTGGCCCGACTGGCTGCTGCCGAGTTGCTCCATCCGACCCCGGATCGCCGCGATTGGCGCAGTTGGCTGGAGCACATGGGTTTGGCCGACCAGGTGTCGCTCAAGGGCGGACAGGTGTTCGATACGCTGGAGTTGGGGATGATCGCCGCAGCGCGCGGTTACGGCGTGTCGATGGGCGATTTGTTGATGGTGGCCGAAGATGTGGCGCAAGGCCGCTTGAGCCTGCCGTGGCCGACGGCTGTCGCCAGCGGCCTGAATTACTACCTGGTGTGGCCCAAAACCCGTCCGGGAGGTGAACGTTTGCGTCGTCTCAGCGACTTCCTGCAAGGCGAGGTCCGCGCCATGGAACTGCCGGCAGTCGCGCGCTTGAGCTGAAACGTTAGAGCCGTCACAATGCCGGCCTTGTGCCATAACCCCGCTTTTCGCTCAAGTATTCGGTTTTACCGCCGACTACGAGCAGGTGGAACTGTCGTGCCGGTTTCACGATTCACCCCCATTATTAAAAAATTTCCGAGCATGGCTGCGATCAAGGAGGATCCGGTAGCTCGGCCAGGAGCTGTCCATGTCTCAACCTCGCGCTCGGATCGCCTCGCAGCTGGGCCTCGCGCTCGCTGTGATACTGGCGATTGTCATCAGCGGCAGTACAGTTTTTGCTCTGCGTTCGCTCGATACTGCCAACCTCGCCACCCGTGAAGAGCATTTGGCCAGTGAGGCGCGGCTGCTGGCCGACCAATTGAGCACCTTCCACGGCACGTTGCGTGAAAGCACTCAGCGCTTGAGCGGGTTGTTCGAGAAACGCTTCATCGCCGGTTTGAGCATTCACCCGAGTGAGCCGGTAACGGTTGCCGGTACCCAGACCCCGGGTCTGCACCTGGGCAGCGAAGTGTTGAACAACAACTTCATGGAAGTCGACGAGTTCACACAAATGACCGCGGGCGTTGCCACACTGTTTGTGCGCAGCGGCGAAGACTTCGTGCGGGTCAGCACCTCCCTGACCAAACAGGATGGCAGCCGCGCCATCGGCACCTTGCTCGATCATGCGCATCCGGCCTATGCGAAGCTGATGGCGGGGCAAAGCTACGTCGGCCGGGCGTTGCTCTTTGATCGTTCTTACATGACCCAGTACACCCCGGTGCGCGATGGCAGCGGCAAGGTGATTGCGGTGCTGTTCGTCGGTTTCGATTACACCGACGCGCAGAACGCGCAGTTCGACAACCTCAAGCGCTTCCGCATCGGTCAGACCGGTTCGTTGGCCCTGCTGGATGAACAGAACAAATGGCTGGTTGCGCCAGCAGGTGTGCAAGCCCTGGATCAAGCGATCCCGGTGATCGGCGGCATGTCCAAAACGCCGGGCAAAGGCCATTTCTGGAGCGACAAGTCTGAAGACTTCTACAGCGTTTCGGTGCCCTTCGACGGCGGGCCGTGGGCGGTAGTGGCGAGCATGCCGAAAACCGAGATTCGTGCAGTGACCTGGAGTGTAGGCACGCAATTGGCCATTGGCAGTTTGCTGGCGATGTTGCTGGCGGTTGGCTCTGTGGTTTGGTTGCTGCGCAGCAAATTGGCGCCGTTGGGTGACCTGGTACGTCAGGCCGAGGCCTTGGGTGCGGGTGATCTGAGCGTGCGTCTGAACGTGTCGAGTAACGATGAAATCGGTCAGCTGTCTCGCGCTTTCAATCAGATGAGCCAGGCACTGTCGACCATGGTCGAGCACATCCGCCGCGCCTCGGAAGAGGTCAACAGTCGTGCCCAGGCGCTGTCCGGTTTGTCCGGCGGCGCGTACGAAGGCATGGAGCAGCAGTCCGGCGAAATCACCAGCATGGCCGGCGCGGTTGAAGAGTTCAGCGCGACGTCGCTGGACATCGCCGACAACATGGGGGCGACCCAGCGCCTGGCGCAGGAAAATGCTCAGCAGACGCAGATCGGACGCAGCTCGATGGAAGAAGCTTCTTCTTCTCTGGAGCAAATTGCCGGCGCCCTGAACAGTACCGCGACAGTGATCAATACACTCGGCCAGCGCTCCCAGGAAATTGGCGGCATCGTTGGCGTGATTACCTCGATTGCCGAACAGACCAACCTGCTGGCACTCAACGCTGCGATTGAAGCGGCCCGTGCCGGTGAACAAGGTCGCGGCTTCGCCGTGGTGGCTGATGAAGTGCGCAGCCTGGCCTCGCGCACCCGTCAGGCGACGGATGAAATTTCCAGCATGATTCACAGCATCCAGCAGGAAACCGGCAACGCGATCAGCACCATGGAGCAGGGCAACGTGCTGATGCAGGAAGGCTTGTCGCGTAACGCCAATGTTGCTTCGGCACTGGCGCGCATCGACGAGCAGAGCCGCTCGGCGGGGCAGCAGTTTGCGGCGATCACGACGGCGACCCAAGAGCAGAGCAGTACGGCGACCTTGCTCAGCAGCAACCTGCAAAGCATTGCATTGGCTAACAGTGAGCAGCGTGAGGTGGTTTCGAACCTGGCGGTGACCGCAAAAGAGCTGGAGAAGCTGGCGGCGGACTTGCGTTCCGAGGTTGATCGCTTCCGTTGATGCGCCACTGAAATAGCAATCGCGGGCAAGCCCGCTCCCACAGGTATATCGGGTGTGCGCAAAAATTGTGTTCGCCTTTGAGCCCTGTGGAAGCGGGCTTGCCCGCGATTGCATCACCGCTGATCGCGGATTCATTGCAGCGCTATCACTGCTTTTACACTTGCTGAATCGTTTCCGCAGCGCTATAAAAATGGCACAACTCCAATAAAGGCTGCTGCCATGACCCCGCTCAAACTTGTCGCCGCACTCGGCGCACTGTCCGCTGCCTCCCACGCAATGGCATGGGATTATGTCCTCCTCGATACTGACAAACCTGCGCAAAACTGGACTGTCACCAGTGAGCAGCTCGGCGTGAAAACCGAAAAGCCGTTTTCTGTGAGCCTGCGAACCTTGCATGGTGGGCGGCAGGAAGGCGTCAGTATTGTCGACATCGATAACGGCACGATGAAACTCTCGGTGGTGCCAACCCGTGGCATGAATGTCCTGCACGCTTCCGTTGGCAGCATGCGAATGGGCTGGGATTCGCCGGTCAAGGATGTGGTCAACCCGGCATTCATTGAGCTCAATGGGCGCGGTGGTCTGGGCTGGCTGGAAGGTTTCAACGAGTTGGTGACCCGCTGTGGTTACGAATGGGTCGGCCATCCCGGCATGGACAATGGTGAGCTGCTGACCCTGCACGGACGCGCCGCCAACATCCCGGCCAGTACTGTCACGCTGCACATCGATGAAAAACCACCCTACGCCATCAGTTTGCGCGGCGAGCTGAAAGAGCAGGCGTTCAAGAAAGTCGACTTTTCGGTCGTCACTGAACTGGTCACCGTGCCTGGCAGCGTGCGCTTCGCACTCAACGATACGTTGACCAACAACGGCGATTATCCAAAGGAATATCAGGCGCTGTATCACAGCAACTTCAGTACGCCATTCCTCGAGCAGGGCGCACGCTTTGCTGCACCGGTAAAACAGGTGTCGCCTTTCAACGACAAGGCCAAAGGCGATTTGCCCGACTGGCAGATCTACCGCGCCCCGACCAAGGATTACGACGAAACCGTCTACAACGTCGTGCCCTACGCGGATGCCAAAGGCGAAACCCTGACTGTTCTGCATAACAAGGCGGGCAGCCTCGGTGTTTCTGTTGGCTTCAATACCCAGCAGTTGCCAGTGTTTTCCCTGTGGAAAAATACTGACACCCAAGGGCAGGGCTATGTCACGGGACTGGAGCCGGGCACCAGTTTTTCCTACAACCGCCGCTATCAGCGTCCGCTGAATCTGGTGCCGACCATTGCGCCCAAGGAACACAAACAGTTCCAGATCAGCTACAGCCTGCTCGCGGACAAAGCTGCCGTGGATAACGCCTTGAAGCGAGTAACCGAAATCCAGGCCGGGCGTGAAACCGAAGTGCGGCAAGCGCCGCTGGTTGATCTGACCGAGCATTAAGGCGTCGCCGGCCGGTATTGCAGCGCTTCGGCCAGGTGCTCACGTCTGATTGCATCGACTTGCTCGAGGTCTGCCAGTGTCCGGGCAACCTTGAGTAACCGATGTGCCGAGCGAAGCGATAAAGTCAGCCTTTCACAGGCTGACTCCAGCCAGGTTTCGTCGGCTGTGGATAACTTGCAGTGCCTTTTCAATCCAGGCAAATCCAGAAATGCATTGGCACAGCCTTGACGCTTTTGCTGTCGTTCACGAGCGTCGGCGACTAAAGCCGCCGCGCTGGCGCTGTCCTCTCCCGGTTTCACTTGCGGATTCAACGCCGTCGCTTCCCGCGCCACCGTCAGGTGCAAATCGATCCGGTCCAGTAACGGCCCCGAGAGCTTGTTGCGATAGCGCTGCACCATGTCCGGCGTGCACGAACACTTGCCACTCGGCTCGCCAAGATATCCACAGGGACATGGATTCATCGCCGCCACCAACTGAAACCGCGCCGGGAAACGCACGCGATCCTTGGCGCGGGCAATCACGATATGCCCGGACTCCAGCGGCTCGCGCAGCACCTCCAGCACCTTGCGATCAAACTCCGGCAGTTCGTCGAGAAACAGCACGCCGTGGTGGGCGAGGGTGATCTCGCCGGGTTGTGGTTTCGAACTGCCGCCGACCAGTGCCGGGCCGGATGCTGAGTGATGCGGCTGGCGAAAGGGGCGCTGCGGCCAATGGGTCAGTGGCACGCCGCTGGCGACCGATTGAATCGCCGCCACCTCAAGCGCTTCGCATTCGGACAACGGTGGCAGCAAACCCGGCAGTCGACTGGCCAGCAGCGTCTTGCCCGTCCCCGGCGGCCCGCTGAACAACAGGTTATGCGCACCTGCTGCAGCAATCAGCAGCGCTCGTTTGGCGGCCATCTGCCCTTGTACTTCATTGAGATCGGGATAGGGTCTGGCGGCATGGATCAAACCGTCCGATACGTAGGGCTCCACCGGCGTATGCCCATTGAAATGCGCCACCGCTTCCAGCAAATGATCAACCGCATACACCTTCAACCCCGACGCCAGGCAGGCCTCCTCGGCATTCGCCCGCGGCACCACCAGTGCCCGTCCGGCCTTGCGCGCCGCCAACGCTGCCGGCAACACGCCGCGTACCGGCCGCACCGCGCCGGATAACGCCAGTTCGCCGAGGCACTCCACATCATCCAGCGTCAGACACGGCACCTGCACACTCGCCGACAGAATCCCCAAGGCAATGGCCAGATCAAACCGCCCGCCATCCTTGGGTAAGTCTGCCGGCGCCAGATTCAAGGTGATTCGGCGCGCCGGAAACTGCAGCCCGGAATTGATGATCGCGCTGCGGACCCGGTCCTTGCTCTCCTTCACCGCCGCTTCGGGCAGGCCGACCATGGTCAGGGAGGGCAGACCGTTTGCGAGATGAACTTCGACGGTGACGGCGGGGGCATCCACGCCAATCTGGGCGCGACTGTGGACGATGGAGAGGGACATGGTCGTTCCTTGAGCTGAATCGGGGAGCCGCTTCCTGCGGGTTTTTGAAGGGTAGTCGGGAGAAGTCGTTTCAGCAGGGAGGTGTACAGGGCAACGTTTCGCAGAATGTTGCAGGAGCGAGTCGAGATATTCTGAACCAGAACTGCAAGCAGAATTAGCGATTATTACTGTAGGAAATGTCGATCTTTTAAGTGCGAGCGAAGGAGCGTGAGTAGGCCATTTCCGAAAGCTTTGAGGGAACACCGAAAGCGCGGGATGCCTTGTTGGATTCTATCGACTTCACGAATAAGCTTGAGATTAATGCATAACGTTAAGCTTTAAACTATGATCGTTAGCTTTAGATGTTCTGAAACCGAATACCTGTTCTGCAGCGGTAAAACCCGTTTCTGGTCAGCCATATTGAGTGTGGCGGAACGTAAGCTGACGATGCTTGATGCGGCAGCTGTATTAGCTGATCTGCGATCTCCTCCGGGAAATCGACTCGAAGCCCTGGATGGGAATCGGAAGGGGCAATACAGCATTCGGATCAACGCCCAATGGCGCATTTGCTTCGTTTGGGGCCTTAACGGACCAGAGGATGTCGAAATCGTCGATTATCACTGAGGTGACTATGACTAAGAATGGTATGCGTCCGGTACATCCTGGCGAGATCCTCAAAGAGGAGTACCTGGAGCCTCTGAACCTGACAGCTGCTGCGCTGGCGAGAGCATTGAGTGTATCCACTCCGACGGTGAACGACATCGTTCTACAGCGTAGAGGTGTCAGCGCTGATATGGCACTCAGACTGTCCTACTGTCTGGGCACCACTCCAGAGTTTTGGCTGAACCTGCAATCGACTTACGATTTGCGCAAAGCGGAAATTGAAAGAGGTGCTTCTATCCGTGATCAGGTGGAGCGGCTCGCACATTGCGCGTAATTATTTAGACCTAGCAGTGAAGTCATGCGTGACTGAATGGAATTATGAATTCTGAACAAGTGTTGCAAATCAAGGCGCTCATCGGAGCCGACCCAGTGCGCATGAGCATATTGAGTCTGGTGCAATCCCTTGGATTACCTGATTGCTGGGTAGGCGCAGGGTTTCTGCGTAGCGCGGTTTGGGATCACTTGCACCAGCGTGTTCACTCGCCACTGTCTTCGGACATAGATGTCATCTGGTTCGATCCGGGGCGGGCCACTGTTCAGTCAGACACTGAACTGGAAGCATGTTTGCGAAACATGGATGCGTCATACAACTGGTCAGTAAAGAACCAGGCGCGCATGCATCTGCGAAATTCTGATACGCCATATACCAGCGCAATTGATGCCATCAGGTTCTGGCCGGAGACAGCCACGGCAATTGCCATCAGGCTCGACTCGCAAGGCGCTCTGGAGGTCGCAGCGCCGCTTGGTTTGGAGGATCTGTTTCGGCTTGTTGTTCGACCTACAGGAAGGTTCCAGATCGACAAACGGGAAATCTATCTGGAACGCATTCAGGGGAAAGACTGGCCTCGCACTTGGCCAAACCTGAAGTTTACCGAGTAAACGCCTTTTCTTTGATCAAAAGATCGCAGCCTTCGGCAGCTCCTACAGGGGGATTTAGTGTTACTCGGCGGGCGGCGTCAGCTTCGCTTCCATCTCGGCAACTTTCGCTTCGAGACTTTCGAGGCGGGCACGAGTGCGGGCCAGCACGACCATCTGGCTATCAAACTCTTCCCGGCTCACCAGATCGAGTTTGCTGAAGGCACTTTGCAGCAGCATCTTGAACTGGCTTTCGATTTCGGCTTTTGGCAGGGGCGTGTCGCCGTTGAACAGGCGGGAAGCGGTGCCGCTCAGGGCGTCGAGGAAGTCTTTGGGCGCGAGCATGGGAAATGTCCTGGAAACAATGGCCGGCAGTGTATCACGCAGTGTCTATAGTCAATCTCGTCGCCAGGGATGCACGCTTTTCGCGCAGGCGGACGGACGGCGACGCACCGTTGTTGTGCGTATCCGCTAAGCGTTTTGCACGCGAGTGCTTGCGGTAGCGGCCAAGGGATTGAAATCAGAGGTTTTTGCCGAGATGGCAAGGTTTCTGCTTAGTCACTCTTGACCCATGCACTGATGCAGTCGCTGTGACGAATGCAGTGCGGCAGACGAAGCGGGGAGTTTCGTCAGCAGCGGTTAGCTGGCGTCAGTCGGGCAGGTATGGCCGACGATGCGTTACAAAGCCAGGCACTGCGCTTAGACTTGAGTCGGGTTTGTTTTCCTGGGGCAAGTCCACCAATTCGGGAGAGAGTTTTCATGAAGCTAGTCACTGCCATCATCAAGCCGTTCAAGTTGGACGACGTGCGCGAGTCGCTGTCCGAAATCGGCGTGCAGGGCATTACCGTTACTGAAGTCAAAGGCTTCGGCCGGCAGAAGGGTCACACCGAGCTGTATCGCGGCGCGGAATATGTGGTCGATTTTCTGCCCAAGGTGAAAATCGACGTGGCCATCGACGACAAGGATCTGGATCGGGTTATCGAAGCGATAACCAAGGCGGCCAACACCGGCAAGATCGGTGACGGCAAGATCTTCGTGGTCAATCTGGAACAGGCGATTCGCATCCGTACCGGCGAAACCGATACCGACGCGATTTAAAAGCCGCCACAAACCCAACGCCCCAGGAGAAAACAATATGACTCTGCGTAAATTCGCAGGGCTAGGAGCCCTGTTGTCCATCGTAATGCCAAGCCTTGCAATGGCGGCAGACGAAGTGGCGGCCCCAGTCCTCAATTCCGGCGACACTGCCTGGATGCTCACCTCGACGGCCCTCGTGCTGTTCATGACCATTCCCGGCCTGGCGCTGTTCTACGGCGGCATGGTTCGCTCGAAAAACATTCTTTCCGTGTTGATGCAGTGCTTCGCCATTACCGGTCTGATCAGCATCCTGTGGGTCATTTATGGCTACAGCATTGCGTTCGACACCACCGGCATGGAGCAGGGCGTCGTCAACTTCAACTCGTTCTTCGGCGGCATGGGCAAGGCGTTCCTCGCCGGTGTCACGCCTTCGAGTATTACCGGTCCTGCGGCGCTGTTCCCTGAGGCGGTGTTCATCACCTTCCAGATGACCTTCGCGATCATCACTCCGGCGTTGATCGTCGGTGCGTTCGCCGAGCGGATGAAGTTCTCCGCGATGCTGATCTTCATGGGCATCTGGTTCACTCTGGTGTATGCGCCGATCGCGCACATGGTCTGGTCCGGTAACGGCGGCCTGATGTGGGACTGGGGCGTACTCGACTTCGCGGGCGGCACCGTGGTGCACATCAACGCCGGTGTGGCCGGTCTGATTGCCTGCCTGGTACTGGGCAAGCGCAAAGGCTTCCCGACCACCCCGATGGCTCCGCACAATCTCGGTTACACCCTGATGGGCGCGGCGATGCTGTGGGTCGGCTGGTTCGGCTTCAATGCTGGCTCTGCTGCGGCGGCCAACGGCACCGCGGGCATGGCGATGCTGGTCACCCAGATCGCGACCGCTGCTGCTGCACTGGGCTGGATGTTTGCCGAGTGGGTCACTCACGGTAAGCCAAGCGCACTGGGCATTGCTTCGGGTGTGGTTGCCGGTCTTGTGGCGATCACGCCGGCTGCCGGCACCGTCGGCCCGATGGGCGCACTGGTGATTGGTTTGGCGGCAGGCGTGGTGTGCTTCTTCTGCGCCACTACCCTGAAACGCAAACTCGGTTACGACGACTCCCTGGATGCCTTCGGCGTACACGGTATCGGCGGTATCCTCGGCGCGATCCTCACCGGTGTTTTCGCCGCTCCTGCTCTGGGTGGCTTCGGCACTGTCACCGACATCGGTGCGCAAGTGTGGATTCAGATCAAAGGCGTCGGCTTCACGGTCATCTACACCGCGATCGTCACCTACATCATCCTCAAGGTCCTGGACGCCGTAATGGGTCTGCGTGTGACCGAGGAAGAAGAGTCGGTTGGCCTCGATCTGGCACAACACAACGAACGCGGCTACAACTTGTAAGTACGCGCAGTAAAAAAATTGCCCGGCTTGCCGGGCATTTTTTTGTCCGGGATTTGTCGTTAAAGGAACAGCTGAAAGGATTTTTCGTACGCCTTTAGTCGTGTTTACGACGAGCGTTTTTCTACGGCCAAAGGCTTACATCATTGCAGGAATATTAGGGCCTTTGTTTTTTCCCAGAGCGCGCTAGAATGCGCCCCGAACGTGCGGAGAACTGTATGTGGCAACAGACTCTGATTACCCTGCGGGCAAGGCCCCGGGGCTTTCATCTGGTAACGGACGAGTTGATTCATGGCTTGCCTGAACTCAGGGAGTGTCGGGTCGGTCTGTTGCATTTGTGGCTGCAGCACACCTCGGCATCGTTGACCATCAACGAGAACGCCGATCCGGCGGTCCGTCGCGACTTCGAACGATTTTTCAATCGTCTGATCCCACAAGGAACAGACGGCTATGAGCATAACGACGAAGGCCTGGACGACCTCCCGGCGCACTTCAAGGCCAGCCTGCTTGGCTGCCAGATCAGTCTGCCGGTTTCGGCAGGTCGATTGGCACTGGGTACCTGGCAAGGTGTTTATCTGGGCGAGCACCGTGATCACGGCGGTGCTCGTAAAGTCCTCGCCACCTTGCACGGTGAAGGGGCATAGCCGCTGGTCAGCAGCGGCGAACGATTTTTTAACGGCGACTTCGACAGTTGCCAAAGCTGGTCTATAACTAATCTGCTTTTCGCAAGTCATGAGGTAGAACATGAGCGACGATGATCTGGAAAACGACGACCTCGAAGTAGGCGACGAAGACGAGGCCGAGGAAGGCCTGGAAGCAGCAGCGGAAGACGTTGCTGACGACGATGGCGGCGAAGATACGCCGGCCCCGGCTGCCAAAGGCAAAGCCAAGGCTGCGGTGTCGGTAGACGATTTGCCGAGCATTGAAGCCAAGAACAAGGAGCGCGATGCCCTGGCCAAGGCCATGGAAGAGTTCCTGTCGCGAGGCGGAAAAGTGCAGGAAGTGGAGGCCAATGTGGTCGCCGATCCGCCCAAGAAGCCGGACAACAAGTACGGCAGCCGCCCTATCTGAGGCGTGCCGCTTGCTTGCTGAAAAAGCCCGCCGTCGCTGCGGGCTTTTTCGTTCTACAGGCCGCTAAATACGCGGCTCTAAAATAAGTATGGCCTTCAGCCCCACGCGTAGCCCCACACATAATGCCCGCGTGCACCTACGCCAGCCACGATCAGTGTCCTATTTCTGAGCCTGGCAGTGTTCCAACCTCCAACGGCGCCGGGGTCAAATCGAGATACTCATACCGTGGTTCGTTTCTGAGCCCCTCGACTGGATGAGTCTTGACCACCCTCATCTTCTCCGAGTCGTAACTCATACGGTCCACTAAACAATCTTCCGCTACTCCCGGGTACTCCGCATGCAAACGCAAATAATTTGCTTGGGTCCAGGCCAAAATCGCCTTGTGAAGAGGCCAACTGGTCTTGCCGTAGCCGCCTTTTCTAACTGTGAACCCCATTACGTTCAGGCAAAAACCCAGCACCTTCGCCCCTTTAAAGTTCGGAAAACTACTCATGCGAGCGACTTCGTTGTATATAAGTCGACGTGCTTTATGCTTAACAATTTTTCCGGCGGCGCTAGTTAGATTGAGATCACTGAACAATCTACCCCATACGGAATTGTGCTGCACCGTCCAACTCTCCCACCATGGCGACTTAATCGTTGATGCAGCAAATACTAACTCGAATATCATGTTTGCAAGATGGTCGTAAAATGTTCTGCTAACCGGACCGTCTTCCTGATGAGTGCGTAATTGCAAGTGTTGGGGGACACCTTTATTCTCAAGAATTTCGACTGCTTCGACTATGAAGTCGACTACGACCCACACGCGTTTCAGTACATCGTCATCCCAAGCACTCTGAGCTATCCCATTAAGACGATAGAGATCAGAAACAGATTTCTCAATATTTCCCATAGCTCGATACAGGACAAAGGAGTGCCCCCAAAATCGCGTTTCGACAAAGTCGTTGAGAGTGATCAAAACAACGCGGCAATAGGCGGCCCACTGGGTGGCGCTCCACTTCACGCCTATATCTGGATCAAGTAGAGTTCCAATCGTCTCGACCATTCTATAATTAGAGAACATTGTTTGACTAAACGGCTTATGATACCCAATCAGGCCGGACTCATACCCTTCAGCTTCGTGATAAATAAAGGAGTCCGTATTCTTGATGGCCTCATTCATTATATTTTTGGCGAAGACCCTAACATCGACTCCATACCTTTCTTCTTCAATCATTGCTTGGAAGACATTCAGGGCCGTGGCCGGGGCAAATTGAACAATCGCGCGGCAAAACCTTTTATCGGCAATGAGCTGCAACATGTCAGTTGCATAACACTCTACCTTGCTAGGCACTCTGTTGGACCTATCTTCTGGGCCTGACTTTTTATTTCTTATTTCGACAGTGTTCGTTGCATAGCGTACTAAAGCCGTCGCAGAACGGGCGAGCTCATCTGCAATGATTGCTAGTTCGTGCGGGGCGCCATTGACGACCAAGCGGTATAGGGTAAGCGCGAAGCGCTCCGCGTTTCTTTTGCCATATTTGGGTGGTCGGATGAATGCAAACCAAGCCCAAGTTAGAAAAGTAAGAAGAAACACCATTCCGAGAACCGCCTGCCAGGAGGCGGGGCTCAGGATGTTCCCTCGAGGTACCAACCATTGTTCGGCACGCCACAAGTCAGTCAACAGCGTAAGCACCCCCACAGCAGTGACGACTGAAAACGTAACTCCGCGTAAAGGAATTGGAGCCGTTTGAATGCGAAATCGATATCGTACGTCTCCTGTAGTCCACGCGAGAACCATAAGTGCGAGCCCCGCCAGAAACTCCGCGAAACCAAAGAATTTGGTCCCGCTCGCATCTAATGGAATGAAACATACGCTCATGAAACATTGCTCTGCTGCCACAGATCCCTCTCCCATTCGTCCAGATCATTATCGACGGCCCATCAAACTTTCTAAGCTCCTTTACGCGTTGACGTTTTCATCGCAGGCGCAGGGTAACTTGTTCGCGACGGCTGCTAATCCGTCGCTAACGCGCTGCACTTTTTGGGCGTCCGCCAGCACCGCGCCCGCCTATCGCGGTACCGGCAGCAGCCACAAACTCACTGGGCGAAAAGCCCCGTCTCAATTGGGCAACAACACCCGGCAAGAACTCCAGCATTGTCACGTAATCCAGCTCAGGGTAATGGCCCCGTAACGACAGAAGGCAAGCCCTCACCCGAAAAAACGCAACAGTTTGGTTCGCAATCCTTTGATTTTCCGTGCAAATCAGGGGCTGGGAAATTTCGGAGCCGACGCCAAATGAGCGCATCGAGGGGGTAACCGGACAGTGCCAAACGAGCTGGCCGACCTCATCGCCCTTCGGTCCAGGCTCAAATATTTTTCAACCCGCTGATTTGTGAGGCGCAATGCTATCTGTTAAGTATTTTTGGGTATCACTGTTACCGATCACATGACCGGCAGCACCCCGCACTTCTCGCAAAGGCCCGTTCTAGAGCGCATCACGAACGAAAACCCGTTTTCACACCTCAGACATGCCACTATAAACCAGCCAACCCCGCGCACCGCTCTAAACCGCACCTCTTACGCCTTACCCTGCAATCACAATGTGTTCATGCTTTCAGACCTTTCCAGACCCTGGAAATCACCGCGAATCCAGCCGAATCGCCCCGACAAATCCAACCCATCAACACCATCTACACCACCCACACCGACACCGTGCCAGCCTAACAACGCCCGACGTTTCAGAAGCGACAAATCACCCTGCACATAAGTTTCGGTCAATCCCGGCATCGCATGATTAAGCAACAGCTCGGCAACCACATAATTGACGCCCAGGTGTTGCCAACAGGCCCGCGCCAGTTTGCGCAGATCGTGGCTTGACCACTGACCACCGCTCAGACCGGCAATCTTCGACGAAGCCCCAGTCACTGACAACGCCTGACCCTGCCCGCCGGGAAACAGATACACGCTCGGCTGGTTTGATTGCTGGTCCAGGTACCAACGCAGCACAGCCACCACAACAGGCGTCAGCGGCAGTTCATGCCGTGTACGCGTCTTGGTCAGCTCAGACGGAATCACCCACACACCCGCATCCAGGTCGAAGTGTTCCCACTTCGACCGCCGCGTTTCGCCAACCCGCGTACCGTGACAGAGCATCAACAGGGCCAACAGGCAAGGCCCCGGCGACTTCGGCAGACGCTGCATCAGTAGATCCATCAGCCCGCCAACATCCCGGGGAAACAACCGCGACACCTTCGGCTTCAAACGACCCAAACCAAAATCCGTAAACCTGACATCAGCCAGCGGATTGACGGCCAGCAGACCCAGCCGCGTACCCGTGCGAAACGCCGCATTTAGTACCCGGTAGGCATTGCACACCGTTGCCGGTGCCAATTGCGCTTGCATCGGTTGAATTAACAACCGGTCAAGCATGGCCGTCGTCAATTGATCCACCGGCAAACCCCACAGGCGCGGCAAAATCCAATTCTTGGCCAGTGACCGGCAACTGGCCTTGCGTGCCTTCGATACCGTGGCCAGGTTCAAATGCCGCTCCAGGTACCACGTCAGCACGTCACCCACCGTATACAGCGCACGCAGCGTGGCGACTGGATCAAAACCACCGGCCAGCAAAGGCGCCGACCGCCGCGCATCCAATTCCTTGCAGCCACACCCAGGCCAGTCCGCAGCCTTCTGCCATTTGCCAGCGTGCACCGTGTACCACGCACCCCGGCGCCGATCCTTGAGAAAACGAAAGCGCATGTCCGGGTACCGCTTGTCCCGAAGGTCGCGAACGGCTTTATTTTTTGCTTCGGCTCTAATGGCCGCATCGCTGAACTCGATATATCGCGTTTCACCCATCGCACACCTCGGTAATGAATGACCACAGGCCCGGTTGAGCCTCTGGCAGACCTCGGTCACTCATAGCGTCCTCCAGGTGTTGCACGCGAGAACGCGAAACGCAGGAGGCCGCAGGCCTCCCCGGCAGGCGCCGAATGCACTTGCCCACAGGCTGCGCCCGTGGACAACTGCAAGCCCTCGACCCCGCAAGCGGGGCCCCACTCGGGCCGCAAGATCAAAGTCAACGATTTCCAATCGTCCAGACAGAGCAAAAGCAAGAGCGAAGCGATTGCATTGAACCCCTTGGGGGGTTTGGGGGGCTCTTCTCTTCTCTTCTCTTCTCTTCTCTTCTCTGGTCCGCATTTCGTCCACTTTCAATCCGGACTCTTCCGGGCGGCTCGCTTACGCTGTGCATCGACCGCACGACGCTTGGAACAGGCGCCGTTATGGACTTCAAAGCCTGGAATGGTCAGATTCAGGCCGTCGTTTTCCAGCCATCCAACTGTAACCATGGCCTCGGCAAAACCAGACCATGCAGCAAGCTCATCAAGCGTGTCCAACGTGTAACCAGACAGCGTTCCATCACTTGAGTGGAAATCGAAAAGACTCCAAACGGACAAAAGTCCACCTACTATCCGAAATCTGTCCGCTTTCAATGCGGACGCCATGCGGACAACTTTCGGATTCGACGGTAAGTTAGTACGCATCTTGATCCAGTCACCCGCCATGGCTTATCCCTCGAAGCAGACCTTGGCCGTGCAAGATGAAAGTGCTATGCGGATTCGCCGACGACACCAGAAGGTCGCCATCGGCGAGCCAGACGGTGAAACCGGTGCGATACCCCGGCTTGTCGCCCAATGCGGGGAAACGGGAGATTTTGCTGGCGGGCGCGGGAGTTGCCGCAGTTGGCCCGCTGGGGGCCTTTATCTCGTCGTGAAGAGTCATCGAACAGCCCTCGAAATTGTCGAAGGCCGGAAAAGGCACGACACTCAGCGTGCTTACCACCACTGGCGGAGGTGATTGGCACAGCCGGACGCGTCCACGTCCGGCTTTTTTATGCGTTGGCGGTTGTGCCCCGGCTCTTGTCGATTTGCTCTCGCACCCAGGCATTAACCTCATGCTCTAACCATCCTACTGCGCCGCCACGGCCAAGCTGCACCTGTTGCGGGAATGTTTGGTTCAAGGCGTATTTGTAGATTGATGCGCGGGCCAGTCCTGTTCGGTTCATAACGTCATCTATACGCATAACCCGCAGATTGTCAGTCATTGACCTGGCCTCCTGCATGGCTTGCCTTCAGACGCCGCTTGCGTGGGGTGGGATTGGGTTGGCGGGACATAAGCCGTGTCCTGAGCCATGCATCAACCTCTTGGTCAAGCCAGGCCACAGAAACACTTTCACCAAGTCTGATGGGTTTCGGGAAAGTGCCCCTTTGCACGGATTGATAAATTGCGCTTGAGCGCAGTCCGACGCGATCCATAACGTCGCGCAGGCGCAGTAAACAAATAGGGTGGATGTCGGGGGATGTGGAATCCATGTTCGCTCCTCGCGAATTAAGGGCGCCTGAGTCAGTGGGCGCCATGGATTCCAATACTATTGCTCGTTTTGAGGCTCGTGTTGCGCGTAATTATCGATCAAGTATTTACGCGCAAATGCGCCGGGCTCATCAGTAATCTCGCCCGACGTAATCATTAGGTCCCGGTGGTTACGGAGCATTTGAAGCAAACTTCGTTCAAATTCGTCCAGACGAGTAGATTCATCCCTCAACCGCCGGGCGCCATTCGAGTGAGTAACCTTTGACTTCCACGGTTCCGTGGAAGCCAAGCGCTCGCACGCCCGCGTAATCGAAAACCCCTGTACTTGGAGTTCTTCGATACTCAGCACCAACAAAATACGAGTGTGTTGATCCCAGTGTTTATCCCTGCCACGGCGCTCGGGACCGGCCAACTGGAAGCCCGGCAGGTCTAGTGCCAGGCTCCAAACCAGCGGGCCGATGTCATGAGACCTAACAGCGTGCTCCTCCATTAGCAGGCCCATCCGTCGCTCTAACTCTGATACATGCGCCTTATTCCATGCCTCACGCTGCACGGGTGTATACAACTGCGGCAGTGGTGCCAACTTGATAGGCTTGGCCAAGTCGCCGCTGTATTGTCGGCTCACGCTTCCATCCGCCCAAATGCGCCGTGAATAACATTCACCGCTGGCGGAGTTGTGGCGAACTTTGCCCAGGCTTGCATCAACTCGCGGCGTTTCTCCAATAGGTTGCTGCGACTGTAAGCGGCCTCGATTTTGTCGCGCTCATCATGGGCGAGCGCCAGCTCACAGACTTCTCGCGGATAGTGCGTGCACTCGCTCGCCCAGGTGCGAAAGGTGGCCCGGAATCCATGTGTTGTAATGTCTGGCAGCTCCATCGCCCGCAGTAGTGATAAGAACGCAACACGGCCCATCACGCCGGACTTTCCAGTGCCGGGAAACAGATAGGGGCTGCCAACAGTGCGCGGGATTGCTCGTAGCAATTCAACGGCTTGCTGTGGCAATGGGATGGCGAACGCCTGCCGGGTTTTCATGCGCTCGGCTGGAAGATTCCAGGTGGCTGACTCTAAATCGAATTCGTCCCACGTCGCCAAGCGAACCATGCCAGCCCGTGCGGCGGTCAGGATCACCAGTTGCAGCGCGTGAGAATCACGGTCATTGGCTTGGGCCAGCCTGCTCATGAATGCTGGAAGGTCACGCCAGAGCATTGCTGGATGATTGGTCGATTGCGTAGCCCGTTTCTTGTCTGCCCGACTTAGCAGGTTGTCCAGATGGCCGCGCCAGCGTGCAGGGTTCTCGCCAGATCGAAGGCTTAGCGCTTTGGCGGAGTCCAGCACGCTTTCTATCTGGCTCCTAACCTCGCTCGCTGTCCGGGGCTTCTCGCTCCAGATCGGCTGCAAAACACGCAACACATGATCGGTTTGAACCTGTCCGGGCGGCAATTCACCCATGACTGGATAGACGTAACGCTCCAGCTTGGAAAGCCAGCCTTTGCGCCAGCCATCGGTCACATGCAGGCAGTGGGACCGGTGGTAATCCAACGCCAGCGATTTGAACGTGACGGACTTTGCTTTATCAGCCAGCCGTTGGTCTTTCTGCCGCTGCTGTTCTGCCTTGCGCTCGTCCAGTGGGTCACGGCCCTGCATGATCATCGACCTCGCATCCGTGGCGGCCAGTCTTGCTGCTTTAAGCTTTACGGTGGGGAATGGTCCCAAGCCCATGTCACGTCGTTTGCCGCTGAGCTGATAACGCAGAAGCCAGGACTTGCTACCGGTAGTGCTGATTACAAGGTAAAGCCCGTCGCTGTCCAGATACCGGCCTGGCTCGCTCAAATGTTCGACTTGCTTGGGGTTCAATCGGCTCATGCTATTTCCTCGTCGACTGATCCAACCCCACACGCAGCCCCACACATTTTCGTGGGATCAGGTAGATATGGGTGGGATGCTGTAGACAAGATAATACCCGGTAAGCCCCGGAATCACTAGGTGTTGTGGGATGCTGTGGACAATTACAGAAAAGAAAAAGCCCGCCGTCGCTGCGGGCTTTTTCATGCCTTTAGAAAATGCACGACCGCTGCGGTCACTGTGGCGAGGGGATTTATCCCCGATCGGTTGCGCAGCAGCCGTGAAGTCAGCTTGCGCGGTGTCTCAGGACTGTTGCGTGTGCTGCATTTGGGGCCGCTTCGCAGCCCATCGGGGATAAATCCCCTCGCCACAAAAAGGCGGTTGTGTATCAGATGGATGTGGCATTCCAGCGGGCAAGCACCGCGGGTAGGTCAGTCAGGCTGCGAATCTCGGCATCCGGCAAGCGCTCCGCTTCCCAAACTTTGCCCGCCGGGTTGAACCACACCGCGCGCAACCCTGCCTCCTGCGCCCCGGCAATGTCATCGCCCGGATGATCGCCAATATGCACCGCGGCTTCGGCGCTCACGCCGCCGCGCTGCAAGGCCTCGTGAAACAATCGCGCATCCGGTTTGGCGATGCCGATGTCTTCGGCGCAGAGGGCAAACTTGAAGTAATCCGCCAGCCCCAATCGACGCACGTCGGCGTTGCCATTGGTGACCACGCCCAAGGCGTAATGGTTGGCGAGAATTTCCAGCACCGGCTCGACTTCGGGGAACACCTCGATCTGATGCCGCGCATGCAAGAACACTTCAAAACTCCTGTCCGCCAGCTCCGACGCTTCGCCATGGGCGTAACCCGCCTCTTCCAGGGCGTGGAACAACACCCGCCGGCGCAACGCACTGATGCGGTGCTTGAGCCCAGGCTCGTTGGCCAGCACCCGCTCGCGGATCGACCACAAATGCTCCACTGGCACCGCGCCCAAATTCGGCGCGTGTTCGCTCAGCCATTCGCGCAATACGGCTTCGGCACTGACAATCACCGGGGCGGTGTGCCAAAGGGTGTCATCGAGGTCGAAGGTGATCAACTGGATGCTCATGAATCATCGCCTTTCATGCGTTTGGCCCGTGGGTGGGCGCTGTCGTAGACCGCCGCCAAGTGCTGGAAGTCCAGATGGGTGTAGATCTGCGTGGTCTTGATATCCGAGTGGCCGAGCAGCTCCTGCACCGCGCGCAGGTCCTGCGAGGATTCCAGCAAGTGACTGGCGAAGGAATGCCGCAGCATATGCGGATGCAGGTTCTGCCCCAATTCACGCTCGCCGGCCAGTTTGACCCGCACCTGAATGGCTCGCGGGCCGAGGCGCCGACCTTGCTGGCTGACGAAAACGGCGTCATCTGCCGGGTTGGTCATGGCCCGCAGCGGCAGCCATTGTTCGAGGGCTTCGCGGGCCTTTCTGCCGACCGGCAGCAGACGGGTTTTGCTGCCCTTGCCGAGCACCTGAACCATGCCGTCGGCGAGGTCTAGTTGATCGAGATTGAGCCCGGTCAGCTCCGACAAACGCAGGCCGGAGGAATAGAACAACTCCAGAATTGCCTGATCACGTCGCGCAAGAAAATCATCCTCGACCGCGCCTTCAAGCAACTGCAGCGCGCGGTCGGTGTCGAGGGTTTTCGGCAGGCGACGTTCACCTTTCGGTGGTGCGAGGCCGGTGGCCGGATCGTGATCGCAGAGGCCTTCACGGTTCAGATAGTGGTAGAGCCCGCGCACTGCCGAGAGCAAGCGGGCGAGGCTGCGTGAGGACTGGCCCTGGGCATGCAGGCGCGCGATCAGGCTGCGCAGGCGCTGGATGTCCAGCGCGGCCCAACTGCCGATGTTCTGTTTGACGCACCAGCCGAGGACTTTATCGAGGTCGCGGCGGTAGGCCGACAGCGTGTGCGGCGACACCTGTCGCTCACTGCGCAGGTGTTCGCAGTAAGCGTCCAGTTGTCGTTCCATGGTCAGCGTACCGAGCGCAGCGAGCTGTTGACCCGTGGCAGCACGCGGCCCATGACTTCGGCGATGTAGCTGAGGAACAGTGTGCCGACCGAGCTCTTGTAGTGCTGCGGATCACGGCTGGCGATGGCCAGAATGCCGTGAATGCCCTGATGACTGATGGCGACCACGGCGGTGGAGCCGATCTGCTTGCGTTGTTCTTCGCCGAACAGAAAGTCCAGCTCATGCTCACGCAAGGTGCCGCTGACGCTTTTACCTTCGGTGAGCAGACCGCCGATAGCGACTTGTGCATCAGCGTGAGTGACCCAGCGGCCGACCGGTGCCGGGTTGTCGCCGAGCAGGATCAGGCTGACGAAGGGCACCTGGAAATCCTGACGCAGGCTGTCTTCGACGCTGATGACTAGGTCTTCCAGACTGGTCGCGTCCATCAGGGCGAGGATCAGGCGGCGGGTCTTGTCGAACAGGCGATCGTTGTCGCGGGCGACGTCCATCAATTGCGAGAGGCGATGACGCATCTCGATGTTGCGTTCGCGCAGGATGGTCATCTGCCGCTCGACCAGCGATACGGTATCGCCACGTCGGTGCGGAATGCGCATGGCTGGCAGCAGTTCTTCGTGCTCGACGAAAAATTCCGGATGAGCCTCCAGGTACGCGGCAACCGCTGCCGCCTCCAGGCTCTCGGACGCTGATTCGTCGGACTGTCGGGCGGGTACCTGAGGCTTATCGGTCATGGCTTTTGCTCACTCAAAGACGCACTTGTCCTTCATATACACGCACTGCCGGACCGGTCATCAGCACCGGTTGGCCAGGGCCTGCCCATTCAATGGACAGACGCCCGCCAGGCAGGTCGATCAATAGCGGCGAATCCATCCACCCCTGACTGATTGCAGCGACGGCCGCCGCACAGGCGCCGGTGCCGCAGGCCTGGGTTTCCCCGGCGCCACGTTCCCAGACGCGCAGTTGTGCACGGCTACGGTCGATGATCTGGATAAAACCGACATTGACCCGCGCCGGGAAGCGCGGGTGGTGCTCGATTTTCGGCCCCAATTCATGCACCGGAGCGCTGTTGATGTCCTGCACGCGCAACACGGCATGCGGGTTGCCCATCGACACGGCGGCCAGCTCGACCGTGGTGCCGTCGACTTCCAACTGATAGCTCAGGGCCTGCGCCGATGCTTCAAACGGAATGTCCGCTGGCACCAGGCGCGGGGCGCCCATGTTCACGCCGATCTGGCCATCGTTACGCACGTCCAGCTCGATGATGCCGCCCTTGGTCTCGACACGGATCTGCCGTTTGGCAGTCAGACGCTTGTCGAGCACAAAACGCGCGAAGCAGCGTGCACCGTTGCCGCACTGCTCAACTTCCGAGCCATCGGAGTTGAAGATCCGATAGCGGAAATCGACGTCCGGATTGCTCGGCGCTTCGACGATCAGCAACTGGTCAAAACCGATGCCGGTGTGTCGATCGCCCCATTGCTTGGCGTGCTTGGGCTGAATATGCGCGTGCTGGCTGACCAGGTCGAGAACCATGAAGTCATTGCCCAAGCCGTGCATTTTAGTAAAACGCAGCAGCATGGGTTACTCCGGCAGCAGGCTTTCGCCGGCAAACAGCTCGGCCACGGTTTCGCGGCGACGCACTTCAAATACTTGATCACCGTCCACCAGCACTTCGGCCGCACGGCCGCGAGTGTTGTAGTTGGAGCTCATGACGAAACCGTAGGCGCCGGCCGAATGCACCGCCAGCAGGTCGCCTTCGGCCAGGGCCAGCTCGCGATCCTTGGCGAGGAAGTCGCCGGTTTCGCAGATCGGGCCAACAACGTCGTACATGCGCGCGGCGGTGTCGCGTGGTTTGACCGCCGTGACGTCCATCCACGCCTGATACAGCGCCGGGCGAATCAGGTCGTTCATCGCCGCGTCGACGATGGCGAAATCTTTGTGTTCGGTGTGCTTGAGGTACTCGACCTGAGTCAGCAACACGCCGGCGTTGGCGACAATGAAGCGGCCCGGTTCGAACACCAATGCCAGATCACGACCGTCCAGACGTTCGCGCACGGCTTTGATGTAGTCGGCAGCCATTGGCGGCTCTTCGTCGCGATAACGCACGCCCAAACCACCACCGAGATCGATGTGGCGCAGGTGAATGCCGCAATCGCCAAGACGGTCGACCAGATCCAGCAAGCGGTCGAGTGCATCAAGGAACGGTGGCAGCGTGGTCAGTTGCGAACCGATGTGGCAGTCGACACCAACCACTTCCAGGTTCGGCAAGTGCGCAGCGCGCACATACACGTCTTCGGCGTCGGCGATGGCGATGCCGAACTTGTTCTCTTTGAGACCGGTGGAAATGTATGGGTGGGTGCCAGCATCGACGTCCGGGTTCACACGCAGCGAAACCGGTGCGCGAACACCCAGTTCGGCGGCAACAACCTGCAGGCGTTCCAGCTCGTCGGTGGATTCGACGTTGAAGCAGTGCACGCCGACTTCCAGCGCACGGCGCATGTCGTCACGGGTCTTGCCGACGCCGGAGAACACGATCTTGTCGGCGCTGCCGCCAGCGGCCAGTACGCGTTCCAGCTCGCCACGGGAGACAATGTCGAAACCGGCGCCGAGACGGGCCAGGACATTCAGCACGCCGAGGTTGGAGTTGGCTTTGACGGCGTAGCAGACCAGGTGCGGCATGCCGGCCAGCGCATCGGCGTAGGCCAGATACTGGGCTTCGATGTGTGCGCGCGAGTAAACGTAGGTCGGTGTGCCGAAGCGGTCGGCGATGGCGGACAACGCCACACCTTCCGCGAACAGCTCCCCGCCACGGTAGTTAAAAGCGTCCATGGCGATCCCTTAGTAAACGTCGTGCTTGTGTGCTTTGGAAGCAGGCTGCTTTTGCGACGACTGGGCTTGCTCGGCCGGGTCCTGACTGTCGTCGGGCAGATAAAGCGGGCCTTTTTGACCGCAGGCCGAGACAAGGCAGGCAACCGCGACGAGCGCAGCAAGGGAAGAGATCAGGCGCTTCATGGCGAAATCCTTGAAAATACGTTAATTGCGCCGGAGTATACCGGCCACCCGGCAGCTTGCCTATGCGACGGGCCTCCCGTCCGGCGGGGCTGATTGGTTACACACAAAACCCTGTGGGAGCGGGCTTGCCCGCGATAGCGGTGGTTCAGTCGCCATCGATGGTGAATTTGCCGGCCTCATCGCTGGCAAGCCAGCTCTCACAGGGGCGGTGCAGGCACTTGGTCGTTATCCTTTGCAATCAGCCAGCAGCGTCCGTATCTTGCGGCGCTTGAGCCTGATCAGACATTTTTTGAGGTTGCCACAATGAGTTTGTCCGAAGCCCGTTTCCACGATCTGGTCGATGACACCCAGGAAAAACTGGAAGACATCTTTGACGAGAGCGATCTGGATATCGATCTGGAAAGTTCGGCCGGTGTGCTGACCGTCAAGTTCGAAAACGGCTCGCAGCTGATTTTCAGCCGTCAGGAGCCGCTGCGTCAGCTGTGGCTGGCGGCCGTCTCGGGTGGTTTCCACTTCGATTACGACGAAGAAAGCGAGCGCTGGATGTGTGACAAGAGCGAAGAGCAGTTGGGCGAAATGCTTGAGCGCATCGTCAAGCAGCAGGCTGGCGCCGAATTCGATTTCGAAGGCCTGTGATTCGTGACTGACACCGCCCCCGTTCGTCCGCCCAAGCCGCTCTACAGCAATATCAGCCCGGCGGTGCCTTCGCCGTGCAGCGGCGTGTGTCGGCTGGACGAACAAAAGGTCTGCCTCGGCTGCTTCCGGCATGTTGAAGATATTCGTGAGTGGCGCTCTGCGGATGATGAGCGGCGGCGAGTGATCGTTACCCAAGCCGCTGCACGCAAATCCCAAGCCTGACCCGGTCCTGTGGTGAGGGGATTTATCCCCGACAGACTGCGCAGCAGTCTCAAAAGCTTGGGGCCGCTGCGCGACCCATCGGGGATAAATCCCCTCACCACAGGGTTTTTGTTCAGCCTGTGGGCATGGCTTGTATATTTTTTGAGCTGTGATAGTGTCCGGGAACGCCTCAACCCATCGAGGCCTGGTGAAAACCCCGCCTTTTTTGGCGGGGTTTTTTGCTTTTTTTGCGCAGAAGAAAGGAGTCTGCCCGGATCATGACCGCACCTTCCATCACCCTTACCCGTCTGGACGTTCAACGTCTGGAGCGCCTGATCGACAGCCTGGATGACACGCTGCCGGGCGTGATTGCGTTGCAAACCGAACTGGACCGCGCCGACACCCTCGTCAGCCACGATGAAGTGCCTGCCGATGTCGTGACGATGAATTCCCGCGTGCACTGCCGCGAAGAAGGCAGTGGCAAGGATTACCATCTGACGCTGGTCTATCCCAAGGATGCCAATGCCGATGAAGGCAAGATTTCGATTCTCGCACCGGTCGGCAGCGCGCTGCTGGGCCTGAAGGTTGGTCAGCACATCGACTGGCCGGCTCCGGGCGGCAAGACCCTGAAACTGACCCTGCTTGAAGTCGAATCGCAACCGGCCAACGGTGGCGCGTTTCCCGAGTAAATTCACTCAGACCTGTTCGAGTGCCTCGTTCAGGGCGCGCTCTAGGTCAGCCTTGTAGCGTAGATACAGATTGCTTGAGCTTTGCCCGTCACCGAGCAGGCCGGACAGGTCCAGGTCGGTGATGTAGCAACGATAGCGTTCGGTCTCACGGCGCTGCCCGACGATCTCCCGGGCGACCACGCTGAACAGCTGGTCGCCGTGTTCCAGCTCGCTGAACTCCCGTTGATTGCAATACAGCGTGACCTGCACTTCCCCCGGTGCGGCTTTGCCGATGATCGCCTGCACGTCGTAGAACGGTTTGTTGGCTGGCGTCTGCGGCATTGGCCGCGCTTCGACGCGCCGTGCCCGTCCCTGGCCTGAAGGAAATAACTGGTAATACAGGATTTCGAGGCTGGCCGAGGGAGCGGCCTCCATCGGCAGCAGCGCCTCGCGCCGATACTGGATCGATTGCAGGAAACGTTGCAGCGGCGCCAGCAGGCTTTGCTCGTCGTGATACGGCAAGTGCTGCTGCCACAGCGCATTGAATTCGTCCAGAACGCAGACCTCGGCGTGCTGCTCGGTGATCCGGTAGAACACCTGAATGCATTCCGGCTGGCCCATCGGCAGGATCAGCGCAAGGTCGTGATCTTCCAGTGCCATCGGATCAAGGTGCAGCGGGCTGTAGCGCGCCTGCTCCTCGCCAAGGTAATCGAGCAGTGCCGGCAGGGTGGCGAGCGCGACGTGGTTGACCTGTCCGGGCACCAGCTCCAGCACGTGATAGTGCTGTTGCACCTGAATCAGGTAGCGGTGATTCAATTCGCTGAGCAGCAGGTTCTGCGCGGTGTCGACGATTTCTTCCACGCGCCGGGCGATGAACTGCGCGCGGTTATGGCAGAAACAGCGCACCTTCAGCGACGGCTGTAACGGCCCGCGCGGCAAATTGTTGAGGTAGTCGCGCAGGCAATCGAGCAGGGCGTGAGGTCCGTCGAAGCGGTTGACCAGCACTTCATTCCAGCTGTTGAGCGTGACCTGATCGAGGGTCAGCACGAGGTTCTCGCGCACGCCGGCATAGCTCAGCGAGTCGGTGCGCTCGGTGGTCATGAGGATGTTGAGGTCGCGGTGATGCTTGAGCGGATCGACGCCGACGTTCACCAGCATCAGCACTTCGCCGGGCACGGCGGCGCGCAGCAGCCGCTCTTCGGCAACGGTGGGCAAGGGCAGGGCGATGCACTGTTGCAGGCTGCCAAGCAGGTTGAACAGTTCGAACTCGCTCAGGTCGCTGTTGCCGGGATGCAGGGCCAGGCGGGTGCTGCTGTCGATCACGCCGTTGCGGTGGCACCAGGTCAATAGTTCCAACAGCTCGCGGCTGCGTTTGATCGGCGCGAAATGTTCCCACTCATGCGCCGTGAGGCTGCCGTTGTACAGGCCCCACTGAGTTTGTCCCGGTTCTTTCTTGTTGCGCGATTGCACCAGGGTCAGGGTGTCTTCGGCCAGATCCGGAGCGATGCCGGGGTTGATGAACTCGACCTTGTCGGCCTTGCGCTCGAATGCCGCGTACAACCTGCGGCCCAGCACGTTGAGATCGCGCTTGTTGATCAGGCTGACGGTCTGCTCGGTGCGGGCGAACTGGGTCAGGAAGCGATAGCTGTAATTGAGTTCGTTGACCAGCGCGCGGCGTTCGGCGCTGACCTGCCGGACTTTCCACTGGCTGCGGCTATCGAGCAGGGCAAGTTGCCGCTGATCCCAGTGCCATTCGTTGGCCAGTCGTTCCAGCAGCGAGCGTTGCCAGCTCTGCGTGCGGCTGTTGCCCGTGAGCTTGCGATTGACCTTGAGGTACAGCGCTCGTCGCACCAGCTCCAGACGTTCCGGTTCGTTGCGAGCGATGAGGTATTCCTCGATGCGCCGATACACCACCATGTAAGGGTCCAGTTCATCCAGATCGAGCTGATTGGCGAACACGGCTTTTTTGAAGCGCAGGCTCAGGCACCGCACCTGCGGATGTTCGCTGGCATAAACCTCGGTCAGCAGCAGTTTGAGCACCGATTTGTAAGGTGACTCGATGCCCTTGAACAACTGCCACAGCCCGGCGCCGATGAACTCACCCGGCGGAATCGTCGCCAGATGCCCAAGGTCGAGGGTTTCGTCGGCGCGGATAAAACGCTTGGACAGCAGCGTGTGGGTGTAGCTGTCGTAGGCCGTTTCTTCGTATACCGGCACCAGCCACCAGATTGGCGTGCGCCCGGCCAGCCAGATCGCGGTGCGATAAAACTCGTCGAGCAGCAGATAGTGCTGAGTGCTGCCGCAGTTTTCGGAGCTGAGCTGGGTGTCGCGCTCACCTTTGACGAAGCGCACCGGGTCGATCAAAAAGAAATGCGCCTCGGCGCCCTGGCTCGCGGCCCAGGTTTCGAGTAGCTGGCATTTCTTGCCCAGTTCAGCGAGCTCGTTTTCGCTCAGGTCTGGCGAGTGACACACCCACACATCCATGTCGCTTTGATCGGCCTGGGCCAGGGTGCCGAGACTGCCCATCAGGAACAGGCCGTGAATCGGTCGCGGCGGATTGCTGCCGTGGCGCGGCTTGTAGGAGAACGAACGGGTCAGGCGCTGGGCTTCTGCGAGGGTATTGGTGTCCGGCTCGTAATTCGACAGGCCGGCCGGCGTACTGCCCGAGACGTAACCCGGCAGCAGCGGATGATTGACGTGAAAGAACAGCGGCAGCAGCGTCAGCACACTTTGCTGGCGCGTCGACAAGCCTTCCAGTGCGCGGCCCAGTCGACCTTCGTTGAGTTTGAGGAAACGCGCGCGCAGTTGGCTGAGTACCTTGCGGTCGATTCCCTCGTCCAGGTCGGGGCGGATTTCGTGGGTGCGCGTCATGTCAGCTCAAACCGGCTCGCAAGCTCGGACGTAGAGGGTCTCGGAATGAGGGGCAGTTTAGCCTTTGCGCAGCGGGAGTTTTAAGCTGAATTTGTTTTTTGACGCCAGATTTCTATCGTGAGGTGACCAGGTGGGCCCGCGGAAATCCCGTGGCAGGAGTTCCCGTGGGCAAAGTCGGGGAGGATCAGGCGGTTTCTTGCTCGTTCAGGATCGTCAGTAAGGTTTGCACATTCTGCGCGGCATCACGCCCCAGGCTGGTCAGATATCCGCCATCGGGCTGATCGGTCAGCTCTTTCTCGAAAAGGCGTTTGGCGGCGGCAATGTGTTTCGGGGCAGCGGTTTGATGAATTTTCAAACCTTCCTGGGAACTGTCCAGGTTGAAGAGTGCGAGGACTTCCAGTTCGGCAACCAACTCAGGGGTAAGCGACATAAGGACTCCAGACTTTCTAGGAATTGGAACGCAGCGCCCCTAAGGTGAACCTGCCGGCGCGGACTGTCCAGTGTGCGCGTCAGGGTTTTTGTCTGGGGGCGGATTCCAGTGTAGTCCGCATAAAAAAGATCGCAGCCTTCGGCAGCTCCTACAGGAGAGTGTAGGAGCTGCCGAAGGCTCGGGCCGCGATCGGACGATCTTTTGATCTTAAGACTTTTCCGGTGGCAACTCTGGCAGCGCACGCAGTGCTGCTTCATACCATGCGGTATCGAATGGGCGATCTTCATCCAGCATCGCGTCAATCTCGTAGGCCAGCACATGCGCCATCAGATTGAGGATTTCTTCGCGTTCAACGCCGACCAGGGTCAGCTTGTTGAGCGTAGCCTTGGCCGCAGGCGGGTTGTCGCTTTCGATCTGGTTCTCGATCGCTTCAATCAGCGTGCTCTCGGTGAACTCTTCTTCGTCGTTGTCGATGTCTGTCGGCTCGCTCATGGCAGGCTCCTCAAGGAAAGGCGCCAGTTTACCCGCATTCAGCGGCGTGATGCTGCTGGCGGGAATTGTCCGGGCGATCTATAAACAGGCACTGCCCACCCCGCACGGCCTGGAGGCTATGTGATGCTCAAGCTCTACGGATTCTCTGTCAGCAATTACTACAACATGGTCAAACTGGCGCTGCTGGAAAAAGGCCTGCCGTTCGAAGAGGTCACGTTCTATCCCGCACAGACCGCTGAATCATTGGCCATCAGCCCGCGCGGCAAAGTGCCGGTGCTGGGCGTTGATGCGGGTTTTATCAATGAAACGGCGATCATTCTCGAATACCTCGAACTGACCCAGAAAGGCACGCCGCTGCTGCCGAGCGATCCGTTCGAGCGGGCGCAGGTGCTGGCAATCGCCAAGGAAATCGAGCTGTACATCGAACTGCCGGGTCGCGCCTGCTACGGCGAAGCGTTTTTTGGCATGACTTTGCCGGACGCCATCAAGGAAAAGACCAAATCAGAATTGCTGCTGGGCTTTGCGGCGCTCGGCCGGCACGGCAAGTTCGCCCCGTATGTGGCGGGCGACAGTCTGAGCATCGCGGATTTGTATTTCCTCTACAGCGTGCCGCTGGCGTGTGCGGTGGGGCAGAAGCTGTTCGCAATTGATTTGCTGGCAGAGATGCCGGAGGCGAAGGCGCTGCTGGAGCGGCTTGAGCAGAATCCGCATGTGCAGAAGATTGCGGCGGATAAAGAGGCGGCGATGCCGGCGTTTTTGGCGATGATCGCTGCCAAGAAGTGAGTTTTCTAGCGGTCTGAAGTCAGTAATCGCTGGCAAGCCAGCTCCCACAGGATTCTGGGTTGAAACACGAATACGTGTTCGACGCAGAACCTGTGGGAGCTGGCTTGCCAGCGATGCTTTTAGCGGCTGGCGATCAGGGCCTGACCGCGCACAACGGCTGCCTTGACCTGCGCTGGCGCAGTGCCGCCGATATGGTCACGGGCATTTACCGAGCCTTCTAGGGTCAGCACGGCAAACACGTCCTGCTCGATCTGATCGCTGAACTGGCGCAGTTCTTCCAGGCTCATCTCAGCCAGGTCCTTGCCGGTGTCGACGCCGTACTTCACTGCGTGGCCGACGATTTCGTGGCAATCACGGAACGGCAGGCCACGGCGCACCAGGTAGTCAGCCAGGTCCGTTGCGGTGGAGAAGCCGCGAAGTGCCGCTTCACGCATGATCGCGTGTTTCGGTTTGATCGCCGGGATCATGTCGGCAAATGCACGCAGGGAATCGCGCAGGGTGTCGGCGGCGTCGAACAGCGGTTCCTTGTCTTCCTGGTTGTCCTTGTTGTAGGCCAGTGGCTGGCCTTTCATCAGGGTCAGCAGGCCCATCAGCGCGCCGAACACGCGGCCGGTCTTGCCACGTACCAGCTCCGGCACATCCGGGTTTTTCTTTTGCGGCATGATCGAGCTGCCAGTGCAGAAACGATCCGGCAGATCGATGAACTGGAACTGCGCGCTGGTCCACAGCACCAGCTCTTCGGAGAAGCGCGACAAGTGCATCATCGCGATGCTCGCGGCCGAGCAGAATTCGATGGCGAAATCACGATCGGAAACGTTGTCCAGCGAGTTGCCGCCCACGGCATCGAAACCCAGCAATTGCGCGGTGTATTCGCGATCAATCGGGTAGGTGGTGCCGGCCAGCGCGGCACTGCCCAACGGCATGCGGTTGGTACGTTTGCGGCAGTCGACCAGACGCTCATAGTCGCGGCTGAGCATTTCGAACCAGGCCAGCATGTGGTGCCCGAAGGTCACCGGCTGCGCGGTCTGCAAGTGAGTGAAGCCGGGCATGATGCTGCCGGACTCGCGCTCGGCTTGTTCCAGCAGGCCTTGTTGCAGGCGGGTGATTTCGGCCAGGATCAGGTCGATTTCGTCACGCAGCCAAAGGCGAATGTCGGTGGCGACCTGGTCGTTGCGGCTACGGCCGGTGTGGAGTTTCTTGCCGGTCACGCCGATGCGGTCGGTCAGACGCGCTTCGATGTTCATGTGCACGTCTTCGAGGTCGATGCGCCAGTCGAACTGGCCGGCCTCGATTTCGCCCTGAATGGTGTTCAGGCCATCGATGATGGTGTCGCGCTCGGCATCGGTCAGCACGCCGACTTTGGCCAGCATGGTGGCGTGGGCGATCGAGCCCATGATGTCGTGGCGATACAGGCGCTGGTCGAAAGTGACGGAGGCGGTGAAGCGGGCGACGAAGGCGTCGACGGGTTCACTGAAGCGGCCGCCCCAGGACTGATTGGTCTTGTCAGTGCTCATGAATTCGCTCGTATCGGCTTGAAGAAAAAAGGCGTGAAACGCTGGCGCGGATAATAACAGGGTTGCCAATCCTGTCGTTGACACCGGTCGATACGTTTTTTTCTCATCGTGTCATGCATAGTCGGTGTGCTGCGCGGGGAATTTGCACAACGATATTTTTCGATTGAGCAATATCGGCCCGGCGAGCGTCTACAGTAGGACATAAGGGTCGGCGCGACTGCGGATCGCGCAAAGGTCTGGCCGCCGACTATAAGAAGTGGAGGTGGGTGTCTTGTCCTTCGACAAACCCCGCGAGAAACGCAGGAAACAGCGGGCTTTGAGCAGTACGACCCGGACACTGGCAAATATTGCTGGCCGACGTACGGCACTTTTTGGCGCTCGGGCTAGTCTTAGCGTGGATCGCGGTGACGGACGTCACTTCACCTGTCTACGCTATCCTTGTGCGAGACTCACGCAGGAATCCAGCGCAATATGAATGTCCTGATCGTTGATGACGAACCACTGGCTCGCGAGCGCCTCAGCCGTATGGTGAGCGAGCTCGAGGGTTATACAGTCCTGGAGCCCAGCGCCACGAATGGCGAAGAGGCGTTGGCACTAATCGACAGCCACAAGCCGGATATCGTGCTGCTCGATATCCGCATGCCAGGCCTCGATGGCCTGCAGGTTGCTGCCCGTCTGTGCGAGCGAGAAACACCGCCCGCCGTGGTGTTTTTCACCAGTCCCGATGAATTTGCCGTGGAAGCCCTGCAGGCCAGCGCCGTGGGCTATGTGGTGAAACCCGTGCGAACCGAACACCTGCATGACGCCCTGAAACGGGCTGAACGTCCCAATCGGGCGCAACTCTCGGCCCTGACCCGCCCCGCTGCCGAAAGTGGCACCGGCCCGCGCAGCCACATCAGTGCCCGCACCCGTAAAGGCATCGAACTGATCCCGCTGGATCAGGTGGTCTATTTCATTGCCGACCACAAATACGTGACCTTGCGCCACGAAGGCGGCGAAGTGCTGCTGGACGAGCCGCTCAAAGCCCTCGAAGACGAATTTGGCGAGCGCTTCGTGCGCATCCACCGCAACGCGCTGGTCGCCCGCGACCGCATCGAGCGTCTGCAACGCACGCCGCTGGGGCATTTCCAGCTATTCCTCAAAGGCCTCAATGGCGATGCGCTGATTGTCAGTCGCCGGCATGTGGCGGGTGTGCGCAAAATGATGCAGGGTCTTTAACCCGGTCTTTTTCGGGGGCTCATTTTTCTCGTTAGCGGGCATTGCAGGCCAGGGAGGCCGCGCCGTTTCTGATTCAAGTCAAAGTGGATTTGGCTGAGCTGTTATTATCCGCCGTATCTATTCAGTACGGATTGATCCATGTCCTCTCGCGAAATCCGCATCGCCACCCGTAAAAGTGCGCTGGCCCTCTGGCAGGCCGAATACGTCAAAGCCCGTCTGGAAGCGGCCCATCCCGGTTTGCTGGTGACACTGGTGCCCATGGTCAGTCGCGGCGACAAGCTGCTCGATTCGCCGCTGTCGAAAATCGGCGGCAAGGGCCTGTTCGTCAAGGAACTGGAAACCGCGCTGCTGGAAAACGAAGCCGACATTGCCGTCCACTCGATGAAAGATGTACCGATGGACTTCCCTGAAGGCCTTGGTCTGTTCTGCATCTGTGAGCGCGAAGATCCGCGTGATGCCTTCGTTTCCAATACTTATCCAAGCCTTGAGGCGCTACCTGCCGGCAGCATCGTCGGCACGTCGAGCCTGCGCCGTCAGGCGCAGCTGCTGACCCGCCGCCCTGACCTTGAAATCCGTTTCCTGCGCGGCAACGTCAACACTCGTCTGGCCAAGCTGGATGCCGGCGAGTACGACGCGATCATTCTCGCGGCCGCCGGTTTGATCCGCCTCGGTTTCGAGGATCGCATCACCTCGGCAATCAGTGTCGATGACAGCCTGCCCGCCGGTGGCCAGGGCGCGGTCGGTATCGAGTGCCGTAGCGCTGACAGCGAAATCCACGCTCTGCTGGAACCGCTGCATCATGCTGATACCACTTCGCGGGTTACCGCTGAACGGGCCCTCAACAAACATTTGAATGGCGGCTGCCAGGTGCCGATCGCCTGCTACGCCGTGCTTGAAGGCGAGCAATTGTGGTTGCGTGGTCTGGTGGGCGAGCCGAGTGGCGGCCGCTTGATCAGCGCCGAAGCGCGGGCCCCTCGTGCCGATGCTGAAGCATTGGGTGTGAGAGTCGCTGAAGATCTGCTCGCCCAAGGTGCCGAAGAGATTCTCAAAGCAGTCTACGGCGAGGCAGGTCACGAGTGACTGGCTGGCGCCTGCTGCTGACGCGCCCTGCGGATGATTGTGCGGCGCTTGCAGAGACGTTGGCCGGGCAGGGGATTTTCGGTAGTTGTCTGCCGCTTTTGGAAATTGCCCCGCTGCCGGTCTCTGAGAACATACGTCTGGCGATGGCGCGACTGCCCGATTGCAGCGCAGTGATTGTGGTCAGTAAGCCAGCGGCGCGTATTGCGCTGGAGCTGCTTTATGCCCAAGGGGCGCAGTCGTTGACGATGCCGTGGTTCAGTGTCGGTGCGGCAACGGCGCAGATTCTTCAGGAGCGCGGCCTCGACGTACATTGTCCGGCCGATGGCGATGACAGCGAAGCGTTGCTGCAATTGCCGCGTCTGCGTGAAGCCGTCGCCCAGCCGAATTCGCAGGTGTTGATCCTGCGCGGCGAGGGCGGCCGCGAACTGCTTGCCGAGCGTCTGCGTGAGCTTGGTGCTAGTGTCGAGTATCTGGAATTGTATCGACGCGAGCTGCCGGCCTATGCAGCGCAAATACTGCCGCAGCGGATCGCAGCGGAACGCTTGAACGGGCTGGTGGTCAGCAGTGGACAGGGTTTCGAGCACCTGCGCCAAATGGCCGGCGATGCCTGGCCGTCGATTGCGCGGTTGCCGTTGTTTGTTCCAAGCCCAAGAGTCGCCGAGCTGGCACGTGCCGCCGGGGCTCAAACAGTTGTGGATTGCCGCGGCGCGAGTGCCGCGGCTTTGCTGACGGCGTTACGGGAGCATCCCGTACCCGTTTTCTAATGCAAAGGATGGATACGTGAGCGAAACAGCCTTGCCAAAAGATGACGTCCAGCCTGTGATTGATTCACAAGTTGAAACTCCACCGCCGGCCCAAGAGCCGCGCCGAGGCAATGGCCTGGCCATCGTCGCCCTGTTGCTCGGTGCGGCCGGGGTCGCGATTGGTGGCTGGGGAGTCTGGCAGGTGCGACACCTGCAAACCAACACTCAGCAACAGTCGGGTCAGGTGCAGGCGTTGAACGATCAGGCGCAGAGCCTGAAGCTCAACGAGCAACGTCTGACCGAACGTCTCGCGCAGTTGCCCGGTGCCGATGAACTTGCCGAGCGCCAGCGTCTCGTGTCGCAACTTCAGGGTGATCAGCAGCGCCTCAATCAACGTCTGGAAACCGTCCTCGGCGCCAGCCGCAAGGACTGGCGTCTGGCCGAGGCCGAGCATTTGCTGCGTCTGGCCAGCCTGCGCCTTTCCGCGTTGCAGGACATCAGCAGCGCCCAGGCACTGGTGCAGGGTGCCGACGAAATCCTCCGCGAACAGAACGATCCCGGCTCCTTTGCCGCCCGCGAGCAAGTGGCCAAAACCCTGGTTGCGCTGCGCAGCACCGAGCAGCCGGATCGCACCGGGTTGTTCCTGCGGTTAGGGGCCTTGCGTGATCAGGTCATCGAACTCACCGAACTGGCGCCGGAATACAAGGATCGTGGCGAATCGCTGCTGGGCCTGACCGCCGATGGTGACGGCGCCAGTCGCTGGGCGCAGTGGTGGGATCAGGTTTCGCACTACATCCGTATCGATTTCAACGCTGGCAAGAATGTGAAACCGCTGTTGGCCGGGCAGAGTTTGAGCCAGGTGCGTCTGGCCCTGAGCCTCGCGCTGGAGCAGGCACAATGGGCGGCCCTCAATGGTCAGGCGGCGGTGTACACCCAGGCACTGGCCGAGGCGCGTGACGTGCTCAAAGGCAACTTCAACCCGGACAATCCGCAAAGCAAAGTGATGCTGGAACAGGTCGGCGAGCTGAGCAAGGAACCGGTCTCGGTCAAGACGCCGGATCTGACCGGCACCCTGAGTGCGGTGCAAGCCTATCTCGAGCGGCGTAACGTCAACGCAGAAGAATCGGTGAAACCGTTCGCCAAACCTGCCGCCAACACCGCGCAGGAGGCCACGCCATGAAGCGCCTCTATGTGATCGTGTTTCTGGTGATTGCAGCGACAGCGGCGCTGGGCCTGGCGATTGCCGAGCATTCCGGTTACGTGTTGGTCGCTTACAAGTCTTTCCGTTACGAGTCGAGCCTGTGGGCGACTCTGGCGCTGATCGCAGTGTTGTGGCTGCTGGTCTGGGGCATCAAGGCTCTGATCGAATTGGTGATGGCGTCCAGCGGCGTGGTCAATCCATGGTCGCGGCGCAACCGCAGCCGTCGGGTGCAGGTGGCGATCGAACACGGCCAACTGGATCTGGCCGAAGGTCGTTGGGCCAGTGCCCAGCGTCATTTGTATCGGGCCGCTGAAGCCGAGCGCCAGCCGCTGCTGTACTACCTCGGCGCTGCCCGTGCGGCGAACGAGCAGGGTAATTACGAAGAGTCCGATCGTTTGCTTGAGCGTGCGCTGGAGCGCCAGCCTCAGGCTGAGCTGGCCATCGCCTTGAACCACGCACAGTTGCAGACCGACCGTGGCGACACCGACGGCGCATTGGTGACATTGCAGGCGATGCACGAGCGTCATCCTCATAACGTGCAGACGCTGCGTCAGTTGCAGCGTTTGTATCAACAGCGCGGCGAATGGTCGGCGGTGATTCGTCTGCTGCCGGAGTTGCGCAAGGATAAAGTCTTGCCGCCCGCCGAACTGGCTGAGCTTGAGCGTCGCGCCTGGGGTGAAAACCTGTCGCTGGCCGCGCAGCGCGAAGAGGACGGCGCGGTTGGTTTGCAGTCGCTGACTCGCGCCTGGCAACAGCTCACCTCGGCGCAACGTCAGGAGCCGCCGCTGGTGCTGGCTTATGCCGAACAGCTGCGTCAGTTGGGCGCCCAGGTCGAGGCGGAAGAAGTGCTGCGCACGGCCCTCAAGCGCAAGTACGACAGCCATCTGGCGCGCCTGTATGGCCTGGTGCGCGGGAGTGATCCGGCGCGTCAGTTGCAAACCGCCGAGGGCTGGCTCAAGGATCATCCGAACGATCCGAGTCTGCTGCTGACCCTGGGCCGTCTATGCCTGCAATCCAGTCTGTGGGGCAAGGCCCGGGATTATCTGGAAAGCAGCCTGCGTGTGCAGCGCAATCCGGAAGCCTGTGCGGAACTGGCGCGCTTGCTCGCACAGCTTGGCGATACCGAACGCAGCAATCAGCTGTTCCAGGAAGGCCTCGGCCTGCTCGATGAGCGCCTGTTGGCCGCGCCACTGCCGGCTCTGGCTCGCGTCTGAATTGGCGAGGGAGGTAGCTCCCTCGCACACCTTTGCCGAGCGAAAATTCACCTTCAGTGAGCCTTTAGGGCAAAGTCCTACAGCGAGCTACGCCGAATCCTCTCGACGCTGTCGGGTTTTCCCTACACCTCTGGTGAACTGTCGGCAGGGCCTTGCCTTGAAAGGCTGACACGCTTTCCTCTACCGTAACCATCTGTCTCTACTGTTACGGAAAAGCCATGTCGTTGGCCTGCTCACGCTCCTTGTTCTTCATGGCTTTCACTGCGAGTGCCTTTGCTCTGGGAGCTTCCTATTATCTTGAATACGCGGTGGGTCTGACGCCGTGCAGCTTGTGTCTGGTGCAGCGGCTGTTCCTCACGTTGCTGTGTGTTTGCTGTGGTCTGGCGTCGGTACATGGCCCCAAGCGTGTCGGCCTGTGGCTTTACTGGTTGTCTGCACTGGGCGCGAGTCTGGGCGGTATCACGGCGGCCTGGCGGCAGATCTTGATCCAGAGTGATCCGGTGCTGCAACTGATCCATTGTGCGCCGACCTCGGAGGCGCTGTTCAGCGGAAAGTCGTGGATCTGTGCGTTGCAAAAGATGTTTAACGGCGGCAATGACTGCGCGCAAATCTCCTGGACATTGTTTGACCTGACTATCCCGGAGTGGAGCCTGTTGTTCTTTGTCGCGGTGTCGATTCTTGCCGTGTATCAATTGTTGAGAATGGGCTGGAGTGCTCTACAGCGACCGCTCAGCGGCGAAGCGTCGCACCATGAGCTGCTGCGGGATTAAACACTTGTATGAACTTTATCTCCTGCGTACCTTGAAGCCATAGGCGTGCGGGCATAATCTGGCCCGCACGTGTCATTGGATTTATGTTGCTCGATGACACTCTGCCCGACCGTCCCCCATGCCAAAACCTAAAGCGGGACGCGGGTGTAGAGCAGCATGACCCACAAGGGAAGAGAGATCGCCATGCTCGAAAGTTGTCAGAATGCTCAGGAACGTTGGGGTGGAGTTCATCTGCTGATCGACCGCTGGCTCCAGGAACGCAAGGAGCTGATCGATGCCTACGATAATCTCGGCGCGGAGCCTCAGACCCTGTCCGAGAGCCGCAAGCCCTTGCAGGAATTCTGCGGCGTGCTGGTTGATTACGTATCGGCGGGGCACTTCGAAATCTATGAACAGCTGACGGGCGAAGCCAAGGCCTTCAACGACAAGCGTGGACTGGAACTCGCCGAGACGATTTATCCGCGCATCGACGTCATCACCGAAAAGCTTCTCGCGTTCAACGATCTTTGCGATGAAGGCAAATGCGTTGTCGAGAAATTCAAAGAGCTCGGCGGCCTGCTTCACGAGCGCTTCGAACTCGAAGATTGCCTGATTGAAGTGCTGCATACGGCGCACAAGGAAGAAGATTCAGTTCAGGCCTGATTGGCTTTGCTCAACAAAAAACGGTGCGCCTCAAGCGCACCGTTTTTTTATGCCTGATCAACTCGTCGCGCCGCGCAATTCGACTTCAAATACCAGCGGCGTGAATGGCGCGATCAAGTCCCCGGCACCGTCGGCGCCATAAGCCTGATCCGATGGAATCACCAGTCGCCATTTCGCTCCCACCGGCATGTTTTGCAGTGCGGTGCGCCAACCGGCAATCACGCTGTCGAGGTTGAACCACTGCGGCTGACTGTTCTGATCGAACACGGTGCCGTCCGGCAAGCGACCGATATACAGCACCTGCACTTTTCCATCGGGCCCGGCCTTGGTGCCCGTGCCAGGTGCAAGCTCGGTAAGCAGGATGCCGTCAGCCAGTTCCTTTACTCCCGGTTTGGCTTTTTCCGCAGTGAGGAAACGTTGTTCGTTTTCCATCGCGGCCTCGCTCGAAGGCTGCGCGTTGTGTTCGGCATTTTGCGATTCGTGATCGGCCAGAATCTGTTCGATCCGCGCTTCGCTCAGGGCCAGCGGCTTGCCTTGATAAGCCTGCTGCAAGCCATCAATCAGTGCCTGAATCTGCAATTGCGGGACTTCCTGGCGTAGCCGTTCACCGAGGCTGGCACCCAGGCTATAGGCCAGATCATGAGCGTCGTTCGCGGTGGTTTTTTCGTCGGCGTGGGCGCTGGAAAAAATCATGCAGAGGGATAAAAAAAGGTAGCGCGACATGGGCACTCTCCGTCCTGAGATGCGGTGGATTATGCCAGCGCGAACGTCTGCAACGGTGAACTGCTTTTGACTGCGGGCAGAACATTTTCACCCCGGTGCAACGCAACGCAATTGATACTGTCAAGATGACCTAGCGGCGGTAGCAGCAGAGGTCTAGTATGAGCCGCACTCACGTCAGCCAGGAGGTAAACCATGTCGGCCACCAAGAAGCCTGTAAATACTCCGTTGCACTTACTCCAACAACTCTCGGGCAGCTTGCTCGAGCATTTGGAAAACGCTTGCTCGCAAGCCTTGGCTGATGCTGAAAAACTGCTCGCCAAACTTGAAAAGCAACGTGGCAAGGCGCAAGAAAAACTGCACAAGTCCCGCACCAAATTGCAGGACGCAGCTGCCGCCGGTAAAGCCAAGGCTCAGACCAAAGCCAAAGGCGCAGTGAAAGAACTGGAAGAACTGCTTGATGCCTTGAAGGATCGCCAATCTGATACCCGCAGCTACATTCTGCAACTCAAGCGCGATGCTCAGGAAAGCCTGAAACTGGCCCAGGGTGTTGGTCGCGTGCAAGAAGCCGTGGGCAAAGTGTTGACCTCCCGTGCCGCTAAACCTGCATCGGCACCGGCGAAGAAAGCCGCAGCGAAACCTGCTGTTGCCAAGGCACCGGCGAAAACCGCCGCTGCCAAACCTGCTGCGAAAGCCGCCGCAAAACCGGCTGCCAAAGCACCTGTAAAAACGGCTGCGAAAACTGCGGCGAAAAAACCGGCTGCTGCGGCGAGCGCTGCGAAACCGGCAACTAAAACCACCGCTGCCAAACCAGCCGCACGCAAAACTGCTGCTGCCAAACCAGCCGCGGCCAAAGCTGCTCCAGCGAAAACCGCAGCGGCAAAACCTGCGGCCCGGACTGCAGTGAAACCTGCCGCTAAAACTGCCGCTGCGAAACCTGCAGCCAAATCGACCGCCAAACCTGTTGCTGCTAAACCAGCAGCAAAACCAGCGGCGAAAGTTGCTGCAAAACCGGCCGCCAAGCCAGCTGCGAAACCAGCAGTGAAAGCCGCCGCCAAGCCGGCAGCCAAGTCAGCCGCGAAACCAGCTGCCGCTGCTAAGCCGGCAACTGCCGCCGCCAAGCCTGCCGCCGCTAAACCTGCAGCCAAGCCAGCGGCAAAACCTGCCGCTAAGCCTGCCGCGAAAAAACCAGTGGCCGCCAAGCCAGCCGCTGCCAAACCGGCTACCGCGCAAGCTGCCAAGCCTGCCGCACCGGCAACCCCGGCTGCGCCAGCTGCACCTGCCGCCGCCACTACCTCGACCACTTCGACTGCGCCATCGCCAGCCGCTGCGTCGAGCATCAGCAGCAACCCGACCAGCGCTTCCTAAGTGCTGATCGCCGCGACGCGCAGCACTTGCAGCGCGTCGCGGTTCAGGTTGGCCGCCGAGCCAGCCAGCGCCTCCAGCCAGCCGATTGATCCAGCTGCGTTCCGCCCCCACACCTGAGCAATGCCCTCCAGCCGCGACAGCAACGCGCGTTCGGCTTCCAGCTCCAGCGCTTTGACTTGTTCGCGTATACCCTTCAACACCACATCATCCAAAGCCCGCGCTTTCCATTGCATGCGCAGGGTTCGCAGCGGCTGCACAACCTCGATGTCCCAAGGCCCGGTCAGCGCCTGAAGCTGCCCCGCACGCTGTTCATCACAGCTCGCGCCGCGTTGCTCCAGCCACAAACCGCACAGCAACAGGCACACATTGACCCCCGCCGTTTGCAGTTGCAGGCATGCGTCTTCCACGCCCGGACGGGCGTAGGTGGCAAGGGCAAAGCTCCACAGGTCAGAGGACATCGTGCTACTCGCGCTAGTTGTGAGCGAAGCTGGTAGACTCCGCCGCCATTATGATCCGACTTCAGAACCTGACTTTACAGCGTGGCCCGCAACGTCTGCTAGAAGACGCCGAGCTGACCCTGCACGCCGGCCACAAAGCTGGCCTCATCGGTGCCAACGGCGCCGGCAAATCCAGCCTGTTTGCCTTGCTGCGCGGCGAATTGCACCCGGACTCGGGCGATTGCCTGCTGCCGGCCGACTGGCGGATCGCACACATGCGCCAAGAGGTCGACACGCTCGAACGCCTTGCGGTCGACTATGTGCTCGATGGCGACCTGCGTCTACGCGAGGTGCAACGTGACCTCGCCGTGGCCGAGGAAGCGCATGACGGTGTTGCCCTGGCGCGTCTGCACGTCGAACTCGACAGCGCCGACGGCTACACCGCCGACGCCCGTGCCCGCAAGTTGCTGGCCGGTCTGGGCTTCACCAACGAACAGATGGATCGGCAGGTCGGAGATTTCTCCGGTGGCTGGCGGATGCGTCTGAACCTGGCGCAGGCATTGATGTGCCCGTCGGATCTGTTGTTGCTCGACGAACCGACCAACCACTTGGACCTCGACGCCATCATCTGGCTTGAGGACTGGCTGAAAAGTTACGCCGGCACCTTGCTGCTGATTTCCCACGACCGCGATTTCCTCGACGAAGTCGTCGATCACGTCGCCCATGTCGATCAGCGCAAAATCACCCTGTATCGCGGCGGCTACACCGCGTTCGAACGTGCCCGTGCCGAACGTCTGGCCCAGCAGCAACAAGCCTACGAGAAGCAGCAGGCGCAGCGTGCGCACATGGAAAGCTACATCGCCCGCTTCAAGGCGCAAGCGACCAAGGCCCGTCAGGCGCAGAGCCGAATCAAGGCGCTGGAGCGCATGGAAGAGCTGTCGGCGGCCCACGTCGATTCGCCGTTCGATTTCGTGTTCCGCGAGTCGAGCAAGATCTCCAGCACGCTGATCGATCTGTCCGATGCGAACCTGGGCTACGGCGATCGAACCGTGCTGGAGAAGGTCAAGCTGCAACTGACCCCTGGCGCGCGCATCGGTTTGCTCGGCCCTAACGGTGCGGGTAAATCGACACTGATCAAAAACCTCGCCGGCGAGCTCGAACCGCTGTCCGGGCGACTGACCCGGGGCGAGAACACCGTGGTCGGTTACTTCGCCCAGCATCAACTCGACTCTCTGGACGCCAAGGCCAGCCCGTTGCTGCACTTGCAGCGTCTGGCGCCGACCGAGCGTGAACAAGCGTTGCGCGACTTCCTCGGCGGTTTCGACTTCCGTGGTGCGCGGCTCGATGAGCCTGTGCTGAATTTCTCCGGTGGCGAAAAGGCGCGTCTGGCCCTGGCATTGATCGCCTGGGAGCGGCCAAACCTGTTGCTGCTCGACGAACCGACCAACCACCTCGACCTGGAAATGCGCCTGGCGCTGACCATGGCGTTGCAGGAATTCAGCGGCGCGGTTCTGGTGGTGTCTCACGATCGGCACTTGCTCAAGAGCACCACCGACAACTTCTATCTGGTTGCCGATGGCAAGGTTGAAGAGTTCGATGGCGACCTCGAAGACTATGCTCGTTGGCTGGTGGAATACCGTCAGCGCAATGCGCCGGTCAGTAACACCCCGGTCAACCCGGATAAAACCGACAAGAAGGCTCAGCGTCAGGCTGCTGCTGCGTTGCGTCAGCAACTGGCGCCGCACAAGCGTGAGGCCGACAAGCTCGAAGCCGAATTGGGCAAGCTTCACGAGAAGCTGGCCAAGGTTGACGCCAGCCTCGGCGACAGCGACATCTACGAGCCGGCGCGCAAGAACGAATTGCGTGATTTGCTGGCCGAGCAAGCGAAATTGAAAGTGCGCGAAGGCGAGCTGGAAGAGGCGTGGATGGAAGCGCTGGAGACGCTGGAAAGCATGCAAGCGGAGTTGGAGGCGCTGTCCTGATGGAAGCGTTCAAGCTGCCGCTGCCGGCGATGTGGGTCGAGCCGATCTGGCTCGGCGTGCAGATTCTGCTGATCCTGCTGGCCGGTTATCTGGCCCAGCGCTTCGTGGCCAAATGTCTGACCCGTCTGGGCGAACGCTATCCGTTTCCGCCGCAACTGCTGATGCCGCTGCGTGGTGTGCTGCGCTGGCTGATCATGGGCAGCGCGGTGATCTTTGTACTGCAGCGCCTCGGCGTGTCGGCCACTGTGTTGTGGACGGCGCTGTCGGGTTTCGTCGCGGTGGCGGCGGTGGCGTTTTTCGCCATGTGGAGCGTGCTGTCGAACCTGCTCTGCGCGATTCTGATTTTCACCGTTGGCCCGTTTCGGTTGGGCGATGTGGTCGAACTGGTCGACACCACCGACAAGCCTGGGGTTAAAGGCCGGGTGGTGGCGATCAATCTGCTCTACACCACGTTGATCGAGGCTGAGGAGTTGGGCACCGGTAGCGCGATGGTCCAGGTGCCGAACAGCCTGTTCTTCCAGCGTTCGGTACGACGTTGGCGGGGGACTGATGTGTTTCCTTCGAGCGGATTCGAGAAGTAGCGTTTAAAGCAGGATCCTTTGTTTTGGGTTTTCTGTAGTCCCCTTTTCCTACAAAAAATCGATAGTCAGCGGCGCCAAGTCGCATTAGCTTAGACGTCTGTCACGAGTCAAAGTCGAGGTGTGCGATGGAGCTTGAAACATGGCTGGCATTTTTTGCCGCCTGCTGGTTGATCAGTCTTTCTCCGGGCGCTGGCGCCATTGCGTCGATGTCCAGCGGTCTGCAATACGGGTTCTGGCGTGGTTACTGGAACGCGCTGGGTTTGCAATTGGGGCTGGCCCTGCAAATCGCGATTGTCGGCGCCGGTGTCGGCGCGATCCTCGCGGCTTCCGCTACCGCCTTCTATGCCATCAAATGGTTCGGCGTCGCCTATCTCGTCTACCTCGGGATCAAGCAATGGCGCGCACTGCCCAGCGACATGAGCGATGACGCGGCCATTCGCCCGATTGGCAAGCCGTTGGTTCTGGTCTTCCGTGGTTTCCTGGTCAATATGAGTAACCCCAAGGCCTTGATCTTCATGCTGGCGGTGCTGCCGCAGTTCATCAATCCCCACGCGCCGCTGCTGATCCAGTATCTGGTGATCGGCGCGACGATGGTGTTTGTCGACCTGATTGTCATGGCTGGCTACACCGGACTGGCGTCCAAAGTTCTGCGAGCGTTGCGCACGCCCAAGCAGCAGAAACGCATGAACCGCACGTTTGCCGGGTTGTTCATTGGCGCCGCAGCGTTCATGGCGACGTTGCGCAAAGCGGCGGTCTAAACCGACAGACACAAAAAAGGCGACCCCATGAGGTCGCCTTTTTTATTGCTCTGTGTCGCACTTACGTGTGATGAGGGGTTTATCCCCGATGGACTGCGCAGCAGGCCCCTGCTTTTTAATTAAAAGCGGGGCCGCTTCGCGACCCATCGGGGATAAATCCCCTCGCCACAAGAGCCCTCAGTCCATACTCAGCGCAAAATCACCGGCGCCGTATCGCGCGGCAGATTGTTGCGCTGCTGCGGCTCGCGCGGCTGCTCGTAACCGCCACCACCGAGTTGTTGGCTCAGTTGCCCGGCCACGTCCTCGCCCAGCGCCTTCGATACCTCGCGCACCACCCGTGGGCGGTTCAGCGAGATCTTGATGTCGCGGCCGTTCACCAGTTTGGTGTCCTGCGCTTCACCCATTGCCGTGAAGGCCGAAGTGATTTCGAAGGTCTTGGTGTTGATCAGGCTGAAATCCGCCACCAACGTCAGGCCCAGTACCGCCGAATAGCTGTCGGTGTGCGCCAGCTCGTTCATGTCCTGGGTGAAGTCGATGTCCGACACGGTGCCGAACAGCACGTAGTCGGCGCCCTTGAAGTTGCCGGCCTTGATCCGCTTGATCACGTCGTAGATGTCACCCTTGGACGATGCGGTGTACGGCGTACCCTGCACCAGCTGGAACATGCCGGTGCGCAGGATTTCACCCTTGATGTCGCCGGTGAACTTGCGCAGCTCGGTCTGCTCGATGTAGCTGGTGGTGGCTTCGATCTCGTTATAGCTCGAAGAACCACTGGCACTGTAGTAACCCTCACGATAATTGCTCTGCGCCGAAACGATGTGGATGTATTGCTCCACACGTTCCTGATACGCCAGATCCGTCACCGCGACTTTCGGGGCCGCTTGCGCGCCAAACGCGCAAGCCAGGGCCATGATGCCAATCCATGTGCGCATCGATTAACGCTCCGTGGTTTTGCGGATCTCTTTTTCGTCCATCCACTCGGCCAGACCGCTTTCAACGTCGATCAATTGCAGGCTGAATTTGTAGAAGACGTCCTTGTAATCGCTGCTGCGCTTGACGATCGAGCTGATCGAGCCTTCGATGCGGTACTTGGCAGCCACCATGTTGCCGGTCTTGGCCACGGTGCTCTTCTTGTACAGGCCGCTCTGGTTTTGCAGCTTGAGCTGGTCAACCTGGCTCTGCATCGCGTTGTTGTCGCTGGCGAAGCGGGCAACGCCGGTCTTCATCAACTGAGTCTTGATGCTGGTGGTGATTTCGCGGGTATCGATGTACTCGCTGGTCTTGTTCTTCACGTCGTAGACCTGAACCACCGGACGGCCCTGCAGAATGCCGGACTGAGCCAGCGAGCGGGTCATCGACTCGGCGATCATTTGCAGGTCGGTCGAACCGAACTCGTTGGTGACGGTTTCAACAGCCTTGGTGTCGCCGTAGCTGATGTTCTTGCTGCCCAAGGTCGGCGAGGTGTTGGCGCAACCGGAGGCCAGCAGGGCGATAACGGCGATGCAGGAAAAGCGTACAAACATGTCAGTGCTCTCTAAAACAGGAATAGGGTGGCGGGCTTAAGGCGTCTTGATTTCCAGACGGAAGTCCACGGCTTTAGGCGTCGGGGCGATCGCCTGAATGAAGCTGGTCTGGGCGCCGTACATCATTTGGCTTTTCCAGACTTCTTCTTCAGCAACCGGGAAACCTTCCGCGCCGAGCCAGGCGAAGCGGTAGTAGAAAATCTTGTTGCTGTTGAGGGTGTTGCTCAACTGCACGTTGACAGTCATGAAGCCGTTTTCGCGGGCGACCCGCATGGCGCCGACCACGATGTGTTTCTGCGGGCCCATGGCCACGACTTTGCTCGCGGCGCTGCCCGGCTCAGGAGGTGGCGGGGTGGCGCAGCCGCTGGCCAGCAAGGCGAGGGCGGCGACGGCGATGAGTTTGAAGCGCATGCAAAGACTCCGTTCTTAAGGTTGTTTGAGGCTGGCGACGTTGGTCGCACTGGCGCTCGGGATCACGTGGGCGGCGATACCGCCAGCGAATACCTGATTGCCTACGGCGCGCAGGCTGATCACCTGATAACGCTGATCGACGGTGACCTTGACCACCGACCCGCCCACGGCGCTCGGCAGAGTGACTTGGTGTTCACCTTTCTTCAAGCGCAGACGCACTACCTGGGTGTTGTCCGGCAGGGTGCGCCACGTACGGGTATCGGCACCTTCGAGCACGGCTGAAGAAATACCTACCGCCAGACCGGCCAGTGGGTTGGTTTCGTTGATCTGCTTCTGCGCGACACCTTTGGTGATCGCGCGCACGGTGGTGCGCAGGATGATGCCGGGCATGTCATCACGCAGGGCGCGACGGGACATGGCGGTGGTGCTGTTGAGGGCAGTCAGGTTGACTTGCTGGCCATCGACACCGATCTGCGCGAACGGCGCGGTGGAGGTGTCGGCCTTGATGATCGGGAACGACAGCGGTGTGATCACCACGTTGTTGGAAATCGGCAATGGCAGTGGCACGCGGATCGAATCGCGCGCTGGCGCCAGACCGCTTTGCACCACGATCAGGATGTCGCTGTCATCGCTCTTGCTCGGCTTGTCGAGGTTGACGAGTGCCTGTTCCAGCAGCGGCGTGTTCGGGCGCAGTTCGACAGCCTTGCGGTAGCCCGGTGCAGCCAGATCTTTCTCGCCCAGGGCTTCGTAGACGAAACCGGCCAGATAATGGCTGAACGCACTCTGGTAGCTGTTTTTCAGGCTGACCACTTCCGGTGCGTCGAGGCTGGCGACCGGATAGCCTTGCAGATCCTTGTACTGAGTCTTGACGCCTTCTTTCTCGGCCTCTTCCTCGCTTTTGAGGTACTCCTTGTCACGCAGGTCGGCGATCACTGCTTCACGCTCGTGAGTGCGTTTGATCGCGGTGCGCGCGCCGTCGAAGTCGTTGACCGCCAGCAGGTTCAGGGCCATCTGCGTGGTCAGCATGACTTTTTCATAGTCGTAGCCTTCGTAGCGGCGAACCTTGTCGTTGACCACGAAGCTGCCGAACTGGGCGAGGTATTTGCCGGTGTCGAGCTTGACCGAATCTTCCCACTGACCGACGACTTTGTCAGCGCTGGTCCAGGCATTCTGGCTGCCCGACAGATCGCCCTTGGCGCGCAGCAACTCACCTTTCTCGAAGTAATAGAGCAGGTCTTTGTCGGGGCTGGTGTTGTTCTTTTCCAGCAGGGTCAGCGCGGCATCGACATTGCCGGAAGCCAGTTGCTGGTTGGTCTGTGCCAGTTCGGAATCGTAGTTGCGAAACGCTGAACAGCCGGACAGCAGAGTGACAGCGCTGAGGGCGATCAGAGTGGGAGCGCGGAATGCCATGGGGGTACTTCTTCCATGAGTAACGACAGCCTCGTGTGCGGGTCGGGCTGGTGGGACCGATCGACAGTGGCACTGGCCTCCTGCCAATTCCTCATAACAAGAGGAGCTTTTATGCCGTTTCGCCTTAGCGAGGGCGCGGCATTATAGGCGCGCAGTGATGGCTATGTAATAGCTTTTTAATTGCGCGGAATAGTTACGTGCCATTACTTGGTCGGCACATACCCGTTACCGACAAGGTTGGCGATGTCGCCCAGCGCACGCAGGTAGACCAACTGGTGATCGCGGTCGATACGCCAGGCGAGCGGCGGCGCTCCCGGGACATTCGGGGCGCTGAACAGATGCTCGCCCTTTTTCAGACGGACTCGTGCGACCAGTGTCTTGTCCGGCAACGTGCGCCAGGTTCGGGTGTCGGCCTCTTCGAAAGGATCGTGCTGGGTGACCACCAGCGAGGCTTTGGCCGGATTGCGTTCGTTTTCCTGAGCCTGGGATATCGCGGCCATGTTCGCGCGAAACATCGCCCGGGAAATGATCGCCGGCATGTCATCGCGCAACGTACGAAACGCCATGTCGGTGACACTGTTGACGACGGTCAGGGGGCGTTTTCGGCCATCCACCACGATGTGGTCGAACGCGGGTGTAACGGTGTCCGGCACCATAATCGGCAGGGAGATCGGTGCGACGATCACCAGGTTTTCATTCAGCCGTACCGGGATCGGCACGCTCACCGAACTGCGGGCCGGTGCCAGGCCCGTCTGGACGACGATCAGGACATCACTTTCATCCGCTTTGGCGGGCGACTTGTCGAGATTGCGCAGCGCCTGCTGGAGAAAAGCCAGGTCCGGGCGCAATTCGATCGCCTGCCGATAGCCCGGGGCGGCCAGGTCCCGTTCGCCCAGTGCTTCATAGGTGAAACCGGCCAGATAGTGGCTGAACGCGCTCTGGTAGCCGTTTTTCAATTCGATCACCGCCGGGGCATCCAGCGTGGTGACCGGATAACCTTGCAGATCCTTGTATTGCACCTTGATGCCCTGAGCGCCGGCCTGCGCTTCGAGTTCTTCGTATTGGCGTTCTCGCTGGCGGGCAATCAGCGCTTCACGTTCGTGGGTTTTCTTGATGTCGGCCCGGGCGCCGTCGAAATCACTCTCGGCCAGTTGGTTGAGAGCCATCTGCGTGGTCAGCATGACTTTTTCGTAGTCGTAGCCTTCGTAGCGACTCAGCTTGTCGTTGACCAGCATGGTGCCCATTTCATAGGCGAACCGGTTGAGCAGCTTGCTGGCGCCGGAGGGGACGGCCTCTTCGCGCTGGAAGACCATTTGGTCGGCGCTGCGCCAAGCGGTCTGGCTCTGCGGCAGCACGTTGGCGAAGCTGAAAATCGCGCCTTTTTCGAAGTAATAGAGCAGATCCTTGTCTTCCCACGGGTTGTTCCAATTCAGCAGATCCAGCGCGCCCTGAAAGTTGCCGCGCATCAACTGGTCATTGGTCTGCTGCATTTCCTGATCGTAATTGCGGTAAGCGGCGCATCCACTCAGGTGCAGGACGGCGATTAGTAGCACTGAAGACAGCAGATATCGACGCATGGGCAGCGGTTCTTCCTTGAGCTCAAAGGGCGTAGCGCGCCGGCATTATAGGGATGAGTGTTGGCGTTGAGCAGAGGTTGGCGCCGCGCAAATCTGCGAGAAAGCTTGAGTGAATCGGTTTCGAAGTGAACAATATGTAACTTCGTATTACCATTTGAGACTCATTCATGACTGCCTCGTCCCGATTCCTGGCCTGGCTGGTGTTCCCGTTGTTCGCCCTGAGCAGCTCCAACCTGCTGGCCGATACCGTGGAAGGCGCGCCGCAAGCGCTGCACCTGCTTGATTACATCAGCGCTGACTACCCGCCAACGGTAGCCGCGGGCAAAGTCATGGATGACTCCGAATACCGCGAACAGCTGGAATTCACCCAAGCGCTGCAAGGCTTGATCGCCAACCTGCCGGCCAAGCCCGGAAAAGCTGCGCTGGAGCAGGGCGTCGCTGCGTTGCATGCAGCCATCAGTGCCAAGCAGGACGGCGCCGAAGTGGCCCGTCAGGCACGGCAACTGGGTGCAAAACTGGCGGTGGCGTATGAAGTGAGCCAGGCGCCGATCATCACCCCGGACCCGATCCGTGGTGCGCCGCTCTATGCGCAGAATTGCTCGGTGTGCCACGGCGACACAGGCGCCGGTGACGGCCCGGCAGGTGTCGGACTGACGCCTGCGCCCGCCAATCTGCGTGATGCGGTGCGCATGGATCACCTGAGCCTGTACGCGATCTACAGCACTCTCGGCCAAGGCGTCGAAGGCACCGACATGCCGGCGTTTGCCGATCAGCTCGATGATCGCCAGCGTTGGGATCTGGCCACTTACATCGCTGGGTTCAGTGCCGATGCAGCGGCGGCCAAATCCGAAAAGAGTTACAACATCGCAGATCTGGCGCGCCAGACACCGACGGAAGTGCAGGCCGCCGAAGGCGCGCAAGCCGCCGCGACCTTCCGCGCCCAGCGTGCGCAGCCGCCGCAGGTCAAACGTGGCCCCGCGCAGTTGCTCGACTACACCGCTGCGACGCTGGACAAGAGCCTCGCGGCCTACCGCGCGGGTGAGCACGATCAGGCCTACGACCTGTCGGTGGCGGCGTACCTGGAAGGGTTCGAGCTGGTCGAGAGTTCGCTGGATAACGTCGACGCCAACGTACGCAAGGACACCGAAAAATCCCTGATGGCCTATCGGCAGTCGTTGCAGGATGGCCTGCCGGTTGCCCAAGCCGAGCAGCGTCTGGATGCGGCCAAGGCGAAGCTGAAAGAGTCCGCCGGGTTGCTCGGCAGCGATGGTTTGAGCTGGTCGTTGAGCTACATCTCCGGCCTGCTTATTTTGCTGCGTGAAGGTCTTGAAGCGATTCTGGTGCTGGCAGCGATCCTCGCGTTCCTGCGCAACACCGGCCAGCAGTCGGCCGTGCGCAGCGTCAACGTCGGTTGGGGCCTGGCGTTGCTGGCCGGCCTCGCCACCTGGGCGCTGGCGGCGTACGTGATCGACGTCAGCGGCTCGCAGCGCGAATTGCTCGAAGGCGCCACGGCGCTGTTCGCCAGCGTGATGGTGCTGTGGCTGGGCGTGTGGATGCACGACCGTCGGCACGCCGCCGCCTGGCAGGATTACATCAAAAGCAGTCTGGTTGGCGGCGGCGGGCGTTTCGGCTTCGCGATACTGGCGTTCTTCTCGGTGTACCGCGAGCTGTTCGAAGTGATCCTGTTCTACGAAACCCTCTGGTTGCAGGCCGGTCCTGCCGGGCACAACGCCGTGTTGGCCGGCGGCGCGACTGCGCTGGTGCTGCTGGTCGGGCTTGCATGGGTGATCTTGCGCGGTTCGGCGAAACTGCCGCTGACGCTGTTCTTCAGCATCAACGCGGCGCTGCTGTGTGCGCTGTCGGTGGTGTTTGCCGGGCATGGCGTCAAGGCGCTGCAAGAAGCCGGGATCTTCGGCACACGGCCAGTGCCGTTCTTCGATTTCGATTGGCTGGGGATTCACGCCGACGCGTATTCGCTGGCGGCGCAGGCAGTGGCGATTCTGGCGATTGTTGTGTTGTATGGGCGTAGTTGGGTGGCGGAGAAGAAGCGGGTTTCTGCTGCTTGATTGTGTGATCCTGAAAAGATCGCAGCCTGCGGCAGCTCCTACAGGGGATTGAGGTGATCACACTGTTTGTGACCACCGAAAACCCTGTAGGCGCTGCCGAAGGCTGCGATCTTTTGCTTTTAAGAGGTAAACAAAATGCGTGTATGGATCGATGCCGACGCCTGTCCGCGGGCGGCGAAGGATCTGGTGGTGAAGTTTGCCCTCAAGCGACAGTACGAAGTGGTGCTGGTGGCCGGGCAGCCGCAGATCAAGCCGGGGCTGGCCATCGTCAAGTTGATCGTGGTGCCGAGCGGCCCGGATGCGGCGGACGATTATCTGGTCGAGCACGCGGTGCCCGGTGAACTGGTGATTTGCAGCGATATTCCGCTGGCCGATCGGCTAGTGAAGAAGGGCGTGGCAGCGCTGGATCCGCGTGGCAAGGAGTTCGACGAGAAGAACATGGGTGACCGGTTGGCAGTACGCAACCTGTTCACCGATCTGCGCGAACAGGGCCAGATGAGCGGCGGCCCTGCGCCATTCGGTGACCGCGAGAAACAGGCGTTTGCCAATGCGCTGGACCGCATCCTGACTCGCCTTACTCGCAAACCGTGATTCAACGCGGATCCTGTGGTGAGGGGATTTATCCCCGATGGACTGCGCAGCAGGCCCCGGCGTTTCAGTAAAAAAACAGGGCCGCTTCGCAGCCCATCGGGGATAAATCCCCTCGCCACAAAAGCTTGGCAGCAAGACCGGGTCAGGCGTCGTTCTCGTGAGTCAATTCGAGCACACGGTCGACCAGTTTGTTGATCCCCGAAGCCGCTTCGCTGATGTTCTGCGCCAGCATATACGCCGGGGTTGTCACCAGTTTGCGCGCCTTGTCTTCGATGATGTCGGTCACGGCGCAGTCTTCGTGGGTCGCGCCCATCTTGTTCATCGCCGTGGCGGTGTCGGCATCGTTGCCGATGGTGCAGGTTACGCCCGGGCCGTAGATTTTCGCCGCGAGTGCCGGCGAGATGCAGATCAGCCCCACCGGTTTGCCCGCTTCGGCAAACGCTTCGGCCAAGGCCAGCACGTCTGGCTGCACCGTGCAGCCGGCGCCTTCGATGGCGAAGTTCGAGAGGTTCTTCGCCGCGCCAAAACCGCCGGGCACGATCAGCGCATCGAAGTCTTCGACGTCGGCTTCGCGGATGTCCTTGATGTTGCCGCGAGCAATGCGCGCCGATTCCACCAGCACGTTGCGCGACTCGGGCATTTCTTCGCCAGTCAGGTGATTGATCACATGCAATTGCGAGATGTTCGGGGCGAAACACTGCACCTGCGCGCCGCGTTGATCGAGGCGCAGCAGGGTAATGACGCTTTCATGGATCTCGGCGCCGTCGTAAACGCCACTGCCGGACAGGATCACTGCAACTTTTTTGCTCATGGTTTTCTCTCCAGATTCATAGCGCTAAATGTCCACTAATTTATCGCGCGTTGCCATAGGGTTTATGGGTGGCGACCCCTACGGTCAGTCTCAGGACTCACGCCGTCCAATCATCGGACACAGCATGCACGGAGCGCTCTCTACATGGATCGCAACGACGGCGGGGTGTTCATTATTTGGGGCGACTGTTCGACTCGTGCCAGGAAGAGGGCGACGATGAACTGATGATTTCGGGGGACCACACTGCTGTGCGCAGTGTGGGATGGCGAGCGCCGCCCGCCAGCGAGTTACTCGGCTGGTGTCTTGGGTTCGGCGGGATTGGCCAGTTCGGCTTGCTGCAACTGCGCGGCTTTCGCAGCTTGCTCGTCGGCGTAGATTTTCTTCGCCAGACGCGCATTCTTGAAGCGGCGACGCAGCCACAGGCCAACGCCCAATACCAGCAGGGCGCCGAGGACCCACAGTTCGTATTTCTTGATGCTGCCGAGCATACCTTCCAGCACTGCGCCGAAATGGTAAGCCGCAGCCGCCAGCGCGGTGGCCCAGATGGCTGCGCCGATGCCGTTCAGCAACAGATAACGCCCCGGCGGATACCCCGACAGGCCGATCGCCACCGGCATCACCGTGCGCAAGCCATAAACGAAGCGGAAGCTCAGGACCCAGATGTCAGGATGCTTACGAATGTGCTCCAGCGCCCGGTCGCCCATCAATTGCCAGCGCGGTTTGCGCGCGAGCAATTTGCGCCCGTGCTTGCGCCCCAGGAAGTACCACAGCTGATCACCGGCATAGCTGCCGCAGAACGCCACGACCACCACCAGATTGATGTCCATGTAACCACGGAACGCGAGAAAACCCGCGAGCACCAGAATGGTTTCGCCTTCGAAGAACGTCCCGAGAAACAGGGCGAAGTAGCCAAAGTCATGCAGAAATTGTTGGAGCATTGTCTGGGTGCTGGCGAAATGAACGCGCAGCCTAACCCTTCGGACACATTCATGAAAGTGTCCAAATGTGTCTCGACGTGAACAATTCCTACACAGACAATGGAATGCGGCTACATGTCACGGGGTACGCATAACTGTCATCTGTTCGTCATAATGGCCGTCTATAACTGTCACGCTCGCCCGTTTGCGCGGGCTCAGGAGTCCGCCGTGAGCTTTACCCCCGCCAATCGTCTGTTCCCTGCAACCCGCCTGCGTCGCAACCGTCGTGATGATTTTTCGCGTCGGCTGGTGCGGGAAAATGTGCTGACGGTCGATGATCTGATCCTGCCGGTGTTCGTGCTCGACGGTGAAAACCGCCGCGAAGCCGTGGCGTCGATGCCGGGTGTTGAGCGGCTGACGATTGATCTGCTGCTTGAAGAAGCTGGCAAATGGGTCGAGCTGGGGATTCCGGCGTTGGCCTTGTTCCCGGTGACGCCACCGGAACTGAAATCCCTCGACGCTGCGCAAGCCTGGAACCCGCAGGGCATTGCCCAGCGCGCAACCCGCGCTCTGCGCGAGCGCTTCCCGGAGCTGGGCGTGATCACCGACGTCGCCCTCGACCCGTTCACCACCCACGGTCAGGACGGCATCCTCGACGAAGACGGCTATGTGCAGAACGACATCACTGTCGATGCGCTGGTCAGGCAAGCACTGTCCCATGCCGAAGCCGGCGCGCAGGTTGTCGCGCCATCGGACATGATGGACGGGCGCATCCAGGCGATTCGTGAAGCGCTGGAAATTGCCGGCCACGTCAACGTGCGCATCATGGCCTACTCGGCCAAGTACGCCAGCGCCTATTACGGCCCGTTCCGCGATGCCGTGGGTTCGGCCGCGAACCTCGGCAAGGCGAACAAGGCCTCCTATCAGATGGACCCGGCCAACAGCGACGAAGCGCTGCACGAAGTCGGTGCGGACTTGTCTGAAGGCGCGGACATGGTCATGGTCAAACCGGGCATGCCGTACCTGGACATTCTTTTCCGGGTAAAAGATGCCTTCAAGGTGCCGACGTTCGTCTATCAGGTCAGTGGCGAATACGCCATGCACATGGCGGCGATCCAGAATGGCTGGTTGAGCGAAGCGGTGATTCTCGAATCACTGACCGCCTTTAAACGTGCCGGCGCTGATGGCATCCTGACTTACTTTGCTGTCCGCGCCGCTCAATTGTTACGAGAGCAGAAATAGCCCTCCCAGGAACATTCCATGAATACCGAAGGACTCACTGAAGTTGCCGTAAAAGAAGCTCAGCCGGTGGTCGAACAAATCACCGAAACCCCGCCGGAACTGGAGCCAGCGCCACCCGCGCCGGTCACCGAAACCGCTGCGGCGGTGCCGGCGATCGCCATTCCCGGCCTGGATGACAGCAGCCTGTACATCCACCGTGAGCTCTCGCAATTACAGTTCAATATCCGCGTGCTGGAACAGGCGCTGGACGAGTCCTATCCGTTGCTCGAGCGGCTGAAGTTCCTGCTGATCTTCTCGAGCAACCTCGACGAATTCTTCGAAATTCGCGTCGCCGGCCTCAAGAAGCAAATCACCTTCGCCCGCGAACAGGCCGGTGCCGATGGCTTGCAGCCGCATCAAGCCTTGGCCCGTATCAGCGAATTGGTGCACGGCCATGTCGATCGCCAATACGCGATCCTCAACGACATTCTTTTGCCGGAGCTTGAAAAGCATCAGGTCCGCTTCATCCGTCGCCGCAACTGGACGACAAAGATCAAGACCTGGGTGCGCCGTTATTTCCGCGACGAGATCGCGCCGATCATCACCCCGATCGGCCTCGACCCGACGCACCCGTTCCCGTTGCTGGTGAACAAGAGCCTGAACTTCATCGTCGAGCTGGAAGGCATCGACGCCTTCGGCCGCGATTCCGGTCTGGCGATCATCCCGGCGCCGCGTCTGCTGCCACGGATTATCAAAGTGCCGGAAGAAGTTGGCGGCGCTGGCGACAACTATGTGTTCCTGTCGTCGATGATCCACGCTCACGCCGATGACCTGTTCCAGGGCATGAAGGTCAAGGGCTGCTACCAGTTCCGTCTGACCCGAAACGCTGACCTGGCGCTCGATTCCGAAGACGTCGAAGACTTGGCCCGTGCGCTGCGTGGCGAGCTGTTCTCCCGTCGTTACGGTGATGCGGTGCGTCTTGAGGTTGCCGACACCTGCCCGAAACTGCTTTCGGATTACCTGCTCAAGCAGTTCAACCTGAGCGAGAACGAGCTGTATCAGGTCAACGGCCCGGTCAACCTGACGCGCCTGTTCAGCATCACCGGTCTGGACAGCCATCCGGAGCTGCAATACACGCCGTTCACCCCGCAGATCCCGAAACTGCTGCAGAACAGCGAGAACATTTTCAGTGTGGTCAGCAAGCAGGACATCCTGCTGCTGCACCCATTCGAGTCGTTCACCCCGGTGGTCGACCTGCTGCGCCAAGCGGCGAAAGATCCGCACGTTCTGGCCGTGCGCCAGACCCTGTACCGCTCCGGCGCCAACTCGGAAATCGTCGATGCGCTGGTGGACGCCGCGCGTAACGGCAAGGAAGTGACTGCGGTCATCGAGCTGCGCGCACGCTTCGACGAAGAGTCCAACCTGCAACTGGCCAGCCGTCTGCAAGCGGCCGGTGCGGTGGTGATCTATGGCGTGGTCGGCTTCAAGACCCACGCCAAAATGATGTTGATCCTGCGTCGTGAGCAGGGCGAGATTGTGCGTTACGCGCATTTGGGTACCGGTAACTACCACGCCGGCAACGCCAAGCTCTACACCGACTACAGCTTGCTGACCTCTGACGACGCCTTGTGCGAAGACGTCGGCAAACTGTTCAGCCAGTTGATCGGCATGGGCAAGACGCTGCGCATGAAGAAGCTGCTGCACGCGCCGTTCACCCTGAAAAAGGGCATGCTCGACATGATTGCCCGCGAGACCCAGTTCGCCCTCGAAGGCAAACCGGCGCACATCATTGCCAAGTTCAACTCGCTGACCGATCCGAAGATCATCCGCGCGCTGTACAAGGCCAGCCAGTCCGGTGTGCGCATCGATCTGGTGGTGCGTGGCATGTGCTGCCTGCGTCCGGGCATTACCGGGGTTTCGCACAATATTCACGTGCGCTCGATCATCGGTCGCTTCCTGGAACACACCCGAGTGTTCTACTTCCTCAATGGCGGCGAGGAGCAGATGTTCCTCTCCAGCGCCGACTGGATGGAGCGCAACCTCGACAAGCGCGTCGAGACTTGCTTCCCGGTGGAGGGCAAGAAGCTGCTGACCCGGGTCAAGAAAGAGCTGGAGCTGTACCTGACCGACAACACCCACAGCTGGAGCCTGCAGTCGGATGGCCGCTACATTCGCAACACACCAACCGGCAACCAGAACCCGCGCAGTGCGCAGGCAACGTTGCTGGAGCGGTTGGGTAGCCCGATTTTGCCGGTGAGCAGCTGACTTTCAGCCAAATAAAAAGGCGATCCCACGGGATCGCCTTTTTTGTAGCCAAAATCCCCTGTAGGAGCTGTCGAGTGAAACGAGGCTGCGATCTTTTGATCTTAAAAACAAGATCAAAAGATCGCAGCCTGCGGCAGCTCCTACAGGGGGGATTTGCGGTATGTCAGTGGACGGTGAGGACGATGCCAACCCGCGTCAGCCAATCGGCTTCGAGGCCGAAATCCGCCTGAGTCAGCTGATTCTCATCCAGCCAGTCCTGCGGAAATTCCACATCAAGGTTATTGCCGTTGGCATGCAGCACCACCTGCGGCATCGTCTGCGTGCCACGGATGTGGTGAAACAGGATCGCAAAGCGCAGCAGCACGCAGAGGCGGATCAGCTTGTCGCCGTCCTGACCAAAATCGGCAAACTTGTCCTTGGGGATATTGCGGCGATGGCCGCGCACCAAAAGGGCTAGCATCTGCTGGTCTTCGCGGGAGAACCCGGCCAGATCAGAGTGTTCGATCAGATAGGCGCCGTGCTTGTGATAGTGGTAGTGAGCGATGTCGAGGCCGACTTCGTGCACTTTCGCTGCCCAGCCCAGCAGTTCGCGCCAGATGCCGTCATCCAGCTGCCAGTCCACGGCAACCTGATCGAAGGCGTGCAGGGCTTTGCGTTCGACCCGCGCCGCTTGTTCGACATCGACGTGATAACGCTCCATCAACGAAGTCAGGGTGCGTTCGCGCACGTCTTCGTGATGATGACGGCCGAGCAGGTCGTAAAGCACGCCTTCACGCAGCGCGCCTTCGCAGTGATCCATGCGTTGCAATTCGAGGGCGTCGAAGATCGCTTCGAGAATTGCCAGACCTGCCGGGAAAATCGCCCGACGGTCGGGTTTGATGCCGTCGAAATCGATTTTGTCGACATCGCCCAGCTTGAACAGTCGGCGTTTGAGCCAGGCCAAACCTTCGGCATTCACTTCGCCGGTGCCGTGCCCGCCGGCCTTCAGCGCCAGGCCAATGGCACGAATGGTGCCCGAGGAGCCGATGGCTTCATCCCAGGTCAGGCGGTGCAGGGCGTGTTCGATGCTCATGATCTCCAGCCGTGCCGCGGTGTACGCCTGGGCGTAACGGGCCGGGGTGATCTTGCCGTCCTTGAAGTAGCGCTGGGTGAAGCTGACGCAGCCCATTTGCAGGCTTTCGCGCAGCAACGGCTCGAAGCGCTGGCCAATGATGAATTCGGTACTGCCGCCGCCAATGTCGGCGACCAGACGCTTGCCCGGGGTGTCGGCGAGGGTGTGCGAGACGCCCAGATAAATCAGGCGCGCCTCTTCACGGCCGGAGATGACTTCCACCGGGTGACCGAGGATTTCTTCGGCGCGGCGGATGAATTCGCCACGGTTGCGCGCTTCACGCAGGGCGTTGGTGCCGACGATGCGCACGGCGCCCAGCGGCATACCGTTGATCAGTTGAGCAAAACGCTTGAGGCAATCGAGGCCACGTTGCATCGATTCTTCGTTGAGCTGGCGCTGATCGTCGATGCCGGCGGCCAGCTGCACTTTCTCGCCGAGGCGCTCGAGAATGCGTATTTCGCCATTCTGGGCCTTGGCCACGACCATGTGAAAGCTGTTCGAGCCCAGGTCGATTGCGGCGATCAGGGACAGATTCTTGGCTTTGGATTGCGGCATGATCAGGGGGTCTCGGTCGATAACCCCGACATCGTGCCACGATCAACGGCTGACGCCAACGCGCACGGTTCAAACCCTTGATCTGACACGGGAGTGCGGGTGACCGCTGCGCGGTCAATCGCGGGCAAGCCCGCTCCCACAGGTTTTTGCGTCGAATGCACAATCCTGTTCCTACATAGAACCCTGTGGGAGCGGGCTTGCCCGCGATGAGGCCTTAAAAGCCCCTGCATCTCTTTTTCAGGCCACCGCTTCAACCGTCCCAATGAAATTCGCCAGCTCCGCCGTCTGCGGATTGGCGAACAGCACTTTCGGATCCCCGACCTCATGCACCTTGCCATGGTGCATGAACACCAGTTTGTCGCCGACCTCACGGGCAAAGCGCATCTCGTGGGTGACCATGATCAGCGTCATGCCTTCTTTGGCCAGTTGCCGAACCACGGCGAGCACTTCGTTGACCAGCTCCGGGTCCAGCGCCGAAGTGATCTCGTCACACAACAGCACTTTCGGCGACATCGCCAACGCCCTGGCAATCGCCACGCGTTGCTGTTGCCCGCCGGACAGCCGATCCGGGAAGGCATCAAATTTTTCGCCCAGACCGACGCGCTCCAGCATCTCGCGTGCCAGCTCGACAGCCTTGGCCTTCGGCACTTTCTGCACCACTTGCGGCGCGAGCATCACGTTTTCGCCAACGGTCAGGTGCGGGAACAGGTTGAACTGCTGGAACACCATGCCGACTTTCTGCCGCAAGCTGCGCAGGTCGGCGCGGGCGGCGTCGAGGTATTCGCCATCGACTTCAATCACGCCGTCATTGATCGACTCCAGGCCGTTAAGTGTACGCAGCAAGGTCGATTTGCCCGAGCCGCTGCGGCCGATGATCGCCACCACCTGGCCTTCCTCGACGCTGAGGTCGATGCCTTTGAGGACGTGGTGATCGCCGTAGTATTTATGCAGGGCGGAAATTCTAAGCAGAGGCATGCAGTCTCCTTTCCAGGTAGCGCGCACTGAGGGACAAGGGGTAGCAGAGCAGGAAATAGCCGAGGGCAACGAGGCCGTAGACCATGAACGGTTCGAACGTGGCGTTGGCGAGCATGCCGCCGGTCTTGGTCAGTTCGGTGAAGCCGATGATCGAGGTCACTGCGGTGCCTTTGACCACTTGCACCGAGAAACCCACGGTCGGCGCCACGGCAATGCGCAGCGCTTGCGGCAGGATCACGTAGCGCAATTGCTCCAGCGGATTGAGCGCCAGGCTCGATGAGGCTTCCCATTGGCCATTAGGGATCGCCTCGACGCAACCGCGCCAGATCTCCGCCAGATAGGCGCTGGTGAACAAGGTCAGGGCCACTGCTGCCGCCATCCACGGCGAAATCTCGATCCCGGCCAGCGCCACGCCGAAGAACACCAGAAACAGTTGCATCAACAGCGGTGTGCCCTGGAACAGCTCGATCCAGGTGCGGGCAAAACTGCTCGAAAAGGTATTTTTCGAGATGCGCATGATCAGGATCAGCAGCCCGACGATGCCGCCGCCAATAAATGCCACCAGCGACAATGCCAGCGTCCATTGCAGACCGGTGAGCAGGTTGCGCAGGATGTCCCAGAACGTGAAGTCGCTCATTGGCTGCTCCTGGAAATGTAGCGACGGCCGAGCCAATTGAGCAATTGGCGGATCAGCAGCGCCATGCACAGATAGATCAGCGTGGTCAGCGCGTAGGTTTCAAATGCGCGGAAGTTGCGCGACTGAATGAAGTTGGCGGCAAAGCTCAGCTCCTCGGTGGCGATTTGCGAACACACCGCCGAGCCGAGCATGACGATGATGATCTGGCTGCTCAGGGCCGGCCAGACCTTGCCCAGCGCCGGCAGCAGCACCACGTGGCGGAACGCTTCGAAGCGCGTCATCGCCAGTGCCGCTGCGGCTTCCAGTTGCCCACGCGGGATCGCCTGAATGCCGGCGCGGATGATCTCGGTCGAATACGCCCCGAGGTTGATCACCATCGCCAGCACGGCTGCTTGCCATTCGGAAATTTGCACACCGAGGGACGGCAGGCCGAAGAAGATGAAAAACAACTGCACCAGAAACGGCGTGTTGCGGATCAACTCGACATAGACGCCGAAAATCGCCGAGAACGGGCGGATGTTCCACGCCCGCACCAGCGCCCCGACAATGCCCACGCTCACCCCAAGTAGTGCGCCGATGGCCGTCAGCTCAAGGGTGAACAGCGCGCCGCGCAGCAGCAGGTCGGTGTTTTCCACCACCGGCATGAAATCGAACTGATAAGCCATGAGGTTCTCCCGCGCAGTCGATCAGAGATCGGCCGGCAGCGGCTCTTTCAGCCAGGTCTGCGAGTTCTTTTCCAGCGCGCCGTCAGTCTTGGCGGTGTTGAGGATGTCGTTGACCTTGGCCAACAGCGCCGCTTCATTCTTGTTCACGCCAACGTAGACCGGCGAGTCCTTGAGTTTCACTTTCAGCGCCGGCACGCGTTTCGGGTTCTTTTCGCTGATCGCGACCATTACCACGTTACCGCTGGCGATCAGGTCAACCTGGCCTGCGAGGTAGGCGGCAATGGTCGAGTTGTTGTCTTCGAAGCGCTTGATGGTCACGCCTTCAGGGGCGACTTTGCTCAGTTCGATGTCTTCGATGGCGCCACGGGTGACGCTGATGGTTTTGCCCTTGAGGTCGTCGAGGCTGGTGATCGCCGCGTCGGGTGGGCCGAACACGGCGAGGTAGAACGGTGCGTAGGCACGAGAGAAGTCGATGACTTTCTCGCGTTCCGGGTTCTTGCCCAGGCTGGATATCACCAGATCAACCTTGCCGGTGGTCAGAAAGGGGATGCGGTTGGTGCTGTTGACCGGGGTGAGTTCGAGTTTGACCTTGAGCTGATCGGCCAGCAGTTTCGCCGTGTCGATGTCCAGGCCGCGGGGTTTCATGTCCGGGCCGACCGAGCCGAACGGCGGGAAGTCCTGCGGCACGGCGACTTTGAGCGTGCCGCGTTTGACCACGTCGTCGAGACCGTCGGCGTGAGCGGGCGCCTGGCACAACATCAGGCCGGCAAACAGGGAAGCGAGGAGGGCGCTGTAACGCAGGGTCATGGACAATCTCCGGATCGGCGGGAAGTATTTTCTGCGATCGGACAGAGCATGGGCCGTGCCAATACGCAGCTTTCGTCCCGGCACGCCGCAGTTTCAGCGGGTTTGCTCGGTCTTACTGGTCTGAACAGTCAGGTTGTTTTTCGCACTGCGATAGCGCATCGGCCACGTTTGCCGAACCCCGCTGGGGCACGACTTGCCGGACTCGGCGAATAGCTTTACAACTAGCCGCACATTGGCCTGGCACGTCTGAAAACCATGAACTCGATCTCCCGCGCCGTACCCGAAGTGGCGCTGCAAGCGATCCGCAAACTGATCACCGAACAGGGCTTCGGCCCGGGCGATGCCTTGCCGTCGCAACGTGATCTGGCGCTGCAACTGGGCGTCAGCCGGGCGTCGTTGCGTGAGGCGCTGTCATCGTTGAGTGCGCTGGGTTTGGTCAGCATTCAGCCCGGCAAGGGTGTGTTCGTGCAGTCGCCGGTGGAGTTGTCGCGTGGGGAGAGTGCCGGGAGCTGGCCATTCGCGGCGCAGGCCTCGCCGCTGGATATCTTTCAATTACGCTATGCGCTTGAAGGCTTTGCGGCGGGGCTGGCGGCGGTGACGTTGAGCACATCTGATCTGGATGCACTGGAAGACAATGTGGCCGCCATGCGTGAGCAATTGCGATGCGGCGACTTCGAAGCCGCGGCGAAGCTGGATTTCGAATTTCACCGACGAATCCTGCTGGCCAGCGGTAATCAGGCGATGCTGAGCATCCTTACCGCCAGCGCCGAGATCTTTCTGGAGAGTCAGAAACTACCGTTCATCCGTGCCGAACGCGCCATGGAAACCTGGCAGGAACACCGCAAGATCCTTCGTGCACTGGCCCGCCGTGCCTCGGGTGCAGCGCAAAAAGCCATGCAGGAGCACGTGCGCAACGCCGCCCTGCGCACCGGAATCGCCTTCATTGCTCCCGCCAGCGCCTGACTTGAGCTATACCCAAACTCATGAGGCACCATAGCAAGACTCAATCATCTGCGGCTTCCTGAACCGGAGCGGGGCGGATATGATGGGCCACGTTTTTTTGCTTACAACCTGGAGAATTCCATGAGCAGCGATCTTATCAAACACGTTAGCGACGCTAGCTTCGAAGCCGACGTACTCAAGGCCGAAGGCGCTGTACTGGTCGACTACTGGGCTGAATGGTGCGGCCCTTGCAAAATGATCGCTCCGGTTCTGGACGAAATTGCCGAGACTTACAAAGGCAAGCTGACCGTTGCCAAACTGAACATCGACGAGAACCAGGAAACCCCCGCCAAGCACGGCGTGCGTGGTATCCCGACACTGATGCTGTTCAAGAACGGCAACGTTGAAGCGACTAAAGTCGGCGCCCTGTCGAAGTCGCAACTGGCTGCTTTCCTCGACGCCAACATCTAAGCGTCGCAGTAAAGTGCCTGAAAAAAAGCCCCGCAATTAGCGGGGCTTTTTGCGTATTCAGGGCTAGACGCTCCGAAACTCAGGTGGTACATTCGGCCCCGCACTGGTTTCTCCATTGCCCCCTGCTAGCCGTCGCCGACGCACTCCTTTTCGAATAAGTACGCGATCCTGTCGCCTTCTCTGCGGCGCGGCCTCATTAAGCCAAAAGCTTAATTTCCCCCCCTCCATAAATGATTACGTCATTCCTATATGAATCTGACTGAACTCAAGCAAAAGCCGATTACCGACCTGCTCCAACTGGCCGAAGAAATGGGCATAGAAAATATGGCCCGTTCGCGCAAGCAGGACGTGATTTTCTCCCTGCTGAAAAAGCACGCTAAAAGCGGCGAGGAAATCTCCGGTGATGGCGTGCTGGAGATTCTCCAGGACGGCTTCGGCTTCCTGCGCTCCGCTGACGCTTCCTACCTCGCCGGCCCAGACGATATCTATGTCTCGCCGAGCCAGATCCGCCGCTTCAACTTGCGCACCGGTGACACCATCGTTGGCAAGATTCGCCCTCCGAAGGAAGGCGAGCGGTATTTCGCTCTGCTCAAGGTCGACACGATCAACTTCGATCGCCCGGAGAACGCGAAAAACAAGATTCTCTTCGAGAACCTGACCCCGCTGTTCCCGACCGTGCGCATGAAGATGGAAGCCGGCAACGGTTCCACCGAAGACTTGACCGGTCGTGTGATCGACCTGTGCGCTCCGATCGGCAAAGGCCAGCGCGGTCTGATCGTTGCACCGCCGAAAGCCGGTAAGACGATCATGCTGCAAAACATCGCAGCGAACATCGCCCGTAACAACCCTGAAGTTCACCTGATCGTATTGCTGATCGACGAACGTCCGGAAGAAGTAACCGAAATGCAGCGCACCGTGCGCGGCGAAGTGGTTGCCTCGACCTTCGACGAGCCGCCGACCCGTCACGTCCAGGTTGCCGAAATGGTGATCGAGAAGGCCAAGCGCCTGGTCGAACACAAGAAAGACGTGGTGATCCTGCTTGACTCCATCACCCGTCTGGCCCGTGCCTACAACACCGTGATCCCGAGCTCCGGCAAGGTATTGACCGGTGGTGTCGATGCTCACGCCCTCGAGAAGCCAAAGCGTTTCTTCGGTGCTGCGCGCAACATCGAAGAGGGCGGCTCGCTGACCATTATCGCCACCGCGCTGGTTGAAACCGGCTCGAAGATGGACGAAGTGATCTACGAAGAGTTCAAGGGTACCGGCAACATGGAACTGCCTCTGGATCGCAAGATCGCCGAGAAGCGTGTGTTCCCTGCGATCAACATCAACCGTTCCGGCACCCGCCGCGAAGAGTTGCTGACCGCCGACGACGAACTGCAGCGTATGTGGATTCTGCGCAAGCTGCTGCATCCGATGGACGAAGTCGCAGCCATCGAGTTCTTGATCGACAAGCTGAAAACGACCAAGACCAACGACGAGTTCTTCTTGTCGATGAAGCGCAAGTAATACCAGCGCTGTTCAAAAGGACGCCCCGAAAGGGGCGTTTTTTTTTTGCGCGAAATTATTTGTGTATGGATTGAAATGAACGCTGCTGATAACTTTCGCGCCTTCAGGGACTTTGTATCCAAAAGAAGAAAGGTTTTTCATGCATACGTTTGGCAATCGCCGTGATATCGACGGATTACGAGCACTGGCGGTCATTCCCGTCCTGTTGTTTCATTTCGGTTTCAATACATTCAGTGGCGGCTTTGTCGGCGTTGACGTCTTTTTCGTCATTTCCGGTTTCCTGATCACCACCATTCTGTTCCGTGAAATCAGTGCGCAGCGTTTCAGCTTCCTCGATTTTTGGGGCCGCCGAGCCCGTCGCATCCTGCCCGCCTTGACGGTGGTGGTAGTGGTAACGCTGGCGCTGGGCTGGCTGTTGCTGACGGCAAAAGACCTTTCCGAACTCGGGCGCACGATTCGTTACCAGTCGTTGTTCATCTCCAACATCCTGTTCATGCGTGAAGACGGCTACTTTGCGCCGGCGTCGGAGCTCAAACCGCTGCTGCATACCTGGTCGCTGGCGGTGGAAGAGCAGTACTACATCTTCTTCCCGCTGATGATGGTGTTGCTGATGCGCTATGTCCGGCACTGGCGCTGGATGCTGTTCGCCGTGCTGCTGGTGTCGTTCGGCCTGAACATCGTCTATATCGAGCGCAGGCCCGAATTCGCGTTTTTCTCGCTGCCGACCCGCGCTTGGGAATTGCTCTGCGGCGCCATGCTGGCGGTGGTGCCTGCGCCGAAGCAGGCCCCAAGCGCATGGCTTCGGCAGTCTGTCGGCCTGGCCGGATTGGCTGCGGTACTGGTGGCGATTTTCACCTTTGACCGGTCCACGGTGTTCCCGGGCTGGGCAGCATTGCTCCCGGTATTGGGCACGACGGCGCTGATCTGGTCGGGTGCGCAGGGCGCGACGTGGACCAGCCGGCTGTTGAGTCTGCAAGCCCTGGTGTGGATCGGCCTGCTGTCCTATTCGCTTTATCTCTGGCATTGGCCGGTCTATGTGTATGCCAATGCGATCTCGATCGACGGCATCCAGCCTCTGGAGGCGCTGGGCTGGATGGCCCTGGCGCTGGGCCTGGCATGGCTGAGCCTGCGCTATGTCGAACTGCCGTTTCGGGAAAAGCGGATTTTCGCCAGCCGTAACTCGGTGTTGGTCGGCGGTCTGGTATCGATCACCGTTCTGGCGATCACCGGCTCGGCCATTCGCTCGGCAGACGGTGTTCCCCAGCGTCTGAGCGGCAAGGCGCTGGAGTACGCTCAATCCCGGGAGTGGAACGCCGGGCAGTCGAAATGCATGCACTTGAGCACAGACAAGGCGCTGACCAAGTCCTGTCTGGTGGGCGGAGATCCGGAGAGTGGCGCCACAAAACTGTTCTGGGGCGACAGCCACGCCGCCGCATTGTTGCCGGCCATCGAAGGCAACACCGGTCGTAATGTCCAGCCGGCGTGGCTGTACAGCTTGACGGGTTGCCCGCCGATTATCGAAGACAGGCTGCGCCAGCAGTGCAAAGACTTCAATAAGCGCAACATGGAGCGCGTCATCAGTCTGGGGATCAAGGACGTGGTGCTGGCAGCAAACTGGAGCCTGTACGTTTATGGTCGCGAGGATGGCGACGGCGACAGGCAGTTCCTGCTTGATCGCAAAGACAACCCGCGCCAGGCAGAGCAGCGCATGGCCGCCGGCATCAAGGCACAAGTGGCCGAACTGCGCCAGGCGGGCGTGCAAGTCTGGTTGTTCAAGGAAGTGCCGTTGCAACACAAGAGCTTCATCGACCGCTTGACCAGTCTGGCGCGAATCGGCCGCTCGGCAGAGGGCCTCGGTCGCCCGCTGCAGGAACACTTGGCTCGTCAGCAGTTTTTCACGTCACTGTTCAGCTCGATGAGCGCCGCCGATTCGGGCGTGCATGTCATCGACCCGACGCCGCTGATGTGCAAGGACGGGCTGTGTGCCATCGATGTCGATGGCCACTCCCAGTACAAGGATGCGGATCATCTTTCGGACGTGGGCAGCGCCAGACTGAGCCCGTTGTTTGCGCCGCTGCTGCTGGGTACGAGCCACAATTGAGCGATGCCGGGCGCTGACGGGCTGCTGTTTGCCCGTCAGAGCAGGTAGGATGTACGCCTATTTTGAGGGTGCCATCGTCAATGAAATTCAAGGATCTTCGGGATTTCGTGCAGCAGCTTGAGCAGCGCGGAGAGTTGAAACGCATCCAGATTCCCGTCTCGCCGGTGCTGGAGATGACTGAGGTGTGCGACCGCACGCTGCGGGCCAAAGGCCCGGCGCTGCTGTTCGAGAAGCCGACGGGCTACGACATCCCGGTGCTCGGCAACCTGTTCGGCACCCCCGAGCGGGTGGCCATGGGCATGGGCGCCGAGTCGGTCAGCGAACTGCGCGAGATCGGCAAGCTGCTGGCTTTCCTCAAGGAGCCGGAACCGCCGAAGGGCTTGAAAGACGCGTGGTCGAAACTGCCGATCTTCCGCAAGATCATTGCCATGGCACCGAAAGTCGTCAAAGACGCGGTGTGCCAGGAAGTGGTCATCGAAGGCGATGACGTTGACCTCGCCATGCTGCCGGTGCAGACCTGCTGGCCCGGCGACGTCGGCCCGTTGATCACCTGGGGTCTGACCGTCACCAAAGGCCCGAACAAGGATCGTCAGAACCTCGGTATCTACCGTCAGCAAGTGATCGGCCGCAACAAAGTCATCATGCGCTGGCTCAGCCACCGTGGCGGCGCTCTGGATTTTCGCGAGTGGTGCGAGAAGCATCCAGGCCAGCCGTTCCCGGTATCCGTGGCCCTTGGCGCCGATCCGGCGACTATACTCGGCGCCGTGACGCCAGTGCCGGACAGCCTCTCCGAGTACGCTTTCGCCGGTCTCTTGCGCGGCAACCGCACCGAACTGGTCAAGTGCCGTGGCAACGACCTGCAAGTGCCGGCCACTGCCGAAATCATCCTCGAAGGCGTGATTCATCCGGGCGAAATGGCCGATGAAGGCCCGTACGGCGACCACACCGGTTATTACAACGAAGTCGACAGCTTCCCGGTGTTCACCGTCGAGCGCATCACCCACCGGATCAAACCGATCTACCACAGCACTTACACCGGCCGTCCGCCGGATGAGCCGGCGATTCTCGGCGTGGCCCTGAACGAAGTGTTCGTGCCGATCCTGCAGAAGCAGTTTCCGGAAATCACCGACTTCTACCTGCCGCCGGAAGGCTGCTCGTACCGTATGGCCATCGTGACCATGAAGAAGTCGTATCCGGGCCACGCCAAGCGCGTGATGCTGGGTGTCTGGTCGTTTTTGCGACAGTTCATGTACACCAAGTTCGTTATTGTCTGTGACGACGATATCAACGCCCGCGATTGGAACGACGTGATCTGGGCTATCACCACGCGCATGGACCCCAAGCGCGACACGGTGATGATCGATAACACGCCGATCGACTACCTCGACTTCGCCTCGCCGGTCTCCGGCCTGGGGTCGAAAATGGGCCTCGATGCCACCCACAAGTGGCCGGGCGAAACCACTCGCGAGTGGGGCCGCGTGATCGTCAAGGACGACGCCGTCACCCAGCGGATCGATGCCATCTGGAATCAGTTAGGAATAGATTGATGCGTGTAACCCTGCAGCCCTCCGGAGCGGTACTTGAGATACGGCCCGGTGAGCGGATTCTCGATGGTGCACGGCGCCTGGGCTTCGACTGCCCGCAAAGCTGCCGCAATGGCAACTGCCACGTGTGTGCGGCGTTGCTGGTGGAAGGCCGGGTTGAGCAGGCCGGCACGGTGCGCGACCACGGCGAGTTCTACACTTGCATAGCCGAGCCGCTGGAAGACTGCATCGTGCTGTGGGATGGCGTGCTCGCGCTGGGAGAACTGCCTGTGCGCAGCCTTTCGTGTCAGGTCATCGAATGCCGGGACGTCGGCGGCGACACCTGGCGTGTGCGTCTGCGCGCGCCGGCCGGCAAGCCACCGCGCTATCACGCCGGGCAATATTTGATGATCGAGCGCGAGAGCGGCGAGAAGTCAGCGTTCTCCATGGCCTCGGCACCGCACGGTGGGCGCGACCTGGAAATCCACGTGCTGGCGCGCGAAGCCAGTGCGTTGAGCCTGATCGAACAGCTGCAACGCAACGCGATGGTGCGCGTCGAACTGCCATTCGGTGACACTCACCTCGCCGAGCTGCCGGACGGGCCGCTGGTGCTGGTTGCCGCTGGCACTGGTATGGGCCAGATCCACAGCCTGATCGAACATTGCCGCGCCAACGGCTTCAAACACCCGGTGCATCTGTACTGGGGCGTGCGCCGTCCGGAAGATTTCTATGAGATCGAACATTGGGACGAATGGCTGAAGCTGCCCAATCTGTTCCTGCACAAAGTCGTCAGCGACCAATGTGGCTGGGAAGGCCGCTGCGGGATGCTGCACGAGGCGGTCTGTGAAGACTTTCCTGATCTGAAGCCACTGCACGTCTACGCCAGCGGCTCGCCGGCCATGGTCTACGGCACGCTGGACGCGCTGGTCGAAGCGGGGATGGATGCTCATCAAATGCGCGCCGATGTGTTCGCGTATGCCCCGCGTGGCTAATCGTTATAACTCTCTATATAGCCGATCGGTATTTATCTAAATAGGTAAATACCGCTAGGTTATATATCAATCGGGCAATCTTTTAAGAAGTGTGCCATGGCACCTAAATTGCCTTAAAACATATGTGCCTTATTGTTACAGCGGTGCGTTCTATTAAGTAATTCTTCACCCGCGGGGAGCTGAACGCTATTCGCCATGAGTGCCATTGAAAACGCTTTTCTGAACCTGGCTTACCCTCCGCGGCTCGATCTTGGGCCGCAGCTGACGCACGAACAACTTCTCGCTTCCATGCAATCGACCATGGCGCGCCACAAGGGCGGGCCGGTGTGGCTGTTCGCTTACGGTTCGCTGATCTGGCGGCCGGAATGCAATTCGGCGCAGCGCATGCGCGGTCGCGTGCATGGCTACCATCGTGGCTTGTACCTGTGGTCCCACGAACATCGCGGCACGCCGGAAATGCCGGGGCTGGTGTTCGGTCTGGATCGTGGCGGTTCGTGCAGTGGATTTGCTTATCGCTTGCCCGAAGATGATCTGGACAGTGCGCTGTATGCGCTGTGGAAGCGCGAAATGCCGTTCCCGTCCTATCGGCCACACTGGCTCAACTGCCGGCTCGAAGATGGCAGTCAGGTTCAGGCATTAGGATTTGTTTTGGAGCGACACCTGCCCAGCTATGCCGGCAACTTGCCGGATCACGTGCTGAGCCAGGTGTTCGCAAGCGCTTGCGGGCGTTACGGCACCACTCGCGATTATGTCGAGCAGACCGCCCACGCCCTGCGTAGCCACGCCATGCCAGACCGAAATCTGGAGGCGCGGCTCAAGCGTTGTAAATCACAGGTTGATCAAGCGACCGCTTCGCGGCTCTGACTGGCGACTTGCTTGTGCCATAGCGTCGGGGCCAGGAAGGCCATCGCCAGCAGGCATGCGCTCACCAGCAGGACAAAACCGCCGTCCCAGCCAAAGTGGTCGACGGTGTAGCCCATCGCCGCACTGGCCGCGACCGAACCACCCAGATAACCGAACAGACCGGTGAAACCCGCAGCGGTACCCGCGGCTTTCTTCGGCGCCAGTTCCAGCGCCTGCAGGCCGATCAGCATCACCGGGCCGTAGATCAGGAAGCCGATGGAGAACAGCGCGATCATGTCCACGGTCGGGTTACCGGCCGGGTTCAGCCAGTAAACCAGGGTCGCGACGGTCACCAATGCCATGAACACCATGCCGGTCAGGCCACGGTTGCCACGGAAGATCTTGTCCGACATCCAGCCGCACAGCAGCGTGCCTGGAATCCCCGCCCATTCGTAGAAGAAGTAGGCCCACGAGGTTTTATCCACGGTGAAACCCTTGGCTTCCTTGAGGTAGGTCGGCGCCCAGTCCAGTACGCCGTAGCGCAGCAGGTAGACGAAGACGTTGGCCATGGCGATGTACCAGAGCATTTTGTTGCGCAGCACGTATTTGACGAAGATTTCCTTGGCGCTGAATTCGTCTTCGTGGCTGGCGTCGTAGCCTTCCGGGTAGTCGTTCTTGTATTTCTCGATTGGCGGCAGGCCAACCGATTGCGGGGTGTCGCGCATGGTCATGAAGGCAAACACCGCCACGCCCAGAGCCACAGCCGCCGGCACGTAGAACGCCGCGTGCCAGTCGTTGAACAGGCCCATGCCGAGCAGGAACAGCGGGCCGATCAGGCCGCCGCCGACGTTGTGCGCCACGTTCCACACCGAGACCACGCCGCCGCGTTCCTTCTGCGACCACCAGTGCACCATGGTTCGTCCGCTCGGCGGCCAGCCCATGCCTTGGGCCCAACCGTTGATGAACAGCAGAATGAACATCATGGTCACGCTGGACGTCGCCCACGGCGCGAAACCGAACACGAACATCACCCCAGCCGATACCAGCAGGCCGAAAGGCAAGAAGAAACGTGGGTTGGAGCGGTCGGACACCAGGCCCATGAGAAACTTGGACAGGCCATAGGCAATGGCGATGGCCGACATCGCCAGACCCAGATCGCCACGGCTGTAGCCCTCGTCGATCAGATACGGCATGGCCAGGGAGAAGTTTTTGCGCAGCAGGTAATAACCCGCGTAACCAATGAAAATGCCAGCGAAGATCTGCCAACGCAGGCGTCGGTAGGTGCTGTCTATTTTTTCTTCAGGCAATGGAGCCTGATGTGCGGCAGGACGAAAGAAAGCAAACATTCAATAGCTCCAGATTTCTTGTTTTGACTGCGGATGCGAATGTTACAGTTTCGTTACCGAAAATAGCACCGGTTCGCATCCACCAAACAGCGGAAATGTTGGAGATCGAGTGTTCCTTTATGAACATGTCGCTCAGGTATAAATGGCGGTCGTATAGGAGATGCCGGATTGCGCGGGGGGCAATCCGGCTTTGATGCTGTTCAGCGAACTTGCACGACGACTTTTCCGACAGCCTTGCGCTGCCCCAGATCATTGATCGCTTGCGCCGCATTGCTCAGCGGATAGACCTGCGACACCAGCGGTTTCAGCTTGCCCTCGGCAAACCAGCCGAACAGTTGCTGGAAGTTCGCCGCGTTGTCCTGCGGTTGGCGCTGGGCGAAGGAGCCCCAGAACACGCCGAGTACTGCCGCACCCTTGAGCAGGGCGAGGTTGACCGGCAGTTCGGGAATGCGTCCGCTGGCGAAACCGACGACCAGCAAACGGCCGTTCCAGGCGATGGCGCGGATGGCTTGGTCGAAGAGATCGCCGCCGACCGGGTCGTAGATCACGTCGGCACCCTGGCCGTCGGTGAGGCGTTTGATTTCTTCCTTGAGGCTGTTTTCGCTGTAGTTGATCAGTTCATCGGCGCCGGCAGCCTTGGCCACGGCGAGTTTTTCCGTGCTGCTGGCCGCGGCGATGACCCGCGCGCCCATGGCTTTACCGATTTCCACGGCTGCCAGGCCAACACCGCCGGAAGCACCCAGCACCAGCAGGGTTTCGCCGGGCTGAAGGTTGGCGCGTTGCTTGAGGGCGTGCATTGAGGTGCCGTAGGTCATGCTGAATGCAGCGGCGATGTTGAAGTCCATCGACGGCGGAATCGGCAGCACGTTGTAACCCGGCACCGCGACCTGCTCGGCGAAGCTGCCCCAGCCTGTTAGGGCCATGACCCGGTCGCCGACTTTCAGATGACTGACCTTTTCGCCGACAGCGCTGACTACGCCCGCCGCTTCACCGCCCGGCGAAAACGGGAAGGGCGGCTTGAATTGGTATTTGCCCTCGATGATCAGCGTGTCCGGGAAGTTGACCCCGGCGGCGTGCACGTCCAGCAGGATTTCGTTCTTCTTGGCGACAGGACTGGCGACGTCTTCCAGCACCAGCGATTCGGCAGGGCCGAAGGCTTTGCACAGCACGGCTTTCATCAGGGCTATTCCTTTGGGAGTGATGGCCGATAAGTGTAGGTGTGTCAGTCAACGGGTCAACGAGCATGCCCGGCCCTGATAGTCAGCCATAAGCTTGTGCTTGCGCGGCGGGTCGTTATGCTAGGCCGCAAACCGGATAAGGAGCGAATTGTGAAAGCGTGGATCATGTTGTTGCTGGCCCTGTCTCTGCCTGTGGCAGCGCTGGCCGAAGAAGCCAAAGAAGGCGAGGCGCCGAAGGTCAATTACATCACCCTGAGTCCGCCATTCGTGGGCAACTACGGGCTCGATGGCACGCCGAAACTGAAGGTGTTCAAAGCCGATGTGGCGCTGCGCGTGACCGGCGAAGAGTCGACCAAACTGGTCAAGGCCAACGAACCGTTGATTCGCAATCAGCTGGTGGCGCTGTTCACCCAGCAGACGACTGAGGCGATGGGCAGCATCGAGGGCAAGGAAAAGTTGCGTCAGGAAGCGTTGAAACAGACGCAGCAAGTAATGAATGACGAGACCGGCAAGCCGGTGGTTGAGGATCTGTTGTTCAACAACCTGATCATTCAGTAAGACAGATTTAGAAACTCAAAAGATCGCAGCCTTCGGCAGCTCCTACATTGGAATGCACTTTCCTGTAGGAGCTGGCGAAGGCTGCGATCTTTTTTGTGGCCGTTACCGCAGCGCCAATACCGCCGCCCACTGCTCCGGCGTCACCGCCATCACCGACAGCCGCGACCCTTTCTGCACCAGCGGCATTTCGGCCAGCGCGGTCTGCTGCTTCAGATAATCGAGCTTCAACACCCGCGCGAACGTTTCGACGTGCTCGACATCGATTGCGCTCCAGGGGTTTTTTTCTGCTGTGGCCTTCGGATCGAAGTAATGACTTTCAGGGTCCAGCGCCGTCGGATCCGGATACGCCGCCTCGATTATTTTTCCGATCCCGGCAATTCCCGGCTCCGGGCAACTGGAATGGTAGAAAAAGAACTCATCCCCCACCGCCATCGCGCGCAGGAAGTTGCGCGCCTGATAGTTGCGAACTCCGTCCCAGCGCGCTTTGCCAAGTTTCTCCAGGCCTTTGATCGAGAGTTCGTCAGGTTCGGATTTCATCAGCCAATAGGCCATGGTTTTTGCTCCTGAAGCGTTCTTTGGGCAAGTTGTCGGGCAATTTTATGACAAACCGACAGTCGGTTGACGTCAGCGTTTGCGCGCAGGTTCTCGTTGTCGCAAAATGCCGGCCTTTAAAGCTTGACGCTGCTGCACGGCCTACGAATGGAAACCGCTGCTGTCATCGTGATGATGTGCCTTGAGGGGGGCAATCGATGAAACGCAAACCGGATTTGCTTTGGGTTTTGGTTATTTTGTTTGGTTTGGGCGTTGTGACCACCGGTTACGCGCAAAGCCTGTGGGCCAACAAGGCCGACGCACCGATTGAAATCGCGCAACAGGTTCAACAGTCGACAGCTTTCAAGCGCTGAAACTGCTTCCCCGACGCCGCTGATCTACGCGGCGTCTAGTCTACGAAATACCACGCCTTGTCGGTGACCGTGCCTTGCAACGGTACATCCCAACTCGCCTGCGCCAGCCGTTCGACCTTCTGACATTCATGGGCCAGACCCAATAATGTCGGCTTGCGCCAGTTCTTGCGCCGCGCCAGATACGCCAGGCTGCGATCATAGAAGCCACCGCCCATCCCCAGACGTCCGCCGACGTCGTCAAATCCCACCAGTGGCAACAACACCAGATCCAGTGTCCAGATCTTGCGCTGGCGAGCCAGATTGGCGCGCGGCTCAAGGATGCGGAAACGGTTGGGTTTGAGTTTTTCGCCGGGACGGATGCGCTGGAACACCATTTTGGTTCGCGGCCAGGCGCTGAGCACCGGCAGGTACGTGGCCTTGCCCCGACGCTGTGCTTCACGCAGCAGCAGGCGCGGATCGATTTCACCGTCGGCGGGCAGGTACAGGGAAATGTGTTTTGCCCGGCGAAAGTGCGGGTCTTGCGCCAATTGCCGGAACAAACCTTTGGCGGCCTGGCGTTGTTCAGCAGCAGTCAGCGCGCGGCGCGCCTTGCGCAGCAGGCGGCGGAGTTGCGGGCGGGGCAGCAGCGCGGGTTCGGTCATGGTTCGGCTTCGGCAGGTTGGACGAAAACGTACGCATAAAAAATCCGATGTCGGCATTCACCGACATCGGATTCGAATCAGGCTCCCCGGATGAACCGCTGTCAACTTAGCCCTTGAACCCGAAAGTTCAAGGTGGAAGATGCAGTAGACTTTAAGGCTTTCCGTCTGGCGGACATGCACACCAGCCCAACGTGCAACTTCCAGGGTAGTGCGAATCGGCTCAGGGACATCGTCAACTGGCAAGCACCCCAGGGAGTGCCGCGAGTATACCTCAAGCGGTCTGGCGAATCAGCCCTTGCTGATGTCCGGATCGTCGGCCAGGACCAGATCGACACGATCGAGCAAGTCACGCACCTGCTCACGGGTCGAGCCGCTGGCTTGAATGTCCGGGCGCTCTTCTTTGTGCAAGAGATCGTGAGTGATGTTCAGTGCAGCCATCACAGCAATGCGGTCGGCACCGATGACTTTGCCGCTGCTGCGGATCTCGCGCATCTTGCCGTCCAGGTAGCGTGCGGCGCTCACCAGATTGCTGCGCTCTTCCTGCGGGCAAATGATCGAATATTCTTTATCGAGGATCTGCACGGTAACGCTATTGCTTGAACTCATGAGTCTTGCTCCAGGGCCTTGAGGCGCGAAATCATCGATTCGACCTTACGCCGGGCGATTTCGTTTTTTTCAATGAGGTGCGCGCGTTCCTCGCGCCAGGTCTTTTCCTGAGCTAGTAAGAGTGCGTTTTGACTCTTTAGTTGCTCGACTCGGCCAATCAGCAGTTCGAGTCTGGCCATCAGCGCTTGCAGGTCGTTGTCTTCCATTGGATTCACTGTCTGATGGGTTAGCTGGCGGACAGCCTTTAATAGTCTTGGCGAGTCTGTCGATGTAGGATACAAGGCCTCCATTCTAGACATAGCGCCGTCTGGCGCCTAGCTGCCCATGACCATTGCGAATTCCCCGTACCAAGCTTTTGCCACCCTGCTGACTTCCAGCGGCCACAACGTCTCGCCTGCCGAACTGCACGGCTTGCTGCTCGGGCGTAGTTGCGCCGGTGCCGGCTTCAATGCCGACGAGTGGCTGATCGATGCCGCCGAGCTGCTCGAAAGCGAGCCACAGGACAACATCCGCAACGCCCTGATCGGCCTGCAAGAGATGGTCAAGGGTGAGCTGACCGGCGACGACGTCACTGTCGTCCTGCTGCTGCCGACCGATGACGCGCCACTGGCTGAGCGTGCCGCCGCACTGGGCGAATGGTGCCAGGGCTTCCTCAGCGGTTTCGGCCTGAACTGCCGCGACAGCAGCATGCTCAGCACTGAAGCCACCGAAGTGCTGCAGGATCTGGCCGCCATTTCCCAGGTGCAAGATGCCCTGGAAGAATCCGAAGACGGCGAGACCGACTACATGGAAGTCATGGAGTACCTGCGCGTTGCGCCGCTGCTGCTGTTCACGGAAACCAAAAAAGCCGACGTGCCGCCAGCCGCCAAGCCGTCGCTGCATTAATCGCGAGCCAGGGAAAGCCATCTGCCCATGATCCATATCCCGAAAGCGGAATACAGCCGTCGCCGCAAGGCCCTGATGGCGCAGATGGAACCCAACAGCATCGCGATTCTGCCCGCCGCCGCGGTGGCCATCCGCAACCGCGACGTCGAGCACGTCTACCGTCAGGACAGCGACTTTCAGTACCTCAGCGGTTTTCCCGAGCCGCAAGCCGTCATCGTCCTGATGCCCGGCCGCGAGCATGGCGAATATGTTTTGTTTTGCCGTGAACGCAACGCCGAACGCGAAATGTGGGACGGCTTGCGCGCCGGCCAGGAAGGCGCGATACGCGACTTTGGCGCCGACGACGCCTTCCCCATCACCGACATCGACGACATCCTGCCGGGCCTGATCGAAGGTCGCGACCGGGTGTATTCGGCGATGGGCAGTAACCCCGAATTTGACCGACACCTGATGGACTGGATCAACGTGATCCGCTCTAAAGCGCACCTCGGCGCCCAGCCCCCGAACGAATTCGTTGCTTTGGATCATCTGCTGCACGACATGCGCCTGTATAAATCGGCGGCAGAAGTGAAGGTGATGCGCGAAGCCGCACGGATCTCGGCCCAGGCCCACATCCGTGCGATGCAGGCCAGCCGCGCCGGGCTCTACGAGTACAGCCTCGAAGCCGAGCTCGATTACGAATTCCGCAAGGGCGGGGCGAAGATGCCGGCCTACGGTTCGATCGTCGCCGCCGGGCGCAATAGCTGCATTCTGCATTACCAGCAAAATGACGCGCTGCTCAGGGACGGTGATCTGGTGCTGATCGACGCCGGTTGCGAAATCGACTGCTACGCCAGCGATATCACCCGCACCTGGCCGGTCAACGGCAAGTTTTCGCCCGAGCAGAAAGCGATCTACGAATTGGTACTCGCCTCGCAGGAAGCTGCATTCGCTGAAATCGCCCCGAACAAGCACTGGAATCAGGCGCACGAAGCCACGGTTCGAGTCATCACCGCAGGTTTGGTGAAGCTGGGCCTGTTGCAGGGCGACGTCGACGAATTGATCGCGACTGAGGCTTACAAAGCGTTTTACATGCACCGCGCCGGCCACTGGCTGGGGATGGATGTACACGACGTCGGCGAATACAAGGTCGGCGGCGAATGGCGCGTGCTGGAAGTCGGCATGGCGCTGACCGTGGAGCCGGGCATCTACATCGCCCCGGACAACCAGAACGTAGCGAAAAAATGGCGCGGCATTGGCGTGCGCATCGAGGATGACGTGGTAGTGACCAAGACCGGCTGTGAAATCCTCACCAACGGCGTACCGAAAACCGTCGCCGACATCGAAGCGCTGATGGCGCAAGCACGGACACACGCGGCATGAGTCGAGTCAATCTGGCAATCATCGGTGGCGGCCTGGTCGGCGCCAGTCTGGCATTGGCGCTGCAGGCGGGGGCCAAGGCGCGCGGCTGGAAGATCGTGCTGATCGAACCGTTCGCGCCTGGCGACAGTTGGCAGCCGAGCTACGATGCGCGCTCTTCGGCGCTGTCCTTCGGCGCGCGACAAATCTATCAACGGCTGGGCGTGTGGCAGGAAATCTCCCGCCGCGCCGAGCCGATCAAACAGATTCATGTGTCCGATCGTGGCCGCTTCTCCACCGCGCGGTTGTCGGCGATGGAAGAGGGCGTGCCAGCGCTGGGTTACGTGGTGGAAAACGCCTGGCTCGGCCAATGCCTGTGGCAGCACGTCGACAAAGACGTGATCAGTTGGCGTTGCCCGGCGGAAGTCACGCGCATGGAGCCGCTGCCCGACGGCTATCGTCTGACCCTCAATGATGAAACCACCCTTCAATGCGACCTCGCGGTGCTTGCCGATGGCGGGCGTTCCGGATTGCGCGAGCAGTTGGGCATCAACGTGCGCAAGCGTCCGTATAACCAGAGTGCGCTGATCGCCAACATCACCCCGAGCGAAGCGCACAACGGCATGGCGTTCGAGCGTTTCACCGACGAGGGCCCGATGGCCTTGCTGCCGCTGCCGGATAACCGTTGCGCATTGGTCTGGACGCGTCTGGGCATGGACGCGCAGCGCCTGGCCGATTTGAGCGAGCGCGATTTCCTCAGCGAATTGCAGGGCGTGTTTGGGTACCGTCTCGGCACGTTGAAACAGGTGGGCGCGCGGCATTTGTATCCGTTGTCGCTGGTCGAAGCCGAGGAGCAGGTGCGCTCGCATCTGGCTGTACTTGGCAACGCTGCGCACAGTTTGCATCCGATTGCGGGGCAGGGTTTCAACCTGTCCCTGCGTGATGCCGATGCTCTTGCCGCGGCTTTGCTCGCCAGCGACAAACCGCTGGGCGATTTCGCCACGTTGCAGGCGTATCGCGAGCGTCAGCGTCTCGATCAGGACCTCACGGTGGGGTTCTCCGATCAGGTTACGCGGCTGTTCGGCAGCACCCAGCCGTTGGTATCGCTGGGGCGCAACATCGGTTTGCTCGGTCTCGACCTGTTACCACCCGCCAAGCGCTGGTTCGCCCGCCAGGCCATGGGTTTGGGAACACGTCCGGATGCTTAAGTGGTTGAGCAACACGTTCGGCAAGGCGCGGTTGATGCGTTGGGCGATGACGTTTTACCCGCCGTATCTCGGCGCCGGTGTTCGGGTGCGGCACATCAGCGACGACTTTCGCGATGTTCAAGTGTCGATGGGGTTGGGCTGGTACAACCGCAACTACGTCGGCACGCAGTTCGGCGGCAGTCTGTATTCGATGGTCGATCCGTTCTTCATGTTGATGCTGATGGAAAATCTCGGGTCGCGGTACATCGTCTGGGACAAGGCCGCCGACGTCGATTTCATTGCGCCGGGCAAAGGCCCGGTGTTCGCCCGGTTTACCATCGACGACACCTTGCTGGATGAGGTGCGTCGGCAGACCGCCAATGGCGAAAAGTACCTGCCGCAGTTGCAGGTCGATATTCATGACGGCGCCGGCAACCTTGTCGCGCGGGTCGGTAAAACCCTTTACGTGCGGCTCAAGCCGCAAGCGAGACAGGCTTAAAGCATGGAAATGCGCGCAGATCTGCTGATTGTCGGAGCCGGAATGGTCGGCAGCGCCCTGGCGCTGGCGTTGCAGGACAGTGGCCTGGAGGTTTTGCTGCTCGACGGCAGCCCGCTGAGCGTCAAACCGTTCGATGCCCAGGCGTCATTCGAGCCTCGCGTGAGCGCGTTGTCGGCGGCCAGCCAACGAATACTCGAACGCCTTGGCGTGTGGGACGGCATCGCCAGTCGGCGCAGCAGTCCCTACACCGACATGCACGTGTGGGACGGCAGCGGCACCGGGCAGATTCACTTCTCGGCGAGCAGCGTGCATGCCGATGTACTCGGCCATATCGTCGAAAATCGTGTGGTGCAGGATGCCTTGCTTGATCGTTTGCACGATTGCGATCTGGGCATGCTGGCCAATGCACGGCTGGAACAGATGCGCCGTTCCGGTGATGACTGGTTGCTGACCCTGGCCGATGGTCGGCAGTTGCGCGCTCCGCTGGTGATCGCGGCGGATGGCGCCAATTCCGCGGTGCGCCGTCTGACCGGTGTCGCGACCCGCGAATGGGATTATCTGCATCACGCGATCGTCACCAGTGTGCGCAGCAGCAAACCGCATCAGATGACGGCGTGGCAGCGTTTCACCGATCACGGGCCTTTGGCGTTTCTGCCGCTGGAACGCGATGGTCAGCAGGACTGGTGCTCGATCGTCTGGTCGACCACCCCGAGCGAAGCCGAACGTTTGATGGCGCTGGATGAAGCGGCATTCTGCCGTGAGCTGGAGCGCGCGTTTGAAGGTCGCCTGGGCGAAGTCGTCAGTGCCGATCCACGGCTGTGCGTGCCACTGCGTCAGCGACATGCCAAGCGTTATGTAGCCGAAGGCCTGGCGCTGATCGGCGATGCCGCGCACACCATTCATCCACTGGCGGGGCAGGGCGTGAACCTGGGTTTCCTCGATGCGGCGGTGCTGGCCGAAGTGCTGTTGCAGGCGACCGAGCGTGGTGAACGGCTCGCGGATGTGAAAGTGCTGAGCCGCTACGAGCGCCGGCGCATGCCACATAACCTGGCGTTGATGGCGGCGATGGAAGGGTTTGAGCGCTTGTTCCAGGCCAACCCGCTGCCTGTGCGCTGGTTGCGTAATGCCGGGTTGAAGCTGGTTGAGCAGATGCCTGAGGCCAAGGCGTTGTTCGTGCGTGAAGCCCTCGGCTTGACCGGGGACCTTCCGGCACTCGCAAAACCCTGAGGTCTGCATTGAGGCTGATGGCCTCATCGCGAGCAGGCTCACTCCTACATTTTGGCAATGCGTCCCTCTGTAGGAGCTGCCGAAGGCTGCGATCTTTTGACTTTGTTTTTTAAGATCAAGGTCAAAAGATCGCAGCCTTCGGCAGCTCCTACAGGGGGGCGTTTAGCGCCATGCAACATCTGGTAACTCCTTGCCCAAGTGATCGATTGAGAAGGTAAATGTGAGTCCTTATCATTTGGCCCACATTTCCCGACCGAGAGACCACTCCCATGTTGGCACCCAAGCGTCTTCTGACCGCACTGGCCTTGACCCTGATCGGCAGCACCACTGCCCAGGCCGCCGACGAGGTGGTGGTTTACTCTTCGCGCATCGATGAACTGATCAAACCGGTGTTTGATGCCTACACCGCCAAAACCGGGGTGAAGATCAAGTTCATCACCGACAAGGAAGCGCCGCTGATGCAGCGCATCAAGGCCGAGGGTGAGAACGCCACCGCCGACCTGCTGCTGACCGTCGATGCCGGCAACCTCTGGCAGGCCGAGCAGATGGGCATCCTGCAACCGTTCACCTCGAAAACCATCGACACCAATATCCCGCAGCAATACCGCGCCTCCAGCCACGCCTGGACGGGTTTGAGCCTGCGCGCACGGACCATCGCCTATTCCACTCAGCGAGTGAAGCCGGGCGAATTGACCACCTACGAAGCACTGGCCGACAAGAACTGGGAAGGTCGCCTGTGCCTGCGCACGGCGAAGAAGGTCTACAACCAGTCACTGACTGCGACCATGATCGAAGTACATGGCGCCGAGAAGACCGAGAAAATCCTCAAGGGCTGGGTCAACAACCTGTCCACCGATGTGTTCTCCGATGACGTTGCAGTGCTCGAAGCGATCAATGCCGGGCAGTGCGATGTCGGCATCGTCAACACCTATTACTACGGTCGCCTGCACAAGCAGAAGCCGGAACTGCCGGTCAAACTGTTCTGGCCGAATCAGGCGGATCGCGGTGTGCACGTCAACCTGTCGGGCATCGGCTTGACCAAACATGCACCACACCCGGAAGCCGCCAAGGCACTGGTCGAGTGGATGACCACGCCTGAGGCGCAGAAAATCTTCGCCGACGTCAACCAGGAATTCCCGGCCAACCCTGCCGTTGCACCGTCGGAAGAAGTGGCCGCATGGGGCAAGTTCATTGCCGACACCTTGCCGGTGGAAGTGGCGGGCAAGCGCCAGGCCGAAGCGATTCGCATGATGGATCGGGCGGGCTGGAACTGAGTCTGCTGATTTAGAGAGCAAAAGATCGCAGCCTTCGGCAGCTCCTACAGGGTGAGCACAATCCCACTGTAGGCGTTGCCGAAGGCTGCGATCTTTTTGCTTTTCTCCTTACACTCTACGTTTTTCCTCCACGAGAGTTCGCAAGTGGCCCACCCCGCCCAACGCCGCTGGTATCCCATCGTCTTCGCCATTGCCGCGCTGGTGCTGTTGCCCCTGAGCGTTCTGCTGCTGTCATGGCAGACCATCGATCAACAGATCTGGTCACACCTGTGGGAAACCCAGATGCCGCGCCTGCTGGGCAACACCCTGACGCTGGTGCTCGGCGTTGGCGTCGGCGTGACGCTGCTGGGGGTGAGCCTCGCCTGGCTCACCAGCCTCTGCGAATTCCCCGGCCGTCGCTGGCTCGATTGGGCATTGATGCTGCCCTTCGCCATCCCGGCCTATGTGCTCGCTTTCGTGTTTGTCGGCTTGCTCGACTTCGCCGGGCCAGTACAAACCCTGCTGCGTGAATGGTTCGGTTCCGGCCTGCGGCTACCGCGCGTTCGCTCCACTGGTGGGGTGATTCTGGTGTTGGTGCTGGTCTTCTACCCCTACGTTTACCTGTTGGCACGCACGGCGTTTCTCGCTCAGGGCAAAGGCCTGATGGAAGCCGCGCGCGTGCTCGGGCAATCACCCTGGCAAGCCTTTTGGCGCGTAGCGTTGCCGATGGCGCGTCCGGCGATTGGTGCGGGCGTGGCACTGGCGCTGATGGAGACTCTGGCGGATTTCGGTGCGGTCTCGGTGTTCAACTTCGACACCTTCACCACAGCGATCTACAAGACCTGGTACGGCTTTTTCAGCCTGTCCAGTGCGGCACAATTGGCCAGCCTGTTGTTGCTGGTGGTGATGCTGGTGCTGTACGGCGAACGTCGCGCACGCGGCGCGAACCGGGCGAGCAACGAGCGGCCTCGGGTCAAGGCGCTGTATCACCTGCGTGGGCTCAAGGCCTTCGCCGCGATGAGTTGGTGCGTATTGGTCTTCGCCTGCGCGTTTGTGATTCCGGTTTTGCAATTGGTCGTGTGGTTCTGGCAGCGCGGGCGCTTCGATCTTGATGAGCGCTACGCCGGGTTGATCCTGCATACCCTCTATCTGGGTGGCATGGCGGCGTTGATCACTGTCAGCGTTGCCTTGCTGCTGGCGTTCGCCCGACGGTTGGCGCCGACCCGGGCGATCCGCTCCGGGGTCAGTCTGGCCAATCTCGGTTACGCCCTGCCGGGCTCGGTGTTGGCCGTATCGATCATGCTGGCCTTCAGTTATCTGGATCGCGAACTGGTGATTCCGCTTTCCGGCTGGCTCGGTGGTGCAGGCAAACCGTTGTTACTCGGCAGTCTGGCGGCGTTGCTGATGGCGTATCTGGTGCGGTTTATTGCCGTCGCGTATGGCCCGTTGGAAAGCAGTCTGGCGCGTATACGGCCATCTTTGCCGGAAGCGGCACGTAGCCTGGGTGTCAGTGGGCCGCGACTGTTTTTCAAAGTGTATCTGCCGTTGTTGCTGCCCGGTACGTTGAGCGCGGCGTTGCTGGTGTTCGTCGATGTGCTCAAGGAAATGCCGGCAACCCTGCTGATGCGCCCGTTTGGCTGGGACACGCTGGCCGTACGCATCTTTGAAATGACCAGCGAAGGCGAATGGGCGAGGGCGTCTTTGCCGGCGCTGACCCTGGTTCTGGTCGGACTATTGCCGGTCATTGGTCTGATCCGGCGCTCGGCGCACCGAAACACTTAGTCGTCAGTCCTGAATCATGCGGCTACAATGCGCGGCATTCGGTGCGGTTCGTCTGACAGACCCGTTCGCTGGAAACGGCTGAAAGCCTTATATTTCAAGGCTTTCACCCGTGCAGCGGCAGTCCGCACCCTCGCCACGCCCGGAAGGAGAAACCCATGGGACAGCGTACGCCTCTGTATGACCTGCATCTCGCCCTCGGCGCGAAGATGGTCGATTTTGGCGGTTGGGATATGCCACTGCATTACGGCTCGCAGGTCGAGGAGCACCACGAAGTGCGCCGCGATTGCGGGGTGTTCGATGTGTCCCACATGACCGTAATCGATGTTGACGGCGCCCAGGCCAAGGCCTGGCTCCAGCATTTGCTGGCCAATGACGTCGAACGCCTGCACCGCCCCGGCCGTGCGTTGTACAGCACCATGCTCAACGAGCGTGGCGGCATCGTCGATGACATGATCGTCTACCGCCTCGAAGACGGTTATCGTCTGGTGTTCAACGCCTCGACCCGTGATCAGGACCTGGCGTGGATGCAGGCGCAACTCGGCAGTTTCGCCGTGCAACTGCACGAGCGCTCGGAACTGGCGATGCTGGCCATTCAAGGCCCGCACGCCCGGCACAAGATTGCCGAACTGGTCACCCAGTCCCGTGCCACGCTGATCCAGCACCTCAAACCCTTTGAAGGCGAAACCGACGGCGACTGGTTCATTGCCCGCACCGGTTACACCGGTGAAGACGGTCTGGAAATCGTATTGCCGGCCAATCAGGCCCCGGCATTCTTCAACGATCTGGTGGGTGCGGGCATTTCCCCAATCGGCCTCGGTGCCCGCGACACGTTGCGCGTGGAAGCCGGGATGAACCTCTACGGTCAGGACATTCATCAAGACGTTTCGCCGCTGGCGTCCAACATGGCCTGGAGCATCGCCTGGGAACCGGCCTCGCGTCAGTTCATCGGCCGTGCTGCGCTGGAGGCTGAAAAAGCCGCTGGCGTTGCACACAAACTGGTCGGTCTGGTGCTTGAGGAACGCGGTGTTTTACGTGCCCACCAGGTGGTTCGTATCGCCGATGTTGGCGAAGGAGAGATCACCAGTGGTAGTTTCTCTCCTACGCTAAGCAAATCGATTGCCCTGGCGCGTGTTCCGATGGCGACTGCCGACCGCGCCGAAGTGGAAATCCGTGGCAAGTGGTACCCGGTACGAGTGGTCAAACCGACCTTCGTACGCCATGGCAAAACTTTGATCTAACCTTTTCCGGCGGGCACCACCGCTGACAATTTCTTGAGGACACTGAAGATGAGCGATATTCCTGCCGACCTGCGTTTTGCCGAAAGTCACGAATGGGCACGTCTGGAAGCCGACGGCACCGTCACTGTGGGCATCAGCGATCACGCGCAGGAAGCGCTGGGTGATGTGGTGTTCGTCGAGCTGACGGAAGTCGGCAAAGTGTTCGCGGCTGGCGATCAATCCGGTGTGGTCGAATCGGTGAAGGCCGCTTCCGACATCTACGCCCCGGTCAGCGGTGAAGTCATCGCGATCAACGAAGAGCTGAGCGGTTCGCCTGAGCTGCTGAACTCCGACCCGTACGGTGCGTGGATCTTCAAGCTCAAGCCTAGCGACAAGGCTGAGCTGGACAAGCTGCACGACGCGGCTGCCTACAAGGCTGCCATCGGCGAGTAAGCTGAGCGCTGCACCCCAAAGCCCCGACTTGTCGGGGCTTTTTTTTCAGGATCAAAAGATCGCAGCCTGCGGCAGCTCCTGCAGGAGTCCAATTATGGATATACATAGCCTTTGTAGGAGCTGCCGAAGGCTGCGATCTTTTGATCTTCAAGGGCACTGCTATGCTGGTTTGACCGTATTTGCCTTGACGCCGAGCGCCAGCCAAGAGAGAGCCCGTCATGTCCCAGTTGCCGTCCCTGAGCCAGTTACGCGATCCCGAGGCCTTCCTGCGCCGCCACCTCGGCCCCGACGCCGCCGAACAGCAGGCCATGCTCGACAGTCTCGGCCTCGGCAGCCGAGGTGAACTGATCGAGCAGACCGTGCCCCCGGGCATTCGCTTTAATCGCGCACTGGACTTGCCGCCAGCGCTGGATGAGCAAGCGGCGCTGGCCAGGTTGCGTGGCTACGCCGAGCAGAATCAGGTCTGGACCAGCCTGATCGGCATGGGCTACCACGGCACGCTCACGCCGACCGTCATCTTGCGCAACGTGCTGGAAAATCCCGGTTGGTACACTGCTTACACGCCGTATCAACCGGAGATTGCCCAGGGGCGGCTCGAAGCGCTGCTGAATTTTCAGCAACTGACCATCGACCTCACCGGCCTGGAACTGGCCAACGCCTCATTGCTCGATGAGGCTACTGCGGCGGCGGAGGCTATGGCACTGGCCAAACGTGTCGCCAAGTCAAAGAGCAATCTGTTTTTCGTCGACGAGAACTGTCATCCACAAACCATCTCCGTGGTGCAGACCCGGGCCGAAGGTTTCGGTTTCGAGTTGATCATCGACGCTGTGGATAACTTGCAGCAGCACCAGGTATTCGGAGCACTGCTGCAATACCCCGATACCCACGGCGAGATCCGCGATCTGCGTCCACTCATCGATCACTTGCATGCCCAGCAAGCCCTTGCCTGTGTGGCGACCGATTTGCTCAGTTTGCTGCTGCTGACGCCGCCGGGTGAGTTGGGCGCCGACGTGGTGTTCGGTTCGTCGCAACGCTTTGGCGTGCCGATGGGCTATGGCGGGCCGCATGCGGCGTTTTTCGCCAGTCGCGAGGAATACAAACGGGCGATTCCCGGGCGGATCATCGGTGTGTCGAAAGACGCTCGCGGCAACGTCGCGTTGCGCATGGCCCTGCAAACCCGCGAGCAACATATCCGTCGCGAGAAAGCCAATTCGAACATCTGCACGGCGCAGGTGCTGTTGGCCAATATCGCCAGTTTTTACGCGGTCTATCATGGGCCGGAAGGCTTGAAGCGCATCGCGCAGCGCGTACATCGGCTGACCTGCATTCTGGCGGCAGGGCTTGAGCGCCACGGCATCAACCGGATCAACGCGCAGTTTTTCGACACGCTGACGCTGGACGTCGGCGGCGCGCAAACCGCGATTATCGAAAGTGCCAAGGCTGCGCAAATCAACCTGAGGATTCTCGGCCGTGGCCGGGTCGGGCTGAGCCTCGACGAAACGTGTGACGAGCACACCGTGGCAAAGCTGTTCGATGTGCTGCTGGGCGCCGATCATGGGCTGATCGTCGAGGATCTTGACGCCCAGGCGCTGGCTTCCGGTATTCCAGACGGTCTTCAGCGCAGCACACCGTACCTGCGTCATCCGGTGTTCAACGCCCATCACAGCGAAACCGAGATGCTGCGTTATCTCAAGCAACTGGAAAACAAGGATCTGGGGCTCAACCAGTCGATGATCCCGTTGGGCTCCTGCACCATGAAACTCAACGCCACCAGCGAAATGATCCCGATCACCTGGCCGCAGTTCGCCAATCTGCATCCCTTCGTGCCCAGGGAGCAGGCGGTCGGCTACACCTTGATGATCGAAGAACTTGAGCGCTGGTTGTGCGCGATTACCGGGTTCGACGCGATTTGCATGCAGCCCAACTCCGGCGCTCAGGGCGAGTACGCCGGGTTGCTGGCGATCCGCAAATATCACGAGAGCCGCCAGCAGGGCGCGCGCGATATCTGCCTGATTCCGTCCTCGGCCCACGGCACCAATCCAGCCTCGGCACAAATGGCCGGGATGCGTGTGGTGATCGTCGAGTGCGACGAGGCGGGTAACGTCGATCTAGAGGATTTGAAAGCAAAAGCCGCCGAGGCTGGGGATAAGTTGTCATGCCTGATGGCGACCTACCCATCGACCCACGGCGTGTACGAAGAAGGCATCAGCGAGATCTGCGAGGTTATCCACAAGCACGGCGGTCAGGTGTACATGGACGGCGCGAACCTCAATGCGCAGGTCGGGCTGGCGCGGCCGGCGGACATCGGTGCCGACGTGTCGCACATGAATTTGCACAAGACCTTCTGCATTCCCCATGGTGGTGGCGGGCCGGGCATGGGGCCGATCGGCATTCGCGCACATTTGGCGCCGTTCGTCGCCAATCATCCGGTGGTGCCGATCGACGGGCCGCTGGCGCAGAACGGAGCGGTCAGCGCGGCGCCGTGGGGCAGTGCGAGTATTCTGCCGATCAGCTGGATGTACATCGCCATGATGGGGCCGCAACTGGCGGATGCCAGCGAAGTGGCAATCCTCGCGGCGAACTACCTGGCGCAGCATTTATCCGGTGCGTTTCCCGTGCTCTACACCGGTCGCAATGGTCGCGTGGCCCATGAATGCATACTCGATTTGCGGCCGCTTAAAGCGCAGACCGGGATCAGCGAGGAGGATGTCGCCAAGCGCCTGATGGATTACGGCTTCCATGCGCCAACCATGTCGTTCCCGGTGCCGGGCACCTTGATGGTCGAGCCAACCGAGAGCGAATCCAAGGCTGAGCTGGACCGGTTCATCGGCGCGATGTTGAGTATTCGCGCGGAAATCACCGAGGTGCAGAACGGGAACTGGCCGGCGGAAGACAACCCGCTCAAGCGTGCGCCGCATACCTTGGCGGATGTCACTGGCGTGTGGGAGCGGCCGTACAGCATCGAGCAAGGCATCACACCGGATGCACACACCAAGGCACACAAGTATTGGCCGGCGGTGAATCGGGTCGACAATGTCTATGGGGATCGCAATCTGTATTGCGCTTGCGTGCCGGTCGACGATTACCGCTGAAGATCAAAAGATCGCAGCCTTCGGCAGCTCCTACATTGATTCGTGTACACCCGTGCCCTGTAGGAGCTGCCGAAGGCTGCGATCTTTTGATTTGTCTTCAAAAAAAATGCCGCTCAAATGAGCGGCATTTTTGTGGGCGAAAGGCTTACTCGGAAGCCACGGCGTTCTTCGCCAGAATCGCGTTCGCCAGTTCCATGTCCGTCGCCTGCAGGCCCGGATTGTCGTTACGGACTTTCTGCATTGCAGCTTCCAGATACGGGCCACGGATGCCGCCATCGCTGGCAACGAAACTGCCGGCGTCGTCCTGTGCGGCGACGATCAGCTTGTGATCCTTGAAGGTCAGGTAAGTCGAGCCGGTGGTGGCGCCGGAGGAAATGACGTTACGCCAGAAGCTGTCGGCCATTGCCGAACCAACAGGCAGAGACAGCAGGGCAAGAGTAGCGACAGCAAGTTTGAGACGCATGAGGGGGTGACTCCACTGGTGTTGAATGACCGGTTGGATCGTCATTTCCCCTGTCCGGTTCCCTGAACGCCTATTTCAACTCGCTTTGTGGCGTCACCCGCAGCACTTCCTCAACCGTTGTCAGCCCCGCCGCAACTTTCTGTGCACCGGACAGACGCAAACTGCGCATGCCTTCCTTGAATGCCTGGCGGCGGATCGCCGTGAGGTCGGTGTCAGGGGTGATGAAGGCTTTGAGGCTGTCGCTCAGTTGCATGATTTCGTAAACCCCGGCGCGTCCGTGATAACCGGTGTCGCGACATTCCACGCAGCCGATGGCCCTTTGTGCGTTGCCCGGCAGTGGCGCCTGCCAGGGCCGGGTCAAGGTTTGCCAATCCTCCTCGTCCAGGGTCAGCGGCGCCTTGCAGTGTGGGCACAGGGTCCGCACCAACCGTTGGGCCATGACCCCGAGCACCGTGGCCTTGATCAAGTAATGCGGCACGCCCAGTTCAAGCAATCGGCTGATCGCACTCGGCGCGTCGTTGGTGTGCAGCGTCGACAGCACCAGATGCCCGGTGAGTGCCGCTTGAATCGCCATCTCGGCGGTTTCGAGGTCGCGAATCTCGCCGATCATGATGATGTCCGGGTCCTGTCGCATCAGCGCGCGCACTCCGGCGGCGAAGCTCAGGTCGATGTTGTGCTGGACCTGCATCTGGTTGAACGCCGGCTCGACCATTTCGATCGGGTCTTCGATGGTGCAGAGGTTGACCTCCGGCGTCGCCAGTTTTTTCAGGGTGGTGTAGAGCGTGGTGGTCTTGCCCGAACCGGTGGGCCCGGTGACCAGAATGATGCCGTTGGGCTGGCGAGTCATGTCCTGCCAACGGCGCAGATCGTCGGCGGAAAACCCAAGCTGATCGAAGTCCTTGAGCAGCACATCCGGGTCGAAAATCCGCATGACCATTTTTTCGCCGAACGCGGTGGGCAGGGTCGACAGGCGCAACTCCACTTCGCCGCCGTCCGGGGTCTTGGTCTTGACCCGGCCGTCCTGGGGTTTGCGCTTTTCGGCGACGTTCATCCGCCCGAGGCTTTTCAGGCGACTGACGATGGCCATCGTCACCTGCGGCGGAAATTGATAGACGTTATGCAGCACGCCGTCGATGCGAAAACGCACCGTGCCTTGCTCGCGGCGCGGTTCAATGTGGATATCACTGGCGCGCTGCTGGAAGGCGTACTGAAACAGCCAGTCGACGATGTTGACGATGTGCGCGTCGTTGGCGTCCGGCTCCTGATCGCTGGCGCCGAGGTTGAGCAATTGTTCGAAGTTGCCGAGGTTGCCGTTCTGTTGATCGGCGTTACTGGCACCGCTGACCGATTTGGCCAAGCGAAAGAACTCGACGCTGAAACGCTGGATGTCCACCGAGTTGGCCACCACCCGTTTGATCGGCAGCTTCAAGACGTGAGTCAGATCGGCTTCCCAGCCGGTCACATAAGGCTGGGCGCTGGCCACCGTCACCGAGTCGCGATCGACCGCCACCGCGAGAATCTTGTGGCGCTGGGCAAAGGCGTAGGACATCAACGGGGTGATGGCGGCAACGTTGATCTTCAGCGGATCGATGCGCAGATAGGGCTGGCCGGCCTGTTGCGCCAGCCACAGGGTCAGGCTTTCGAGGTCCAGATGCTTGCCCGGACGGCTGAGGTCGTCCAGTTGCTGGCTGGCGATAAACTCCAGCGGATGCTTCTGGCCATGCGCGGCGTGGCGACGGCGTGCATTGAGTGCCTGCTCCGCCGAATCCTGGCTGATGAAGCCTTGGGCGACCAGTTCACGCAATACATCATTGAGGTCCAGCCAGCGGTCCTGAGTGGCAAGTTGAACGGACATGCGGGCTTCCTTTTAAGCGACAGTGCGCAAAAGGATAGTCGCGGCCCCGCAGACCGTTGGGCCACTACCCGACGAAGCCGTTGCCGGATTTGTCAGCCGGCCGCCTGCGCCGGTGCGGCCCACGCCGTGTCGGTGTTCTGCAGATTCACCGAACAGACGCTGATCAGGTTACGAAGTTTTTCCGCAATCACCTGCGCGCGATGCCAGCTCAAGCCGCCCATGACGAGGTCGATCGACAACAGATCATCCATTCGCTGCACGTTCACTTGCTCAGGCGTAAGAAACTGCAGCGCGAACAGGTTGAGCACGCGCACCAGCAGATCCGGTTCGGCCTCGGCCAGAATCTGATACTGCGCCAGGCAGTGGGCGTTACTGACGTTCCAGACATCGGCGCGGGTCGGGGGCGTGTTGACGGCTTCAAGGTGCGGCATGGCAGGGCTCCAAAATCACTAGAGGAATTTTTACATTCGCTGCCGGGTATTTCTTATCTAAGATGGGCGTTATTGGCGTTTGATCAACTGGATCAATTCGCAGAATGTTCTGTTTGAGGTTTTTCTATGCACAGCGAGCTGGACAGCTACGACCGCAAGATTCTAGCCTTGCTGCAAGAGGACGCTTCGCTCTCGAGTGCGCAGATCGCCGAGCAGGTGGGCTTGTCGCAATCGCCGTGCTGGCGGCGGATTCAGCGGATGAAGGAGGAGGGGATCATTCGCGGCCAGGTGACCTTGCTTGATCGCAAGAAGATCGGCCTTAACACGCAGATCTTTGCCGAAATCAAACTCAACGCCCACGGGCGTTCGAACTTCACCGAATTCACCGAAGCGATTCGCGGTTTTCCGGAAGTGCTGGAGTGTTATGTGCTGATGGGCGCGGTGGATTTTCTGCTGCGAATTGTCGCGGCGGACATCGAGGCGTATGAGCGGTTCTTCTTCGAGAAGCTGTCGCTGGTGCCGGGGATACAGGAAGTGAACTCGATTGTGGCGCTGTCGGAGATCAAGTCCACAACCAGCCTGCCGGTGTAGCGAAGAAGCAAAAGATCGCAGCCTGCGGCAGCTCCTACAAGGGAATGGCGTACACCCTGTAGGAGCTGCCGAAGGCTGCGATCTTTTAGCGGTATTACATACGCAGCAGCATTTTCCACGCACGATTCTGATAAACCGCAATCGCCTGCTGCTTGCGTGCATCGAGCAGTTCGTCAGTGATCGTCGGCTCGTTGGCTAGTTGCGCCAACTTGTTCAGCTCGCCGTACAGACGATCCATTTCCGGGATCTCCAGTACATTGCGGGCGTGGTGCAGCCAGACCTGAATGCGCTCGATACGCGGCAGCTGTTCAGCCAGATCTTCCGGCTGTTGCTGATAGCGCTGCAATTGCAGGGCCGTGGCTTCTTCGCCGAGCAGGCGCGGCAACCAGCTGTGCAACTGCGCACCACCTTGACGGTTGCCACGCACATTACGATCAGTGGTCCAGCTGCGAGCCAGCAGCCAGCGCGAAGCGGTCAGCGAGAACTGGCCCCAACGTGGGTCTTCCAGCTCTTCGAGGAACTGCTCCGGCGCGGCTTTGCGCACGTCTTCGTCTTCGATACCCACCTGAACCAGCGGGCGCCAGTCTTCCAGCAGTGCATCGAGGGCCACGCGCAGGTCGTGGGTCGATGGACGCGGTGCGGCCTGGCCGAGGCTGCTGAGCAGAGCGCGCATTTCCGCGAGATTCTCGACCCAGTCCTGCAACAAACGCCAGTGACCATTGAAACGATACTGTTCGGCCAGACGCTGGCTGCTGCCGAGCAAATGCCAGCACAGTGCGGCGAAGGCGTCGTCCAGTTGGGTTTCGACCGTCAGTTGCGGCGCCGGCAGGCTCAGCGAGTAGCTGTTGGCGTCGTACAGACGATAGCCGCGCTCGGCCTTGCTGATGTCGCACGGCATCAGGGCCAGGGTTTGTGCCAGTTCAGCGGCCAGTTCCAGCAACGCTTCAGGCTCGCCTTCGCGCAGTTCGAGTTCCAGCTCGCAGATTTCTTCTTTCTGTTTGCCCACCACGACGTGACCGAGATCCAGCGCCGCTTCGATAACCACTTTGCTCTTGCCGCGGCCCCAGGCGATTTCGGCGCGCTCGCGGACGAAATCGGTGGTGAAGATTGGCTTCAGGGTTTTCTTGTCCAGCTCGGCCAGCGACTCTGGCCAGCATTCGCCGTCGAGTTTCTTCACGTCGAGCTTGGCTTTCGGCAGCTTCCAGTCGTACTCGTTACGCTCGGACAGACCGGCGACACTCTGGCCACGGGTCTTGAGGGTCTGAATCACCTCATCGCCGTCCTTGCGCAGGCGCAGGGCAACTTTGGCCTGGGCCAGGTCGCGCTCCGGGGTGTCGAAGTACTGGTTCATCAACTCACGGCGTTCCCAGCCACTTTTGTTGCGTTTCTTGAGAAGAGGGTGCTCGCGCAGGGCGGCGAGGGTTTCGCGGCTGACGCGGAGTTTGATTTCGGTTTCTTTCTGCATGGCCGGAAAATCCAGGATCGGGAGCGCAGCCGGGGAATATGTGGCTGCCAAGGCCGTGCAGTGTACAGGACTGATTCGTCCTACGCCCTGCGGCGGTTTATTCCTGACGCCGGATGGTTCTATGATGGACTTCAAATCGGGAGTTGGAGTCAGCGATGCCTTTGCCGTCCATGCAAGACCAGTTCGCTGCGCTGATCGCCGCGCCGTCGGTCAGCTGTACCCAACCGAACCTCGATCAATCCAACCGGGCGGTGATCGATTTGCTCGCCGGTTGGCTGGGTGATCTGGGGTTCAGCTGTGACATCCAGCAGGTCAGCCCCGGCAAATTCAATCTGCTCGCCAGTTTCGGCAGCGGCCCTGGCGGTCTGGTGTTGGCCGGGCACAGCGACACGGTGCCGTACGACGACGCCTTATGGCAGACCGACCCGCTGAAACTCACTGAAGTCGACGGCCGCTGGGTCGGTTTGGGCAGTTGCGACATGAAGGGCTTCTTCGCCCTGATCATCGACGCCGTGCTGCCGCTGCTCGATCAGCCGTTCAAGCAACCGCTGCTGATCCTCGCCACCTGTGATGAAGAAAGCTCGATGTCCGGCGCTCGCGCGCTGGCCGAGGCCGGGCGACCGCTGGGCCGCGCGGCAGTGATCGGCGAGCCGACCGGGCTCAAGCCGATTCGCATGCACAAAGGCATCATGATGGAACGCATCGACATCCTTGGGCAGAGCGGGCACTCGTCGGACCCGCGCCTGGGGCACAGCGCCCTTGAGGCCATGCACGATGCCATCGGCGAACTGCGCGGGCTGCGTCTGCTGTGGCAGCGCGAATACAACAATCCGCAATTCAGCGTGCCGCAACCGACCATGAATTTCGGCTGCATCCATGGCGGCGACAACCCCAACCGCATCTGCGGCCAGTGTTCGCTGGAGTTCGACCTGCGGCCGTTGCCGGGTATGGACCCGAAAGTCCTGCGGGCGGAGATTCTGCGCAAGCTCAACCCGGTTGCCGAGCGGCATCAGGTGAAGATCGACTACAAGCCATTGTTCCCGGAAGTGCCGCCATTCGAGCAGGACGCGGACGCCGAATTGGTGCGGATCGCCGAAAAGCTCACCGGCCACACTGCCGAAGCAGTAGCGTTCGGCACCGAAGCGCCTTATCTTCAGCGCCTTGGCTGCGAAACGATTGTGCTCGGCCCCGGTGATATTGCCTGTGCGCATCAACCGGGCGAATACCTTGAAATGTCACGTTTGCAGCCTACCGTGCATCTATTGCGACAGTTGATTGAACATTACTGCCTGAAGAATTGAACGCATTCCTTGTAGGAGCTGCCGAAGGCTGCGATCTTTTGATGTTTTGTTGAGGATCAAAAGATCGCAGCCTTCGGCAGCTCCTACAGGGGCAGACCGTTAAATTGCCGGCAACCCAACCCGTATTCATGAGGAGAGAGCGCGTGTCGCCAAGCCTGTTCCGACGATAACCATCAGCCCGCTGTGCGTTTTCCGTTTCGCCCTTTTTTCCGGCTGCTATTTATTACAGGCCCAGGTTCATGCCCGAATACGTTAATTGGCTTCGTCACGCTTCTCCCTACATCAATGCCCACCGCGATTGCACCTTCGTCGTCATGCTGCCCGGCGACGGCGTCGATCATCCGAATTTCGGCAACATCGTCCACGACCTGGTGCTGCTGCACAGCCTCGGCGTGCGGCTGGTGCTGGTGCATGGTTCGCGCCCACAGATTGAAGCCCGTCTCGCCGCCCGCGGCCTGACTCCGCATTACCACCACGGCATGCGCATCACCGATGCCGCGACCCTTGAGTGTGTGATCGATGCGGTCGGCCAGTTGCGCATCGCCATCGAAGCGCGGTTGTCGATGGACATGGCTTCGTCGCCGATGCAGGGCTCGCGCCTGCGCGTGGCCAGCGGCAACCTGGTGACAGCACGGCCAATCGGCGTGCTGGAAGGTGTCGACTATCACCACACCGGTGAAGTGCGCCGGGTCGACCGCAAGGGCATCAATCGTTTGCTCGATGAGCGTTCGATCGTGCTGCTGTCGCCGCTGGGCTATTCGCCGACCGGTGAGATTTTCAATCTTGCCTGCGAAGACGTCGCCACCCGCGCCGCCATCGATCTGGGTGCAGACAAATTGCTGCTGTTCGGCGCCGACCTCGGCCTGATCGACGAGAACGGCAAACTGGTCCGCGAACTGCGTCCGCAACAAGTGCCGGCGCATTTGCAACGTCTGGGCAGCAGCAATTATCAAGCGGAACTGTTGGATGCCGCCGCCGAAGCCTGCCGTGGCGGTGTAGCGCGCAGCCATATCGTCAGTTACGTCGAGGATGGCGCATTGCTGACAGAGCTGTTCACCCGTGACGGTGGCGGTACGCTGGTAGCCCAGGAGCAATTCGAACTGGTGCGCGAGGCGGCGATTGAAGACGTCGGCGGTTTGCTCGACTTGATCAGCCCGCTGGAAGAGCAGGGGATTCTGGTACGTCGTTCGCGCGAAGTACTGGAACGTGAGATCGAGCAGTTCAGCGTGGTTGAGCGCGAAGGCATGATCATCGCCTGTGCGGCGCTGTATCAGATTGCTGATTCGGATGCGGGTGAGCTGGCATGTCTGGCGGTGAACCCTGAGTATCGCCATGGCCGGCGCGGCGACGAATTGCTGGAGCGCATCGAAACCCGTGCTCGGGCGCAGGGCTTGAAGACGCTGTTCGTCCTCACCACGCGGACCGCGCACTGGTTCCGCGAGCGTGGATTCGAACCGAGCAGTGTCGAGCGTCTGCCAGCGGCTCGGGCGTCGCTGTACAACTATCAACGTAATTCGAAGATCTTCGAAAAGTCCCTTTAAGAAAAAGCCCCAATGCGGGGCCTGAATGGGACCTGTGTAGGAGCTGCCGAAGGCTCGGGCCGCGATCGGACGATCTTTTGATTTTGGTCTCAAAAAACAAGATCAAAAGATCGCAGCCTTCGGCAGCTCCTACATTGGGTTATGCGTTACTGCACAAACTTCGCGCTTACGTAGGGTGAATAATCCGGCAGTACCGTTTCGACCTTGCCCTGCTCCTTCAAAAACTTCGCCGTTTCCCCAATCGCTTTCGCCGTGCCGCCGTCCAGCAGCGCCGTGGTTTGCTGTGCCTGGGCATCCGGGAAGGCCGAGCCTGCAAGTAGTTCCGGCACATCGGCGGCATTGGCGCCGGTCAATTTGGCGATTTTCTGTACCGGGACCGAGTCAGCCGTCCAGGTGTCCTTATGCGCCGCATAGTCAGCAAACGAATCCAGCGTAACCTTGGCGAATTTGGCCACGACATCAGGATGCTTCTCGGCGAAATCCTTGCGCGCCACCCAGACCTCAAAGGTTGGTGCGCCCCACTGGCCGACCTGCGCGGCGTCCGCAAGGGTCTTGCCGGTTTTGCGGATTTCACCCAGTGCCGGTGACCAGACAAACGCGCCATCAATGTCCCCACGCTTCCACGCGGCGGCGATTTCCGCGGGTTGCAGGTTCACCACTTTGACTTTCGAGGCGTCCAGTCCCCAGTGCTTGAGCGCACCGAGCAGACTGTAGTGGGAAGTGGAAACAAACGGCGTTGCGATGGTCTTGCCGACCAGATCCTGCGGGGTATCGATGCCGCTACCATTACGCACCACCAGGGCTTCGGCAGCATTGATTTGCGCGGAAACGATGAACGCGACGATCGGCAAATTGCGTGAAGCGGCAGCCGCCAAAGGGCTGGAGCCGAGGTTGCCGATCTGCACGTCGCCGGAAGCAATGGCTGTCACAACTTCCGGGCCACTGTTGAAGCGGCGCCAGTCGATTTTCTCTCCGATGGTTTTCTCGTAGACGCCGTCCGCCTGGGGGACTTTGCTCGGATCAATACCGGTCTGGTATCCGACCGTAAGGTTGGCCGCGTGGGCGGAAAAACAAATCATTGCCGATACACAAACTGTAACAAATTGACTAGATAGTGCGCGTTTGGCCATCATGGCGTCGCCTTTTCGATAGGGTTTGACGTACTGGGGTTGCGCCAAAGCTAATCGATCTAAAAAAAGGTCAACAAATACCATTTAGGAATGAGCTTAGTCGCCGATACGCTGTATCCCGGCGTAGATGGCCAGCTAATGGCCATATTCCGAAATGATATGAAAAAGGATTAATAAATTCTTTTTGGCTTTATCAGGAAATCTTTACTCTGCACGGACCAAATCACGGCGATTAGACCATGGTCGTAGACACACATAGTTACGATTGACTTGTTGGTCACGGTCTGGCGCTAATCGCGCATCTTAGGATCCAGGGCATCAGACCCCGGGCCAGGAACACAAGAATTAGAACGAGAGGAGCTTTACATGAACAAGTCCACCTTGGCCCTGGCTGTGGCCGTAGGGGTTATGGCGCAGCAGGCAGGCGCCGCCGGTTTCATCGAAGACAGCAAGGCAACTTTGGGGCTGCGTAACTTCTACATCAACACGGATAACCGTAACGGTACTGCCGAACCTAGTCGCAACGAAGAGTGGGGCCAAGGCTTCGATCTGCGTTTCATTTCCGGCTACACCCAAGGCACCGTCGGTTTCGGTATCGATGCCATCGGCCTGCTGGGCGTGCGTCTGGATTCGGGCGGCGGTACCAACGGCAACGTTGCCGCTAACGGCAACCCAGGTACCGCTTACGGCGGCACTGTTTTCCCAAGCGAATCCAATGGCCAAGCCGTTGATAACTTTTCCAGCCTGGGCCTGACTGCCAAAGCCAAGATCTCCCAGACTGAATTGAAGCTGGGTACTCTGCAGCCAAAACTGCCGGTTATCGTGACCAACGACGGTCGTCTTTTGCCACAAACCTGGCAGGGCGGCCAGATCACCTCTGGCGAAATCAAAGACCTGACCCTGATCGGTGGTCAGATCGAGCACGCCAAAGGTCGTAACTCCAGCAACAATGAACAGCTGTCTATCGGTGGCGCAGCAGCGCGTACAGTGAACAGCAACAAGTTCATCTACGGCGGTGGTGACTACAAAATCACCAAAGACCTGACTGCCCAGTACTACTACGGCAACCTGGAAGATTTCTACAAGCAACACTTCCTGGGTCTGGTTCACAACTGGGCAATCGGCCCGGGCGTGCTGAAGTCTGACTTGCGTTACTTCAACAGTTCCGACGACGGTGCAAACGGCAACACTCCTGCTTACTTCAGCAGCGGTAGCTACGCCGGTTTCGCCAATGGTCGCGGTAAAGTCGACAACAACCTGTACAGCGGCTTGTTCCTTTACACCGTTGCCGGTCACACATTTGGTGGCGGTTATCAGGTAAGTAACGGTAGCAGCGACTTCCCTTGGCTGAACCAGGGCGACGGATCGTCGAACTACACCATCACCGACATGCAAATCCAGAAGTTCGGCCGTGCCGGCGAGCGCACTTGGCAAGCACGATATTCCTATGACTTCGCTAAGGTGGGTGTGCCTGGCCTGACCGCTGGCATGGTTTATCTGCGTGGCGATAACGTCGATACCTACAACGCCGGCCGCGTCCAAACGTCTAACGGCGCTTCCGAATGGGAACGCGATTTGACCGTTGCGTACGTCATCCCGGAAGGCCCGTTGAAGAACGTAGGCTTCATGTGGAAAAACGCTTCGTGGCGCACCGACATTGCCGGTCAGCGCGACCAGGATGAAAATCGCCTGATCCTCAGCTACTCGTTACCGCTGCTGTAAAAGCGCGCGTCGAACCGCTGATGTAAAAAAGCCCCGTCCGGCATCGCGCCGGACGGGGCTTTTGCGTTTCCGGGTCAGGCCCACCCCCGTAAGCCTGTCCCGACATTTCCCTCTTTACAGCAACTCAAGGCCTTCTCGAACCTTGCGAACGATGTTCGTCGCGATGCGGCCGGGCGTCCAGTGAACAGAAGTTTAATATTCCTGAAAGGCATACATATCTAGTTATATATTCTTTTTCAGAAGCATAAAACCCGAGCTACAGTTGAGGTCTCCACCCACTCATCAGGAGCAGCACCATGAGCCTCAGACTCGGCGACATCGCCCCCGATTTCGAGCAAGACTCCAGCGCCGGCAAGATTCGTTTTCACGAATGGCTAGGCGATAGCTGGGGCGTGCTGTTTTCCCATCCGGCGGACTTCACCCCGGTGTGCACCACCGAGCTGGGCTTCACCGCCAAGCTCAAGGATGAATTCAGCCAGCGCGGCGTCAAAGCCATCGCGCTGTCGGTAGACCCGGTGGACTCGCACCACAAGTGGATCGAAGACATCAACGAAACCCAGAATACTGTCGTCAACTTTCCGATCCTGGCCGATGCAGATCGCAAAGTTTCGGATCTGTATGACCTGATCCACCCGAATGCCAATGACACCCTGACCGTGCGTTCGCTGTTCGTGATCGATCCGAACAAGAAGATTCGCCTGACCATCACTTATCCGGCGAGCACCGGGCGCAATTTCCACGAAATTCTGCGGGTGATCGATTCGCTGCAACTCACCGACAACTACAAAGTGGCCACCCCGGCCAACTGGCAGGACGGTGATGAAGTGGTGATCGTGCCGTCGCTCAAGGATGAAGAAGAGATCAAACAGCGCTTCCCGAAAGGTTATCGCGCGGTGAAACCTTATCTGCGCCTGACGCCGCAGCCCAATCGTTAAGATCAAAAGATCGCAGCCTGCGGCAGCTCCTACAGGAAGAAACGCATTCCAATGCAGGAGCTGCCGAAGGCTGCGATCTTTTTGAGGCATCCACATAGCAGGGGATTCAGGCCGTTTCGACGGCCTTTTTTTTCGTCTGGAGAAGGCTGAAGCGTATATCTCCAAAATGCATAACCAAATGAATAAATATGATTTATGGATATATAAATCAGCTGGTAAGGTCACTCACATTGAAGCGAGATCGCAACCTGCGAATCGCCTGTAACGCTTAAGGAATCGTCTCAATGCTGGTCGTCTCACTCGGTGGCAGTCCCAGCCTGCGCTCCCGGTCTGGAGTTCTACTGGATCGCTCGCAGCGCTGGTTGCAGCAGCAAGGGGTGGAAGTGGTGAGTTATCAGGTACGGGATTTCCCGGCCGAAGATTTGCTCCACGCTCGTTTTGATAGCCCGAAGGTGCTCGACCTTTTGCAACAGATTGAAAACGCCGACGGCCTGCTGATCGCTACCCCGGTGTACAAGGCCTCGTTTTCTGGCGCCCTGAAGACTGTGCTCGATCTGCTGCCCGAACGTGCCTTGAATCACAAGATTGTTTTGCCGATGGCCACCGGCGGCAGCATCGCCCACATGTTGGTGGTCGACTACGCCCTCAAGCCAGTGCTGTCGGCATTGAAAGCCCAGGAAATGCTCCAGGGGATTTTTGCCGAGGACAGCCAGATCGCTTATGGCGAAGGCAGTGCCCAGGCGCAGTTGGCTCCGGCGCTGGAACAGCGACTGCATGAAGCGCTGGATCAATTTGTCAGTGCCATGGCCCGCCGGCCGAAACCGCTGGAGCCGGGCCTGTTGAACGAACGCTTGTTGAGTGCTCGCTGGAGCATTTGAGCCACACCGAAACTTGATGTAACTGGCCTTACTCGCCCGCTAACGGGCAAGCAGGTGCAGCCAAAACCCAACAGCAAAAAGGAGAGCGCTATGCGCACTGTATTTTTGCGTCGTGGTCTGGTCGCTCTGTTTGCTGCGGCTGTGTCCTTCGGCGCCATCACTCACGCTCAAGCCGAGACGTTGCGAATCGGTTATCAAAAGTACGGCACGCTGGTGCTGCTCAAAGCCAAGGGTGCTCTTGAAAAACGTCTGGCCGCCCAAGGCGTCGACGTGCAATGGACGGAATTTTCCGGTGGCCCGCAACTGCTCGAAGGCTTGAACGTCGGTTCGATCGACTTCGGCGTGACGGGTGAAACGCCACCGGTATTCGCCCAGGCGGCGGGTGCCGATCTGCTCTATGTCGCCTACGAGCCGCCAGCGCCGAACAGCGAAGCGATCCTCGTGCCGAAAGACTCGCCGATCAAATCGGTGGCCGATCTCAAAGGCAAGAAAGTCGCGCTGAACAAAGGCTCCAACGTCCACTACCTGCTGGTGCGCGCACTGGAAGACGCCGGACTCAAATACACCGATATCCAAACCGTATTCCTGCCGCCGGCCGATGCCCGCGCCGCTTTCGAGCGTGGCAGCGTTGATGCCTGGGTCATCTGGGATCCGTACCAGGCGGCCGCCGAGAAACAGCTGCAAGCGCACACCCTGCGTGACGGCAAAGGCATCGTCGACAACCACCAGTTCTATCTCGCAACCAAACCTTACGCACAGAAAAATCCCGAGGTGATCAAAGCCCTCGTCGAAGAAGTGCGCGCGGTTGGGGAGTGGTCGCAGGCCAATCCTGAAGACGTGACCCAACAGGTCGCGCCACTGCTCGGTCTGCCGGCGGACATCACCCTGACCTCGGTCAAACGCCAGGGCTACGGTGCGCTGTTCCTGACCCCGGAAGTGGTCGCCGCGCAACAGAAAATCGCTGACACGTTCTTCCAGCTCAAGCTGATTCCCAAGCCGTTGAGCATCAAGGATGTGATCTGGACCCCACCGGCCGCTGTGGCCAACGCGCAGTAATTCGAATCCCCAAGGAGACCACTCCATGAGCCTCAATATTTTCTGGTTCCTGCCTACCCACGGCGACGGCCATTACCTTGGCACCTCCGAAGGCGCCCGCGCGGTCGACCACGGCTATCTGCAACAAGTCGCGCAAGCGGCGGATCGTCTGGGCTTCGGCGGTGTGCTGATCCCTACCGGTCGCTCTTGCGAAGACTCCTGGCTGGTGGCGGCGTCGCTGATCCCGGTGACCCAGCGACTGAAGTTTCTGGTCGCCCTGCGCCCCGGGATCATTTCCCCGACGGTGGCTGCGCGTCAGGCCGCGACGCTGGATCGTCTGTCTGGCGGGCGGGCGTTGTTCAATCTGGTGACCGGTGGTGATCCGGAAGAATTGGCCGGTGACGGTCTGTTCCTCAGTCACGAGGAGCGCTATCAAGCCTCGGTGGAATTCACCCGCATCTGGCGCCGTGTGCTGGAAGGCGAAACCGTTGATTACGATGGTCAGCACATCAGCGTGAAGGGCGCCAAGTTGCTCTATCCGCCGATCCAGCAGCCGCGTCCGCCGCTGTACTTTGGTGGTTCCTCGGAAGCGGCGCAGGATCTGGCGGCCGAACAGGTCGAAATGGTTCTGACCTGGGGCGAGCCGCCCGCAGCAGTGGCGGAGAAAATCGAACAGGTACGTGCCAAAGCCGCCAAGCTCGGACGCACCGTGCGCTTCGGCATTCGTCTGCATGTGATCGTTCGCGAAACCAATGCTGAAGCCTGGCAAGCGGCGGATCGGCTGATCTCGCATCTGGACGACGACACCATTGCTCGTGCCCAGGCTTCCCTGGCGCGCTTTGATTCGGTCGGCCAGCAACGCATGGCCGCATTGCACGGCGGCAGTCGCGACAACCTCGAAGTCAGCCCTAACCTGTGGGCCGGCGTCGGGCTGGTGCGCGGTGGTGCGGGGACGGCGTTGGTTGGTGACGGTCCGACCGTGGCTGCTCGCGTGAAGGAATACGCGGATCTGGGCATCGACACTTTCATCTTCTCCGGTTATCCACACCTCGAAGAGTCGTACCGCGTCGCCGAATTGCTGTTCCCGCACCTCGACATCGAGCGCCCGGAACTGCCGAAAAGCGCCGGTTATGTCAGTCCGTTCGGCGAGATGGTCGCCAACGACATTCTTCCCAAAGCCGCGTCGCAGAGCTGAGGCGCGCCATGAAGAAAGTCATCCACAGCCTCGCGCCCTGGGCGTTGCCGGTGTTGCTGCTGGCGGTGTGGCAGTTGTCGGTGTCGGCGGGCTGGTTGTCGACACGGATTCTGCCGGCACCGGTGGCCGTGATCGAGGCCGGTGTGAGTCTCGTGCGCAGCGGCGAAATCTGGACGCACCTGGCAATCAGCGGCTGGCGCGCCGCGCTGGGCTTCACCATCGGCGGCAGCATCGGTCTGGTGTTGGGCTTCATCACCGGTCTGTCGAAGTGGGGCGAACGCTTGCTCGACAGTTCGGTGCAGATGATCCGCAACGTGCCGCATCTGGCGCTGATTCCGCTGGTGATTCTGTGGTTTGGTATCGACGAGTCGGCGAAGATTTTTCTGGTGGCGTTGGGCACGTTGTTCCCGATCTACCTCAACACCTATCACGGCATCCGCAACGTCGACCCGGCGCTGGTCGAGATGGCGCGCAGTTATGGGTTGAGCGGCTTCAGCCTGTTCTGGCAGGTGATTCTGCCGGGTGCGTTGCCTTCGATTCTGGTCGGTGTGCGCTTCGCCCTAGGCTTTATGTGGCTGACGCTGATCGTCGCCGAAACCATTTCTGCCAGCTCCGGCATCGGCTATCTGGCGATGAATGCCCGGGAGTTTTTGCAGACTGATGTGGTGGTGCTGGCGATTCTGCTTTACGCGGTACTCGGCAAACTCGCCGACCTCGCGGCGCGTGCACTTGAACGTGTGTGGCTGCGCTGGCATCCGGCCTATCAGGTTGCCAAAGGAGGTGCCGCATGACCGCTCAACAACCTCCACGCCTGCTGCGCGGAATTCCGCTGGCAGTGCGCAATCTGCAAAAAACCTTCGGTACCCGGCAGGTGCTGCGCGATATCGATCTGCACATCCCGGCAGGGCAGTTTGTTGCTGTGGTCGGGCGTAGCGGTTGCGGCAAAAGTACCTTGCTGCGCTTGCTTGCCGGCCTCGATCAGCCAACTGGCGGTGACTTGCTCGCAGGTGCTGCGCCGCTCAGCGATGCGCGGGAAGACACCCGATTAATGTTCCAGGAAGCACGGCTGTTGCCGTGGAAAAAGATCATCGACAACGTCGGCCTCGGGCTCACAGGCAACTGGCGCCCACAAGCGTTGGCTGCACTGGAAGCGGTCGGCCTGGCGGATCGCGCCAATGAATGGCCAGCAGCCTTGTCTGGTGGGCAGAAGCAGCGGGTCGCTCTGGCTCGGGCCTTGATCCACAAGCCGCGTCTGCTGTTGCTCGACGAACCGCTCGGCGCGCTGGATGCGCTGACGCGCATCGAGATGCAGCAACTGATCGAACGCCTTTGGCAGCAGCACGGTTTCACGGTGTTGCTGGTCACCCACGACGTCAGCGAAGCGGTGGCGATTGCCGACCGGGTGATTCTGATCGAGGACGGCGAGGTTGGCCTCGACCTGCACATCGAACTGCCACGCCCACGGGTACGCGGTTCGCATCGGCTGGCGGCGCTGGAAACCGAAGTGCTCAACCGAGTGTTGTCCCTGCCCGGCGAGCCGCCGGCGCCGGAACCCGTTTCACCCTTGCCTACGCAGTTGCGTTGGGCGCAATAACTCAAGCAAACGACAGGAATCATTGCCATGACTATCAAAGCCATCAACGTACGCAACCAGTTCAAAGGCTCGATCAAGGAAATCGTCCTGGGCGACGTGCTGTCGGAAATCGACGTGCAGACCGCTTCCGGCATCGTCACTTCGGTCATCACCACGCGCTCGGTAAAAGAGCTGGAACTGGTGGTCGGCAGCGAAGTGATCGCCTTTGTGAAATCCACCGAGGTATCGATCGCCAAGTTGTAAGCCGGTGATAAAAAACAACCCCGGAGGGTGTGAGCCCTTCGGGGTTTTCATTTGTTTGAAGATCAAAAGATCGCAGCCTTCGGCAGCTCCTACAGGTGAACGCATTCCAGATGTAGGAGCTGCCGAAGGCTGCGATCTTTTAGCGTTTAGGCAGATAGGGCGGTAAATACAACCCGATATAAGCATCAAACACGCGCATCCCTTCCTCGGCCATGCGTGGCGTGATTTGCCCATGTAGCTGCACCGAGCGCGCATAAACCCGGTCGCCCAATTCCATCGCCAGGGCAAAGACATCAACGTCGGTCGGCAGCCTCGGCAGTTCGAAGTGATGGTCGAACAGCTTGTGCATCAGGTCGCCCAGTTCGATGTCGTGTTGACGGTCAGCCTGGGTGACTTCGGTCAGGCCATGCTGGGCGAGAATCAACTGGCGGGCGGCGGCGTCTTCGTCGTAAATCTCCAGCATCCGCTGTTCGACCAGCCGCGACAGGTCGCGCCAGTCGCGCAGGGCATCGTGATCGATCGGCGCTTGCAGGCAGGCGCGGAATGCCGCGTGCACATCCGCCGTCAGGGCTTCAAGCAGCGCCGGGACGCTGGCGAAGAAGTGGTAAACCGAAGAGGGCGGAATCTGCGCGCGCTCGGCCACGCTGTAGATCGACAGGCTGGCCACACCCTCGGCGGCCAGCAACGTGCGCGCGGCGTCGAGTATCGAGTCGATCCGCGCCTGACTGCGGGCACGGGGTTTACGGACGGGGGCGGGACGCGTCATGAAAGTCTCCTGCGGGGCAGCGGGCATTGTACGAGCCGGTTTGTGTGTTGTCTGCCGACCTGTGGCGAGGGGATTTATCCCCGATGGGCTGCGAAGCGGCCCCAAAGCCATTCAGCTTGGTGTATCAGGAATAACTGGTTCTCAGGGTTTACGGCTGCTGTGCAGCCGATCGGGGATAAATCCCCTCGCCACAGAGGCCATAAAAAAACGCCGCAGGCTGTGATAGCCAACGGCGTTTCTTTGTAGCTGCAATCCGCTTAAACGGTATGCAGATACCAGTTGTACTCGAGGTCGGAGATGGAGTGTTCGAACTCCTCCAGCTCGCTCTCTTTACAGGCGACAAAGATATCGATGTATTTCGGATCGATGTACTTGGCCATCACCTCGCTGTCGTCCAGCTCACGCAGGGCATCGCGCAAGTTGTTCGGCAGGCTTTGTTCGTTCTGCTCGTAGCTGTTGCCTTCGACGGGCGCGCCCGGCTCGATCTTGTTGGTCAGGCCGTGATGCACGCCGGCCAGCACCGAAGCCATCAGCAGGTACGGGTTGGCATCGGCACCGGCAACGCGGTGTTCGATCCGCACGGCATCGGCCGAGCCGGTTGGTACGCGAATCGCCACGGTGCGATTGTCCAGGCCCCAGCACGGCGAGTTCGGCACGTAGAACTGTGCGCCGAAACGACGGTACGAGTTGACGTTAGGGCAGAGGAAAGCCATCTGCGCGGGCAGGGTCTCGAGCACACCGCCGATCGCGTGACGCAGCGCGGCGTTCTGCTCGGGATCCTCGCTGGCAAAAATGTTTTTGCCTTCTTTATCCAGAATCGAAATGTGCACGTGCAGACCATTGCCCGCCTGGCCAGGGTAAGGCTTGGCCATGAAGGTGGTGTCCATTTCATGGTCGTAGGCGATGTTCTTGATCAGCCGCTTGAGCAGTACCGCGTAGTCGCATGCCTTGATCGGGTCGGCGACGTGGTGCAGGTTCACTTCAAACTGCGCCGGGGCACTTTCCTTGACGATGGCGTCGGCTGGAATGCCTTGCTCTTTGGCGCCTTCCAGAATGTCCTGGAGGCAATCGACGTATTCGTCCAGGTCGTCGATCAGGTAAACCTGAGTCGAGTGCGGACGTTTGCCGGAAACCGGTGAGCGTGGTGGTTGCGGACGACCGTTCACGTTCTCCTGGTCGATCAGGTAGAACTCGAGCTCGAACGCGGCGCAGATGGTCAGGCCCATTTCATCGAACTTGCGCACGACATTAGCCAGTACTTCACGCGGGTCAGCGAAGAACGGCTGGCCTTCGAGTTCGTGCATGGTCATCAACAGTTGCGCGGTAGGGCGCTTCTGCCATGGCTCGTTGCACAGGGTATCGGGGATTGGATAGCAGATACGATCGGCGTCGCCGATGTCCAGGCCCAGACCGGTGCTTTCCACCGTCGAACCATTGATATCCAGAGCAAATAGAGAGGCCGGCAGGTTGATGCCTTTCTCGTAAACCTTGTGGAGGCTGGTGCGTTCAATGCGCTTGCCGCGCACCACACCATTCATATCCGCAATCAGAAGGTCAACGTACAGAACCTCAGGATGTTCCTTAAGGAACGCGTTCGCTTCGTTGAGCTGAACGGCACGCGGGGGTACCGACATGATGCAACACCTTTGTTGTTAAAAATATCAATCATTGATCTTTTCTGGTTTCAGTCAACCCGAACGGCCTGCCGAAGTCAAGCGAGGCCTTTTTTGCCCTAAAAAAGCGCTGCAAGGGCGTTTATGGGGCATTTTCGGGCGGTTTTTAGCCCTTGTGACGCTTGGCATCCGCAGGCTTGAGCAGGCCGTGTTGTATTTTTTACGGGGGTGTTGTGTAAAAAAATGAACAAGGCTAAGCTCCGATCAAACCCATAACAGCAATAATACCGGGGTGCTTCATGTCTCGCCTTTCGATAATCGGCGTCACCGACTGCTCGCAACAGTCCGGTCTGCATGCTTATCACATCAGTGGCGAATCGTCCGTGCATAGCGCAGCCAACAAGGCTCGCAGGCTGCCGACGATGTTCTCGTCCACAGCAGTCGCCGAAACGGCAACGTCCGATATTCTGGACGCACGGGAAGCCATCCTCTTTATGGCGTCTCCTTCCAATATAGATCTCTTTCTTTCACAAAGCCTGTGCCGCTTTTCAAGCCGTGCTCATGATTCTGCACGTGCCGGTTGTGCACAGGAAATGCAACGCCAGCGTAAAGGGCAGGTAAGCTCCTCTTTCATTGTCTATGCGCGGTGCCGGGCGTAAGCCGGCACTGCGCGCAAGCAAACCCCCTTTAACGCGACGCGCAAGCGTCAAACTTTGCCTGACGTCATGTCAGGAGACTCAGCCCAGAGGCATTTATGAGTAACAACCTCGACCAGCTCACCGATTGGTTGAAAGACCACAAGATCACAGAAGTCGAATGCATGATCGCCGACTTGACCGGTATCACCCGGGGCAAGATTTCGCCGACCAACAAGTTCATCGCCGAAAAAGGCATGCGCCTGCCCGAAAGCGTTCTGTTACAGACCGTGACTGGCGATTACGTCGAAGACGACATCTATTACGAACTGCTCGATCCGGCTGACATCGACATGATCTGCCGCCCCGACCAGAACGCCGTGTACCTGGTGCCGTGGGCCATCGAGCCAACCGCTCAGGTGATCCACGACACCTACGACAAGCAAGGCAACCCGATCGAGCTGTCGCCGCGCAACGTTCTCAAGAAGGTACTCAAACTCTACGCCGACAAGGGCTGGCAGCCGATCGTGGCGCCAGAGATGGAGTTTTACCTGACCAAGCGCAGCGACGACCCAGACTACCCGTTGCAGCCGCCGATCGGCCGCTCCGGGCGTCCGGAAATCGGTCGTCAGTCGTTCTCTATTGAAGCGGCTAACGAATTCGACCCGCTGTTCGAAGACGTCTACGACTGGTGCGAGTTGCAGGAGCTGGATCTCGACACGCTGATCCACGAAGACGGCACCGCGCAGATGGAAATCAACTTCCGTCACGGTGACGCGCTGTCGCTGGCCGACCAGATCCTGGTGTTCAAACGCACCATGCGCGAAGCCGCGCTCAAGCACGACGTGGCCGCCACGTTCATGGCCAAGCCGATGACCGGTGAGCCGGGCAGCGCCATGCACTTGCACCAGAGCATCATCGACATCGAGACCGGCAAAAACGTCTTCTCTAATGAAGACGGGACCATGAGCCAGCTGTTCCTGCACCACATCGGTGGCCTGCAGAAGCTGATCCCGGAATTGCTGCCGCTGTTCGCCCCGAACGTCAACTCGTTCCGCCGCTTCCTGCCGGACACCTCGGCGCCGGTGAACGTCGAGTGGGGCGAAGAAAACCGCACCGTGGGCCTGCGCGTACCGGATGCCGGCCCGCAGAACCGCCGCGTGGAAAACCGTCTGCCGGGCGCCGACGCCAACCCGTACCTGGCGATTGCCGCGAGCCTGCTCTGCGGTTACATCGGCATGGTCGAGGGCCTCAACCCGAGCGCGCCGGTGGTGGGTCGTGGCTATGAACGCCGCAACCTGCGCCTGCCGCTGACCATCGAGGATGCGCTGGAGCGCATGGAAAACAGCTCGACCGTCGAGAAATATCTGGGCAAAACTTTCATCACAGGCTACGTCGCGGTCAAGCGGGCCGAGCATGAAAACTTCAAGCGCGTGATCAGTTCGTGGGAGCGTGAATACCTGCTCTTCGCCGTCTGATACGCCGGGCGCGGTGGTCAGCCGCCGCGCCTTCACCGATAACAAGGAGAATTGGCATGACCAGCAACAACCCGCAAACCCGTGAGTGGCAAGCGCTGAGCAGCGATCACCACCTGGCCCCGTTCAGCGATTTCAAGCAGCTGAAAGAGAAGGGCCCGCGGATCATCACCAACGCCAAGGGCGTGTACCTGTGGGACAGCGAAGGCAACAAGATCCTCGACGGCATGGCCGGTCTGTGGTGCGTGGCCATCGGTTACGGTCGCGATGAACTGGCCGATGCCGCCAGCAAACAGATGCGCGAACTGCCGTACTACAACCTGTTTTTCCAGACTGCTCACCCGCCGGCACTGGAACTGGCCAAGGCCATCTCCGACATCGCGCCAGCAGGCATGAACCACGTGTTCTTCACCGGTTCCGGCTCTGAAGGCAACGACACCATGTTGCGCATGGTTCGCCACTACTGGGCGATCAAGGGCCAGCCGAACAAGAAAGTCATCATCAGCCGCAAGAACGGTTATCACGGCTCCACTGTGGCCGGCGCGAGCCTGGGCGGCATGACCTATATGCATGAGCAGGGCGACTTGCCGATCCCGGGCATCGTCCACATCGGCCAGCCGTACTGGTTCGCTGAAGGCGGCGACATGTCCCCGGAAGAATTCGGTCTCTGGGCGGCCAATCAGCTGGAAGAGAAAATTCTCGAAGTCGGCGTCGACAACGTCGGTGCCTTTATTGCCGAGCCGATCCAGGGCGCCGGCGGCGTGATCATTCCGCCCGACAGCTACTGGCCGCGCATCAAGGAAATCCTCGCCAAGTACGACATCCTGTTCGTCGCGGATGAGGTGATCTGTGGTTTCGGCCGTACCGGTGAGTGGTTCGGTAGCGATTTCTACGACCTCAAGCCCGACATGATGACCATCGCCAAGGGCCTCACCTCCGGCTACATCCCGATGGGTGGCCTGATCGTGCGCGACGAAGTCGTCGCGGTGCTCAACGAAGGCGGCGATTTCAACCACGGTTTCACCTACTCCGGTCACCCGGTGGCGGCGGCCGTGGGCCTGGAAAACATCCGCATCCTGCGCGACGAAAAGATTATCGAGAACGTGCACAACGAAACGGCACCGTATTTGCAGAAACGTCTGCGGGAACTGAACGATCACCCGTTGGTGGGTGAAGTTCGCGGGGTCGGTCTGCTGGGGGCGATCGAGCTGGTGCAGGACAAGGGCACTCGCAAACGTTACGAGGGCAAGGGCGCAGGCATGATCTGTCGCCAGTTCTGCTTCGACAACGGGCTGATCATGCGCGCCGTGGGCGACACCATGATCATCGCGCCGCCGCTGGTAATCAGCAAAGCGGAGATCGACGAGCTGGTTACAAAGGCACGCAAGTGTCTGGACCTGACCCTCAGTGCGTTGCAGGGCTAAGTGCTAGGCTTTGTGCGGGAAAGCCCCGGCGCTCTCGCGCAAAGCTGTCAGAAAGGCTGGTCTTTCCTTGAAAGACCGCCTCGGATCTTGCCAGACTAGCCGCGGTTCCAGTTGTCCGGGTTCGGCCGCTGAACAAAGTGGTTCAAAAAAGAAAAATTTGGAGCATTACGCATGAAGGCATTAGGCAAAAAGCTTGCTGGCAAGACACTTCTCGCTCTGTCCATCGCGGGCATGATGGCGGGTGCGGTGCAGGCGGACGACAAGGTGTTGCACGTCTACAACTGGTCCGACTACATCGCACCGGACACCGTGGCCAAGTTTGAAAAAGAGTCTGGCATCAAAGTCGTCTACGACGTGTTCGACAGCAACGAAACCCTGGAAGCCAAACTGCTGGCCGGTAAATCCGGTTACGACATCGTGGTGCCTTCCAACAACTTCCTCGCCAAGCAGATCAAGGCCGGCGTGTATCAGGAGCTGGACAAGTCCAAGCTGCCGAACTGGAAGAACCTCGACGAAGACCTGCTCAAAGCCGTTGGCGATGCCAGCGACCAGGGCAACAAACACGCATTCCCGTACATGTGGGGCTCGATCGGCATCGGCTACAACCCGGAGAAGGTCAAGGCTGCACTGGGCATCGACAAGATCGACTCCTGGGACGTCGTGTTCAAGCCTGAGAACATGGAGAAGCTGAAAAGCTGCGGCGTAAGCTTCCTCGACGCACCGACCGAAATGATTCCGGCGGCGCTGCACTATCTGGGCAAGCCGACCAACAGCAAAGACAAGGCTGACCTGAAAGCCGCCGAAGATCTATTCCTCAAGATCCGGCCTTCGGTCGCCTACTTCCATTCCTCCAAGTACATCTCCGACCTGGCCAACGGCAACATTTGCGTGGCCGTGGGTTACTCGGGTGACCTGGAGCAGTCGAAGTCGCGCGCCAAGGAAGCCGGTGACAAGGTCAAGCTGGCCTACACCATTCCGAAAGAAGGCGCCGGTACGTTCTACGACATGGTTGCCATGCCAAAGGATGCCACCAACGTCGAAGCTGCCTACAAGTTCATGAACTACCTGCTGCAGCCGGAAGTGATGGCAGAGATCACCAACGCCGTGCGTTTCCCGAACGGCAACAAGGCGGCCACGCCGCTGGTGGACAAAGACATCACCAGCGATGCGAGCATCTATCCTTCGGCTGAAGTGAAGAAGCAGCTCTACGCGATCAGTGATCTGGATGCCGCCACACTGCGTCTGATCACCCGCAGCTGGACCAAAATCAAATCCGGTAAATAAACCGGTTTGAAGCCGCAACCGCTGGCCGTCGTCTGCGCGACGGCGGCCAGCGGAATAATTAAATGACAGAAAGTTTTGCTGGAACGGTTTTTCGAGGGTAAGTTGCGCGCCGGTTTTGTTGCCGGGCAGCCATGGCTGCCATGCAGCGCTGGGCAACTTGGGCCCAACTAATTTTAGAGGACCTTCACGTGCCTATTTTTTCTTGTTTGCGCAATGCCCTGCTGGCCGCTGCCGGCCTGACGATCGCCGTCGGTGCCCAAGCCGCCGGCACGGTGCATATTTATAACTGGTCGGATTACATCGGCGAATCGACCTTGGCCGACTTCCAGAAAGAGACCGGGATCAAACCGGTCTACGACGTGTTCGACTCCAACGAAACCCTGGAAGGCAAGTTGCTCGCCGGGCGTACCGGCTACGACGTGGTCGTGCCGTCGAACCACTTCCTCGGCAAGCAGATCAAGGCGGGGGCGTTCCAGAAACTCGACCGGGCGCAGCTGTCGAATTACTCGAATCTCGACCCGGCGCTGCTCAAGCGTCTGGAGCAGAACGATCCGGGCAACCTGTACGCCGTGCCGTACCTGTGGGGCACCAACGGCATCGGCTACAACGTCGATAAAGTGAAGGCTGTGCTCGGCGTCGACAAGATCGATTCCTGGGGCGTGCTGTTCGAGCCGGAAAACATCAAGAAGCTGCAAAGCTGCGGCGTGGCGTTCCTCGATTCGGCCGATGAAATGATGCCGACCGTGCTCAACTATATGGGCCTGAATGCCAACAGCACCAATCCCAAGGACTACGAGAAAGCCACCGACAAATTGCTCGCCGTGCGCCCCTACGTAACCTACTTCCATTCTTCGAAATACATCGGCGACCTGGCCAACGGCGACATCTGCGTGGCCATCGGTTTCTCCGGCGATATCTTCCAGGCGAAGAACCGCGCAGCAGAAGCCAAGAAGGGCGTGAACATCGCCTACACGGTGCCGAAAGAGGGTGGCGCGTTGTGGTTCGACATGTTGGCGATTCCCAAGGATTCGTCGAACGTGAAGCAAGCCCACGCGTTCATCAACTATCTGTTGAAACCTGAGGTGATCGCCCAGGTCAGTGATTCCGTCGGTTACGCCAACCCCAACCCGGGCTCGGACAAGCTGATGGATCAATCCATCCGTACCGATGAGTCGGTTTATCCGCCGCAGGCCGTGATCGACAAGGCCTACGTGTCGACCGAGTTGCCACCGAACATTCAGCGCCTGATGACCCGCAGCTGGACCAAGGTCAAGTCGGGGATGTAAGGCACACACTATCCTGGGTTCGCCTTGCGGGGCGAACTGCACTGTTTTTTTCTGGGAGTTTCGTAAATGGCAGTTGCCTCCGGCGCCTATAAGAAAGCCCTCGAGGGCGACCAGACACCGAAGCAGGTGTTGGTCAAAATCGACCGGGTCACGAAGAAGTTCGACGAGACGATTGCCGTGGACGACGTGTCCCTGGAAATCAAAAAGGGCGAGATCTTTGCCCTGCTCGGCGGTTCGGGATCGGGCAAATCCACTCTGCTGAGGATGCTGGCAGGGTTTGAACGGCCCACGGAGGGGCGCATTTTTCTCGACGGCGTCGACATCACCGACATGCCGCCGTACGAACGTCCGATCAACATGATGTTCCAGTCCTACGCCTTGTTTCCGCACATGACCGTAGCGCAGAACATCGCGTTCGGTTTGCAGCAGGACAAGATTCCCAAGGCCGAAGTCGAAGCCCGCGTGGCCGAGATGCTCAAACTGGTGCAGATGAGCCAGTACGCCAAGCGCAAGCCGCATCAACTGTCTGGCGGTCAGCGTCAGCGTGTGGCCTTGGCGCGTTCGCTGGCCAAGCGGCCGAAGCTGTTGCTGCTCGACGAACCAATGGGTGCACTGGATAAAAAACTGCGTTCGCAGATGCAGCTCGAACTGGTGGAAATCATCGAGCGCGTCGGCGTGACCTGCGTGATGGTGACCCATGACCAGGAAGAGGCCATGACCATGGCCGAGCGTATCGCGATCATGCACCTGGGCTGGATCGCCCAGATCGGCAGCCCGATCGACATCTACGAAACCCCGACCAGCCGTCTGGTCTGTGAATTCATCGGCAACGTCAACATCTTCGAAGGCGAAGTGATCGACGACGCCGAAGGTCACGCGACCATCACCTGCAAGGACCTCGACCGGCAGATCTATGTCGGCCACGGTATCAGCACCTCGGTGCAGGACAAGTCGGTCACCTACGCGATTCGTCCGGAGAAACTGCTGGTCACCGCCGAACAACCAACCTGCGAATACAACTGGTCGAGCGGCAAGGTGCATGACATCGCCTACCTCGGCGGGCACTCGGTGTTCTACGTCGAACTGCCGAGCGGCAAACTGGTGCAGTCATTCGTTGCCAACGCCGAACGCCGTGGCGCCCGTCCGACCTGGGGCGATCAGGTTTTCGTGTACTGGGAAGATGACAGCGGTGTGGTACTTCGCTCATGAACATGCGCAAATTCAAACGGCGCATTAACCGAATAATTCCCAATGGCCGCCAACTGGTCATCGGGGTTCCGTTCATCTGGCTGTTCCTGTTCTTCATGTTGCCGTTCTTCATTGTTCTGAAGATCAGCTTCGCCGAAGCCGACGTGGCCATTCCGCCGTACACCGAGATCTACACGTTTGCCGAGCAGAAGCTGCAACTGCTGCTGAACCTGGGCAACTACGCGATGCTGGCGGGCGACGAGTTGTACATCGCCGCGTATCTCGGCTCGCTGAAGATGGCGCTGATCAGCACCGTTCTGTGCCTGGCGATCGGTTACCCGATGGCCTACGCCATCGCCACGGCCCGCAAAGAAATGCAAACGGTGCTGGTGCTGCTGATCATGATGCCGACGTGGACGGCGATCCTGATCCGCGTTTACGCGTGGATGGGCATCCTCAGCAACAACGGCCTGCTCAACGGATTCCTGATGAGCATGGGCTTTATCGACGAGCCGCTGCAGATCCTCAACACCAACCTCGCGGTGTATATCGGCATCGTCTACTCGTACCTGCCGTTCATGATCCTGCCGCTGTACGCCAACCTGGTGAAGCACGACAACAGTCTGCTGGAAGCGGCTTCTGACCTGGGTTCGAGCACCTTCAACAGCTTCTGGAAGATCACTATTCCGCTGTCCAAGAACGGGATCATTGCCGGCTGCATGCTGGTGTTCATTCCGGTCGTGGGCGAGTTCGTCATCCCGGAACTGCTTGGCGGTCCGGAAACCCTGATGATCGGTAAAGTGCTCTGGCAAGAGTTCTTCAACAACCGTGACTGGCCGGTGGCGTCCGCGCTGGCGGTGGTGATGCTGGCGATCCTGATTGTGCCGATCATCCTGTTCAACCGCAGTCAGGCCAAGGAAATGGAGGGTAAAGAATGAAGCGCATCCGTTTCTCCAGCCTGATGCTGGTCGTGGGCTTGTTGTTCATCTACCTGCCGATGCTGATCCTGGTGATCTACTCGTTCAACGCCTCGAAACTGGTAACGGTGTGGGGCGGCTGGTCGATCAAGTGGTACGTCGGCCTGCTCGACAACTCGCAACTGATGGGCTCGGTGCTGCGCTCGCTGGAAATCGCCTGCTACACGGCGGTGGCTGCGGTAGCGCTGGGTACTTTGGCCGCATTCGTGCTGACGCGTATCACCCACTTCAAGGGCCGTACGTTGTTCGGCGGCCTGGTGACGGCGCCGTTGGTCATGCCCGAGGTGATCACCGGTCTGTCGCTGTTGCTGCTGTTCGTGGCCATGGCGCAGATGATCGGCTGGCCGCAGGAGCGCGGCATCGTCACCATCTGGATCGCGCACACGACGTTCTGTGCGGCGTATGTGGCGGTGGTGGTATCGGCGCGCCTGCGTGAGCTGGACCTGTCGATTGAAGAAGCGGCGATGGACCTGGGTGCGCGGCCGTGGAAGGTGTTCTTCCTGATCACCATCCCGATGATCGCGCCATCGTTGGCGGCGGGCGGCATGATGTCGTTCGCGCTGTCGCTGGACGACCTGGTGCTGGCAAGCTTCGTGTCGGGCCCGGGTTCGACGACGTTGCCGATGGAAGTGTTTTCGGCGGTGCGTCTGGGCGTGAAGCCTGAGATCAACGCCGTGGCCAGCCTGATTCTGCTGGCGGTGTCGATCGTCACCTTCATGGTTTGGTTCTTCAGCCGCCGCGCCGAAGAAGCCCGCAAGAAAGCCATCCAGCAAGCCATCGAAGAAAGCGCTGCCGATTCGTGGAAACAGCCAGACGTGCGCCGCGCGCCTGCGCCGGGAGCGGTGTAAGCCGGTTGGGTTGATCACAACTTTGTGATCAACCCAAATACCCGTGAGAGCGAGCCTTTGTGGCGAGGGGATTTATCCCCGTTGGGCTGCGCAGCAGCCCCCTTCTTTTTGGATCAAAAGAGGGGGCGCTTCGCGACCCAACGGGGATAAATCCCCTCGCCACAGAGTTCACTTTCACACTGTGGTTCATGCAGTCCAGGGAGAATTGCGGATGACCTCGACAAAGTTCATCGGTTTGAACCCCGGCTCCTGATCCTTCAGCACGTCGGTCTTCACGTTGCCGAACGTGGTCTGCGGACGATGCCGCAAGCCGTCGGCAAACGCGCAGATGATGCACTCCTTGAAACCTTCCCCGCGTGGATGCGCATGCACCACTGCCTCACGTTGCACGGTGCTGAACGCCGCGTAATCCATACCCAGCACATCCATTTCCACACCCGCCGTCACCAACGCCACGGTTGGTCGCAGATGCTTGGGTACGCCCGGCGTGGTGTGCAGGGCAATTGATAACCACACCTGCTCGATGTCGTCATCGCTCAATCCATAGGGCTTGAGAAAAGCCGCTGCCGCGTTGGCACCGTCCACCTCGAAGCGTTCATCGTCACTGCGATAGCCTTCGACCAGGCCTGCGTCATGAAACATCGCGCCGACGTACAACAGCTCCGGATCGTAGGCCAACTGTTGGCGCTCACCGCTGAGCGCACCAAACAGAAACACCCGGCGTGAGTGGTGATAGAGCAGGTCGGATTCGATGTCGCGGATGTACTCGGTGGTGGCGCGGGCGAGGGCGCTGTCAGGGATTTTGATGCCGGCAATGGTCGTGCTCATGAGCGCTTTCCTCGTCGTAAACGCCGTCGTGGCGTTGATGGGGAAAGTCTGTTCCCGGGGCTGCAAGCGAACAATCGACGCATGGCTGCGATCCTTGCCAATCGACCTGCAAATCGTGCCAACTGAGCTGATTGGATGGTTGGCAGATTCTCAGGAGGCCTCAAGAGAGATGAACAGAACCGTCGCCATCGTCGTGTTCCCCGGCGTGCAATCGCTGGATGTCACCGGCCCGTTGGATGTATTCGCCGAGGCCAACCGGTTCCTGGCGGCCGAGGATCACTATCGGTTGGAAGTGATCGGTGTCGAGCACGGGCCAATGGCGTGTTCCAACGGCCTGATCCTGAATGCTCATCGACACTTCAGCGAAGCACCCGACGCCTGTGATCTGCTGCTGGTCGCTGGCGGGCCGCAATTGCCGTTCATGGATTTCGGCAAGACCTTCGATGCCTGGCTACGTGATACCTGCGCGCGATCACGGCGTTTCGGTTCGATCTGCAACGGCGCGTTCATGCTCGCCCGCGCAGGTTTGCTGGAAGGACGCACGGTCACCACGCACTGGAACGACGCGCAGGCATTGGCGCAGTTGTGCCTGTCGACGCAGGTCGAAGCGGATCGCTTGTATGTCGAGGACGGCGCGCTCTACACCTCGGCGGGGGTGACGGCGGGGATTGATCTGTCGTTGTACCTGCTGGCGCGTGATCACGGAGCGGAAGTGGCGCTGAGCGTGGCCAAGCGGCTGGTGGTGTTCACTCAGCGTTCCGGTGGGCAGTCACAGTTCAGCCCATTCCTGACGCCACACGCGGAGCCGACATCGGCCGTGGCGATGGTGCAGCTTTATGTGCTGGCCAACCTGACCGGGGATCTGACCATTGCCGATCTGGCCAATGCGGCGAACATGAGTGCACGCAATTTTTCCCGGGTGTTTGCCCGTGAAGCGAGGATCACCCCGGCCGAGTTCGTCGAGCGGGCGCGGGTGGATGCGGCGCGAGTGATGCTCGAAAGCACCAAGGCGCCGTTGAAGACCGTGGCATATCAGTGCGGATTTCGCGATGCGCAGCATATGCGCAGTGTGTTCAATCGCAGGCTGGGCGTGACGCCGCAGCAGTTTCGGCTGAATTTTGCGGTCATCATCTGAGGTCAGTAGTGCTCTTCAAGGCCCCATCGCCGGCAAGCCAGCTCCCACAGGATTTTGAGTCGATCACGGATTTGTGAACGCCCGAAAAACCTGTGGGAGCTGGCTTGCCAGCGATGGGGTCATTCCATCTAACCTAGAACTACTGCGCAGCTCGCGCCGGCAGCAGCTTCAACGTACTCCGCGTATTCGCCGTCACCTCTTCCTCGCTGAAATGCGCCTGCACGTAAATCCCGTCGACATACGCTTCAGCCTGATCGTCATAGTGACGATCAAACGGCACACCGCTCTGCCCGACCGGATTGATCGTCAAGCTATGCGCCGGATCAGCGAAGTCAACCAGGCGCCGCGTCGAAGGTCCGTAGGTCACCGGCCACGGCGCCGGGCCGATCTTCGCCGAGAGGTTGTTCGGCACTTCATGACTGCCCGGTGCGGCGAACGGCCCGACGTTGAAGATTCGATCCAGCGGCTTCTGCTGCCCCAGCGGATGTCCGTGGGTCAGCGTGTGCGCCGAGCCCCATTGCCACCCGGACGCATCGTCACCGAGGGTCAGCTTCAGGTGCTTCATGCTCGCCTGCCATGCCGCGCGCACGGTATCGGCGCGAGTCTCTTTGGTGGGCGTGTTGCGGTTATCCCACCAGACTGAATCAGCATTCGCCGCCAAACGTGGCAATGCCGAATCAATCACCCGCGTCGACAACAGCGTGTCGAAAAAGTCATTGCCCAACTCATCGCGCATCGCCGCATCGGCGAGGTCGTAGAGGAACTGGTTGAACACCGTCGCACTCACCGAATCCAGCGGATAGTCGCCTGGCCACTGCGTCAGTTGCGAGACCAGTTTCAACTGCGCCGGATCGCTCACCACCTCGCGCAGCACGGGCAGCAGAGGCGCCAGCAAACGCGGGCCATAACCGGTGGCGGTGCCCAGTTGCAGTTTTTGGTTAGCCTCATTGGTCCACTTCACATTCTTGTCGCTGAGCTGCCGATTGAGCTGCTGGCCACGGTCGGCGAGGTTGTAGTAACCGGGAATCTCCATGCCGGTCGGCGATACGGGCTGGAAGTTGGCCGAGACGATGTAGCCGCGTGCCGGATTTTCTTCCTGCGGGTTGGCGCTGAATGGGAAGAAACCGTCCTTGTTCGCTTGATCAGTGCTGCCATCGAGAATGAAGCCCGGCTTGACCCCGGCGGGGCGCTTGGGCAACAACGCCGAAGCCCACCAGGCGATATCGCCCTTGGCGTTGGCGTAAACAAGGTTGAGCCCCGGCGCCTGTACTTTGGCCGCAGCGGCGCGGGCCTTGGCCAGGGTGTCGGCGCGGTTGAGCTGATAAAAACCCTCGAGGATCGGGTTCGGTGTTTCGAGGAACGCCCACCACATGGCGATCGGCGTCTTGCCGGCGGCGGCGCCCAGCGCATCGTTGACGATCGGACCGTGGGGCGACTGACGCAAGGTAATCGTCACCGGCGCCTGACCCTTCACGGCGATCTGTTGTTCAGTGCTGACCATGTCGGTCCACTGACCGCGATACCAGACCTGATTCGGGTTGTCCGGATTGACCTTCTCGGCGATCAGGTCCAGATCGTCATTCTGGAACATGGTCAGGCTCCAGCCGAAATCCAGGTTGTGCCCCAGGAACGCGAAAGGCACCAGCGCCTGATGATGGCCGTAGAGCTCAAAGCCCGGCGCTGACAGCTGCGCTTCGTACCACACCGACGGCACCGAAAAGCGAATATGCGGATCACCGGCCAGCAGCGGTTTGCCGCTCTGGCTGCGACTGCCCGAGATGACCCAGGCGTTGCTGCCTTCGAATTGCGGCAGACCGTTGTCGATCAGCGCCTGTTCACTGAGGCGGGCGAGGGCGTTGAGGTCTTTCCAGTCATTGGCGGCGAGGGCCGGTTTCGGGTTGGCGTGATCTTTGGCCAGCACACCTTTCGGCTGCCAGTCGAGGTCGAAGACGTTGAGGTAATCAGCGCCGAGTTGATCGCGCACATACGTCAGCAACGGTTCTGTGCGAAACGCGGCGGCAAAGCTGTAGGCCATGTAACCGGCGACGCTGATGCTGTCTTCAGCGGTGAATGGCCGTTTGGGGATACCCAGCACGTCGAACTCGATCGGCGCGGCGTGGGTGTCCTGATATTGGTTGATGCCGTCCAGATAGGCTTGCAGGCCCTTCCATGCCGGCGACTGCTTGTCGAGGCTGGCGACGTAACTGGCGGCACGCTCGCGGATGCGCAGGCTGCGAAACAGTTTGTCGGTGTCGAGCAGTTTCGGCCCGAGCACTTCGGCCAGCTCGCCCCGGGCGAGACGGCGCATGGCTTCCATCTGGAACAGGCGATCCTGGGCATGCACATAACCGAGGGCACGGTAGAGGTCGGTTTCGTTCTCGGCGCGGATGTGCGGCACGCCGCGCTCGTCATAGCGCACGGTCACCGAGCCTTGCAGGTTGCGCAGTTCAATCTGGCCCTGGCGTGTCGGCTGTTTGCTGTAGATGTACCCGCCAGCGCCAGCGAGCAGGACAACGATGAGCAAGGCAAGAACGGTGAACACGCGCTTCATGGTGACTCCTTGTGCATGCGGGATTGCCGCCCGTCGGGCTGCAAACAATTAGCACAGACCTTCTGTGCCGTGCATCGCTGTCCTTGAAAAGTCCGGAATGCCTTATTGCGCCTGCACCGGCCACGGGCAATAGCAGCCCACCGCCAGAGTGTGCGTGGCATTCACCGGACGATCATCCGTCAACGCGTTCAGGATTGGTTCGATAAAACTGTTGCTGGAGTTGCAGGTCAGGCCTTCGCTGTAAGGGCCGAAGTACGCGAGTTTGCCGCTGCGGTCCCAGATCGCCACGGCGGGGCTGGCGGGAATCTGTTCGGCGCCGGGCAATACCGCGATGGTTTTCAAGCTGCTTAAGGTGGTGGGTAACTGGCCGCGGCTGCCGGGTCGCTGCACCGCGAAAAACTCGACGCCTCTGGCACTGAAATGCTCGACCATCTCGGTCAGGTGCTGCTGATTGCCGACGTTGCAGGGGCAGGCCGGGTCCCAGAAATGCACCAGGCGAATCTTGCCAGGTCCGGCGAGATCGTCCGGCAGGCGCAGCGGGTCGCCTGAAAACACTGCGGTGTGCTCGCTGAACGCGCGCAAATATCGGCCCTGAAACCAGTCGTACGCCGTCCACAAAACCCCGGCACACACAAGCGCGAGAAGGCTGGCAAACAGTGCGGTGCGGTAGGACGAACGCATGTATTTCGATCCTTGAGGGGCGGCTAGCTTGCCATGCTTGCCGCGACAGATGAATATCGCAAGCCGATAAAGTCTGTTCACCGCTCTGGAATTTGCCTCATGTCCGCTACTTTCGACCCCGATCAATTACGCGCCAGCCTCAAGCCTTTGGCCGAGTGGCAGCCGTTGTCGGAGGAGGCGAAGGCCTATCAGCGCTTCTATAAAACCGATTTTCCCGAGCGTGATGTCTGGCGCGGCATGGGCCGTTTTGACGTCGATGGCTACGAACTGGTCAGCCATTGCTGGTGGCCGGAGAAGGTCAAGGGCACGCTGTTTCTGCTGCACGGTTTCTATGACCACACCGGGCTCTATCGGCATTTGATCGAGTGGGCGCTGGATCAGGATTTCGCAGTGATTGCCTGCGACTTGCCGGGGCATGGCCTGTCGAGCGGCGCGCGGGCGAGCATCCGTGACTTCTCCGAATATCAGGACGCGCTGCAAGCCTTGTTCGTCGAAGCCAATTCGATTGCGCTGCCGCAGCCGTGGCACTTGTGTGGGCAAAGTACCGGCGGCGCGATTGTGGTCGACCATGTGCTCAACCATGGCGAGAGCAGTCCGGCGCAGGGTCAGGTGATTTTGCTGTCGCCACTGGTACGACCGCGGGCGTGGGGCTGGTCGCAGCTGAGTTATTACCTGCTGCGACCTTTCGTACGGGGCATCGCGCGGCGCTTCAGCGAGAACTCCAACGATCCGGATTTCCTGCCGTTTCTGCTGGCCGATCCGTTACAACCCAAGCGCTTGCCGACGGCATGGGTCGGGGCCTTGTCACGCTGGATCAACCGGGTGGAGTTCGCCAAAAAAAGTCCGCGACGGCCGCTGATCATTCAGGGGCAGGCGGACATGACCGTGGACTGGCAGCACAATCTGCAGGTGTTGAAGTTGAAGTTCGATCGACCGCAGATCTTGCTGCTGCCCGAGGCACGGCATCATCTGGCGAATGAGACGGCTGATATGCGTGAGGAGTATTTCGAGTTTCTGAGCAAGCGGATCAGAGGGCGGAATCTCTGAAGCGTTAAGGCAAGATCAAAAGATCGCAGCCTTCGGCAGCTCCTACAGGGGGACGCGTTTCAATGTAGGAGCTGCCGAAGGCAGCGATCTTTTAAGGTTGGCCCACCGCCAACCCAGCCCGAATCGCCGCCAGCGCGGCCTGGTAATACGCCTTGCCCTCGGTCGACTCGGCAAACGTCGCAAACTCTTCCAGCTCGTTATCCGACAGATCGCGATACACGTAGAGCAGCGTGTTGTTCATGTCCGCGCCGATCTGATCCATCAAGCGCTGACGTTGACCGTTCAACATGCCTTGCGCCTGACCGCCGCCGAGCAGTCCCGGAATCATCGAACTCAAACTGTCCGCCGCGACGCCGGCAATCGCCAGGCTGACCTCGGCGCCAGCCTCCCTAGCAGGCAGCGCCTGGGCGAGATGGCCGATGATCAGCAGGCGGCTGTCGCTGGCCGGCATTTTCGGCAGGCCCTTGGCGTTCTTGGCCAGTTGATCGCGGCGGGTCGCGAGCAATTCAGCGGCAACGATTTTCTTGCCCAGTGGCGACTGGAAAAAAGACAGCGCAGGTTTCGGGTCGGCGAGGTTCTGCCGTAGCTGCGCCTCAGCGCGTTGATCCATGGCCTGCGGCGCGAAGCGCTGGTTGCTGTTGTTCACCAGCGCTTGAAACACGGCGGGCGGCAGGCTGTTTTGATAGCGCTGCTGCGCGGCACTCAGGGCGTCATTGAAATGCGCACGTTGTTCTGGCCAGCCGGCGACCTTGTACAGCTGATCGTGGCCGTCCGCCCAAGCGGGCAAAACACAGAACATCAACAGTGAAAAAAGCAAACGGCGCATAGGGACTCCTGTCAGCAGCGGACTATTCTCCGTGCGGTGCCGTGACTTGTCGAGAATTCGTAACAAGCCGCCGCGTGGCTCTGTCGGATTTCTTGCCGCCGACATACTATGCGCGCCATGCAAATATCCTCTGAGCACCCGCTGCTGCTGCGCATTGTCGACGACCTGGCCGATCACGGCTGGTCGCAGCAGAACATTTTCCTGCCCGCCGGTTTGACCGGCGAGCTGGCGGCCGAGTGCCGTAAACGGGAAGCCGAGGGCGAGCTCGCGCCGGCGGCGGTCGGTCGTGGGCCGTTTTCAGAGATTCGCGAGGGTATTCGCGGCGACCATATCCAATGGATCGATCCGGGGCAGGCTGAGGCCAGTGACCGTTATCTGAACCTGATGGACAGCCTGCGCGAGGCGCTCAACCGTGGCTTGTTCATGGGGCTAGAAGACTTCGAGTGCCATTTCGCCCTGTATCCGCCGGGAGCGTTTTATCGCAGGCACGTCGACCGCTTTCGCGACGATGACCGGCGCATGGTCTCGGTGGTGGTTTACCTCAATGATGCCTGGCTGCCGGAGGATGGCGGTCAGCTACGCATGTATCTGGGCGATGATCGCGTTCACGATGTGCAGCCTACCGGTGGTTGTCTGGTGGTCTTCCTCTCCGGCGAAGTGCCGCATGAAGTGCTGCCGGCCCATCGCGAGCGCCTGTCGCTGACCGGCTGGTTCCGTCGTCGTGGCAACGAGCCTTTCTGACATGCAAAAGATTCTGGTCAGCCGCTGCCTGTTGGGCCACCGCGTACGTTACGACGGCGGGGCCAGCGGGCCGTTTGATCTGCTGGAACAGTGGATCGCCGAAGGACGGGTGGTGCCGTTGTGCCCTGAAGTGGCCGGTGGCTTGCCGACGCCGCGGGCGGCGGCGGAGATTCCGGGCGGGCAGGGCGGTGAGGTGCTCGATGGTGTTGCTGCGGTGATGACCACTGAAGGCGAGGATGTCAGTGCGCAGTTTCTGGATGGCGCGCGGCAGGCGCTGGAACTGGTGCAAAAGCACGGAATACGGGTGGCGGTGCTGAAGGCCAACAGCCCTTCGTGTGGGAATCTGCTGACGTATGACGGGACTTTCAGTGGGGTGAAGGTCCGTGGTGAGGGTGTTACTGCTGCTCTACTGAAACGCCATGGCGTTCAGGTGTTCAGTGAGCTTGAATTGCCGCGAGCAGCGCTGGCTCTGACCCTGCTCGATTAAAATTCCAGCGCAAACCCCATGTAGGAGCTGCCGAAGGCTGCGATCTTTTGATCTTGATCCCTTGAAAGCAAGATCAAAAGATCGCAGCCTTCGGCAGCTCCTACAGGTTTTGTGTTCACCTGGCTTCGGTGAACCACTTCTCGGACAACGCCGCCAATCGCCCATCTGCCTTGATCCGTTGCAATGCACTCTCAAGGCTGGCGCGAAATGCCGGATTACCCTTCTGGAACGGTATCGCCAATTCCACTGGCGCACTCACTGCAGGCTTCGCTTCGGTCAACGCCTGCACCAGCACCATCGGCCGCGGCTGCTCATCCTTCTTCGCCAGTAACTGTGAATCGATCTGGCTGTACGGCTCGCTGAAGTCGAAACGATCCTTGAGTTCAGGTGTCAGTGCTATGTGATTGAGCGCGACGTCGTACTTGCCGCTTTCAACGCCCTGGAGCAGATCGCCGGCGTCGGTGACGATGAAGTCGGCGCGCACATCCAGCTCCCTGGCCAGCAATTGCCCAAGCTCGACTTCAAACCCCGCGAGTGTGTCGCCTTCCTTGAAATTGAACGGCGGTGTATTAGCCTCAAGGGCTATGCGTAACTCGCCACGGTCGTTGACGTCATCAATCAATTCGGCATGAGCCAGCGGGCTCAGAAGGGGTATCAGGCAGATCAGGCCAGGCAAAAGGCGCATGGTCACTCCTTTGAAATCATTATTGCGATGCTCTGATTCAGGCTCGCTTTGCTATGGTTGTCGAGTGCCTTCGACAACGAATGGTCATGAAGTTGTCATGACCGTGCGGATTTTACGGAAAAACTGGAGAAGAAAATGAAAAGCTTTATGTCACGTGCTGCGTTGGCGGGTGTGCTGATGGGTGTTTCGGTGCTTGCCAGTGCGGCGACGCCGGCCCCGAAAGGTGCCGAGGTGTTCATCGTTTCTCCCGAAGACGGGGCGACTGTTTCCCAGGAATTCAAGGTCAAGTTCGGCACCAAGGATGTCGCGCTGGCGCCAGCCGGGGATGTCACCAAGAACACCGGTCACCATCACCTGCTGATCGACGTCGACAAGCTGCCGGCGGCTGGCGCGCCTATCCCGACCGATGCCCACCACATGCATTTCGGCAAGGCGCAGACCGAAGCCACCATCAAGCTGGCTCCTGGCAAGCACACCTTGCAACTGATTCTTGGCGACAGCGGCCATATGCCGTTTGACCCGACAATCGTTTCCGAAAAAATCACCGTCAACGTTAAGTAACGTTTCGACGCGTATGAAAAAGGGAGCCCGAAGGCTCCCTTTTTTGTGGCTTGACGCTTAATCAGAACAACACACGGCTACGGATGGTGCCGTTGACGTGTTGCAGCTTCTCTTGCGCCAGCTCCGAGTACTCGGCGTCGACGTCGATCACTACATAGCCGACCTTTTCGTTGGTCTGCAGGAACTGACCGGAGATGTTGATGCCGTTTTCGGCAAAAACCTTGTTGATCTCCATCATCACACCCGGAATGTTCTCGTGGATGTGCAGCAGGCGGTGCTTGCCAGGGTGAGCCGGCAGGGCCACTTCCGGGAAGTTCACCGACGAAACGGACGTACCGTTGTCGCTGTACTTGACCAGTTTTTCCGCCACTTCCAGACCGATGTTGGCTTGCGCTTCGGCGGTCGAGCCACCGATGTGCGGGGTCAGGATCACGTTGTCGAGGCCACGCAGCGGGCTTTCGAACTCTTCGTCGTTGGAGCGTGGCTCCACCGGGAATACGTCGATGGCCGCGCCGATCAGGTGCTTGTCCTTGATCGCGTCCGCCAGGGCGTCCAGCTCGACCACGGTACCGCGTGCAGCGTTGATCAGGATGCCGCCCTTCTTGATGGCGCGGATTTCCTTCTCGCCGATCATCCACTGGGTCGCAGCGGTTTCCGGAACGTGCAGGGTGACGATGTCGGACATGCCCAGCAGCTCGTGCAGGTTGTTGACCTGCGTCGCGTTGCCCAGCGGCAGCTTGGTCACGGTGTCATAGAAGTACACCTGCATGCCCAGGCCTTCGGCCAGAACCGACAGTTGGGTACCGATCGAGCCGTAGCCGACGATGCCCAGCTTCTTGCCACGGATCTCGAAGGAGTTGGCCGCGCTCTTGATCCAGCCGCCACGGTGGCAGGACGCGTTTTTCTCAGGGATGCCGCGCAGCAGCAGGATGGCTTCGGCCAGTACCAGCTCGGCAACGGAACGCGTGTTGGAGTACGGCGCGTTGAACACGGCGATACCGCGCTCGCGGGCAGCACTCAGGTCAACCTGGTTGGTGCCGATGCAGAAACAGCCGACAGCCACCAGCTTCTTCGCGTGATCGAAGATCTCTTCGGTCAGTTGGGTGCGAGAACGAATGCCGATGAAGTGAGCGTCAGCGATCTTTTCCTTGAGCTGGGCTTCCGGCAAGGAACCTGTCAGGTATTCGATGCTGGTGTAGCCCGCCGCCTTGAGGACGTCGACAGCCGATTGGTGGACGCCTTCGAGAAGAAGGAACTTGATCTTGCTCTTATCGAGAGAAGTCTTGCTCATCTGCGTAAACCTGTATCCCGGAGAAAAATGGCAGGGAGGGAGCAGCCTGGAGCTGACCCGCACGGCAAGAAAGCCGTCGCCGCAGAACAGGCGTTTGGGCACTGGCCTGCGGGGTCGGTATGCTAGCATAGCCACCCCGCTAAACACTCATTCCTGCGACGTGAAGCGTTCTCAGGATGACCATGAATTGTTCGAGAGTTCTGTCGATGACCAATCCTGCCCTGATTGATGAACTGAAGACCCTGGTCGAGCCTGGGAAGGTCCTGACCGATGCCGACTCCCTGAACACGTATGGCAAGGATTGGACCAAGCACTTCGCCCCGGCGCCCAGCGCCATCGTGTTTCCCAAGACCATCGAGCAGGTGCAGGCCGTTGTCCGTTGGGCCAACGCGCACAAGGTCGCGCTGGTGCCTTCGGGCGGACGCACCGGGCTGTCCGCCGCTGCGGTGGCGGCCAATGGCGAAGTGGTCGTGTCCTTCGATTACATGAACCAGATTCTCGACGTGAACCTCACTGACCGTACCGCTGTTTGTCAGCCGGGCGTGGTCACCGAGCATTTGCAGAACGTTGCCGAAGAAAAAGGCCTGTACTACCCGGTGGACTTCGCTTCGGCCGGTTCCAGCCAGATTGGCGGCAACATCGGCACCAATGCCGGCGGGATCAAAGTCATTCGTTACGGCATGACGCGCAATTGGGTCGCGGGCATGAAAGTCGTCACCGGCAAGGGCGACGTGCTGGAGCTGAACAAGGACCTGATCAAGAACGCCACCGGTTATGACTTGCGTCAGCTATTTATCGGCGCTGAAGGCACTCTCGGTTTTGTGGTTGAAGCGACCATGCGCCTGGATCGCGCGCCGAAAAACCTCACCGCGATGGTGCTGGGTACCGCTGATTTCGATTCGATCATGCCGGTGCTTCACGCCTTTCAGGGCAAGCTCGACCTCACCGCTTTCGAGTTCTTCTCCGACAAGGCTCTGGCCAAAGTCATGGGCCGTGGCGATGTTCCGGCACCGTTCGAAACCGATTGCCCGTTCTACGCCCTGCTGGAATTTGAAGCGACCACTGAAGAAGTGGCCAACAGCGCGCTGGAAACCTTCGAGCATTGCGTTGAACAGGGTTGGGTGCTGGATGGCGTGATGAGCCAGAGCGAAACCCAGTTGCAGAACCTGTGGAAGCTGCGCGAGTACATTTCCGAGACCATCTCGCACTGGACGCCGTACAAGAACGACATCTCGGTCACCGTCTCGAAAGTCCCGGCATTTCTCAAGGAAATCGACGCCATTGTCGGCGAACATTATCCGGATTTCGAAATCGTCTGGTTCGGCCACATCGGCGATGGCAACCTGCACCTGAACATCCTCAAGCCGGAAAACCTGAGCAAGGACGAATTCTTCGCCAAGTGCGCCACCGTCAACAAGTGGGTGTTCGAAACCGTCGAGAAGTACAACGGTTCGATTTCCGCCGAGCACGGTGTGGGCATGACCAAGCGCGATTACTTGACCTACAGCCGCTCGCCGGTTGAGATCGAGTACATGAAAGCGGTCAAAGCGGTGTTCGACCCGAACGGCATCATGAACCCGGGCAAGATCTTCGCGGTTTGATCTGTAATTCTTGATGAATCAATGAAGGCAGGAGTCGGTAAATGAGCTATCAGCACCAGTACGTCGACGGCACGCGCATTCACTTTCCGATCGGGAAAGTCGTGTGCATTGGCCGTAATTACGCCGAACACGCCAAGGAACTGGACAACCCGGTGCCTACCGAGCCGTTGCTGTTCATCAAGCCCGGCAGTTGCGTGGTGCCGCTGGAGGGTGGTTTCAGCATTCCGACCGAACGTGGCTCGGTGCACTACGAAGCGGAAATCGCCGTGTTGATCGGCAAGCCGCTGTCGACCAAACCCAGTCGTGAAGAAGTGCTGGATGCGATCTCCGGTTTCGCCCCGGCGCTGGATCTGACCCTGCGCGACAAGCAGGCCGAGCTCAAAGCCAAGGGCCTGCCGTGGGAAATCGCCAAGTCGTTCGACGGCGCGGCAGTGCTTGCGCCGTTTGTGGTTGGCAGCACATTCGCTGACCTGACCGACATCGGCATCCGCCTGACCATCAACGGTGAAGTGCGTCAGGACGGCAACAGCAGCGCGATGCTCAACCCGATCGTGCCGATGATCCAGTACATGGCCGGCTGCTTCTCGCTACAGGCCGGTGATGTGATCCTGACCGGTACACCGGCGGGCGTCGGCCCGCTGAATGTCGGCGATGACATCGTGCTGGAACTGGTCGGCGCCAACAGCTTCAGCAGCAGCGTGCGCTAACCCGCCATTTCCTGATGGTGTGAGCTTTTGTGGCGGTGGGATTTATCTGTGGCGAGGGGATTTATCCCCGATGGACTGCGCAGCAGGCCCAGGCTTTTTGGGGCCGCTTCGCAGCCCGTCGGGGATAAATCCCCTCGCCACAAGAGCAAGTCCCAGCATTCATCGATGTGATCGCTTCTGCAAACGTGCAGGTCAATCCCGCCATTTGCCGTTTTTTTCACATCCTGTCTGGATAATTTCCGCAATTCTGGCGTCTTAGCCGGCCTCTTTATGCTATTACCCATAGCCTGAATTTTCGGAAAGCGTCCCTTGATGTCATCTCAAACTCAGCTAAAACCCCCACGCCGGTCACGTTTCGCCATGCGCTGGTATTCCTGGTTGCTGCTGGCGATTGCCGCCGCGTACGGCTTGGCGTTTGCCATGCATTGGGATGACCGGGGTTTGCTGTGGGTGCTGGAACGCTTTGAAAGCCCGGCCGAGCAAAAGGAAAGCATCTGGCTGCCGGACTACCGGGTGGTGATCGACGCCAAGTCATTGCCAGGCATGGAGAAGGACGAAGCATCGGACCTCGCCTACAACCCGCAGACCAAAACGCTGTTTTCGGTGATGGGCAAGAATCCGTTCCTCGTCGAGCTGAGCCTGCAAGGCGAGGTGCTGCGCAAGATGCCGCTGGTGGGCTGGAGCAATCCGGAAGGCCTGACCGTCATGGAAAACGGCCTGATGGCGATCGTCGATGAGCGCCAGCACATGCTGTCGATCGTCAAGGTCGAGAGCGACACCCGTGAACTGAACATCGCCAATTTCCCCAAGTATGACCTCGGCCCGTCGAAGGACCAGAACAAGGCCTTCGAAGCAATCACCTGGGACCCGCGCACCCAGCAACTGCTGCTGGGTGAAGAACGACCACCGAAGCTTTTCACCTGGAAAAGCGATGGCGGTCAGTCCCTGAAGGGCGACAAGCAGAAGCTGGCCAGCGATGAACTGGATATCCGCAATCTCTCCGCGTTGGCCACCGATCCGCGCACTGGCCACCTGCTGGTGCTGTCCGCCGATTCGCACCTGTTGCTGGAACTGGACGAGAAGGGCGAGCAAGTCAGCTTCATGACCCTGCTCGGCGGTTTCAACGGCTTGAAGAACACCATTCCCCGCGCCGAAGGCGTGACCATGGACGAGGCGGGCACGCTGTACATGGTCAGCGAGCCGAACCTGTTCTATCGCTTCGAAAAGCAGAGGTAGTGCCTCTGTGTAGGAACTGCCGAAGGCTGCGATCTTTTGATCTTGCTGTTTATAAGATCAAAAGATCGCAGCCTTCGGCAGCTCCTACAGGGTTCACTTGTCGTCGAAGGCAAGTGGCCATTAAGCTTCAGTTCAGTCAGGCGTGATATTTCATCCGCCTGCCTTGAATCCGAGCCCGCCCGAATGCGTCGACTTGCCCGCCCCAAACCGCTATTGCTCATCCTTTCGGTGATCGCCCTGATCGCGCTGCTCGCGATCGGCCAATACATGCGCCTGTTCGAACGCGCCTGGTTCAATCTGCACACGTTATGGCAGCCGCTGAGCAGTGAATCCATTGCGTTGGACCAGTATCGAGTCGAGATTGAGGCGCGGGTCATTGATGGGCTGGACGACGATGTGTCGGCGCTGACCTTCGATCCGGTGCGCGACAGCCTGTTCACGGTGACCAACAAAAATTCCGAACTGATTGAGCTGTCGCTGGAGGGCAAGATCCTGCGGCGCATCGCGCTGATCGGCTTCGGCGACGCGGAGGCGGTCGAGTTCATCAGTGCCGATACCTACGTGATCACCGATGAGCGTGAGCAGCGGCTGATCAAGATTCATCTGGAGCAAGACACCACCTTCCTCGACGCCGCGGACGCCGAACAGATGACCCTCGGTGTGCACATGGCTGGCAACAAGGGGTTTGAAGGTCTGGCGTACGACTCGGTGGGCAAGCGCCTGTTCGTCGCCAAGGAACGCGACCCGATGCTGATCTATGAAGTACACGGCTTTCCGCACTTCAATCCGGAAAAATCCTACGCGGTGCACGTGATCAACAACCCCAAACGCGATGCCGGGATGTTCGTGCGCGATCTGTCGAGCCTGCAATACGACGAGCGCAGCGGGCATCTACTGGCGCTGTCGGATGAGTCGCGGCTGATTCTGGAGCTGGATGTAAACGGGCGCCCGCTCAGTACCATGTCGCTGAGCAAGGGCCGGCAAGGCTTGCAGAAAACCGTGCCGCAGGCGGAAGGCATTGCAATGGATGATGACGGGACGTTGTATCTGGTGAGTGAGCCGAACTTGTTTTACGTGTTCAAAAAGCCCACACAACCCTGACCAACACCGCAAAACCATTGTAGGAGTGAGCCTGCTCGCGATAGCGGTGTGTCAGTCGACATTAATATCAACTGATCCACCGCTATCGCGAGCAGGCTCACTCCTACAAGGTATTTGATCGGCCCACAAATTGTGCGCAGCCGGGCTTACTCAGCCTTCAGCGTCTTCACGCCTTCACTCGTCCCCAGCAACAACAAATCCGCCGGACGCGCTGCGAACAGACCGTTGGTGACCACGCCGACAATCGCGTTGATCTGCGCTTCCAGCTCCACCGGGTTGGTGATCTGCAGGTTGAACACGTCGAGGATGATGTTGCCGTTGTCGGTCAACACGCCTTCGCGGTACACCGGGTCGCCGCCCAGTTTCACCAGTTGACGAGCGACGTGGCTGCGGGCCATCTGGATCACTTCGACCGGCAGCGGAAACTCGCCCAGCACCGGCACCAGTTTGCTGGCGTCGGCGATGCAGATGAAGGTCTTGGCCACGGCCGCTACAATTTTCTCGCGGGTCAGGGCCGCGCCACCGCCCTTGATCAGGTTCAGGTGTGCGTCGCTTTCGTCGGCGCCGTCGACGTAGAACTCCAGGTCGCTGACCGTGTTCAGCTCATACACCGGAATCCCGTGGCCCTTCAGGCGTGCGGCGGTGGCTTCGGAGCTGGCGACTGCGCCATCGAACGCGCCCTTGTGCTTTGCCAGCGCGTCGATGAAGCAGTTGGCGGTGGAGCCGGTGCCGACACCGACGATGCTTTTGTCGTCGAGTTTCGCAAGGATGAAGTCGACGGCGGCCTGCGCCACTGCCTGTTTGAGTTGATCCTGGGTCATGCGGGCTCCGGAAGCGGGCAAGGGGAGAACGGAAAGGCCGGCATTATAGCCCCATGCCAGGCTAAAACCTCCTGTGGCGAGGGGATTTATCCCCGTTCGGCGGCGCAGCCGTCGTAAAACCTGAGAGCGCGGTATCTCTGAAAGAATGCCGGGGAGCGCTTCGCACTCCAACGGGGATAAATCCCCTCGCCACAATGGTGCTCACTCAAGAATGGATTTCCAGACCTTAAAACCACCTGTTTAGTGTGGTCGCCCGCCCGAAAGCCGGGTTAGACTCCGTGGTCCCGCCCAACCCGCTCAGTGATGCTTTCCGATGCTCGAACAGTACGTCAAAAAGATCCTCACCTCGCGCGTTTATGACGTTGCCGTAGAAACCCCGCTGCAGAATGCTCGCCAGCTCTCCGAGCGGCTGGGCAATGACATTTGGCTCAAGCGCGAAGACTTGCAGCCGGTGTTCTCCTTCAAGATTCGCGGCGCCTACAACAAGTTGACCCAATTGACCGACGAAGAGCGCGCCCGTGGCGTGGTCACCGCGTCGGCGGGCAACCATGCGCAAGGTCTGGCCCTGGCGGCTAAAGTGCTGGGCGTGAAAGCCACCATCGTCATGCCCAAGACCACCCCGGAAATCAAGGTCGAAGGCGTGCGTTCGCGAGGCGGCAAAGTGGTGCTGCACGGTGATTCGTTCCCGGAAGCCCTGGCCTACTCGCTGAAACTGGTCGACGAAAAAGGCTACGTCTACATCCATCCGTACGACGATCCGCACACCATTGCCGGGCAGGGCACTGTGGCGATGGAGATTCTGCGCCAGCACCCGCAACCGCTGGACGCGATTTTCGTCCCGGTCGGTGGCGGCGGGTTGATCGCCGGTATCGCTGCTTACGTGAAATACCTGCGCCCGGACATCAAGGTCATCGGCGTCGAGCCGGACGATTCCAACTGCCTGCAAGCGGCGATGGCCGCCGGTGAGCGCGTCGTGCTGCCAACCGTGGGCATTTTCGCCGACGGCGTGGCGGTGGCACAGATTGGTCAGCACACCTTCGATATCTGCAAAGATTATGTCGATGAAGTGATCACCGTGAGCACCGACGAAATCTGTGCGGCGATCAAGGATATCTACGACGATACCCGCTCGATCACCGAACCTGCCGGCGCCTTGGGTGTGGCCGGGATCAAGAAGTATGTCGAACAGCGCGGCGTCAGCGGCAAGACCTTCGTCGCCATCGACTCGGGTGCCAACGTCAACTTCGACCGCCTGCGCCACGTCGCCGAGCGTGCCGAACTGGGCGAGGGCCGCGAAGCGATCATCGCCGTGACCATCCCCGAGAAGGCCGGCAGCTTCAAGGCGTTTTGCGAGGCCATCGGCAAGCGCCAGATCACCGAATTCAACTACCGATACAACACCGGCAGCGAAGCGCACATCTTCGTTGGCGTGCAGACCCACCCGGAGAACGACCCGCGCAGTGCATTGCTGGCGAGCCTGACCGAGCAGGGTTTCCCGGTGCTGGACCTGACCGACAACGAACTGGCCAAGTTGCACATCCGCCATATGGTCGGCGGGCGCGCGGCGCACGTGGTTGATGAAGTGGTGCTGCGCTTCGAGTTCCCGGAACGCCCGGGTGCGCTGTTCAACTTCCTCAACAAGCTCGGCGGGCGCTGGAATATCTCGATGTTCCACTACCGCAACCACGGCGCGGCGGACGGTCGTGTGGTCGCGGGCCTGCAAGTACCCCACGATGAACGTCATCTGGTGCCGGCGGCGCTGGCGGAAATCGGCTACCCGTACTGGGACGAGAGCGACAACCCGGCCTATCAGCTGTTTCTTGGCTGAACGGCTACGCTGATGGGCATGACCCAAGGAAGAGAAATACATGGAAACCCTGACAACCCTGAAAGTCCTTCACGTCGCGGCGACCGTGGTCATACTCGCGAGCGGGCTGGGGCTTGCCGCTCTGACCTGGCGTAATCGCAGCGAAGGGCCGGCCAGCACGATGCAGCGTCCCTGGCTGTTTATCTGGTGTTTGATGCTGATCGGTATGCTGAGCATGCCTTTCACCGGCTGGTGGCTGGTGCATCTGATCGGCTGGCCGCTGGGGCAGTTCTGGATTCTGGGGTCCAGCGTGATCTATGCCGTGGCGACGTTCAGTGCGGTCTGGCTGCTCGTTCGGCTTAATCGGCTGTGGACAACCGGAGTGGGCAACCGCAAATTCAACCTGGCGCTGGCGATTGTGAGCGGCATCGGATTTCTCGCCATTGCGGCGTTGATGGGGGCCAAGCCGGTTTAAGGCTTGAGATCGCGTTACCCCAATCGCTGGCAAGCCAGCTCCCACAGGGATTTTCGGTGAACACAGATTATGTGGACGACCGAGAAACCTGTGGGAGCTGGCTTGCCAGCGATGGCGTCATCAGTCGCGCAGACTCATTACCGGCCAGCCGCGTTTTTCGGCTTCAGCGCGCAAATTCGGATCCGGATCCACCGCCACCGGATTCGCCACCTGCTCCAGCAGCGGCAGATCATTCATCGAATCGCTGTAGAAGTAGCTGTCTTGCAACGAATACCCGGTCTCTTCCAGCCAACGATTCAGGCGCGTTACCTTGCCTTCACGGAAGCACGGAACGTCGGTGCTGCGCCCGGTGTAGCGGCCATCAATCATTTCGCATTCGGTGGCGATCAGGGTTTCAACACCCAAACGCGCAGCGATCGGCGCGGTGACGAAGCGGTTGGTCGCCGTGATGATCACCAGTTTGTCGCCGGCGTCGCGGTGCTTTTTCAGCAGTTCCAGCGCCTTGGGCAGCACGATCGGCTCGATGCAGTCGCGCATGTAGTCGCTGTGCCATTGATCGAGCACGGCCATGTCGGTGCGGCCGAGGATCTCCAGGCAGAAGTTCAGATACGCGGCGTTATCCAGCGTGCCGGCCAGGTAATCCTGATAGAACTCGTCGTTGCGCGTCTTGTACGCAATCGGGTCGAGGAAGCCGCGCTCGCACAGATAGTCGCCCCAGGCGTGATCGCTGTCGCCGCCCAGAAGGGTGTTGTCCAAATCGAATAGAGCCAGGCGCATTGCAGTTACCCGCTGATAAGTCTGTAAAAAGGCGACAAGAATACGGTCTTTTCACAAGAGTGCACATAAGGTAGGAAGCTTCGTTGCCGCCTTATGAACCTTTGTGGAACAATGCGGCGACATGCGTTTGCGAGGTTGTGCCCGTGATCGACCCCGATGGTTTCCGCCCCAATGTCGGGATCATTCTGACGAATGACGCCGGCCAGGTGCTATGGGCTCGCCGTATCAATCAAGATGCCTGGCAGTTTCCGCAAGGGGGAATCAACCCTGAGGAGACGCCGGAAGACGCCTTGTACCGCGAGCTGAACGAAGAAGTTGGCCTGGAACGTGAAGATGTTGAAATACTGGCCTGTACCCGAGGCTGGTTGCGCTATCGTTTGCCGCAACGTCTGGTGCGTACCCACAGCCAACCGCTGTGCATCGGCCAGAAACAGAAATGGTTTCTCCTGCGCCTGATCTCCAACGAGCAGCGGGTGCGGATGGATTTGACCGGTAAACCGGAGTTCGATGGCTGGCGTTGGGTCAGCTATTGGTATCCGTTGGGCCAGGTGGTGACATTCAAGCGCGAGGTGTATCGCCGCGCCCTCAAAGAGCTTGCCCCGCGCCTTTTAGCGCGCGACTGACGACGGAGTTCGACCCCGAGCCATGCTCAATACGCTGCGCAAGATCGTCCAGGAAGTTAACTCCGCCAAGGATCTCAAGGCGGCGTTGGGGATTATTGTGTTGCGCGTCAAAGAGGCCATGGGCAGCCAGGTCTGCTCGGTCTACCTGCTTGATCCCGAGACCAACCGCTTCGTCCTGATGGCCACCGAGGGCTTGAACAAGCGCTCGATCGGCAAGGTCAGCATGGCACCCAACGAAGGTCTGGTCGGTCTGGTCGGCACGCGTGAAGAACCCCTGAACCTCGAAAACGCCGCGGATCACCCGCGCTATCGCTACTTCGCCGAAACCGGCGAGGAGCGTTATGCCTCGTTCCTCGGTGCACCGATCATTCACCACCGCCGCGTCGTCGGCGTGTTGGTTATCCAGCAGAAAGAGCGTCGTCAGTTCGACGAAGGTGAAGAAGCCTTCCTCGTGACCATGAGCGCGCAGCTCGCAGGCGTTATCGCCCACGCCGAGGCCACCGGTTCGATCCGGGGGCTGGGTCGTCAGGGCAAGGGTATTCAGGAAGCCAAGTTCGTCGGCGTGCCGGGCTCGCCGGGTGCAGCGGTCGGTACCGCGGTGGTCATGCTGCCGCCTGCCGACCTGGACGTGGTGCCGGACAAGACCATCACCGACATCAACGCCGAACTTGGCTTGTTCAAGACTGCCATCGAAGGCGTGCGCGCCGACATGCGCGCCCTGTCCGCCAAACTGGCGACCCAATTGCGCCCGGAAGAGCGCGCGCTGTTCGACGTCTACCTGATGATGCTCGACGATGCCTCGCTGGGCAGCGAAATCACCACGGTGATCAAGACCGGCCAGTGGGCCCAGGGCGCACTGCGCCAAGTGGTCACCGAACACGTCAACCGTTTTGAACTGATGGACGACGCCTACCTGCGCGAGCGGGCGTCGGACGTCAAGGACCTCGGTCGCCGCCTGCTCGCCTACTTGCAGGAAGAGCGCCAGCAGAATCTGGTCTACCCGGAAAAAACCATTCTGGTCAGCGAAGAGCTGACCCCGGCGATGCTCGGCGAAGTGCCGGAAGGCACGCTGGTCGGTCTGGTTTCGGTACTCGGTTCGGGTAACTCCCACGTCGCGATCCTGGCCCGGGCCATGGGCATTCCGACGGTGATGGGTCTGGTCGACCTGCCGTACGCCAAGGTCGACGGTATCGAATTGATCGTCGACGGCACCCGCGGCGAGGTCTACACCAACCCCAGCGAAGTGCTGCGCAAGCAGTTCGCCGAGGTGGTGGAAGAAGAGAAACAACTGGCGCTGGGTCTCGACACCCTGCGCGACCTGCCCTGCGTGACCCTCGATGGTCACCGCATGCCGCTGTGGGTCAACACCGGCCTGCTGGCGGACGTGGCGCGGGCGCAGAAGCGCGGCGCCGAAGGTGTCGGTCTGTACCGCACCGAAGTGCCGTTCATGATCAACCAGCGCTTCCCGAGCGAAAAAGAACAACTGGCGATCTACCGTGAGCAGCTCGCCGCGTTCCACCCGCAACCGGTGACCATGCGCAGCCTCGACATCGGCGGTGACAAGTCGCTGTCGTACTTCCCGATCAAGGAAGACAACCCGTTCCTCGGCTGGCGCGGCATTCGCGTCACCCTCGACCACCCGGAAATCTTCCTGGTGCAGACTCGCGCGATGCTCAAGGCCAGCGAAGGCCTGAACAACCTGCGCATTCTGCTGCCGATGATCTCCGGCACCCACGAACTCGAAGAAGCCCTGCACCTGATCCACCGGGCCTGGGGCGAAGTGCGCGACGAAGGCACCGACGTGCCGATGCCGCCGATTGGCGTGATGATCGAGATTCCGGCAGCGGTGTACCAGACCAAGGAGCTGGCGCGGCAGGTGGACTTCCTGTCGGTCGGCTCCAACGACCTGACCCAGTACCTGCTGGCAGTCGACCGCAACAACCCGCGCGTCGCCGACCTCTACGACTACCTGCACCCGGCCGTGCTGCAAGCCTTGCAGAACGTGGTGCGTGACGCCCATGCCGAAGGCAAACCGGTCAGTATCTGCGGCGAGATGGCCGGTGATCCGGCAGCGGCGGTGCTGTTGATGGCGATGGGTTTCGACAGCCTGTCGATGAACGCCACCAACTTGCCGAAGGTGAAGTGGATGCTGCGTCAGGTGAACATGAGCAAGGCCAAGGAATTGCTGGCCGAGCTGATGACCATCGACAACCCGCAAGTTATCCACAGCTCGCTGCAACTGGCGCTGAAGAATCTCGGTTTGTCGAAGATGAATCCGCCGGCGGTCAACAAAGCCCTCTAAAAGGCCAATGGCCTCATCGCTGGCAAGCCAGCTCCCACAGGGATCTTCAGTGAACACGACATCTGTGAACACCCAAGAAACCTGTGGGAGCTGGCTTGCCAGCGATGGCGTCAGTCCAGACGCCGCCTAAATCAAAATCTCCACCTCGCCCAGATGCCCGCCATACGGCCCAAAACTGCGCTCAACCATCCGCCGCGTCCCATCCGCCTGCACAATCAGCGCCGTACTCGCCCGCGTCCCGTAACTCTGGCTGGCAATAAACACGCTCGACAGCAGTGATTCAGTCGCAAGTCCCACGCCGGTATCCGGCAACTCAACAAAGGGCGCCGTCTGCGCATCGCTCAACAACGCCAGCAACCGCGCAGGCGTCGGATCATCCAGCACCGCGTTCAACGCTGCCTTGGCCTTGAGCAACTTCGGCCACGGCGTATCCAGCCCGGCATTGGATAACCCGTAGACCCCGGACTCCAGCATCACCGGCTCGGACATCCGCGCATTGAAGTGCCACAGTTCATGGTTGTTGCCCAGCAGCAGGTTGAAACCTGCGTAGTCCGGCGAACGGTCGACCACGTCAGCCAGATAATCCTCCAGCGACTGATCCCCCGTGAGAAACCCGGCCACCAGCTCGCCCCGCGATTTACGCGCCGGTGGCTGATGCGGGTCACGAATATTGGTCAATGCGGCAAAGCGCCCATTGGCACCGATCCCCAGCCAGGTGCCCCCCGCCTCGAGATCACGCCCGGCATGCACGTGCGGCGCCTGCGGCCATTGCGCCAGCGGCAGGCTCGGGCGGGCGTAGAACTCGTCACGGTTGGCTGCGACGATCAACGGTTGAGCGTGGTCCGGGCGCCAGGCAAAAACGATCAGGCACATAAGGTGGTCCTTGTGTGTTTTTTGCTCACTCTACGCATCCGGCGTCCGTGCATCCATCGCAAGTGGAGCAGAAGGGTATGCATCCGTTACCATGCCGCTCCGGTTTTGCGGATGCGTCAGGGAGACGGTCATGGAATTTCTGCTTTATCTGGCGCTGGGCGCCTGTGCGGGCGTGTTGGCCGGGCTGTTCGGGGTTGGCGGCGGGATCATCATTGTCCCGGTGCTGGTGTTCAGTTTCACCTTGCAGGGCTTTGATCAGTCGATCCTCACGCATCTGGCGGTCGGTACTTCGCTGGCGACGATCATCTTCACCTCGGTCAACGCCGTGCGTGAGCATCATCGACGAGGTGCGGTGCAGTGGCCGATTTTTGTCTGGATGGCGGTCGGGATCCTGATCGGTGCTGGTTTGGGCGCCGTGACTGCCGAAGCCATTTCCGGTCCGAACCTGCAGAAAATCATTGGCGTGTTTGCCTTGGTGATCGCGGTGCAACTTGCGCTGGACGTCAAACCCAAGGCCAGCCGCACGGTGCCAGGCAAAGTCGTGCTGGCAGCGGCCGGTAGCGTGATTGGCTGGGCTTCGGCGATTTTCGGCGTCGGTGGCGGCTCGCTGACCGTGCCTTTTTTGACCTGGCGCAGCGTACCGATGCAACAAGCGGTCGCCACGTCGTCGGCCTGCGGGCTGCCGATTGCGCTGGTCAGCGCTTTAAGTTTCATGATTTTGGGGTGGCACGATGCGCGGTTGCCGGCCCATAGTCTCGGCTTTATCTATTTGCCGGCGCTGCTGGGCATTGCCCTGACCAGCATGGTCTTCGCGCGTTTCGGCGCGCGGCTGGCCCATCGGTTGTCGGCGAAGTTGCTGAAAAGACTGTTCGCCGCTTTGCTGTTCTGCGTGGGATTAAGCTTTCTGCTTTGACCGCGTGGCAATCCTGGCTTAATCCTGAGGTGGCAGCGTCGCCCGGGAATTCTGCTTTCAACTCTAACGAGGAGTCGCAATGCTGCCTTACCCGCAGATCGACCCGGTGGCCCTGGCCATCGGTCCGCTGAAAATCCACTGGTACGGTCTGATGTACCTCGTCGGCATCGGCGGTGCGTGGCTGCTGGCATCGCGCCGGCTTAACCGTTTCGACCCGACCTGGTCCAAAGAGAAGCTCTCCGATCTTATCTTCTGGCTGTCGATGGGCGTGATTGTCGGCGGGCGACTGGGCTATGTGCTGTTCTACGATCTGAGCGCCTACATCGCCAACCCGACGCTGATTTTCGAAGTGTGGAAGGGCGGTATGTCGTTCCATGGTGGGTTCATCGGCGTGATGCTGGCAGCGTTGTGGTTCGGCAAGCGTAACGGCAAGTCGTTCTTCCAGTTGATGGACTTCGTCGCGCCAATGGTGCCGATCGGTCTGGGCGCCGGGCGCATCGGCAACTTCATCAACGCCGAGTTGTGGGGCAAGGCGACCGACGTGCCGTGGGCCATGGTCTTCCCGCCGTTCAGTGATCCGGCGCAACTGCCGCGTCACCCGTCGCAGTTGTATCAATTCGCGCTCGAAGGCGTGGCGCTGTTCGCCATTCTCTGGTTTTACTCGCGCAAGCCACGGCCGACCATGGCCATCTCCGGCATGTTCGCGCTGTTTTATGGCATCTTCCGTTTCATCGTCGAATTCGTCCGCGTGCCGGACGCGCAACTCGGTTATTTGGCCTGGAACTGGCTGACCATGGGCCAGGTGCTGTGCGTACCGATGATCGTCGGCGGGTTGTTCCTGATCTGGCTGGCCTATCGTCGCGCGCCGGCAGCACCACTCGCGCCGACGGCTTAAACTACGAACCCCGGCGCGCGACGCCGGGGCTCAAAGGACACAGGTAACTCATGAAGCAATATCTCGAACTGGTCTCGCACGTCATTCAGAACGGCACCAAGCAGGCCAACCGTACCGGCATCAACACCATCAGTTTTCCGGGTGCGATGCTGCGTTTCGATCTGCAGGAAGGTTTCCCGGCGATCACCACGCGCAAGATGGCCTTCAAATCGGCCATCGGCGAAATGTGCGGGTTTCTGCGTGGCGTGAACAACGCCGCTGAATTCCGCGCGTTGGGCTGCAAGGTCTGGGATCAGAACGCCAACGAAAACGCGCAGTGGCTGGCCAACCCGTTCCGTCAGGGCGACGACGACCTCGGCGAAATCTACGGCGTGCAATGGCGCAAATGGCCCGCGTACAAGCAGATCCCGCTGAGCAACACCGCCGCCATCGAACAAACCTTGAGCAACGGCTACAAGCAAATCGCTCAGGGCGAAGAAGACGGCCAGGCCTACGTGGTGCTGTACAAAGCCATCGATCAGGTGCGCCAGTGCGTCGATACGATCATCAACGATCCGGGCAGTCGCCGCATTCTGTTCCACGGCTGGAACGTTGCTCAGCTTGATGAAATGGCCTTGCCGCCGTGCCATCTGCTGTACCAGTTCCACCCGAATGTCGAGACCAAAGAGATTTCTCTGACCCTCTACATCCGCTCCAACGATCTGGGTCTGGGCACGCCGTTCAACCTGACCGAGGGAGCCGCGCTGCTGAGCCTGATCGGGCGCCTCACCGGTTACACGCCGCGCTGGTTCACCTATTTCATCGGTGATGCGCACGTCTACGAGAACCACCTCGACATGCTCAACGAACAGCTCAAGCGCGAGCCGTTCGCCATGCCGAAGCTGAAAATCTCGGATCGCGTGCCGGAGTTTGCCAAGACCGGTGTGTATCAGCCGGAATGGCTGGAACTGGTGGAGCCGAGCGATTTCTCGCTGGAAGGTTATGAACACCACGCGCCGATGACTGCGCCAATGGCGGTCTGAAGGTCTGCCATTAAACCTGTGGGAGCTGGCTTGCCAGCGATTGCGGCGGCACATTTAACATTAATGTGGCTGACAGACCGCTATCGCTGGCAAGCCAGCTCCCACAGGGATATTCGGTGTTTTCAATGGCCGTGGCTACGGCCCACATGGGAATGCTCGACTTCCGTCGCAACAACCCCGCCACTCACTTCCAGTCGCTGCAAAATCCCGCATTGATCGGCCATCGGCCCTTCGCCACAGCGTTGGCGCAGGTCGAGCAGTTGCGTCTGTAACGCCAACAATCCATCAATTCGCGCCTTCACGTGCTGGATGTGTTCGTCGATCAGTGCATTGACGCTTTCGCATTGATCCTGCGGGCTGTCGCGTAACGTCAGCAGGCTGCGGATTTCTTCGAGGGTCATGTCGAGGGTGCGGCAGTTGCGGATGAAGGTCAGGCGTTCGGCGTGGGCCTGGGTGTAGACGCGGTAGTTGCCGTCGCTGCGGGCCGGCTCCGGCAGCAGGCTTTCACGTTCGTAGTAGCGGATGGTTTCCACGGCGCAATCGGTCAGTTTGGCCAGTTCTCCGATCTTCATGACGGCAATCTCCAAAAGGGTGCTTGACCCTATAGTGGCTACAGGGTCTTTACTTGGCAACAGGCACCTTCATGGACGCGACCCGATGAGCGATTCCCAGCACACCCACAAGCCCGGCGACGGGCACGATCACAGTCATAAGCTGCAGCCTGTGCATAAACATGCCCATGGCGGCGATTCCTGCTGCGGGTCGAAAACGGCTGCGCCTGCACCGGTTCATTCGAGCGAAGACTCCTGCTGCTCGTCGAAAGCGGCGGCGCCTGCATTGGTGCAACTCAGCGAAAAGACCAGTGCCGACGCGCGGCTGAGCAGTTTCCGTATCGAGGCGATGGACTGCCCGACCGAGCAGACGCTGATCCAGAACAAACTCGGCAAACTCGCTGGCGTTGAGCAACTGGAATTCAACCTGATCAACCGCGTGCTCGGCGTGACCCACAATCTGCCGGACACCGCGCCGATCATCGACGCGATCAAATCCATCGGCATGCACGCCGAGCCGCTGGAGGCGGGCGTCGAAGCGCCGGCGCCGGCTCCGGTGAAAAAGCACTGGTGGCCGCTGGCTCTCTCGGGCGTTGGCGCATTGGCGGCTGAAGTCATCCACTTCACCAACGCCGCGCCGACCTGGGTGGTGGCGATTATCGCGCTGGTGTCGATCCTCAGCGGTGGCCTGACCACCTATAAAAAGGGCTGGATCGCCCTGAAAAACTTCAACCTCAACATCAATGCGCTGATGAGCATTGCCGTCACCGGCGCCATCCTTATCGGTCAGTGGCCGGAAGCGGCGATGGTGATGTTCCTGTTCACCGTGGCCGAGTTGATTGAGGCCCGCTCGCTGGATCGGGCGCGTAACGCGATCAGCGGCCTGATGCAGATGACCCCGGAACAGGCGACCGTGCAGCAGGCTGACGGCACCTGGCTCGAGCAGGAAGTGAAAAGCGTCGAACTCGGCGCCCGCGTGCGGGTTAAACCCGGTGAGCGTATTGCGCTGGACGGTGAAGTCGTCAGCGGCAACTCGACCATCGATCAGGCGCCGATCACTGGCGAGAGCCTGCCGGTGGAGAAAACCGTGGGCGACAAAGTCTTCGCCGGCACCATCAACCAGGCAGGTTCGCTGGAATACGCAGTGACCGCTGCGGCAAACAACTCGACCCTGGCGCGGATTATTCACGCCGTCGAGCAAGCCCAAGGTGCACGTGCACCGACTCAGCGCTTCGTCGATCAATTCTCGAAAATCTACACGCCAGTGGTGTTCGTATTTGCCTTGGCGGTCGCGATCATTCCGCCGCTGTTCATGGGCGCGGTGTGGTTCGACTGGATCTACCGCGCGCTGGTGTTGTTGGTGGTGGCGTGCCCATGTGCATTGGTAATTTCCACCCCGGTGACCATCGTCAGCGGCCTCGCGGCAGCGGCGCGCAAAGGCATTCTGGTCAAGGGCGGCGTGTACCTGGAGGGCGGTTTCAAGCTCGACTATCTGGCGCTGGATAAAACCGGGACGATCACCCATGGCAAACCGGTGCAGACCGATTACCTGTCCCTTGATCCGACGGCCGATGCCATGGCCCCCGCGATTGCCGCTGCGTTGGCCGGGCGCTCCGATCACCCGGTGTCGCTGGCCATCGCCAAAGCCGCTGTGGATAAAAACTTCGCCGCGCTGAATGTGGATAACTTCGAAGCGCTCGGCGGGCGGGGCGTGAAGGGCGATATCAACGGTCAGACCTATCACTTGGGCAACCATCGTCTGGTTGAAGAGCTGGGACTGTGCTCGCCGCAATTGGAAGAAAAGCTCTTCGCGCTGGAGAAACAGGGCAAGTCCGTGGTGCTGCTACTCGACAAGTCTGGCCCGCTGGCGCTGTTTGCCGTGGCCGACACCGTTAAGGAAACCAGCCGCGAGGCGATCCGTCAGTTGCATGCACTGGGCGTGAAAACCCTGATGCTGACTGGCGACAACGTCCACACCGCGCAGGCGATTGCGGCGCAGGTCGGCATTGATGAAGCGCGCGGTGATTTGCTGCCGACCGACAAACTGCAAGCCATCGAAGACCTGTACAAGCAGGGCCATCGCGTCGGCATGGTTGGCGACGGCATCAACGACGCCCCGGCGCTGGCCCGCGCCGAGATCGGTTTTGCCATGGCCGCTGCGGGTACCGACACCGCGATTGAAACCGCCGATGTCGCCCTGATGGACGACGATCTGCGCAAGATTCCGGCATTCATCAGCCTGTCGCGCAATACCGCCAGCATCCTGAAACAGAACATCGCGTTGGCTCTGGTGATCAAAGCGATCTTTCTTGGGGTAACCTTCGCCGGGCTCGCCACCATGTGGATGGCGGTGTTTGCCGACATGGGCGTGAGTCTGTTGGTGGTGTTCAATGGTTTGCGCCTGCTGCGCAAATAAACGATGAGGGATGGTTGTGCTGAGTGCCGAGCTGAAGGCGTTTTACATGGTGGCCCGCCTGGGCAGCATCACGCTGGCGGCGAAAAAGCTCGGCCTCAGCCAACCGACCGTGACCACGCAGATCCGCAATCTGGAAAGCCAGTATTCGGTGGAGCTGTTCTACCGTGGCGGTCGGCGTCTGAGCGTCAGCGACGAAGGCGCGCGGTTGCTGCCGATGGTCAAGACGCTGTTGCAGCAAGAGGCGGACATCGAGTTCTTCCTGCGCAACAGCGGTCAGGTGCAGGGCACGTTGCGTATCGCCGCCACTGCGCCGTATTACATACTCGATCTGGTGAAGACTTTTCGCGAGCGCCTGCCGCAGGTGGAAGTGTCGGTGGAAATCGGCAACTCGCAGCAAGTGCTCGAAGCGCTGGAGGATTACCGCGTGGATATCGCGGCGTCCTCGCAGTTGCTCGATGACGCGCGGCTGATTCGCCGGGTGCTCGGTACTGACCCGCTGGTATTGGCGGTGCATCGCAATCATCCGTTGGCGGTGCATGAGCATGTGGCGCTGAGCGCACTGGCCGGACATACCTTGCTGATGCGTGAGTCCGGCTCGACCACACGGCGGCTGACTGAAGAATTGCTGGCCGGTGCCGGGGTGAGTTTCGGGCCGTTGCTGGAGATTGGCAGTCGTGAGTCGATTCGCGAGGCGGTGCTGCGCAACATCGGCATCAGCATCATTGCCCGGCAGGAAGTACCGCATGACCCGCAGTTGCGCGTGCTGACCATCGAGAATGCGCCGCAGATTCCTGAGTACCTTTATTGCCTCAAGGAGCGCAAGGGCGCGCGGTTGCCGGCGGCGTTTCTCGGGTTGGCGCAAGAGATGTCCCCGGCCTGAAGATCAAAAGATCGCAGCCTTCGGCAGCTCCTACAGGGGGACGCATTCCAATGTAGGAGCTGCCGAAGGCTGCGATCTTTTGACTTTCAACCAAAATCCCCGAATACCACTATCGGCCGTTTTTGCCTCACTGCCACATGACGGACGCATTACAACCCTAGGATTGGCCTCATCTGCTTGATGAGGTCTGTCCATGAATCCTGCCATTGCAACTGCCCTGACCAACCCCGGTGCACCGATGAAAGTGCGCAGCGTGCAGAAGCGCTTCGGCGCGTTCACCGCGCTGGATAACGTCTCCCTCGACGTCGCCGCCGGTGAGCTAGTGTGCCTGCTCGGCCCCTCGGGCTGCGGCAAGACCACACTGCTGCGCTGCATCGCCGGTCTGGAGAAGCAGGACAGCGGCGAACTCTATCTCGGTGATCGCGACGTCTCGCACCTCGCCCCGCAAGCTCGCGACTACGGGATTCTGTTCCAGTCCTACGCGCTGTTCCCCAATCTGACCGTCGAAGCGAACATTGCCTACGGCCTCGCCGGCAGTGGTCGCGAGGAAGTACGCCGTCGCGTCGGTCAGATGCTGGAGCTGGTCGGCCTTATCGGCAGTGAGAAAAAGTACCCCGGCCAATTGTCCGGCGGTCAGCAACAGCGCGTTGCGCTCGCTCGAGCCTTGGCTCCGGCGCCGTCGTTGCTGCTGCTCGATGAACCGATGTCGGCCCTCGATGCCCGAGTCCGCGAGCATCTGTGCACCGAACTGCGCCAACTGCAACGCAACCTCGGCATCACCACCCTGATGGTCACCCACAATCAGGACGAAGCCATGCTGGTGGCGGATCGCATCGCGGTGATGAACAACGGCCGTGTCGAGCAATACGCCACCCCGCAGGAAATCTACAACCGCCCGGCCACGCCGTTCGTGGCCGAGTTTGTCGGTCAGGGCAACTGGCTGCCGTTTCAGCGCAGCAGCGAAAGCCACGCCCAGGTCGGCGGGATGAACCTGCGCCTGAGTGACGGCAGCGTCCAGCGTGCGTCGGGCCGTTTGTTCTGCCGCCCGGAAGCGATCAACGTCAATCCGCTGGTGCATGAGGAAAACCTCTTTCCGGCGAAAGTCCGTGAGATCACCTTCCTCGGCAACCGCTGCCGCATGAGTTTCGAACTCGATCAATTGCCGGGCCACGCACTGCTCGCCGAGCTGGCGCCGGAAGCCATGCCGCGCCTCGGCGCCCAGCAGATCATGGTCGCCTTGCCGCCGCGCAGCCTGCAGGTGTTTGCCTGATGAACAGCAACCTCGCGCTGCCGCTACCGCACAAGCAGGTGCGACAGTCCTCGAAAGCCGAGATCGGCGACCGCATTTTTGTCGTCGGCGGCAAAGTTCTGTTGCTGGTATTGCTCGGCGTTGCGGTGTTGCTGCCGTTGCTCGCGATCTTCTGGCGTGGTTTCAGCGGCGAGGCCGGGCAGGGCGGTGGTTGGGTCGCGGCGAAGGAATTGGTGACCAGCGAGAATTTCCACTGGCTGCTCGGCAATAGCCTGAAAGTTTCCCTCAGTGTTGCGGCCATCGTCGTACCGCTGGCCTACCTGTTTGCCTACGCACTGCAACGCACATTGATTCCGGCGAAGGGCATCTGGCGCGGGATTTCCCTGCTGCCGCTGATGGCGCCGTCGATGTTGCCGGGCATTGCGCTGGTTTATCTGTTCGGCAACCAAGGCATGTTGCGCGGGCTGCTCTCGGACAACATTTACGGGTTCTGGGGAATTGTGCTGGGTGAGGTGATTTACACCTTTCCCCATGCGCTGATGATTCTGCTCTCGGCATTGTCGCTGGCCGATGCGCGCTTGTTCGATGCCGCGTCGAGCATGGGCGCCAGTCCCGCCAAAGCCTTTCGCAGCATCACCTGGCCGGCGACGCGTCAGGCTGTGTTCGCCGCGTTCTGTCTGGTGTTCACTTTGACCATCACCGACTTCGGTGTGCCGGTGGTGGTGGGTGGTGACTATCAAGTGCTGGCGCTGGAAGCTTACAAAGCGGTAGTCGGCCAGCAGCAATTCGGTCGTGGCGCGTTGATCGGCATGGTGCTGTTGCTGCCGGCGCTGTTCAGCTTCGGGGTTGATGCCTGGCTGCGCCGCCGTCACGGCGACTCCATGAGCGGTCGCGCTCAGGTGTTCAAACCGGCACCGTCGAAACTGCGCGATAGCTGCTATCTGGCGATTGTCCTGTTGATCAGCGCGGCGTTGCTGCTGGTGTTCGGCATGGCGGTGTTCTCCTCGTTGGTGAAGTTCTGGCCGTACAACCTGTCGCTGTCGCTCAATCACTACCAGTTCAACGAGACGGCCGGCGGTGGCTGGCTGGCCTACAGCAACAGCTTGAAGATGGCGTTGGGCACGGCGCTGATCGGCAGCGTGCTGATCTTCACCGGCGCTTATCTGATGGAGAAGACCCGCACTCAGCGCGGCCTCAACCTGGCGTTGCGCATGCTGAGTTTCATCCCGATGGCGGTGCCGGGGCTGGTGCTCGGTCTGGGTTACGTCTTCTTTTTCAACCTGACCGGCAATCCACTGCACGTGCTCTACGGGACGATGACGCTGCTGATCGTCTGCACCATCGCTCACTATTTGACCACCGCACAAATGACCGCGACCACCGCGCTGCGCCAACTCGACGCCGAGTTCGAAGCCGCCGCGCTGTCGCTCAAGGCGCCGCTGTACCGGCATTACCTGCGCGTGACCGTGCCGATCTGCCTGCCGGCGTTGCTGGACATCGTGCGCTACCTGTTCGTCTCGGCGATGACCACCGTGTCCGCCGCGATCTTCCTCTACAGCCCCGACACCATCCTCGCAGCGGTGGCGGTGCTGAACATGGATGACGCCGGCAACGTCGGCGGCGCGGCGGCGATGTCGACCCTGATTCTGTTCACCTCGGCGGGCGTGTCCTTGCTGCTGGCGTGGGCTTCGCGCGGCTTGTTGCGCCGCTCCCAGGCCTGGCGGCAAACCGCGCCCGGTCACTGACTTACACCCTCAACTCAAAGACAGGATACCGATCATGTTCAAGCCTATGGCCCTGGCCGCTGCTGTGCTCGCTACTTTCAGCCTGAATGCCTTCGCGGCAAAAACCGAGTTGACGGTGTACACCGCCCTCGAAGCCGAACAGTTGAAGACCTACAAGGAGGCCTTCGAAAAGGCCAACCCGGACGTCGAGATCAAGTGGGTGCGCGATTCCACCGGGATCATCACCGCCAAACTGCTGGCCGAAAAGGCCCGTCCGCAGGCCGACGCCGTATGGGGGCTGGCGGCGTCCAGCCTGGCTATTCTCGATCAGCAAGGCATGCTGCAAAGCTACGCGCCAAAGGATCTGGGCAAGATCGGCGCGAACTACCGCGACGCCGCCAACCCGCCAGCCTGGGTCGGCATGGACGTCTGGGCCGCGACCATTTGCTTCAACACGATTGAGGCCGAAAAGCAGGGTCTGACCAAGCCCGTGAGCTGGCAGGACCTGACCAAACCTGAGTACAAAGGCAAGATCGTCATGCCTAACCCGGCCTCGTCCGGCACGGGCTTCCTCGACGTCAGCGCCTGGCTGCAAACCTTCGGCGAGAAACAGGGCTGGGCCTACATGGATGGCCTGCATCAGAACATCGGCCAGTACGTTCACTCCGGTTCCAAGCCATGCAAACTGGCCGCGGCCGGCGAATTCCCGATCGGCATTTCCTTTGAATACCCGGCAGTTCAGTTGAAGCGTCAGGGCGCGCCACTGGACATCATCCTGCCGAAGGAAGGTCTGGGCTGGGAGATCGAAGCGACCGCCGTGATCAAAGGCACGCCGCATGAAGAGGCCGCGAAGAAACTCGCTGACTTCTCCGCCAGCGCCGAAGCCATGGACTTGTACAAAGAGAACTTTGCCGTCCTCGCGCAGCCGGGCATCGCCAAGCCGCAGACCGAATTGCCGGACGACTACGAGCAGCGTCTGATCAAGAACGACTTCGCCTGGGCCTCGAAGAACCGCGACGAAATCCTGACCGAGTGGCGCAAGCGCTATGACGGCAAGTCCGAAAAAGTCGCCGCCAAGTAAATCTTCGCAATCTGACAGGGCCTCATCGCGAGCAGGCTCACTCCTACATGGGAACGCATTCCAATTGTAGGAGTGAGCCTGCTCGCGATAGCGGTTCTGAATTCAGGGAAATATCCAGATGACACAACACAAAGACCTGCTGATCGTCGGCGCCGGCATCCTCGGCCTCTCTCACGCCTACGCCGCCGCCAAACGCGGTCTCAAGGTCGTCGTATTCGAACGCACCGCCACGCCACTCGGCGCTTCGGTGCGCAATTTCGGCCAGGCATTGGTCACCGGCCAACCGCCCGGCCAAATGCTCGAATTGGCCAAGGCAAGCCGCGACATCTGGGGCGATTGGGCACAACTCGCCGGGCTACAAATCAAGCGTAACGGCTCGTACCTGTTCGCCCGCAACGAAGCCGAAGAGCATCTGCTCGAAGCCTTTTGCAGCCGCCGCGCCGTTGAACACGGTTACAACGTCGACTTGCTGCGCGGCGCCGCATTGCGCGATCTGTACAACGGCCAGTTCAGCCACCACCGCGCCGCGTTACACGGGATGGACGATCAACAGCTGTACTCGCGCGAAGCCATTCCGGCGCTGATCGACTATCTGCGTCGCGACCTCGGTGTCGAATTCCAATTCTCCACGCTGGTGCGCGATGTCGAGCCCGGACGCCTGCAAAGCACGGCCGGCGCGTTCACTGCCAAGCAGATCATCGTCTGCTCCGGTCACGATTATCAGACATTGCTGGCCGAGCCGATTGCCGCGCTCGACCCGCAAATCTGTCGCCTGCAAATGCTTCGCGCCAAACCGCAAGTCGAGTTGAATCTGCAACACGCCTTGCTCACCGGCCTGAGCTGCGTGCACTACGGCGCCTTCGCCGATCTGCCGGAAGCGGCGGCGGTACAAGCGCAGATTTTGCGTGAGCAACCGCACCTGCACGAAAACGGCATCCACCTGCTGATCAGCCCGACGCCGTATGGCGAGTTGATCATCGGCGACTCGCACCATTACGGCAGCGACCCATCACCGTTCAACGCCGAACAAGTCGACACCTGGATGCTTGAGCTGGCCGAACAGACCCTGGGTTGCAAGGTGCAAGTGGTCGAGCGCTGGCAGGGCGTCTATGGTTCTCGGGGGCCGGGGCCGTTTTCGTTCTTGCGCCCGGCACCGGGTTTGAGTGTGGCGTTGATGCACACCGGCGTCGGTATGAGCGTTGGTCCGGCAATGGCCGAACGCAATGTGGCGCAATTGCTGGAGGAAGTTTGATGGCAGGTCATGAGCAAATCGTGGCGAGGGTGTTCGGGTTGTATGAACGCTTCGGCACACGTGATTACATCGGCGAACCGGTGTCGCAGATCGAGCACATGTCCCAGGCGGCCGAACTGGCTATCGCCGAGGGCTTCGACGACGAAGTGGTGCTGGCGGCGTTCTTTCATGACATCGGCCATTTGTGTGCCGAGGGCGCGGAGAACATGGGCGGTTATGGCGTGGTCAGCCATGAACGGCTCGGGGCGGATTATTTGCGTGAGGCCGGATTCAGCGAACGCATGGCGCGGCTGGTGGAATATCACGTGCAGGCCAAGCGTTACCTGACGTTACGCGAGCCCGGGTATTTCGATCGGTTGAGTGAAGCGAGTCGGCGCACGCTGGAGTATCAGGGCGGGGTGATGACCGAGGCCGAAGCTGAGGTATTTGAACGGGATCCGTTGTGCGCGGTGAGTTTGCGCATGCGCCAGTGGGATGAGTTGGCCAAGGAGAGGGCGGTGGCGGTGATTGATTTGGATGTATTGAAGGAGAAAGCGGCGCGGCTGCTGACAATTTGAGTCTCTAGACTGAGTTGCGGCTATCGCGAGCAGGCTCACTCCTACAAGATGAGCGCGATCCATTGTAGGAGTGAGCCTGCTCGCGATGGCGCCAGATCAAGCGCTACAAATCTACAGCCAGAGACTCAATCTGCTCCTGCCTTTCCCCCTGATTCAACTTCGCGTGCGGATTGAGCGATGACCACTGCGGATGCGCCCGCGCCTTGCTTAGCGCCTCGGGCAACTTGCCCTCGCGCCAAGTCTTGTCCTGCGGTGTGGCCACCTGAACCGCGTCCATCGCCGCGTGCCCGCGCTGATCAAGTGCCAGCAGCAATTGCCGCTGTCGCAACGCCAACAACCGCAGCACCCCGTCATCCACGGTCAATTCCCGTTGCCCTTTGATCTTGCCGAGCAAGCGACTGCCATAACTGCGCGCCGTTTGCAGCGCACCGCCGGCAATCGCACCGGCCAGCGCTGCGGCCCCGAGGGTAATCCCGCCGACCAGCAAATCCACCCCGGCACCCGCCGCCGCGCCGGCAGCGATACCGCCGCCAACCCGTACACCGAGCTGCTTTAAGGTCTCCGGATTGAACAGGTCATCGCCCCAGCGCCCGTCCAGCAACGGCAAATCACTGGCCGCCGCATCCTGCGGGCGAAACGCGTACAGCTTGAGCAACGCCTCAACACACTTCTGTTCGCGTTGACGCACAGCCTTGCGCAGTTCGCTGATGGCTTGCTGTTCCTGCTCGGCTTCACTGACTACGCTGCGTCGGCACGCGGCGCAGTCGATCAGCAATTCTGCGATCAGTCGTGCGGCACTTTGCTGGCGTGCGAGACGCTGAGCCTGTTGATCGGCGATCAAGCGTTCCAGTTGTGGCCGCGCATTTTCCAGCAGCAGCGCGAGGCTTTCATACAACCGCCGCTCGCCATCCTCCGGCGGCGCGACGCTGTCGAAACGCACCAGCGCATGCAGGCCCAGTCGCGCCAACGCCTCGCGCCAATCCGGCTCGCGATGGTTGGCACTGCTGACGAAATTCAGTACCGGCAGCAGCGGCTTGCCGCAACTGGCCAGCACTTCCAGCTCATCGCGATATTTGGCCAACACCGGTTCACGAGCGTCGATCACATACAAACCGGCATCCGAGGCGAGCAGTTGTCGCAGCACCTTGGCTTCTTGCTCGAAGCGCTGGCGTGCCTCGCTGCCGTCGAGAAATCGCGCCAGCCGCGCCGGGCCATCAAGGCGTTCGCCGGGGCGTTCCAGGCGTTCGAGAAAATCCAGCAGGGCGATGGCGTCTTCCAGCCCCGGTGTGTCGTAGAGGTCGAGCAACGGCTCGCCGTCCACCGACAACCGCGCGCCTTCGACATGCCGCGTGGTGCTTGGCCGGTGCGAGACTTCGCCGAAGCCGACATCGCGGGTCAGCGTGCGTAACAGCGACGTCTTGCCGACGTTGGTGTGGCCGACCACTGCCAGTTTCAGCGGGGCTTTGCGGGCGTCAGTCATGTCCGGTCTCCAGCCAGTTCAGCGGTGCGCTGTCGGCAAACTCCAGCTCAAGCTGTTGCAGCGCGATGTGCCAGTCGCCGAGACGTTCGGCATCCAGCGCTGCACCGGGCGGCGGTTGCAGTAGCCACACGCGAGTTGCGCCAGCGCTGCGCGCCAGTTCGGCAATCAGCGCGAGGCTGCCGCGATCCGGCGAGCGCTGTGGATCGCAGGCGATGGCCAGCCGCGCCGGTGGAAAACGGCTGAGTTGTTCGAGTAGTTTATGGCGCGACTCGCGGCTGTCGAGAATGCCGGCGTTGCTGACGTTTTTCGGCAGCGCGGGTGGCCATGGGCGCTGCTCGTCGAGTTCGATCGCGACCAGCAACGCGCCTTCGCTGGCGTGTTCGCTGACGCCGCTTTCGACGCGATGCATCTGCGCCGGCTCGGGGTCGTTGACACCGAGGCGCTCACTGCTCGGCATCAGGCGTTCGCGCAGTTGGGCGTAGCCGGGCAGGTTCAGATCCAGATGCAGTGCCGCTTTGCCGCTGTTCCAGCGCCAGAAGCACAACAGCGCCAACATCAGGCGCGGGAACACGCCATAAACCACCAGCACGCCGACCAGCCATGTCGCCCACGCCTGACGAGCGCTTTCGATATCGAGAGCGCCGTCGCCGCTGGCGCGGATCATGTCTACGGTCGGCACGTTGAACCCCAGCAACGATGGCAGATGACCGAGGGCCTGTGTGACGTGAATGAAGGTATCGGCGCTGAGAATGGTTGTTTCCCAGACGAAGCCGTAACGCCGCGTCGCCATCAGCGTCAGCAGCAGAACCAACGCGCTGAGCATTACCAGCAACCACAGGCCGTTGACCAGTGCACCGAGCGCCCAGCGATTGAGTTTTTTGCGTTGCAGCATCAACAGCAGGGCCGGCGCCAGTTGTGCGGCTTTGGCGTCGCGGGCGAGTTTTTCGCTCAGCCACAACCACAGTCGTCCGAGGGTGGCGCCGTGTTCGCCGGCAAAAATCAGCCCCAGCGCCCAGCTCAAAAGCAGAATCAGGTTCAGCCCGAGCAGGCTGCCCAAGGCCCAGAACACATTGACCGGCGTCTGGCCCAGCGCGGCGAACGCCAGACCGGCGCCACTCAACATCGCCAGTATCATCAGCAACACCAACGCCAGACGCGCGCCTTGCAGCCAGTGTTTGAGGGCTGCGGTCAGTCCGTCACGCTCGGCCAGCCACAACGCACGGCGTTGAATGCGGCTCGGCAGATCGCCACCGGCCGCGCGGGCCAGGCGATTGGCTTCCAGATCATCCAGAGGGCCTGCGTGTTCTTCGCGCAGGCGCACGGTTTCAGTCAGCCAGAGGTTTTGCAGTGGAGTCAGTTCTGTCACGCGCCATTCCGTCGCTCAATTGAGTCGAGAGCATAACCGCTGTGGCGCTTATCGGGGTAAGCGAGGCTCTGGTATCCTCGCCGGCATGACTAAATCACTCCCCCTCAGCCTGATCGCAGCCCTCGGTGAAAACCGTGTGATCGGCGTCGACAACAGCATGCCCTGGCACCTGCCGGGCGACTTCAAATACTTCAAGGCCACGACCTTGGGCAAGCCGATCATCATGGGTCGCAAGACCTGGGACTCGCTCGGTCGCCCGCTGCCGGGGCGCTTGAACATCGTGGTCAGCCGTCAGGCCGGTCTGGTGCTCGAAGGTGCCGAGGTTTATCCGTCGCTGGAAGCGGCGGTGGTTCGCGCTGAAGAGTGGGCGAAAGCGCAGGGCGTCGATGAGCTGATGCTGATTGGCGGGGCGCAGTTGTATGCGCAAGGGCTGGCGCAGGCGGATCGTCTGTACCTGACCCGTGTGGCGCTGAGCCCGGAAGGCGATGCGTGGTTTCCGGAGTTCGATTTGAACCAGTGGAAACTGGTGTCGAACGTGGTTAATCCGGCTGAGGGCGATAAGCCCGATTACAACTTCGAGGTTTGGGAGAGGGCCTAAAAGATCGCAGCCTGCGGCAGCTCCTACAGGGTGTTCGCATTTCCCCTGTAGGAGCTGGCGAAGCCTGCGATCTTTTGATCTTGCTTTACATCAAGCCTGCGCCAACTCCGCATGCTCATCCGCATCCAGCAGTTCTTTATCCGTCTGCTGCATCACCTGGCTGGTAATCGCACCCGCCGTGATCGAACCACTCACGTTCAACGCCGTACGACCCATGTCGATCAGCGGCTCAACCGAAATCAGCAGCGCCACCAAAGACACCGGCAAACCCATCGCCGGCAGCACGATCAGCGCTGCAAACGTCGCGCCGCCACCCACGCCCGCCACACCGGCCGAACTCAGAGTCACAATCGCTACCAGCGTGGCGATCCACAGCGGATCCAGCGGGTTGATGCCGACAGTCGGTGCAACCATCACCGCCAACATCGCCGGGTACAGACCTGCGCAGCCGTTTTGACCGATAGTCGCACCGAACGAAGCAGCAAAACTCGCCACAGACTGCGGAATACCCAGACGACGGGTCTGCGCTTCGATGCTCAGCGGAATGCTCGCTGCACTGGAGCGACTGGTGAACGCGAACGTCAGCACCGGCCAGATCTTGCGGAAAAAACGCAGCGGGTTGATCCCGGCCGCCGACACCAGCAAGCCGTGCACAACAAACATCAGGCCCAGGCCGAGGTACGAGACCACGACGAAACTGCCGAGCTTGATGATGTCTTGCAGGTTGGAACCGGCGACGACTTTGGTCATCAGCGCCAGCACGCCGTACGGGGTCAGCTTCATCACCAGACGCACCAGACGCATCACCCAGGCTTGCAGGGTGTCGATGGCGTTGATCACTTTCTGACCTTTTTCGACGTCATCCTTGAGCAGTTGCAGCGCGGCAACCCCGAGGAACGCCGCGAAGATCACCACACTGATGATCGAGGTCGGCTTGGCCCGGGCCAGGTCGGCGAACGGGTTTTGCGGGATGAACGACAGCAATAGTTGCGGCACATTCAGGTCGGCAACCTTGCCGGCGTAGTCAGTCTGAATGGTTTGCAGACGGGCCATTTCCTGCGTGCCGGCGACCAGACCTTCGGCGGTGAGGCCGAACAGGTTGGTCAGGCCGATACCGATCAGCGCCGCAATCGCGGTGGTGAACAGCAGCGTACCGATGGTCAGGAAGCTGATCTTGCCCAACGACGACGCGTTGTGCAGCCGGGCCACGGCGCTGAGGATCGAGGCGAACACCAGCGGGATGACGATCATTTGCAGCAACTGCACGTAGCCGTTGCCGACCAGATCGAACCAGCCGATCGAAGCTTTCAGCACCGGGTTGCCGGCACCGTAAATGCTGTGCAGCGCAACGCCGAATGCCACGCCGAGGGCCAGCGCGAGCAGGACTTTTTTCGCCAGGCTCCACGAGGTGTGGCGAGTTTGCGCCAGACCGAAGAGCAGGGCGAGGAACACCAGCAGGTTGAGAATCAACGGTAGATTCATGAGAACTCCAGGAAAGTCTTTGCCAACAGCCTTCCGGGGCTGCTGCGAACCGGCAAGCCTAACAGCTTGAAAACTAATGATTTAATACCGAAAACGTATGGTGTCCGTCGTTTTTGGAATAAGCGTGTGTCGCTCACAGCAATGCATTTGGCGCAAACAGGGGCGGGGGCGGTCGCTGACAGACGAGGACTGTCACACGTATTTGTTAGCGTCGATGCTTTTAGATCAGGGAGAAAGCGCCGATGAAGTTCGCACCGAAATTTCTGGCTGTCGCACTGACAGTGGGGATGGGCCTGGCCACTCAGGCCTTCGCTACCGACTTGAAACACTGGCCGGCCGATCAGGCCAAGGCGCTGGACGCGATGATTGCGGCCAACGCCAACAAAGGTAACTACGCGGTGTTCGACATGGACAACACCAGTTACCGCTACGACCTCGAAGAGTCCTTGTTGCCGTTCATGGAAAACAAGGGCCTGATCACCCGCGACAAACTCGACCCCTCCCTGAAACTGATGCCGTTCAAGGACACCGCCGACCACAAGGAAAGCCTGTTCAGTTACTACTATCGTCTCTGCGAAGTTGACGACATGGTCTGCTACCCGTGGGTGGCGCAGGTGTTCGCCGGCTTCACCCTCAAGGAACTCAAAGGCTACGTCGATGAGCTGATGGCTTCGGGCAAACCGGTGCCGGCCACGTATTACGAAGGCGATGTGGTGAAGAAACTCGACGTCAATCCGCCGAAGATCTTTACCGGCCAGCAAGAGCTGTACAACAAGCTGATGGAGAACGGCATCGAGGTCTACGTGATGACCGCCGCCTCTGAAGAACTGGTACGCATGGTCGCGGCGGATCCCAAGTACGGCTACAACGTCAAACCGCAAAACGTCATCGGCGTGAGTCTGCTGCTGAAGAACCGCGAAACCAATGAGCTGACCACTGCGCGTAAGCAAATCACTGCGGGCAAATACGACGAGAAGGCCAACCTTGGTCTGGAACTGACCCCATACCTGTGGACCCCGGCGACCTGGATGGCCGGCAAGCACGCAGCCATCCTGACCTACATCGATGAGTGGAAAAAACCGGTATTGGTCGGCGGCGATACGCCCACCAGCGACGGCTACATGCTGTTCCACGATGTCGACGTGGCCAAGGGCGGTATTCACTTGTGGATCAACCGCAAGGACAAGTACATGACGCAAATCAACGGCATGATGGCCAAGCATGCGGCGGCGCAGGCCAAGGAAGGATTGCCGGTGACGGCGGACAAGAACTGGGTGATCGTCAAGCCTGAGGAAATTCAGTAATACCGAGTCGCTCCAATCGCTGGCAAGCCAGCTCCCACAGGTATCGGGGCGAACCACAAATTTGTGGTCACACAGATCCCTGTGGGAGCGGGCTTGCCCGCGATGGGGCCGTCATGGTCACCGACTGAATCGGCCAGGCAAAAAAATGCCCCGCACTTTGGCGGGGCATTTTTGTTTTTGCTGTCGAGGCTTACAGCCCGTCGAGCATCGCCTTGTCACGCACAGCGCCTTTGTCGGCACTGGTTGCCAGCAGGGCGTAAGCCTTAAGGGCGGTGGTGACTTTGCGTGGACGGATTTCCACCGGTTTCCAGCCTTTCTTGTCCTGCTCAATCCGGCGTGCGGCCAGTTCTTCGTCGCTGACCAACAGGTTGATCGAGCGATTTGGAATGTCGATCAGCACCTTGTCGCCATCCTGCACCAGGCCAATCGCACCGCCTGCCGCGGCTTCTGGCGAAGCGTGGCCGATGGACAGACCCGAGGTACCGCCGGAGAAACGGCCGTCGGTAAGCAGGGCGCACGCTTTGCCCAGTCCTTTGGATTTCAGGTACGAAGTCGGGTAGAGCATTTCTTGCATGCCCGGGCCACCTTTCGGGCCTTCGTAGCGAATGATGACGATGTCGCCTTTTTTCACTTCGTCGGCGAGGATGCCGCGTACGGCGCTGTCCTGGCTTTCGAAGATTTTCGCGTTGCCTTCAAAGACGTGGATCGACTCGTCGACGCCAGCGGTTTTCACCACGCAGCCATCGAGCGCGATGTTGCCGTAGAGCACGGCCAGGCCACCTTCTTTCGAATAGGCGTGCTCGAAGCTACGGATGCAGCCGTTTTCACGGTCGTCATCGAGGCTTTCCCAACGCGTCGACTGGCTGAATGCAGTCTGGGTCGGGATGCCCGCCGGGCCCGCCTTGAAGAAGTGATGCACGGCTTCATCGGTGGTCTGGGTGATGTCCCACTTGGCGATGGCTTCTTCCATGCTGCGGCTGTGCACGGTCGGCAGGTCAGTGTGCAGCAGGCCGCCCCGGGCCAGCGAACCGAGGATGCTGAAGATGCCGCCGGCACGGTGCACATCTTCCATGTGGTACTTCTGGATGTTCGGCGCGACTTTGCACAGCTGCGGCACGATGCGCGACAGGCGATCAATGTCACGCAGGTCGAAAGCGATTTCGGCTTCCTGGGCAGCAGCCAGCAAATGCAGGATGGTGTTGGTCGAACCGCCCATGGCGATGTCGAGCATCATCGCGTTCTCGAACGCCTTGAAATTGGCGATGTTGCGCGGCAATACCGACTCGTCGTCCTCTGTGTAGTAGCGCTTGCACAGCTCGACGATGGTGCGGCCGGCCTGCAGGAACAGTTGTTCGCGGTCGCTGTGGGTAGCGAGGGTCGAACCGTTGCCCGGCAGTGCAAGACCAAGGGCTTCAGTCAGGCAGTTCATCGAGTTGGCGGTGAACATGCCGGAGCACGAGCCGCAGGTAGGGCAGGCGCTGCGCTCGTATTCAGCGACTTTCTCGTCAGAAGCGCTGGCGTCGGCGGCGATGACCATGGCATCGACGAGGTCGAGGCCGTGGGAGGCGAGTTTGGTCTTGCCGGCTTCCATCGGCCCGCCGGAAACGAAAATCACCGGAATGTTCAGGCGCAACGCAGCCATCAACATGCCCGGGGTGATCTTGTCGCAGTTGGAGATGCAGACGATGGCGTCGGCGCAGTGGGCGTTGACCATGTACTCGACGGAGTCGGCGATGATCTCGCGGCTCGGCAGCGAATAGAGCATGCCGTCGTGGCCCATGGCGATGCCGTCGTCCACGGCGATGGTGTTGAATTCCTTGGCCACGCCACCGGCGCGTTCGATTTCACGGGCGACCAACTGGCCCAGATCCTTCAGGTGCACATGGCCCGGTACGAACTGGGTGAATGAGTTGGCAATGGCGATGATCGGCTTTTTGAAGTCGTCATCTTTCATCCCGGTGGCGCGCCACAATGCGCGGGCGCCGGCCATGTTGCGGCCGTGGGTGGATGTTTTCGAACGATAATCTGGCATGGAGCACTCCGGGCGGCTAATCACTTACTAATCAGGTGCAAAAGGGGAGAGAGCTTCTATTGACGTCTGGAACACTCAGAAATAGCCGTGTGTCCTGAAGTTGCCGATGACTTTGCGGGATCGCCGCTTGCCTCAGCCTGAGCTCATAAACCCGCCGGGGGATGAATGGCGATGAATCTGGCGATTCTACACCGCTGGCGTCTGGAGGGAATGGCGCAAAGCGTTGTTGCAGTGCCGACGGTGCCTGTTGCGTGACGACCGGCAGGATTAATCGCTGTCCGGCTGCACGATCGCGCTGGTCTGAAGGTTTTTTGCTCGACGGCTGATGCCTCTGTTCAATGCCAGTGCCACGCAACTGAGCAGCACGAAACTGTAGCCCAGCGTGAATTGCAGATTGGCAGGACTGAGGCTTATCAGCGCGCTGATCAATCCGCCGCAAATGAAAACGATGGTGCTGCCGGCCGAGGCGGAGGTACCGGCGTTATCGGGAAACAGGCCCATGGCCCGAGAAGTAGCGGCCGGCCGGGAGATGGTAGTGCCAGCGGTACAAATCAGCATTGGGATCAGCACAGCCATCGGGGTCAGCGCATGATTGGTCGCCAGATACAGCGTCAGCAGCCCCGACGACAGGATCAGACTCAGCCCGATAATGATCTGCCGGCCGGGCGTGATGCGTCGACTCAGCAAGGAGGCGATGATGCCGCCGGCAACATAGGCAACACCGTAAATCAGCAGAATCAGCGAAAAGTCATAAGGCGCAAGTTGCAATTGATCCATGAAGATCAGCGGCGAAATAACGATGAACGAGAAGTGGCAGGCGAAGGCAAACGCTGATATCAGCCAGTAGCTGACGAACTCGAAACTCCCCAGCACCCGTTGGTAAGACTGTATGAAACCCAGTCGTTCGCCGTTGCTGGCCGGACGAATGTTGTCCAGAAGCAACCAGGCTTTGACGAGTACCACTGTCGATAGCGCAATAAATACCCAGAAACTGCCGCGCCAGCCAAGGGTGGCCTGCAGAAAGGTGCCGGCCAGCGGTGAAACTGAAATGAATATCCCGCCTGCAGTGACCATCAGGATGCGCAGGCGATCGCGCTCTTCTCCCGCGAACAGATCCTGCACCAGCGCCTGGGACAGCACGAAACAGCCGCAGCCCACTGCCTGCACAACCCGAAATATCAGAAACAGCGTGTAATCGCTGGTCATCACGCAACCAAGAGCGCCGAGTATCGACACGATCATGCCCGCGAGCAGCAAGCCCTTGCGCCCGATCACGTCGGACAGTGGCCCGATCAAGACCTGGGCAAACGCGATTCCCACGGCGAACAGACTGATCGACAGCGCAATGTCGCTCGGTGTGGTGCGAAAGTGCGTCGCCAGTGCCGGAAATGAAGGCAGCACGACATCCAGCGGAAACACGCCAAGCAGCACCATTGCCAATAAAAGGCTGACCGCGCCACGGCGTCGTTTGGCGTTTGCCACTGATTCTCTGTTATCCATCGATCAGACCTGCCTTGGCGAAGCGTTGCTGGTTGGTGGGCCAGGCAAAAAAACCGGCTTTTTTCAGTGCGTCCAATGTGGCGGTGGCACCTGAGCGTGCGCGCAGTCGAGTGGCTTGCGGCGCCGTTACGCTGGCGATGATGTCGGTCACGGCACTGTCGGTGATGCCTGCTCCACGCAGGCTCTGTTGCAACCAGCGCTCGTCGGCTTCGAAGAACATCCCGATGATCTCCAACAGCGATCTGGAGGCGAAGGTTCGCTGGCGATTGTTCAAGGTCAGCCACAGGTAATGGAACACTTCGGCGAAGTAGCGGCTGTGGCGGGCTTCGTCGGCCAGATGATCGCGCAGCATCTCGTTGACGCTGGACACCAGACTGTTGCGACAGACATCCAGCAGCTCCCGGGCAATGATGGTTTCCGAGACGAAGCCGAGCAGAAACCAGACCAGTGGGCGGTTTTTCTCCGAAGTACGGGCGACCAGGGCGTTCATGCGCGTAATCCGCTTTGGCATCGCCGGACGTTCGATGATCCCGTAGAACCCGGCGATCTGATCGGCGAGACGATCGGAAAACAGCGCGTGATAGCCCTCGTCGGTATAGAGCTGCAGCGCGGCGTGCTTCATTGCTTGAGGCACATGAACCGGCAGTTCCCGGTGGATGATGACTTCTACCGCACGATTGACGATGCGGTGTTCGAGCAGGGTGGTGTAGTCGAGAAAGTGCACCAGATGATTGGCCGTCAGCCTATGCATAACATCACGCCCTGCTGCTTGAATGGCAGGATGCGACAGGTAGGGCAGGAAGTCCGATGGAAACCAGTAACGACTTTCCAATTGTTGCTGCACATCGTCCGGCAACTGATAGTCATGAGTGCTGGTGCGGACCGAGGCTCGGCTGTCCCAGTCTCCCAAGGTGAATTTGAGCGCCCAGGACGTCGGCGCTTCGCTCGGATCGGCGCTGAGGACGGTCATGCCTGGACCTCGCGCAACAGTTCGCGCATTTCCTGGCACATTGCCTGTCCATCGCTTTCCCCGCAGCCGACAAAGAATATTGGCTGTTCAGCGCTTCCCTCAAGTTTGAGGTGTGTTTCGACTTGCTCATCGGCAAACGCGCCGGTCAACCAGGTGTTCAGGCCCAGTGCCGTGGCAACCAGTTGAAAGGTTTGTGACAAGTGACCGGCCTCAACGAACGCCATGCGATAAGCGCGGGAGTGCCCATACTTCCACCAAAGCCGATCAAACCGCGCCGTGATGAACAATCCCAGCGGCAGGTTGTTGATGAAATGCTGGCCACCGAGCAACTGGCCCAGTGCCGATGACGGCAATGGATTGACTCGACTGATGGAGTGTTCGTCCGGGTGATAGGCATAAATCCCGGGCGACAGGTCGTCGACGTTCTGCACCAGCAGAAAACCTTCGCATGCGTTCAGGCCACCGCCGGAGGGACTGCTGCGCCGTGCGCAAAGGTCTTCGGCGATGCTGTCATCCCGATCGGTGTCGCGTTCGCGCAGGTAACCGAGAGTCAGGTAAAGCAAAGTGCTGACGTTATTGAGCGTCATCGCTGCACCGGTAAAGGAGCGACAGGTTTTTCGCTGGAGCAGCGCGTTAGCCAGGCTGTCGTCGCTCAATTCGTCCGGGTCGGGCAAACAGATATGTTGCTCAACCTCGTGTTGCGGACGGTTTTTGGCGGGCGACGGGGTGGCCAGCACTTCGTCGCAGTGCGCCAGGTATTGCCTGGACCACTCTTGAGTATTCTGTGGGGTGTATTCGCAGGGAATGTTTTGCGTGCCGATATGATAAATCTTCGACAGTTCATCCCAGCCCCAATGCAGGTTGTCTATTTTTGAAACGGTTAGAATGCCCGCGTTTAATAGTTGTGTGTCTATGATGTTGTGTGTGTCAAACAACTCGGGATCGTTTATTAGTTGGGCAAGGCGTGACGTATAATTCAGATCAAGAACATGTTGGGTGTGATCTTTGTAGTTCCAGACTATTTGTCCGGGTGAACGTGGCAATATAAATAAATAAGGATTGATATACATAGGGTTCATTTACTCTGGATAAAGTCGAAAGGACGCCGAGGGACCGGCGCTCCCCAGCGTCCCGACTTATTTAACGGGCTTTAGGCGCAACCAGAAAAGCCAGGTTTGCGATTTTGTTGGTTTCCAGAGAAATGTTTTTCATGATGTGAACTCCTTGTTCATTGATAGTTGAAGTCACCTCGTGGTGACAACTTCATAATAGTTTGTAATGGATTATTGGCAAGGGGATATTAAGTAGGAATATTCCAGTATTTTTGTCGGAGCGATCTTTAGCAGGTGATGAACTTTGTAGGGAAAGTTTCAATAATTAAAAGACGTGAGGAAACGTCCTGCACGTCAATCGGACGGCAGTGTAGGAAGTCGTGATAACAAAGGAAAAAATCGTTGAGAAGCCGTCAGGTTCAGGCGTAAAGCAAACGGGGAGCCATTAGGCTCCCCGTCATCCGCATTGATCAGCTGTTAGGCAGCAGGCGGCAGGTGATGCTCTTGATGTAGCGGGTTTCGGCGATGGCCGGGTGGACCGGGTGATCCGGGCCCTGACCGCCGCGCTCCAGCAACTGGATGTTGCGATCCAGGTGGCGGGCGCTGGTAAGCAGGATGTTCTGCAGATCGTCTTCCGGCAGGTGCATCGAGCACGAAGCACTGACCAGGATGCCGTCCTTGTTGAGCAGGCGCATGGCTTGCTCGTTCAGGCGACGGTACGCACCTTCGCCGTTCTTCATGTCTTTCTTGCGTTTGATGAACGCTGGCGGGTCGGCCACGATCACGTCGAAGCGTTCTTCGCTGGCCTTCAGTTCTTTCAAGGCTTCAAAGACATCGCCTTCGATGCAGGTCATCTTGTCGGCAAAGCCGTTCAGTGCAGCGTTGCGCTCGACACCATCAAGGGCGAAGGCCGAAGCATCGACGCAGAACACTTCGCTGGCGCCGAATGCGGCAGCCTGCACGCCCCACCCACCGATGTAGCTATAGAGGTCGAGTACACGTTTGCCTTTGGCGTATGGCGCCAGGCGTGCGCGGTTCATGCGGTGGTCATAGAACCAGCCGGTTTTCTGCCCCTGAATGACCGGCGCTTCGAACTTCACGCCGTTCTCTTCCAGTGCGACCCATTCCGGTACCAGACCGAACACGGTTTCGACGTAGCGGTTGAGGCCTTCGGCGTCACGCGCAGCGGAATCGTTCTTGAACAGAATGCCGCTTGGCTTGAGCACTTGGGTCAGTGCGGCGATCACGTCATCTTTATGCGCTTCCATGGTCGCCGAGGCGATCTGCACCACGAGGATGTCGCCAAAACGGTCAACGACCAGACCTGGCAGCAGGTCGGAGTCACCGTACACCAGACGGTAGAACGGCTTGTCGAACAGGCGATCGCGCAGCGACAGCGCTACGTTGAGGCGATGCACCAGCAGGGATTTGTCCAGTTGCACCTTGATGTCGCGGGACACCAGACGGGCGCAGATCAGGTTGTTCGGGCTCATCGCGACGATGCCCAGCGGCTTGCCGCCGGCAGCTTCGAGGATCGCTTGATCGCCGGCTTTGAAGCCGTGCAGTGGCGTGGCCGCCACATCGATTTCGTTGCTGTAGACCCACAAGTGGCCGTTGCGCAGGCGACGGTCGGCATTGGCTTTGAGGCGCAGGCTAGGCAGGGACATGACGTCGCTCCGGAAAAAAGAGCGGGAGTATAGCGTGTTGGGCCCGGTGATTGGCCCGCGAATGGACATATGGCCTGGGAGTCAATCCGGGCTGCTGTGGTAGTGAGACCTTCTGTGGCGAGGGGATTTATCCCCGATCGGCTGCGCAGCAGTCGCAAAACCAGATAACTCGGTTCCCTGATACAACTTGTAAGTCGATTCAGGGCAGCGCCGCCGCCCATCGGGGATGAATCCCCTCACCACAGAAACCCCTGTAGCCCTCCAGTATCAGGCCGACAGCGCGTCGATCAACTCACGACTAAACGCCGGAATATCATCCGGCTGACGACTGCTGATCAAGTGGCCGTCTCTGACTACTTCCTGATCGACCCAGTTGGCGCCGGCATTCACCAGATCGTCTTTGAGCGTCTTGTAGCTGGTCATGGTCTTGCCATTGACCAACCCCGCCGAAATCAACAGCCATCCGCCATGGCAGATCACCGCAATCGGTTTGCCGGCCGAGGTGCCTGTCTTGACCAGGTGCTGGGCATCCTGGTCGATGCGGATGGTGTCGGAGTTCTGTACGCCGCCGGGCAATACGATGGCGTCATATTGCTCGCTGCTGGCGGCCTGGAAGGTCTGGTCGACCTTGAAGTCATCCGCCGGTTTGTCATGGTTCCAGCCTTTGACCGTGCCTTCTTCGGCCGAGAGGATATCGACCTGAGCGCCGGCCTGTTCGAGCGCTTGCTTGGGACCTGTCAATTCAACCTGTTCGAAACCATCGGTTACCAAAAAAGCGACGCGCTTGCCGTTGAGTTGCGTAGCCATCGATAAGCTCCTGAGTCTGTGGGAATTTGCCGCCCAGTGGGATCGAAGTGATCCGTTGGGCATTACAGAGTCCGAAGCCGGCGCTTGAATGAAAGTTCCTGACAATTGCCCACTGGTGTGTCGTCCTGCGGTTTTTAGAGGTTAGAATCGCCGCCTGTCCCAGAGTGTGTACTTATGTCCCAAGAGCTGACCGCCGAACAGATTCAACAATCCCTGCAAGGCATCAGCGTGCCCGCGCAGCCGCAGATCATGGTGGATCTGCAAATGGAGCAGTACATGCCTGACCCGGACCTGGAGGTGATCGCCAAGCTGATCGCCCAGGATCCGGGTTTGTCCGGCTCGCTGCTGAAAATCGTCAACTCGCCGTATTACGGTTTGAGCAACAAGATCACTTCGATCCAGCGTGCGGTGAACCTGTTGGGCAGTCGTTCGATCATCAACCTGATCAACGCGCAGTCGATCAAGGGCGAGATGAACGATGACACCATCGTCACGCTCAACCGTTTCTGGGACACCGCCCAGGATGTGGCGATGACGTGTCTGACCCTGGCCAAGCGCATTGGCACTCAGGCCGGCGACGAAGCCTACGCATTGGGTCTGTTCCACGATTGCGGCGTGCCGTTGATGCTGCAGCGCTTTCCCAATTACATGTCGGTTCTGGAAAAGGCCTACGCCCATGCCAGCGCCGAATGCCGGGTGGTGGACACCGAAAACAACGAGTTCAACACCAACCACGCCGTGGTCGGCTACTACACGGCCAAGTCCTGGCGCCTGCCGGAACACGTCAGTGCGGCAATCGCCAATCACCACAACGCGCTGGCGATATTCAGCGACGAGTCCTCGCGCAACAGTCAACTGAAGAACCTGTTGGCGATCCTCAAGATGGCCGAGCACATCTGCGCGTCCTATCGGGTACTGGGCAACCAGACCGAAGATTTCGAATGGAACGCGGTCGGCCCGCTGGTGCTTGATTACGTCGGCCTGTCGGAATACGACTTCGAAACCCTCAAACAAACGATCCGCGACTTAGGCGCGCATTGATTCGAGGACGCCATGCCTGAACTGCCGGAAGTCGAAACCACCCGCCGGGGCATTGCTCCGCATCTGGAAGGCCAGCGCGTCAGCCGAGTGATCGTGCGCGACCGCCGGCTGCGCTGGCCGATCCCTGAAGACCTCGATGTGCGCCTGTCGGGCCAGCGCATCGTGCTGGTGGAACGGCGGGCCAAGTATCTGCTGATCAACGCCGAAGTCGGCACGTTGATCAGCCATCTGGGCATGTCGGGTAATTTGCGCCTGGTCGAAGTCGGGTTGCCGGCGCTCAAGCATGAGCATGTCGATATCGAACTGGAATCCGGTCTGGCCCTGCGCTACACCGATCCACGGCGTTTCGGCGCGATGCTGTGGAGTTCCGACCCGCTCAATCACGAATTGTTGATTCGTCTCGGGCCGGAGCCGTTGACCGATCTGTTCGACGGCGAACGGCTGTTTAAGCTGTCTCGCGGACGCTCGATGGCGGTCAAGCCGTTCATCATGGACAACGCAGTGGTGGTCGGGGTCGGCAATATTTATGCGACCGAAGCGCTGTTCGCCGCGGGCATTGATCCGCGTCGTGAGGCCGGGGGCATTTCCCGGGGGCGTTATCTGAAACTGGCGATCGAGATCAAACGCATCCTTGCCGCCGCCATCGAGCGTGGCGGCACCACGTTGCGTGATTTCATCGGTGGCGACGGACAACCGGGGTATTTCCAGCAGGAGCTGTTTGTCTATGGCCGTGGTGGTGAACACTGCAAGGTCTGCGGCACCGGTCTGCGCGAAGTGAAGCTTGGCCAGCGCGCCAGCGTCTTTTGCCCGCGCTGTCAGAGCTGAGGCAAATCGTTCGAAAACATCCTACGGTCTATAGTGAGTTGTCTCACTGCCAAGCCCGAAGGATCGTGCCATGAAATCCCTGCAAGTCTTCTGTGCCGCACTGCTGCTGTGTTCCAGCCTGGCTGTACAGGCCACGGAAACCGGCAGCGGTGATCCGCGTTACACCATCCAGAACCCACCGGCCTACGCCATGCTTGGCGACTTGCTGATCGCCCGACCTTTGCTGGTGGTGGCGACGGTGATCGGTGCCGGAGCGTTTGTGGTGTCGTTGCCGTTTACCGCGCTGGGTGGCGGAATTGGCGATGCGGGGCAGGCGTTGGTGGTTGATCCGGCGCGAGCGGCGTTTGTGCGGTGTCTGGGGTGTATCGGGGAAGGGTTTGAGCAGCGCGAGTGAGCTGATCCGGATTTTGCTGTGTTGCCGATGGCCTCATCGCGGGCAAGCCCGCTCCCACAAGGTTTTGGTGTTCACACAATTTGTGTTCCACCACAGAACCCTGTGGGAGCGGGCTTGCCCGCGATGGCGTCGGTACAGGCGCTGAAAAATCAGGCCTTGCCAGTGATCAGGCGGTACTTCTCCATCAACTGTTCTTCAGTCTCCGGATGCGCTTCGTCCAGCGGAATGCAATCCACCGGGCAGACCTGCTGGCACTGCGGTTCGTCGTAGTGGCCGACGCACTGGGTGCACAGATTCGGGTCAATCACGTAGATCTCTTCGCCTTGGGAAATGGCGGCGTTCGGGCACTCGGGTTCGCAGACGTCGCAGTTGATGCAATCGTCGGTGATGATCAGGGACATGCTAACTCCAGCCGGGGCGGCAGGCCCGGGCGCTATAAACCAATGCGCGCAATTGTGCCGCATTGGCGCCCGGAGTGCACGCGGGTGCGATCAACTGCTGTATGTGGCTGCAATCAAAATCAAAAGATCGCAGCCTTCGGCAGCTCCTACTTTTTAAAGCGTAGGGTCAGGGCGTCAGCCACGGCCGGGTGGACGAACTTGCTGATATCGCCGCCCAGCGCGGCGATTTCCCGCACCAGCGTCGAGGAAATGAACGAGTAACGCTCGGACGGGGTGAGAAACAGGCTCTCGACATCCGGCGCCAACTGGCGGTTCATGTTGGCCAGCTGGAACTCGTATTCGAAGTCCGACACTGCCCGCAAACCACGCAGGAAGACATTGGCGTTCTGCTCTTTGGCGAAATGCGCCAGCAGCGTCGCGAAACCGACCACTTCCACGTTCGGCAGGTGTTTGGTGACCTCGCGAGCCAGTTCTACCCGTTGTTCCAGCGGGAACAGCGGGTTCTTCTTGGGGCTGGCGGCGACCGCAATGATCACGTGATCGAACAGGCGCGAGGCGCGTTCGACCAGATCGCCATGGCCCTTGGTAATAGGGTCGAAGGTACCTGGGTACAACACTCGGTTCATCGCGTCGTCCTGGCGGGAGTCCGTTGGGGAGTCGGATGGTATCGCAGCCGTCCCGGTCGGCCAAGTCGCCTGTTGGGTAAGAAAGCACTATAGACGATAGGAATATTCTGCTTTTTCACGGATTTTTCAGCCGTTCGGCGAGGGAAGTGGCCAATTGCGCAGTCAGACCGTACACCGACAATTGTGGATTTGCGCCAATGCTGGTGGGGAATAGCGAGCCGTCGTGAATCGACAGATTGCTCAGTTGATGATGGCGGCCAAGGCTGTCGGTGACTGCGGTTTTCGGATCTTCACCCATCGCGCAGCCGCCCATGACGTGGGCGCTGCCCAGCCGTGTGCGATACAACTCAAGGCTCAAGCCATCGATGAGGCTGCGCGCCTCGGCCAGCGTCTTCACATAACGCGCGTCGGCGTGCATTGGCATCACCGCTTTGGCACCGCCGGCAAACTGGATCTCGGCCATGTGGTGAAACGCGCGGCGCAAGCCTTCCCAGGTGTAAGGCGAAACTTGATAGTCGAGCACCGGCGAGCCGTCGCCGCGCAACTCGACATTGCCGCCCGGGCTGTCCGGGTGAAAACCGTCGCGCAATAACGCCAGCATCGCGTGTGTGTGCGGCAGATCGGCCATGTGCTGCGCGCTCTCCTGGCCAATTCCGCCCAGCAGCGTGGCCGCCAGCGCCGGGTGCAGCGGCGGCACTTCCAATTTGTAGCCTATGGGCCCGGTGACGCCGTCCTTCCATTGGAAGTGGTCGGAGTAGATCGATTGCGGCGCTCCGTAGAAAGGGTTGATCACCTCGTCGAAGCGTCCGGCGGACATGTTCACCAAGTGCAGAAAAGTACGTTTGCCCACTCGCTGATGCGGATCCGGCGCATCGGAGCGCAGCAGCAGGGCAGGACTGTTGATGCCACCGCCGGCCAAAACGTAATGCCGCGCCTTGACGGTGATTTTGCGTCCTGTTGCCTCGACGCAGCGTTCATCCATGGCCACGCATTGCAGGCCGGTCACTTTGTCGCCGTTGATCAGCAGCTTTTCCGCGCGGGCCAGGTACAGCAGTTCGCCACCCTTTTCCAGGGTCGCCGGAATGGTCGTGACCATCATCGATTGCTTGGCGTTGGTCGGGCAGCCCATACCGCAGTAGCCGAGGTTCCAGCAGCCACGCACATTGCGCGGAATCACGTGCCAGCTGTAGCCGAGTTGCTCGCAGCCCTTGCGGATCACGTCGTTGTTGGGGTTCGGTGGAACCATCCACGGCGCGACGCCGAGGCGCTGCTCCATTTTTTCGAACCATGGCGCCATGTCGGCAGGGCTGTGGCCCCTGACGTTGTGCTCGGTGGCCCAGTGTTGGAGGGTTGGCTCTGGCGTGCGGAAGCTCGATGTCCAGTTGATCAGCGTCGTGCCGCCGACCGCGCGGCCCTGCAGGATGGTGATCGCGCCGTCCTTGCTCATGCGGCCGATGCCTTCCTGATAGAGGCTGCTGTAGGCCTCGTCTTCAAGCATTTTGAAGTCGGAGCTGGTTTTCAGCGGGCCTTCTTCGATCAGCAGCACTTTATAGCCGGCGGCGCTGAGGATTTCCGCGGTGGTACCGCCACCCGCGCCGCTGCCGATGATCGCGACATCTGTTTCGAGGGTCAGATCGGCAGGCAACTGCGCGCCGTTGTAGGTTTTCCAGCCTCGGGCGAGGCCTTCGCGGAAGGGGTCGGGTACGGGCATCGATCAGGCTCTCTTTATTATTTTTTAATTCGATTGTGAGGCGACTGACGCTATCGCGGGCAAGCCCGCTCCCACAGGTTTCGCGTGATGTTCAGACCGTGGGCGGGCCGGGATAACCGCAGTGCGCCCAGGATTCGCCGCGGCTGTACCAGGCCATCAGTACCATCTGCTGCAAAGAGCTATGACCCATACGCAACAGGCTCAACGAGCTGTTTTCCCAGCGATCGAGAAAGCTGCGCATTGCTTCGGGAGTGGCGTTTTCCCAACTGCCCCAGATCCCGGTGAGCGGCCCGCGCGTCACGGTCATGCCCAGCACGTCGAACAGCTGTCGAGTGAGTTTGAGCATTTCCGGCGACAGGTGATCGAGGCTGTAGTCCAGCGACTTGAGCGTGCCAGCCACCGCGTCCGGCATCTTTTCGGGAGCCACGGCGCCGTCGAGCATTACCGGAACCAGTGCGCGCAGAAACAGCAGGTCGCCGTCGCGCAACGAGATGAAACCGTTGGCCGCGACGCTCGACGAGCAGCCGCTGAGGCTGGCGCCGAGTCCCGCGGTGGCGAGGAATGCCGTGGCGCCGAGGCTGAGTTTCAGCAGGCCACGGCGCGACAGTGCAGGTGTATCGGTCAGGCTTGGGTGCATTGTTTTTATTACCCGGCGGCGATGACGAATGTTTAGCGGATGAACAGCTTCTGGATCAGTTTCTGAATCGATTTTCCATAAGGCGGGTAAATCAGTCGGGCCGCATTGAAGCGCTGTTTAATCAGCACGCCTTTGGCTTTGCTGAAGGTCAGGAACCCTTCGTGACCATGGTAATGGCCCATCCCCGAAGCGCCGATGCCGCCAAAGGGCATGTCGTCCTGCGCCACATGCAGCAACGTGTCGTTCAGGCACACGCCGCCGGAATGGGTTTCGTGCAGCACGCGGTTCTGTTCGCGTTTGTCGTAGCCGAAGTAGTAAAGAGCCAGAGGTCGAGGCCGCTGATTGATGTAAGCGAATGCCTGCTCCAGATCTCGATACGGCACGATTGGCAACAGCGGGCCGAAGATTTCATCCTGCATCACCGTCATTTCGTCGCTGACATTCAACAACACACTGTGCGGCATGCGCCGGCCCTGACCCTGCTCGAACAGCGGAATCAGCAGCGCGCCCTTGCTGGTGGCATCACTGACGTAACTGTTGAGTCGGGCCAATTGGCGTTCGTTGATGATCGCGGTGTAGTCCGGGTTGTCGGTGAGGGTCGGATAAAAACCCTGTACGGCCTGGCGATAGGCTTCGACGAAGCCGCCGACCCGGTCTTCCGGCACCAGCACGTAATCGGGGGCGACACAGGTTTGCCCGGCGTTGAGGGTTTTGCCGAAGGCGATGCGCTCAGCGGCATCCTTGAGCGGCACATCACGGGAAACGATGGCCGGGGATTTGCCGCCCAGTTCCAGCGTGACGGGGGTGAGATTTTCTGCGGCGGCGCGCATCACGTGCTTGCCGATGCTGGTGGCGCCAGTGAACAGCAGGTGATCGAAGCGCAGACGGGAAAACGCCACGCCGATGTCAGCTTCGCCAAGCACCACACAGACCAGATCTTCGGGGAAGATTCGCGCCAGCAGCTCCTTGAGCAACAGGCCAGTGGCGGGGGTCGACTCGCTGAGTTTGAGCATCACTCGGTTGCCCGCCGCCAACGCGCCGACCAGTGGGCCGATGGCCAGATACAGCGGGTAATTCCACGGCACGATGACGCCGATCACGCCCAGTGGCTGGTAGACAACTTTCGCCGAGGCTGGCTGAAAAGCCATGCCGACCTTGCGCCGCGAAGGCTTCATCCAGCCATTGAGGTGACGGCTGGCGTAGTGAATGCCATGCAGGCTTGGCATCAATTCGGCAAGCAGCGTTTCATCGGCGCTGCGATGGCTGAAATCGGCACTGATTGCCTCGATCAAGGCCTGACGCTCGTTGCTGAGCAAATCGCGCAGGGCCTTGAGCCATTGCTGACGCTGGGCAGCAGGTGGCATCGGATTGGCGGCGTACGCGGCCCGTTGCGCATCGAACTGCCGATCAAGTGCTTGCAGTGGCTCTTGTAGCGTTTGCAGGTAGGCAATATCGGCAGTCATTGTTGGCTCCGGATTTTATTGTAATGAGGCACTTTTTAGAGTCTATGCTCTATAAAGTCAAATGACTTCCATGCACAGCAGTGTTTTATCCATTTCCGGTTAGGTCGTAATATGCCCCTCAACGCACTCTGAATTAAAGCCCAAGCCATGGCCCCACGAATAAAAACCAGCGAGCGTATCGTGCTGAACAGCCTCGAACTGTTCAATCAGCAGGGCGAGCGCAGCATCAGCACCAATCACATTGCTGCCCATATGGAGATTTCTCCGGGCAATCTCTACTACCACTTCCCCAACAAGCAGGCGATCATCGCCGTGTTGTTCAGTGAGTACGAGAGCCTTGTCGACAGCTTCCTGCGCCCGCCGCAGGGGCGCGCCGCGACGGTGGAAGACAAGCGCTTCTATCTCAAAGAGCTGCTCTCGGCGATGTGGCGATATCGCTTTCTGCACCGCGACCTCGAACATCTGCTCGACAGCGATCCGGAGCTGGCCGCGCGCTATCGGCGTTTTTCCCAGCGCTGCTTGATCCAGGGCGGGGCGATCTACGAAGGTTTTGTTGCCGCCGGGATCCTCGACATGGACCGCGTGCAGATCGAATCCCTGACCCTCAATGCCTGGATCATCCTGACGTCCTGGGTGCGTTTTTTGTGCACCACCCGGGAAAACTCCAACCACCTCAGCGAGCAAGCCATCAAGCGTGGCGTGTACCAGGTGCTGGTACTGGAGGCCGGGTTTGTCACCGAACAGGCACGTGAAGAGGTCAATGCGTTGTTCGAGGAATTCTACGTGCCGCTGGCCCAGGCCCTCGATGACGTGAAGTAAACCGTTTCGTTGAATTCACAGGAGCCCGTTATGCCGATTGCGCAACTGATCAGTCCCAACGCACTGGATGCCCGCAAGGAGCAATCGGGGCTGGTGATTCTCGATTGTCGTTTTGCCCTCGAAGACCCGGATTACGGTCAGCGCAGCTACGCCGAAGGGCACATTGCCGGGGCGAGTTTCGCTGATCTGGAGCGCGACCTCAGTGGCAAAGTGGTCAAAGGCGTGACCGGACGTCATCCTTTGCCCGAGCCGACAGCGCTGGTCGAGCGCCTGCAAGCCTGGGGCATCAATGCCGACAGCGACGTGGTTTTGTATGACGACGGCCCCGGTGCCTACGCGGCGCGCGCATGGTGGTTGCTGGCATGGCTGGGCAAGCGCGAGGGCGTGTTCATTCTCGATGGCGGGCTCAAGGCCTGGCATGCGGCGGGTCTGCCGCTGAGTCTGGATGCGCCGACGCTAACGCCTGGTCATTTCAGCGGTCAGCCGGACATGAGCCTGCTGCTCAATGCCGAGCAATTGCAGCAACGCCTCGGTCAACCCGCGTTGACCCTGATCGATGCGCGGGCCTTGCCGCGTTTCAAGGGCGAAGTGGAACCTATCGACCCGATTGCCGGACACATCCACGGCGCACAATGCGCGGCGTTTACCGACAACCTGGGCAGTGATGGGCGCTTCCTGCCGGCCGATCAGCTCAAACAGCGCTTTGCCGCGAAGCTTGGCGAGCGTTCACCGTCCGAACTGGTTGCCTATTGCGGCTCAGGCGTGACGGCGTGTCACAACCTGTTTGCGCTGTGTCTGGCGGGGTACCCGTTGGGTTCGCTGTATGCCGGGTCGTGGAGCGAGTGGATCAACGAGCCTTCGCGCGGTATCGCCACTGGCGAATAACCCCCCTTTTGGGAGCGAGCCTGCTGGCGATGGCGTCAGGTAAGAGTATCGCCCTGATCGTTCAAGCCGTCAGGCGTGCCAGCCATTGCGGGATGCGACGTTCGAGGTAGTAGCCCGGCTGACGCAATGAGCCGTCGACGAAACCGACATGTCCGCCTTTGGGCTGCAATTCGAATTGCGTGCAGGCAGACAACTCTTCAACGCTCGGCAAGCTGTGCGGGAAGACGAAAGGATCGTCCGCTGCCTGAATGATTAGGGTCGGCGTACGAATCTCACCGAGAAAATAGCGGCTGGATGCACGGCGGTAGTAATCGTGCGCATCGGTAAATCCGTGCAGCGGCGCCGTCACCCGGCCATCGAAATCCCAGAACGTGCGCATGTTTTCCAGTGAGCCGAGCGCGGCCAGCTCCGCCAGGCTGTCCTCGCGGCCATCGTGCTGAAACTGCCGTTGCTTGTTCTTGATGTAGCCGACCATCTCACGCATGAAATGCGCCTGATAGATCTTCGAAAAACCCTGGCCGATACGGTCGGCGCATTGATCGAGCCGAAACGGTACCGACACCGCCACGGCACCGAGTACGCCGCTGGCGCTGCCGGTTTCGCCCAAGTGCTTGAGCAGCACATTACCGCCCAGGGAATAACCGACGGCATACAGCGGTGCCATCGGTCGCTTGGCGCGCAGGTGCCGAATGGCTTCGGCGAGGTCTTCGCTGGCACCGGAGTGGTAACTGCGCGATAGCAGATTCGGCTCGCCCGAACAGCCGCGCCAGTTCAGCGCGACACTGGCCCAGCCTTGAGCTCCCAGCACTTTTTGCAGGCCGGCGACATAAGGCGAATTGGACGAACCGGTCAGGCCGTGCAACACCAGCACCAATGGCGCATCGGCGGTGTGCGGGCCATGCCAGTCCAGATCGAGGAAGTCGCCGTCTGCAAGCCACAAGCGTTCACGTTCGCGGTCCAGGTGGGTGGTTTTGCGCCAGAGCGGTCCCCACAAGGTTTGCAGGTGCGGGTTGCCGAGACCGAAGGCGGGCGTAAAGCGGAAATCGGGACCGATGGAAGGGGTAAATGCGCGCACGGCAAATCTCGTAAGAATGATGCATGAAACGGCAGGCGCGCTATTGCGACTGCCAAATTCAATGAAAACCTAACTTGCCACAAAGCTCGTGTCTGCGCGACACGTGTTCCGGGTCTAACCGTCGTCTGACGCCATGACAGGTCGCGCAAGCCTTATTAGTCAGCCATTACCAGCGGATCTCCGATTTATTGCGCGGCAGGCTCGGCAATGGGGGCCGGCAATGGCTTTTGCGGCACGGTCGGGCCAGCGGTCACGATGACCATTTCATCCAGACTCAGGTGCTTGTTCATCGCGGTTTTGACTTGCTCGACCGTTAAACTCTGGATCTGCCGAATGAAGTCCTCATCTTCGCTCAAAGACCCGTTTCGGAATCCAATGCCGGCGAGTTTGTTGACAATGCTGGCATTGCTGGCAGCGGACCGCAGGAGCCGTCCTGTCCGTTCGCGCTTGACCTCGGCGAGTTCTTTCTCGGTTGGGCCGTTTTCCAGGAAGCTGGCGATCACGTCCTTCACCAGTTGCAGCGTAGCCTCGCTAACGTCGGCGCGTGTTTTCAATTCGATCAAGAACCGACCGCGCACCTGCAACAGTTCCAGCGATGACCTTACATCGTAAGTCAGACCACGCCTCTCACGTACCTCAGTGGTCAATCGACTACCTGGACCACTGCCAAGTATCCAGTTGCCCATCACCACCGCAGCATAGTCCGGATCGTCGCGCTCGACGCCCAGCTGCGAGAGACGCAGGATGGTCTGTTTGGTTGGAAACTCGAGGTGGACGGTGCTGGCCTCGTGTTGAACAGGTTGTTCGATTTTTGTCAGAGCCGGGCCCTTTGGCAATGAGGAAGAAACTTGTGCTGCAATCGCTTCGGCGTCCTCGCGGGAGAGATCGCCCACCAGCGCAATCACCACATTACCCGCAGCGTAAGCTTTCTCATGAAACGCCTTGATTTGCGATCGTGTGATCGCAGCAACGGATTGCGCAGTACCGTATTTGGATGTCGTGTAGGGGTGATTGCCATATACACGTTTGAGAAGTTCTGCGTTGGCCTGTGCGTCAGGGTTCTGTTTGAAGTAGTTGACGCGAGCGAGTACCTGATCCTTGATGTGCAGAACCGCATCGTCCGGGAAAGTCGGTTTTCCTGTGAGTTCTGCAAACATTGCCAGGACGGGTTCGCGTTTATCCAGCGCGCTCAGGCTGCGAAGCGAGACAACGGCTGTGTCGTTTTCAACGCCGTTTTTGAACGAAGCACCCACGCTTTCAAAAACGTCAGCGATTTGGCCAGCATCCTTATCCGCCACTCCTTCGTTGAGTAAGCCGTTAGTCAGTATCGCCAAGCCGCCAGCATCGCCATCACGGCTACTGCCTGCGGCGAAGGTCAGCTTCAGGTCGAACATTGGCAGTTCGGGAGCCGCGAGAAACATCACCTTGGCGCCTTCGACAGTGTTCCAAGTCTGCACGTCGAGCGTGCGACTGCTCGGGACCTTTCCTTCGAGTTCCGCCAATGACTGCAATGTACGGTCGGGATTGGAGTTGTCGCCGGGAGTGATTTCAGGTGTGGTTGGAACAGTAGTTTCAGAGGTACTTTCAGATTTTGCGTGCATAGGTAACACGTGCCCGATACTAAGGCGCTGGCGAGTGAAATAAGTGCGCGCGGCCTGCTGGATGTCTTGCGGCGTTACGCTCTGCAAGGCGAGCAGATCGGATTCCATGAACGTCCAGGAACGTCCGATACCTTCTTGTACACCGATGGCTTGGGCCTGGCTGGTAATCGAGTCTCGCTGGAAGGTCTCCCGCGCAATTATTTGCGCGCTCACCCGTTCAATCTCAGTCGTGGACGGGGGGGTAGTTTTCAGCTCATCGAGCAGCCTCCACAAGCCGGCTTCGACTTGTGCCACAGTTCTGTTTTTCAGAACGTTCGGCGTAACCGTCAGGGTGAACAGGCTGTCGCCACGGCTATTAGCGTCGTAGCTGACGGATCCGGAGGAAATCAACTCTTCGCCACGAACCAGTTGGCTCTGAATACGGCTGCTGAGTCCAAGGGAGAGAAGGTCTAAGATCAGGCGCAATGCGGTGACCGCGCGCTTGTCTTGAGCGGTGACGATACTCGGAACGTTGAAGCCCAGTATCAGGCTTGGAAATTGGGTCTGCACGTGCAGGGTGAGCTGACGTTCGCCAGGTTCGGCAAGCTCCAAGGGGATTTTCGCTGGCGGCACGTTGCGTCGGGCAATCGGACCGAAGTAACGCTGGGCCAGGGTTTTGACTTCATCCAGCGTCACGTCGCCGACCACAACCAATATGGCATTGTTGGGCATGTACCAGGATTGATACCAGCCACGCAGATCTTCGACCGTCATACGGTCAAGGTCAGCCATCCAGCCGATAGTGGGCGTGTGGTATCCACTGGCCGGGTAGGCCATGGCCGCGAAAAGTTCGTAGGCCTTGGCGAACGGAACATCGTCAGTACTCAAACGACGTTCTTCCTTGACGACTTCGATCTCGCGGGCGAACACGTCTGCCTGCAGACGCAGGCCGGCCATGCGGTCTGCTTCCAGTTCCAGAGCCACGCCCAGATGGTCGCGCGCCAGTACCTGGTGATAAACGGTGAAATCGGCGTCGGTATATGCGTTTGCTTCTGCGCCAAGGTTGCGCAGTATCTGCGAAGCTTCGTCTGGGCCGAGTGTCTTGCTGCCCTTGAACATCATGTGCTCCAGGACGTGGGACAAGCCTGTCTGCCCCGGCGCTTCGTAGCTTGAGCCGACTTTATACCAAACCTGGGAGGCTACTACCGGCGAACGATGATCTTCGCGCACGACGACCTTCAAACCATTGTCGAGTGTGAATACATGAGTTGCCTTGGAGGGTGATTCAGTTGTTACATTCATCCGTGAATAGTCCGTAATGTTTAAGCGAGTTATTTCGCTTAGACACAATGAACTGCAAATGGAAGTTCGCGTTAATCTTCATGTATTACTATTTGAGTGAGTTTGATGTGATGTCCGGCCGGGCTGGGAATTAACCTGTCCGGATATACCTTGAAGAAATGTTGCAGAGCCTCGTTGTTGCAGTGAGTAATAAGCCCGTGCGGTAGGTGGAGGGTCGATGGTAGCGATTAAATAACAGGCGGAGTAATGCTGTATTGGATGGTTTGAAAGTCGGGCTGCTAGTTGTATGAGTTTTATAGTTCGCGACGGTAATAGGTGAAAGTGGATTCCCTTAAACAAGGAACCTGATACTTCAAATTCAACGATGCGGGGTGTGTTGAGTGTTAGGCAGGCGATCTATTACACCTGCATACGAATGGTATATCCGCCGAAATTCTTGCTGGGTCCGAGCGTTCGGCCCAGTAGATTTTCGGCGGATTCTTGCGCCTGTGTCGACGCTTTATTTCTCGACAGGGTAAGAGCGCCCGACGCTTGCCCGTTCACGGTTAAGGAACGCCTTCGCGGCACCCTGAATATCAGCAGGGGTCAGCTCTCTCAGCGGCGGAACGTCAAGGTCCATTAATTGCCATGGGCAACCATTGGTGACCAGCCGGGCGATGGTCTTTGATTGCCCCTTCAAGCTATCGTTGAACCAAACTGAATAACGCGAACTTCGAAGTGTTGTTGTTCGAGAAATGTCGGCAAAAACTACCTGGACACGCAGTAAGGCCGGCCCAGGCGTTTTGTTAAGCTGATATTGCAGCACTGCGTTGTAGCAACCGTAATACGCGCGAGCGGATTTGTGCTCAGGTTACAGCGCTGCCTCGGCGCGACACATGCTCGGCAATGAGGTGCTGGACGGTGCGAGCGGTGGCTCCGGCAATGGCTGCTGAACGACAGTCGCCCCCACCGTTGCGACGCGCCAGCGATCGGCGGACAAGTGTCGCTTCATTGCTTCGTGGACTTGCTTGAGCGTCAGACGCTGTATCTGTTGCACGGTGTAATCAAGGTCGAGTGGCAGGTCATGTTGGTTGATTGCCTCCAGTCGGGCGAGTATTTGTCCGTTGCTGGCGCTCTGCAGGGCGCGACTGTTGGCCAACCGAATCTTGATCTGGTCGAGCTCCTGCTGTGTCGGCCCGTCGCGCAGATAGTCACTGAACATTGACCGGGTCAATGCCAGCGTCGCCTGGCTCAGTGACGGACTGACCTGCAGGGAAATGGTCATCACGCCTGCCGTGGCCCAATTGGAGTTTTCTGCGTGTACGTTGTACACCAGCCCGCGCTTTTCCCGCAGTTCACTCATCAGTCGACTGCTGGGTGTGCCACCAAAAATCAGATTGGCCACGTACAACGCTGCATAGTCCGGGTGCTGGCGCGACACGCTGCGCTGGGCAAGCTTCAGATGGGTCTGGGTCAGTGGCCGTTCCTCATGACGGGTCAGGTCGGTGCCGTCCGCTGTTTGCACAGGCATAGGCGGTGGGGGAGTGCCGCCCATAGGCATGACCGGCAGGGCATTGCTGATTTGCAGACTGATCGTCTTGGCCTGTGCCAGCGTCAAATCCCCCACCAAAGTGATTTGTGCCTGACTGGCGGTATAGAAGCGCTGGTGAAATTGCTCCACGTCTGTGCGTGTTATCGCTGTCAGACCCTCATTCGTGCCATAGAGCGGCACTGAGTAGGGACTGTTCGGGGCCAGCAGTTTCCTGACCAGGTCCTCCGCCAGTTTGTCATCGTCCCGGGATGCGCTGGCGATACGGTCTTTTAGTGCTTTTTTGACCTTCTTCAACGCGTCGTCGGTCAACAGCGATTCGCCGAGCATCTGCGTAATCAACTGCAGTGCCGGTGCACTTTTCTGTGCATTGCTCAAGCTGCGCAACGACAGCGTGACGCGTTCATGCTCAATGCTCAAATCAAGCTGCGCACCGAGATCATCGAATGTCTGGACAATCGCGGGAAAGTCTTTACCCGGCACGCCTTCAATAAGCATCCTCAGCGTCGTTGCGGCGAGTCCCGGCAGGCTGCTGTCCCGGGCGCTGCCGGCAGTGAAGCTGACTTGCAGATCGAACATCGGCAGCTCTGTGGTGCGGATGAACAGCACTTTGGTGCCGGTCTGCGTTTTCCAGCCCTTGATTGACGTCGCCCGTGGCGTTATGGGCTCAGGTGTCAGCTCTTTCAATGATTCCAGGCGCGGCGTGGGGAAGTTTGCCGGCGTAATGGAGACCGTGGATGCCAATGTCCGGGCGCAGGTCAGGCAGGCGATTAGTCCGAGCACAAGGCAAACGCGCCATGGTCGACGAAGGTAGCTAATCATGGTGCCACCTTCTTCAATACATGGGCGACGCTCACACGCTCTCGTGTCAGATAGCGCTCGGCAGCCTGTTGGATATCAGTGGGTGTCACCTGTGCGAGTTCGTCGGCATCCCGATCCATCGATTGCCATGACAGGCCAATACTTTCAAGTGTGGCCAGCCTGTTGGCCTGAGCCATGATGGAGTCTTGCGCATACACTTGCTTGGCAATCAACTGAGTTCGCGCGCGTTCCAGCTCCTCGGGAGCAGGTGCAGTGGTTCGCAGTTCTTCGATGATTTTCCAGATCCGCGCCTCGGCAGCGTCGATATCATTGGCATGGGTACCGGCAAGTACGGCTGTCACTGTCAGTAGCGAGTCACCTCGGGTCAGGTAGGCATACGAGGTGTCGATCTCGCTGAAAACCTGATCAGCGTAACGCAGGCGTTTTTGCAGAGGTGAACTGTTCGTACCGCCCAGCAATATGTTGAGCAGACGTAGTGCGTGTGCTGATCGCGGGTTTTGAGCGGTGACCAGCCCTGGCACATTAAAGGCCAGGATCAGTTGAGGCGCGGGCACAGGAAGGTAAAGCTTCAACTTGCGTTCACCCGGCGCTGCCAGCTCGGTGGGTCGCAATAATCGGGGAGCCGGCCGCGTGGCGAGCGGGCCGAAGTAGCGCTCTGCGAGCGTCTTGACCTGGTCTACTGTCACATCACCGACGACGACCAGCGTGGCGTTACCGGGTACGTAGTGGAGGTGATACCACTTGCGCAGGTTTTCGGCGTTTAACCGGTGCAAGTCATGCATCCAGCCGATAATCGGTGTGCGATAGCTGCTTGCCAGGTGTGCCACGCTCTGCAGGCGCTCTTGGGCCAGACTATGGTTATCATCGTCAATCCTCAAGCGACGCTCTTCGCGAATGACCGCCATTTCCGGGACCAGATCGGAATCACGCAAGTGGGCGGTCGACATCAGATCAGCCATCAGCTCGAACGCGACGCCCAGATACTTTGGCGCGAGGGTCTGGTAGTAAACCGTGGCATCTTTGTAGGTTGAGGCGTTATGTCGGGCGCCCAGCGTGTCAAGAATCGCCGCCGCCTCACCTGCGCAGGTTTTGCTGCTGCCTTTGTAGAGCATGTGCTCGAGCGCGTGGGAGAGCCCGGTCTGACCCGGCGCCTCGTCGGCAGAGCCAACCTGGAACCGCAGTTGCGAGGTTGCCAATGGCGCGCGATGGTCTTCGCGCACAAGCACTTTCAGGCCATTTTGCAGAGTGAATTGATGAGTCGGCGGGGGCGGGGAGGCCAGCGTCATCAATGGCGCCAGGCAAAGAAAAAGCAGCATCCGGCTGCATAGCGTGTCCATACGTGAATCGTCCTCAGTGGTTAGCGCAAATTGTGCTAGCCACTGTGGCGAGATTTGAAGGGCTGCGTGCGGTATCTATCTATCGCACGTCAGCGCCCATGAGCCCAGAGCTCAGGCGCTGCGCTGCCACAACGAGTAATAAACGCGACCGGATTTCTGCTCGCGGTGCAGGCGCCAGTTGCCTGGCAAACCGAGGGTCGAAGGTGCGGTTTCGCTTTCGGTGTAGACCCAGGCATCGTCGGCCAGCCACTGACGCTCTTCGAGCAGTGCGCACACGGCGGGCAGCAGGTTCTGGTTGAACGGCGGGTCAAGGAACACCAGGTCATACGCGGTGGCAGTTTGCGTTTCCAGATAGCGCAGGGCGTCGGCGGTCTGTACCTGACCGTTGGTGCAGCGCAGGGTGCCAAGATGCTCCTTGAGGCTGGAGACCGCGATGTTACTGGCGTCCAGCGCCTGGCCCATGGCGGCGCCACGGGACAGTGCTTCGAGAAACAGCGCGCCGCTGCCGGCGAACGGATCGAATACCTTGGCGCCCTCCACGTAAGGCGCGAGCCAGTTGAACAGCGTCTCACGCACGCGGTCCGGCGTTGGGCGCAGCCCCGGCGCGTCAGGGAAGCTCAGCTTGCGGCTGCCCCATTCACCACCAATGATGCGCAGTTGATTCACGCCGTTGTGCACGTTGTGAACAGGTTTTTTCGGACGAGTAGCCATTAATGCTCCGGAACCCCGAGCGGTTGCTCGGCAGGTTTATCAGATGGGGCCGGTAACGGCTTTTGCGGCACGGTCGGGCCAGCGGTGACGATGACCATTTTGTCCGTGCTCAAATGTTTGTTCAGAGCGTCGCGGACTTGTTCCACGGTCAGGCTCTGGGACTGACGCATGAAGTCATCCAGGTAGCTCAACGGCAGATTATAGAAGCCCATGGCGCCAAGTTGGCCAACAATGTCGGCGTTGCTCGCGGTGGACAGCGGGAAGCTGCCGGCCAGTTCGCGTTTGGCGTCGTCGAGTTCTTTCTGGGTCGGACCGGTTTTCAGGTAGTCGGCAAGCACGTCCTGCACCAGCTTCAGCGTGCCTTCGCTCATTTCGGCGCGGGTCTGCAGGTTGATCAGGAACGGGCCGCGAACCTGCATCGGGCTGAAGCCGGAATACACGCCATAGGCCAGCCCGCGTTTCTCGCGAACTTCGCTCATCAACCGGGTGCCGAAACCCCCGCCGCCGAGGATCTGGTTGCCCATCGACAATGCCGCGTAGTCCGGGTCATCGCGGTCGATGCCCAACTGCGCGATCATCAGGTTGCTCTGCTTCGATGGGAACTCGATATGACCGACACTGGCTTGCGGTTCCTGTGGCTGGGCGATCTTCGCCATTGCCGGGCCTTTCGGCAGGGCAGCGGAAACCTGATTGGCAATCGCCTCGGCGTCAGCGCGGGACAGGTCACCGACCAGCGCGATCACCACGTTGCCGGCAGCGTAGGCCTTGGCGTGGAATTCACGCAGTTGCGCAAGGGTGATCTTCGGTACGCTCTGCTCGTTGCCGTCGCTCGAATGCGCGTACGGGTGATCCCCGTACAGGCGCTTCATCAGCTCCAGGCTGGCAAGTTTGCCGGGGTTCTGTTTCTGGTATTCGAAGCCGGCGAGCATCTGATTCTTGATACGCGCGAACGAGTCGGCAGGGAAGGTCGGTTTGCCGACGACTTCCGAGAACAGCTTCAATGCCGGTTCGCGCTGCTCAGCGGCGCTCAGACTGCGCAGCGAAGCCAATGCCATGTCCTTGAAAGCGCCATTGCCGAAATCCGCACCGAGGCCTTCGAAACCCTGGGCGATTGCACCGACATCCTTGCCAGCCACGCCTTCATTGAGCATCGCGTTGGTCAGCACCGCCAGACCCGGCGCATTGCCGTCCTGACTGCTGCCGGCGGCGAAGATCAGGCGCATGTCGAACATCGGCAGCTCGTGGGCTTCGACGAACAGCACCTTGGCGCCTTCGGCGGTGTTCCAGGTCTGCACGTCGAGTTTGCGGCTGGCCGGGGCCTTGCCGTCGAGTTCGGCCAGCGATTGCAGCTTTTGCGTGGACTTGGCGTTGTCCAGTGCATCGCTCGCCTTGCTGTCAGCGCTTGGCGACAGATAGAAAGCAGTGGCGCCGATCACGGCGACCGCGATCAGGCCAAGCAGCAGAAAGCGTGGGGTTTTGCGCTCACTCATGAGTCGTCTCCAGTGGCAGTACGTGGGCGACGCTGAGACGTTCGCGGGTGAAATACAGCTTGGCGGCGTTCTGGATGTCTTGCGGGGTCACGCTTTCCAGATCGGCCAGTTCGGTGTCCATCAGTTTCCACGACAGGCCGACGGTCTCAAGCTGACCGATGGCCGTGGCCTGACTGGTGATCGAATCACGTTCGTAAACCAGACCGGCAATCACTTGGGCGCGGACGCGCTCCAGTTCTTCGGCGGACGGCGCAGTGGTTTTCAACTGCTCCAGCAGCTTCCACAGGCCAGCCTCGGCTTGCGCCATGGTCTTTTTCTTCTGGGTGTTGGGCGTGGCCGACAAGGTAAACAGGCTGTCGCCGCGAGTGTAGGCGTCGTAGCTCGACGAGCCGCCGGACACTAGCTCTTCACCGCGCTCCAGTTGGGTGGGGATGCGTCCGCTGTAACCGCCATCGAGCAGCGCCGAAATCAACCGCAGCGCGTTAACCGAGCGTTTGTCCTCGGCAGTGGCGATGCTCGGCACGTTGAAACCGAGCATCAGGCTAGGCAGTTGTGTCTGCACATGCAGAGTGATCTTGCGCTCGCCGGGTTCGGCCAGTTCCAGCGGTTGTTTCGCCGGTGGCACGTCGCGTTTGGCGATCGGGTCGAAGTAGCGTTGGGCGAGGGTTTTGACTTCGTCCGGGGTGACGTCGCCGACGACCACCAATGTGGCGTTGTTCGGCACGTACCAGGATTGATACCAGTGGCGCAGCTCTTCAACCTTCATCCGGTCGAGGTCAGCCATCCAGCCGATGGTCGGCGTGTGGTAGCCGCTGGCCGGGTAAGCCATCGCCTTGTAGCGTTCGTAAGCCTTGGACATCGGCTTGTCATCGGTGCGCAGACGGCGCTCTTCCTTGATGACTTCGATTTCCTTGGCGAACTCGTCGGCCGGCAGGCGCAGGTTGGCCATGCGATCGGCTTCCAGTTCGAAGGCCACGCCCAGACGGTCGCGCGCCAGCACCTGGTAATAAGCGGTGAAGTCATCGCTGGTGAAAGCGTTCTCTTCGGCGCCGAGGTCGCGCAGGATCAGCGAGGCTTCGCCGGGGCCGACTTTTTCGCTGCCCTTGAACATCATGTGCTCAAGCGCGTGGGACAGACCGGTCTGGCCCGGGGTTTCGTAGCTGGAACCGACCTTGTACCAGACTTGCGACACCACCACCGGCGCGCGATGGTCTTCGCGCACGACGACCTTCAAGCCGTTGTCGAGAGTGAATTCGTGGGTCGGTTGCGGGTCGGCCGCCAGGGCCGAAAGGGGCAGGCAGACTGTGCTGAACAGCAGGCCTGCAGCGCGGCGGGCTAGAGCATTCATTCGTTTTTTAACCTGTTGGGCTGCCCGCTTGGTCTTAGCCTAGGCGGGCGAGGAGGTGCTAGGATACTGATCCGTTTTACTGGCGGCCACGCCTATCAGGCCTTTGATCGGTCGATAGGTTGTATGGGTTCCCGGCAGAAGCTTTGAGTTTGTCAGCTAAACTCTGCGTTTTCGCCGACGATGCCGTTCCAGTCCTTCGTGTTAATCGACCTTTGAGGCGTCTTTGGCGCCTCGACAAAATGTTGCGCGTGAACAAGCTGGGCTAAACACAGTCTGTTCTGCATCGAATATTTATTTGCCGGGGCGCCCTTATGGCGCGTCGCTACCGTGAGATAGCCGTCCTCCATGTTTGGTTCCAACGACGACAAGAAGACCCCAGCTGCGGCTGGCGAGAAGAAAAGCCTGTTCGGATGGCTGCGTAAGAAACCGCAGGAACCCGTCGTCGAACAGCCGCCCGCAATTCCTGAACCGGCCCCGGCGCCTGCTCCTTTAATAGAAGAAGAGCCGGCTCCGATTGTGCTGCCGATTGCCGAGCCGGTGTTGCAACCGGTTGAGCCAGAACCAGAGCCTGAAGCGCCTGTGGCGGCTGAGCTGCCGCTGACTCCGGCGGCTGAGCCATGGCTGACCTTGCCAGTGGCGGAAGAGCCGGTGGCGTTGGTTGAAGAGGCTGCGCCGCATATCACCCCGCAGATTCCTGCGCCTGCTGCGTTTGTTCCAGAGGTCGCTCCGGCGCCTGTGGTTGAGCCGGTTGGCGAGCCTGTGCCGGTGCTTGTAGCGCCCGTTGTTGCAGAACCAGTCACTGAAACTATCGCTTCTGAGCCTGTTGCTCCGGCCGTTGTTGCTCCTGCTGCGCCAATCGTTCAACAGCCCGAGCCAGTACCTGCCCCCGTCGTTGCTGCCCCGGTCTTGCCGGTCGAAGTGGTTACCGAAGCCCCCGTCGAAGCCCCGCGCACCGAAGAAACCAAAGCCGGTTTCTTCGCCCGCCTCAAGCAAGGTCTGTCGAAAACCAGCGCCAGCATTGGCGAGGGCATGGCCAGCCTGTTCCTCGGTCGCAAAACCATCGATGACGAGCTGCTCGACGACCTCGAAACCCGTCTGCTGACCGCCGACGTTGGCGTCGAAGCCACTACACAGATCATCCAACGCCTGACCCAGAAAGTCGCTCGCAAGGAACTTGCCGACGCCGATGCGTTGTACAAATCCCTGCAGGCCGAACTGGCTGCGATGCTCAAACCGGTCGAGCAGCCGCTGAAAATCGTGTCGCAGAACAAGCCGTTCGTGATCCTTGTGGTCGGCGTCAACGGTGCCGGCAAGACCACCACCATCGGCAAACTGGCGAAGAAACTGCAGCTGGAAGGCAAGAAAGTCATGCTGGCCGCCGGTGACACCTTCCGCGCTGCTGCGGTGGAGCAATTGCAGGTCTGGGGCGAACGCAACAAGATCCCGGTGATTGCCCAGCACACCGGCGCCGATTCCGCTTCGGTGATCTTCGACGCCGTGCAAGCCGCCAAGGCGCGTGGCATCGACGTGCTGATCGCCGACACCGCCGGTCGTCTGCACACCAAAGACAATCTGATGGAAGAGCTGAAAAAGGTTCGCCGCGTAATCGGCAAGCTCGACGCCGACGCGCCGCACGAAGTGCTGCTGGTACTCGACGCCGGTACCGGTCAGAACGCCATCAACCAGGCCAAGCAATTCAACCAGACCGTCGAACTGACCGGCCTGGCGCTGACCAAACTCGACGGCACCGCCAAAGGTGGGGTGATCTTCGCCCTGGCCAAGCAGTTCGGTCTGCCGATTCGCTATATCGGCGTCGGTGAAGGCATCGACGATTTGCGTACCTTTGAAGCCGAACCCTTTGTCCAGGCACTCTTTGCCGAGCGGGAGCGTTCATGATTCGTTTCGAACAGGTCGGTAAACGCTACCCGAACGGTCACGTCGGCTTGCATGAGCTGAGCTTTCGAGTCCGTCGTGGCGAGTTCTTGTTTGTGACCGGCCATTCTGGTGCCGGTAAATCCACGTTGTTGCGCCTGTTGCTGGCGATGGAGCGTCCGAGCAGCGGCAAGCTGCTGCTCGCCGGGCAAGACCTGAGCACCATCAGCAATGCGCAGATTCCGTTCCTGCGTCGGCAGATCGGCGTGGTGTTCCAGAACCATCAGTTGCTGTTCGATCGCACGGTGTTTAACAACGTCGCGTTGCCGTTGCAGATTCTCGGGCTGTCCAAGGCCGAAATCGCCAAGCGGGTCGATTCGGCGCTGGAGCGCGTGGCGCTGTCGGACAAAACCAGTCTGTACCCAGGCGACTTGTCCACCGGTCAGCAACAGCGCGTCGGCATCGCCCGCGCCATCGTCCACCGTCCGGCCCTGCTGCTGGCGGACGAACCGACCGGTAACCTCGACCCGCGTCTGGCGGCCGAGATCATGGGCGTGTTTGAAGACATCAACCGTTTGGGCACCAGCGTGCTGATCGCCAGTCACGACCTGGCGCTGATCGCCCGGATGCGTCACCGCATGCTGACCCTGCAACGTGGCCGATTGATCGGCGACGGGGAGGCCGGGGTATGAGTGCCACTCGCAGTCCGAAGGTTTCCGAGCGCGTGGCCCCGAAGGCCGCCGATCCGCAACCGGCAAAGAAGAAAAAACACGACGATGATGACGGCCCCGACTTCGCCACGCTGTTCCGCGCCTGGGTCGAAAGCCATCGCGCCAGCCTGCTCGACAGCCTGCGTCGTCTCGGCAAGCAGCCGATCGGCAGTTTCTTCACCTGCATGGTGATGGCGGTGGCGCTGAGCCTGCCGATGGGCCTTTCGCTGTTGCTCAATAACGTCGAGCGTCTCGGCGGATCGTGGCAGCGTGCGGCGCAGATCTCGCTGTACCTGCAACTCGACGCCAGCCCGGAGCAGGGCGAGTCGTTGCGCGAACAGATCAAAGGCATGCCCGGCGTAGCTGATGCTGAATATGTCGGGCGCGATCAGGCGCTGGAAGAGTTTCAACAGCAGTCGGGATTGGGCGAAGCCCTGCGCGAGCTGCCGGAAAACCCTTTACCGGGCGTTGTGCTGGTGACGCCGAACGAGGTCGACAAGACCACGCTGGAAGCATTAAGACAAAAACTTTCCGAGCTGCCCAAGGTACAACAGGCGCAACTTGATCTAGTCTGGGTCGAACGTCTGGCCGCCATCCTCAAGCTCGGCGATCGTTTTGTCTTCGGTCTGACAGTGCTGCTGGTTTCTGCATTACTTTTGGTGATAGGCAATACCATTCGTCTTCATATTGAAAACCGCCGCACAGAGATAGAAGTGATTAAACTCGTCGGCGGCACTGACAGCTATGTACGGCGTCCTTTCCTTTATATGGGCGCGCTGTATGGCTTCGGTGCGGGGCTGTTGTCCTGGGGCGTATTGGCGTTCGGCCTCGACTGGCTGAACGACGCGGTGGTTGGACTGGCCGGCTTGTACGGCAGTGATTTCGCGCTGGCCGGAGTGCCAGTCGCCGATGGTCTGTCGCTCTTGCTTGGCGCGGTGCTGTTGGGTTATATCGGTGCATGGATTGCAGTCGCACGTCATCTCAGGGAGCTGGCGCCGAAGTAGAATCTTTTTTGCGCGTGATTGACCTTGCGGTTTTTTGGGAACTTGCACTTGAGTTCCCGGTCAATTTTTCGCAGTGCTGAGAAGCACGAGTATGTAAGTCGGAGGTTTTTTCGTATGACCAATTCTTTGCAACCTGCGTACGCGTTGGTTCCAGGCGCAAACCTGGAAGCCTATGTGCACACCGTGAACAGCATTCCATTGCTGACGCCGGAGCAGGAGCGTGAACTGGCCGAGAGTCTCTATTATGAGCAGGATTTGGGGGCGGCTCGGCAGATGGTGCTCGCCCACCTGCGTTTTGTCGTACACATTGCCCGTAGCTATAGCGGCTACGGTCTGGCTCAGGCTGACCTGATCCAGGAAGGTAACGTCGGCCTGATGAAGGCCGTAAAGCGCTTCAACCCGGAAATGGGTGTGCGCCTGGTGTCGTTCGCTGTGCACTGGATCAAGGCGGAAATTCACGAGTTCATCCTGCGCAACTGGCGCATTGTGAAAGTCGCGACCACCAAGGCCCAGCGCAAGCTGTTCTTCAACCTGCGTAGCCAGAAGAAGCGTCTGGCGTGGCTGAACAATGAGGAAGTCCACCGTGTGGCGGAAAGCCTCGGCGTCGAGCCGCGGGAAGTGCGCGAGATGGAAAGTCGCCTGACCGGCCATGACATGGCTTTCGACCCGGCTGCGGAAGCGGACGACGACAGCGCTTTCCAGTCGCCGGCCAACTATCTGGAAGACCACCGGTACGACCCGGCGCGTCAACTGGAAGATGCCGACTGGAGCGACAACTCCAACAACAACCTGCACGAAGCACTGGAAGTGCTGGACGAACGCAGCCGCGACATCCTCTACCAGCGTTGGCTGGCAGAAGAGAAAGCCACGCTGCACGACCTGGCGCAGAAGTACAACGTGTCGGCCGAGCGAATCCGTCAGCTCGAAAAGAGCGCGATGAACAAGCTCAAGTTGTCGATTGCCGCATAACCGGCGCCTCGACAACAAAAAACGCCCCGATCAGCGATGATCAGGGCGTTTTTGTTTGAAGATCAAAAGATCGCAGCGTGCCGCAGCTCCTACACGGGACCCGCATTCACCTGTGGGAGCTGCCGAATCTTGAAGTCACTGCGCCCACGGCACCCGCCGCGAATCATTCAGACTCAGCAGATAACTCGTCCCACCCAACTGACTCATTTGCTGCCGAATCCAGCCAGCCCGGCGCGCGACATAAGCCGTCGGATGGCTCGCACTCCACACCCGCGGATTGGGTAATACCGCCGCCAGATAACTCGCTTGCTGTCGGGACAACGATTTCGCGCTCACGCCGAAATGATGTCGCGCAGCGGCTTCGGCGCCAAACACGCCGTCATCCCACTCGACACTGTTCAGGTACACCTCGAGAATCCGCTGCTTGGGCCACAACACCTCGATCAGCGCAGTAAACCAGGCTTCCAGGCCTTTACGCAGATAGCTGCGCCCGGCCCACAGAAACAGGTTTTTCGACACTTGCTGGCTCAACGTACTGGCGCCGCGAATTGAGCCGCCGAGTTCGTTATGCGCCAGAGCAGCCTGGATTGCGCTGAAATCAAAGCCCCAATGCTCGGGAAACTTCTGATCTTCGCCAGCCATGACCGCCACCTTGAGATCGTCGGAAATCTCGTCCCACGGCTTCCAGGTGCGCTGCAGGTCGATCGGCTCGCCGTCGATCCAGGATTCGACCTTGCGCTCGACCATCAGCGCGGTGCCCGGCGGCGGTACGAAGCGAAATATCAGCACCAGCAATACGCTGCCCCCCGCGAACCAGAGCAGGGCCTTCGTGAGACGACGGAAAATTGAACGCAACATAGAGATGGCTTGGCCGAACCCGTGGAGCGGGCCATTATACAGACCCTGCCGATCGAGTCTGACTGGAGTTCCCAATGCTGCGTGGCTTTTTGATGCTGGCCGCTTTTTTTGGTTTCACGGGCGTTGCATTGGGTGCGTTCGCCGCCCATGGCCTGAAAAACCGCCTGACACCTGAGTATCTGGCGATTTTCCACACGGGCGTCACCTATCAACTGGTGCATACACTGGCGTTATTCGGCGTGGCCTTGCTGGCGACGCAGATTCAGGGGCGACTGGTCACTTGGGCCGGTATCTCGTTCACTGTCGGTATCCTGCTGTTTTCCGGCAGCCTCTACCTGCTGACCACCACCGGCATCAGTAAGCTGGGCATCATCACCCCCTTCGGCGGCTTGGCGTTTCTCGTCGGCTGGCTGTGCCTGGGCGTCGCCGCCTGGCGCCTGACCTGACCCACCCTCCGACCTGAACTGATCGGAAACCGCTCTCTGTATCTGATCGCAAACCGCTCCCTGTAGGAACTGCCGCAGGCTGCGATCTTTTGATCTTGAAAAACAACATCAAAAGATCGCAGCCTGCGGCAGCTCCTACAGGGGCCTGGCCAATTCACCGGGGCAGCGGGTTTCAAGACGAATGGCTTGGGTCGCCCTGTCTGATCGGGCTAGAATGCCAGCCCCTAAAAATGATGGCGGCATTGCGCATGCGCATTCAGTTGAACGGCGAATCCCTTGAACTGCCCGACGGTGAAACCGTTGCGGCCCTGATTACCCGTCTGGAACTGACCGGACGCCGGGTAGCAGTGGAACTCAATCTGGATATCGTCCCGCGCAGCCAGCATGCCAGCACCACGCTCAATGAAGGCGACAACGTAGAAGTGGTGCACGCCATCGGCGGCGGCTAGTCGCGCGGCCCGCAAGGGCACAGAATTCTGCAAGACCCTCACCCCTAAAGAGGATTCCCCATGAGCATCGTTCGTAGCGACAAGCCTTTTGTGCTGGCCGGTCGTACTTACCAGTCGCGTTTGCTGGTCGGTACCGGCAAGTACCGTGACATGGATGAAACCCGCCAGGCCATCGAAGCCTCGGGTGCCGAGATCGTCACCTTCGCAGTGCGCCGCACCAACCTGGGCCAGATCGAAGGCGAACCGAACCTGCTCGATGTATTGTCGCCGGATCGCTACACCTTCCTGCCGAACACCGCCGGTTGCTACGACGCGATCGAAGCCGTGCGCACCTGCCGCCTGGCCCGTGAGCTGCTCGATGGCCACAATCTGGTGAAGCTGGAAGTGTTGGCCGACCAGAAAACCCTGTTCCCCAACGTGATCGAAACCCTCAAGGCCGCCGAAACGCTGGTCAAGGAAGGCTTCGACGTGATGGTCTACACCAGTGATGACCCGATCATCGCCCGTCAACTGGCGGAAATCGGCTGCATCGCCGTCATGCCGCTGGCCGGCCTGATCGGCTCTGGCCTGGGTATCTGCAATCCATACAACCTGCAGATCATCCTCGAAGAAGCAAAGATTCCGGTATTGGTAGACGCCGGTGTCGGCACCGCTTCCGATGCCACCATCGCCATGGAACTGGGCTGCGACGCCGTACTGATGAACTCGGCGATCGCCCACGCCGGTCAACCAGTGATGATGGCCCAAGCCATGCAACATGCGATCGTCGCGGGCCGTCTGGCCTACCTCGCCGGTCGCATGCCGAAAAAACTCTATGCCAGCGCCTCTTCGCCGCTGGATGGTCTGATCAAGTAAGAGCCAAGATGACTGAATCGAACGACACGCCTATCCAGCCGGAAGAGGGCGACGAGCGCCAACACCGCCGCATCAAGAGTTTCGTGATGCGCGCAGGGCGCATGACCGAAGGCCAGCAGAAAGGTCTGGATCAAGGCACGCCGCTGTTTGTGCTGCCATTGGCCGATGCGCCGGTGGATTACGATCAGGTTTTCGGCCGCTCGGCACCGCGCTCGCTGGAGATCGGTTTCGGCATGGGCCATTCGCTGCTGGAAATGGCCGCTGCTGCACCGGATCAGGATTTCATCGGCGTTGAAGTTCACCGTCCGGGTGTCGGCGCGCTGCTCAATGGCGTACTGACGCAGGGCCTGACCAACCTGCGGGTCTACGATTGCGATGCGATCGAAGTGCTCAACCGCTGCATCGCCGACAACAGCCTCGACCGCCTGATGCTGTTCTTCCCGGATCCGTGGCACAAGAGCCGTCACCATAAGCGTCGTATCGTTCAGGCGTCGTTCGCTGAGTTGGTGCGCAGCAAGTTGAAGGTTGGCGGCATTCTGCACATGGCCACCGACTGGGAGCCGTACGCCGAATACATGCTGGAAGTCATGAACGTCGCCCCGGGCTACCGCAACCTCGCCGAAGACGGCAAGTGCGTCCCACGCCCGGCCGAACGCCCGATCACCAAGTTCGAACGCCGCGGCGAACGTCTTGGCCACGGCGTGTGGGATCTGAAGTTCGAAAAGCAGTCGTAAGCACCAAGCAATACAGTCTATAGATAAACCTGTGGGAGCGAGCTTGCTCACGAAGGCGTCGCTTCAGTCAACAATGATGTTGACTGACGCGACGCCTTCGCGAGCAAGCTCGCTCCCACAGTTGTTTCAGGTGTGCTCAAGATTGGTGTCGAACCGCGAAAGATCTAGATCCATATACCTGAAAAGGAATTCCTGTTGTGAAGCTCTTTCTTGCCTATGTGCTTTTACTGCTGTGCTCGACTGTGTCCGCCGCCGAGCCTGTCACGCCTGATGAATACTTTGAGCGAGCGCAAGAAACGTCGGAGCAAATGCGCCAGATTTTTGAAGAGATGTTAAAGCGCGAGGCCGATGGAACGCTGGATCCCAAGACTGCCCCTGAATTTTCGGAGAAAGCAGAAGTTATGATGTCCGGGTTCCGGCACGACCTGGAGAAGGCCTCACAAGGCGGACACACCGTAGCCACATATATGCTGGCCAATATGGACAGCAAATTTGGTCCGTCCCCAGAGGAGCGAAAGCAGTTCTGTGAGCCTCTGCAAAAAGCCATGGATGAAGGTTTGCTGGCCGCCGCTGTTTCTTATTTCCACCAGTGTGACGTGGCGTACATGCGCTTTGATTTAAAGAGTCCGGGCCACGTCAATTACATAGGTCAGTTGCAGGATTCTCTTCAGCAAGAAGATAAGCATCAGGCAAATTACCCAATGGCGACTAAGCGCTCACTGTGTTTCGAAAACCAGCGTGATGTGCTGAAGACAAAAAAGGTGTTTGCCTATTTGCAGGCGAAGAGCCAATCCCTGTTTCTCACTTACGATCAGTATCGAGCAGAGGCTTATTACATTCTGGCGGGGACACGTTTTAACGACAAAGGTCAGCCGGACAAACTTAATCTGGATTATCTGAATCAGGCGTTGGCACTCGGTTGCACTGACGCTATGAGGCTCAAGGATTTTTACGAGAAGGAGTTCGGCGGTACGACGGCCAAGTAATGAATGCGATCAGTGTAGGAGCTGCGGCACGCTGCGATCTTTTGATTTTGTTTTTCAAGATCAAAAGATCGCAGCGTGCCGCAGCTCCTACAGTTGTTTTGTATGTATTGAAATTCAGCGGCGGTCAGCGACTACGCCGATCAGCACCAGTACCACCAACAACACTGGCGCCAGGCTGTAGTTGTTGAACTGGCTCAGGCCTTTGATCACCCATGGTGTGGCGTAGATCAGTGCTGCGCCGCTACCGACCATGCACAGCAGCGCCATTAGCGGGACGCGCAGGGCGCCGGCAATGCTGCCCAGACGTTGCTCGACCCAGCCTTTGAAGTCAGCGCCGAACAGCACCAGCAGGCAGCCCACCAGCGCCAATGCGATTTCCGAGAGGTTGCTGCGGCTCCAGCGGGAGACGGTGGCGAGCAGGTCGAGTATCAAATCCATGGGTTTTTCCTTAGGGCTGCCATTGGGCGTTGGGCTCAGCTCAGAAATTTCTGCAGCAAATCGTTGAGGAACAATTGTCCGCGTTCGGTGGCCGCCAGACGTGACGGTTCGACCTGCAACAGGCCGCTTTGTTCGGCGTCCGCGCGGGCCTCGGCGAGACTGTCGAGCGACAGCCCGGTGCGCTCCGGATACAGGCGCGACTCCACACCATCAGTCAGGCGCAACGCGTTCATCAGAAAGTCGAACGGCAGCTCATCATTAGTCAGCGATTTCTCGCCAGCCTGAAAGTTTTTCGCCGGATTCAGATAGTCCTTCGGCAGCCGCGTCTTCCACGTCCGTACGATGCGGCCGTCCGGATGACTCAACTTGCCATGCGCACCCGCGCCAATCCCGATGAAGTCGCCGAAACTCCAGTAATTGAGGTTATGCCGCGCCGGGCGACCGGGTTGGGCGTAAGCCGACACTTCGTATTGCGCGTAACCGTGCTCGGCCAGCAGTGCTTGCCCGGCCTCTTGAATGTCCCACAGCGTGTCGTCTTCCGGCAGCACCGGCGGCTGGTTCCAGAACACCGTGTTCGGTTCTAGCGTCAGTTGATACCAGGAAATGTGCGTCGGCTTCAGTTCGATGGCCTGGCGCAGATCGCTCAGCGCATCGTCCAGCGACTGATCGGGCAAACCGTGCATCAAGTCGAGGTTGAAGTTATCGAACCCGGCCTGACGGGCCATGCCGGCGGCGCGCACTGCTTCGTCACCGTTGTGGATGCGGCCGAGAGCTTCAAGCTTCTGCTGCTGGAAGCTCTGGATACCGATCGACAGGCGATTGATCCCCAGTTTGCGGTACGCGACGAACTTCTCTTGCTCGAACGTCCCGGGATTGGCTTCCAGAGTGATTTCGATGTCGTGAGCAAACGGAATACGCTGTTCGACGCCTTCCAGTAAACGCCCAAGGGCTTCGGCGCTGAACAGGCTCGGCGTACCGCCACCGAAGAAAATCGAGCTGATCTCGCGACCGTAGACCGCATGCAAATCCTGATCGAGATCGGCCAGCAGCGCGTCGACGTACTCCTGCTCCGGCAGCACCGGGCTGGCGGTGTGCGAGTTGAAGTCGCAATACGGGCATTTGCGCACACACCACGGAATGTGGATGTACAACGACAGAGGCGGCAATGTCGGCAGCGGAGCGCGAGGCGAAGAAGCGGCGCCGCCGACTATCAGCGACGACGCAGAAGAGTCACGGGTCATTTCAAGCCCAGACGCTGGCGCAGCAGATCCATTGCACGGGCGCGGTGGCTGATCTGGTTCTTGTCGGCAGGCGTCAGCTCGGCGCTGGAGCAATCGCGTTCCGGTACCCAGAACAACGGGTCGTAACCAAAACCGTGTTCGCCGCTGGCCGCCGTCAGCATGCGTCCGTGCCACAAGCCTTCGCAGAGGATCGGTAGCGGATCGTCAGCGTGACGCACCAGTGCCAAAACACAAACGAACTGCGCGCCGCGCTCGGCCTCAGGAACGTCCTTCAAGGCGTCGAGCAGTTTGGCGTTGTTCGCCGCATCGCCCTTGCCGTCGGCGTACCGTGCCGAGTAGATGCCCGGCGCACCGCCGAGGAAGTCCACCGCCAGACCGGAATCGTCGGCCAGCGCCGGCAGCCCGGAAATGCGTGCGGCATTGCGCGCCTTGAGGATCGCGTTCTCGACGAACGACAGACCGGTTTCTTCCGGCTCCACGTTGCTCCACTCGCCGATCGAGCGCAGTTGCACCGATTCGCCGAGCATGGCCTGGAGTTCCTTGAGTTTGCCGGCGTTGTGGCTGGCCAGTACGAGCTGCTTGAGGTTCATCATTCGCCGGGGAAAAGTTCTTGGTTGAAATTGATGGTGTTGATCTTGTCGCCACTCTGCACCTTGATTTCAAAGGTGCGGGTTTCCTGCTGGTTTACCGGGTACTGGGCGATGTAATAGATCGCGCCCTGTTCGGTGACCTGGCGGAAATTCAGCGGCACGCTTTTGCTGGTCAGGTCTTTGACCGTGCCGGTGACGTTGGCGACGAGTGGTTTGCCGTCCTTGATCACCGAAACATTGATCACGCCTTGGTTCTTGCTGCGGATCAGTTCGGCAGCCTTGGCGATGTCAGGCGTGAGAAAGGTGGAATTGAAGGTGTTGTAGTGAACGGTGACATCACCAAACACTTCCTTGCGCTCGCCCTTGATCGCGTCGGCGGCGACTGCCGAAAAGCTCAGGCATGCCGCCAACAGCGTGCCAATCAAACGTCCCATGATCGTTCTCCTCGAATGTCAGACCGCGATTTGGTGATCTGCTAGCACCGGGCTGCTGACGCGGTAGATACCAATCTCACCTAATAGATTAGGCCATAGCTTACTGGCCCACCCGTGGCGGTGCTGTTGATCCACGGCAAGCCGATCAATGACCTTCGCGTCACGTTCGCGGCAAAGTTCTTCAAAGTCTTCAAAGGTGCAGAAGTGAATGTTCGGCGTGTTGTACCAGGTGTAGGGCAAAAACTCCGACACCGGCATGCGTCCCTTGCTCGCCAGATACCAGCGGCAGCGCCAGTGGCCGAAGTTGGGGAAGGTGATGATGCACTGGCGACCGACCCGCAGCATTTCGTCGAGGATCTTGTCCGGGTAGTGCACGGCTTGCAGGGCCTGGGTCATCACGACGATGTCGAAACTGTTGCTGGCAAAGTTGCCGAGGCCCTTGTCCAGGTCCTGCTCGATGACGTTGACGCCTTTGGCCACGCACTGGGCAATGTTGTCCGCGTCGTTTTCCAGGCCATAACCGGTGACCTGCTTGTTGTCGCGCAGCCAGGTCAGCAGTTCGCCGTCACCACAACCGAGGTCGAGGACGCGGCTGCCGGCGGGGATCCATTCCTGGATGATTTCCAGATCAGCTCTCATGGCTTTCTCACAGCGTGATGCGGTTCATGTAATTGCCGAACGCCTGCAAGTAGCGAGGGATCGGAATCAGGAAGGCGTCGTGGCCCTGCGGTGCGTCGATTTCCAGATAGCTGACGTCTTTGCGCGCCGCCATCAGCGCATCCACCAGCTCACGCGAGCGCGCCGGGGAGAAACGCCAGTCAGTGGTGAACGACATCACGCAGAACTTGGCCGTGGCATTCTCGAAGGTTTTCGCCAGGTTATCGTCGAAGTTCGCCGCGGGATCAAAGTAGTCCAGCGCCTTGGTCATCAACAGATAGGTGTTGGCGTCGAAGCGTCCGGAGAATTCTTCGCCCTGATAACGCAGGTAGCTTTCGACCTGGAACTCGACACTGTGGAAGTCGTAGTTGAGCTTCTCGCTCTTGAGGCCACGGCCAAATTTCTCGCCCATCGAGTCATCGGACAGGTAGGTGATATGGCCGACCATGCGCGCCAGCATCAGGCCGCGCTTGGGGATTACACCCGCTTCCTGGAACGAACCACCGTGGAATTCGGGGTCAGTGAGAATCGCCTGGCGTGCCACTTCATTGAAGGCGATGTTCTGCGCCGACAGCTTGGGCGCCGAGGCGATGGCCAGGCAGTGACGCACGCGATCCGGGTAAGTGATGGTCCATTGCAGCGCCTGCATACCACCGAGGCTACCGCCGATCACCGCTGCCCACTGGCCGATGCCGAGCAGGTCCGCCAGACGCGCCTGGCTGTGCACCCAGTCTTCCACGGTGAGCACCGGGAAATCGGCACCGAACGGTTTGCCGGTCTCAGGGTTAATGCTGCTCGGGCCGGTGGAGCCGTTGCAGCCACCCAAATTATTCAGGCTGACCACGAAGAACTTGCTGGTGTCGATCGGTTTGCCAGGGCCGATGCAGCTGTCCCACCAACCGGGTTTGCGGTCGTCGACGCTGTGATAACCGGCGGCGTGATGATGGCCGGACAAGGCGTGGCAGATCAGCACGGCGTTGCTCGCCTGTGCGTTCAGCGTGCCGTAGGTTTCGTAGATCAGGTCATAGGCTGGCAGCGAGCGGCCACAGGCCAGGGCCAGAGGTTCGCTGAAGTGCGCCGTTTGCGGCGTCACCAGACCAACAGAATCGGCGGGAAAGGCAGTTGGCATCGACCCTGCTCTCGTTGAAATGAGGCGTAAGTCTAAAGACCGGGGGGGTTAGCCGCAAGCAACGATCGGGCCTGATCGTTCATTGATCACAACCCCTGTGGCGAGGGGATTTATCCCCGATGGGTCGCGGAGCGGCCCCAAATCCTGCCAACGCTATTTATCTGGCGCACCAGACGATCGCACAGGGCTGCTGCGCACCCCATCGGGGATAAATCCCCTCGCCAAAGGGGTTGTCTTGTTGAGTCGGTCAGGGGCGCACCAGGTCAGGCAAATCCGGCAACTTCTTCGGCGAGCAGATCTTCACTCGCTTCTGCCGGTTCAACTCGCCACTGAGCAAACTGACCTGGCTCTTGGACACCCCAAACGCCTTGGCCAGAAAACCCATCAGATACGCATTGGCCTTGCCCTCGACCGGTGGCGCAGTCAGGCGGATTTTCAGGCGATCACCGTGCAGCCCGCAGAAATCATCGCTGCGGGCGGCCGGTTGCAGGTGACACTCCAGAATCAGGTCGTCACCGTCCCAACGAAACCAGCTCACATCAGCAGACGGAGGATTTCCGGCATCATCGTCATCGCCGCCAGATTGTTGATCACCAGCATGTCGATTAGCTTCAGCGCGAGGAAGGCGAAGATCGGCGACAGATCCAGACCACCGAGGTTAGGCAGGAACTTGCGGAACGGTGCCAGGGCTGGCTCGCAGATCTGGTTGACCAGTTCAGCGCCCGGGTTGTGGCTGCCCGGAGCGACCCACGAGAGGATCACGCTGATGATCAGGGCAAAGAAGAAGATCTTCAGGAACAGCGCAGTCACGCCGATCAGCGACCAGATAAGCAGTTGCAGCGGGTTGCCGATGGTGCCGTAAGTCAGCAGCAGGGTCAGCGCCATCAGCGCCAGTTGCACCAGAATCGCCAGCACCAGCGATGACATGTCCAGACCGAACATGCTCGGGATGATCCGGCGCAGCGGCTTGAGCAGCGGCTGAGTCGCTTTGACGATGAACTGGCAAAGCGGGTTGTAGAAGTTCGCCCGCACCAGTTGCAGGACAAAGCGCAGCAGCACGATCAGCAGATACAGACTGCCGAGGGTTTGCAGCACGTAAACCGCTGCGGTGTTCAATCCAATCATGTAAGGCTCCTTATTTGCCCAGTTGTTCGGCCATTTCGGCCGAGCGGTGCGCGGCGGCGCCGAGTGCTTTTTCGACCAGGGCTTCGAAGCCCCCGGCCTGGAATGATTTGATCGCGGCTTCGGTGGTGCCGGCCGGCGAGGTCACGCGACGACGCAGTTCGGCAGCATCGACGTCACTGGCAGCCGCCATGTGCGCGGCGCCTAGCGCGGTTTGCAGGGTCAGCTGCTCAGCGGTTTCTTTCGGCAGGCCGAGTTTGACGCCAGCGGCGGTCATGGCTTCGATCAACAGGAAGAAGTACGCAGGGCCGGAACCGGAAACGGCAGTCACCGCGTCCAGTTGTTGTTCTTCATCCAGCCACAGCACGATGCCGACGGCGGACAGCAGCTCTTCGGCTTGCTGGCGTTGCTCGGCGGTTACTTCGCTGGTGGCGTACAGACCGCTGGCGCCCTGACGCAGCAGCGCCGGGGTGTTGGGCATGCAGCGTACGATCGGCTGCTCGCCGAGCCATGCAGTCATGCTCGCGCAGGTAATGCCGGCGGCGATGGAGACCACCAGTTGATCGGGTTTGAGGCTCGGGCGAAGCGCTTCGCAAACGGCTTTCATCGCCTGGGGCTTGACCGCCAGCACGACGACATCGACGCCTTCGATGGCCTGAGCGTTGTCGGCGAAAGTTTCAATGCCGTGTTCGGCGCTGACCTTGGCGCGGGTTTCTTCGCCCGGGTCGCTGGCACGGATGTGTGCAGCTTCCAGACCCTTGGCCCGCAGGCCGCCGATCAAACTGGCGGCCATGTTGCCGGCACCGATAAAGGCAATACGTGTGTCGCTCATGTCAGGTCCTTATCTGGAAAATTTCAAGATTGGGAATAGTCGCGTGCGCCAAACAGGGCGGTACCAATTCGCACCCAGGTGGCGCCTTGGGCAATGGCCGACTCAAGGTCATGGCTCATGCCCATGGAAAGTGTGTCGAGCGGCAGATTCAGGCTGGCCTGCAAACGTTGCACGGCAGCAAATGCGGCGTCCTGTTCGGCGCGATCTTCAGTCGGCTCGGGAATCGCCATCAAGCCGCGCAGCTTAAGGCGTGGCAAGGCGCTGATGGCATTCGCCAGCGCCGGCAGGTCGGCCGGGGTGCAGCCGGACTTGCTGGCTTCACCGCTGACGTTGACCTGAATGCAGATGTTCAGCGGCGGCAGGTCGGCCGGGCGCTGTTCGGACAGGCGCTGGGCAATTTTCAGACGATCCACGGAGTGCACCCATTCGAAATGCTCGGCAATCGCGCGAGTCTTGTTCGATTGAATGGGGCCGATAAAGTGCCAGATCAAGGGCAGGTCGGCCAGTTCGAGCTGTTTGCTCAGGGCCTCTTGCAGATAGTTCTCGCCAAAGTCGCGCAGGCCGGCGGCGTGGGCTTCACGCAGGGCCTCGGCAGGTTTGGTCTTGCTCACGGCCAGCAACTGCACGCTGTTTTCAGCGCGTCCGGCAGCAGCGGTGGCGGCCTGGATGCGCGAACTAACCTGAAGGATGTTGTCTGCTATCGTGGACATCAAGAGGCGCCGTGAGTCTGAAGGTTCGCGGCATTCTACTGGAATTGAGGAGCGCTATGGATATCACTGAACTGCTGGCCTTCAGCGCCAAACAGGGCGCTTCCGACCTGCACTTGTCGGCCGGTCTGCCGCCGATGATCCGCGTCGATGGCGATGTGCGGCGGATCAATCTGCCGGCGCTGGATCACAAGCAAGTGCACGAATTGATCTACGACATCATGAACGACACCCAGCGGGTCGACTTCGAGAAACATCTGGAAACCGACTTTTCCTTCGAAGTCCCCGGCGTGGCGCGTTTTCGGGTCAATGCCTTCAATCAGAATCGTGGCGCGGGTGCGGTGTTTCGCACCATTCCGTCGAAAGTGCTGAGCATGGAAGACCTCGCCATGGGCGACGTCTTCCGCAAGATCACCGATGCTCCGCGTGGGCTGGTGCTGGTCACCGGGCCGACCGGTTCCGGTAAATCGACCACGCTGGCGGCGATGATCGACTACCTCAACACCCATCGCCACCATCACATCCTGACCATTGAAGATCCGATCGAGTTTGTTCACGAGTCGCGCAAATGCCTGATCAATCAGCGTGAAGTCCACCGCGATACCCGCAGTTTCGCTACGGCTCTGCGTTCGGCATTGCGAGAAGATCCGGACGTGATTCTGGTGGGCGAGATGCGCGATCTGGAGACCATTCGCCTGGCGCTGACCGCGGCCGAGACCGGGCACCTGGTATTCGGCACACTGCACACGACGTCTGCCGCGAAAACCATCGACCGTGTGGTGGACGTGTTCCCCGGTGACGAGAAATCCATGGTGCGTTCGATGCTGTCGGAGTCACTGCTGGCAGTGGTCTCGCAGACGCTGATCAAGAAGATCGGCGGCGGGCGGGTGGCGGCGCACGAGATCATGCTGGGAACGTCGGCGATCCGTAACCTGATCCGCGAGGACAAGGTGGCGCAAATGTATTCGGCGATTCAGACCGGTGGGTCGCTGGGGATGCAGACACTGGATATGTGCCTGAAGGATCTGGTGACCAAGGGCCTGATCAGTCGCGAGCATGCGCGGGAGAAGGCGCGTACGCCGGATAACTTTTAAAAGCAAAAGATCGCAGCCTTCGGCAGCTCCTACACAGGTCATGTACGTCCACATATCGCGGATGAACACAAAATCCTGTAGGAGCTGCCGAAGGCTGCGATCTTTTGACTTTTAGCGCTGAACGACGCGCATCTGGCTTTGCTCTTTCGGTAATACACGCTTGGCAACCACATAATGCTTCTGCCAATACGGCTTGTTCAGCGTATCGATGCTCACCGACTTGCCACGACGTGGCGCGTGGATAAAGCGGTCGTTGCCCATGTAGATAGCAACGTGATTGACCCGACGGCTCTTGAGTTTGAAGAAAATCAGATCGCCCGGTTTCAGGTCCTTGCGCTCGACTTTCTCACCGTGGCCGCTGGCCATGGCATTGGAAGTGCGTGGCAGGTCAAATGTGGCGTCGTTGAACGCGTATTTCACCAGGCCGCTGCAATCAAAGCCTTTACTTGGGCTGCTGCCGCCCCAACGATAAGGAGTACCGAGGACGTTTACCGCGCGGCTCAGGACGTTGCTGCTTTCCTTGCTCGCCATCGGCGGCACCAGACTGCTGCGGCTTTTGCTGCTCAGCGTGGTGATTTTGCTTTGTTTGCTTTTGCTCGATGGGGCAGAAGCGTGGGATTTAGGGGTAAAGCCGTTAACGTTAGGAAGACGTTGCTCACGATTGGTGGCGTGGGCGGCCAGTGGCATTAATAGGCAAATAGTTAGCCATGTCTTGAAAAATGGTCGCATTCGGCGTGGCTCTTAAGTGATAGCGCGCAACTTTATAACAGCTTTTTTGTGACTTCCGAGGCCGTTGGTCGATTCAAACGGGAGGCTACGGAACCAAATAAGCGGCAAATTGACGCGATTGTCGGACAGAGGTCCGGTGCTATAAGGCTTTCACGGTAGCGACGGTAACATTTGCCATACGTCGGCTACCTGTAAAAAAGTCACAAAGAATTCAAGAATATTTATCTATCGAGTGCATCGAGGTCTTCATGAACAGCTATCAGCTACCCCGTGTGAAGGAAAAAACCACCCACAGCAAAATCATCGGTTACCTGCTGTGGATCTTCGGATTTACCGGTGCCCACCGCTTTTATTACGGCAAGCCTGTGACCGGGACGATCTGGTTTTTCACCTTCGGTTTGCTGGGAATTGGCTGGCTGATCGACCTGTTTCTGATCCCGGCAATGGATCGCGAGGCAGATCTGCGCTTTGCCGACGGGCCGATCGAGTACAACGTGGCGTGGATTCTGCTGACGTTTCTCGGTGTGCTGGGCGTGCACCGGATGTACCAGGGCAAGTGGATCAGCGGCTTGTTGTACCTGCTGACCGGCGGGTTGTTCTTTATTGGCGTGCTGTATGACTTCTGGACACTGAATGATCAGGTCTCGGTGCGCAACGCGCAGAATCGCGGCACCTTTCAGTAAGCCATTGCTGGCAAGGCCAGCTCCCACAGGGGATTTGTGTCGTTCACCGATCCAATGTGGGAGCCAGCCTGCTGGCGATTGGGGCAACGCTGAGTGAAGATCAAAAGATCGCAGCCTGCGGCAGCTCCTACAATGGAATGCGTTCCAACTTGTAGGAGCTGCCGCAGGCTGCGATCTTTTGCTTTCAGGCCTGGTGGCTGATCCGCCCATCCACCAGCGTATAGCGAACCACACCCGGCAAGCTGTGACCCATGAACGGGCAGTTCTCGCCCTTCGACCGCCAGTGTTCACCGGCCACCGTCGATGTCTTCGGATCGAACAGCACGATATCCGCCGCACCGCCCACCGCCAGTTTGCCCGCCGGCAGGCGCAGCGCTTCGGCCGGGCCGGCGCTCAGGCGAGCCAGCAGGGTCGGCAGATCGAGCAAACCATCCTCAACCAGCGTCATCGCCAGCGGCAGCAACAGTTCAACGCTGCTGATGCCCGGTTCAGTCGCGCCGAACGGTGCCAGTTTGGCGTCACGCTCATGCGGTTGGTGATGGCTGGAAATCGCCGAGATCACCCCGGACTTCACTGCTTCGCGCAGACCATCGCGGTCAGCGCGGGTGCGCAGCGGTGGCTGCACGTGATAGAGGCTGCTGAAGTCGATCAGCGCTTCGTCGGTCAGAATCAACTGATACAGCGCCACGTCCGCCGTCACCTTCAAACCACGGGCCTGAGCCTGAGCGATCAGCGCAACACCGCGAGCGCTGGTCAGTTGGCTGAAGTGCGCGCGCACGCCGGTCTGCTCGACCAGCAACAGGTCGCGGGCCAGTGCCACGGTTTCAGCGGTTTCCGGAATGCCCGGCAAGCCAAGGAAACTGGCGACGGCGCCTTCGTGGGCCAGACCACCCTCGGCCAGATCGTGATCCTGCGAGTTGAAGATCACCGTCAGGTCGAACGTCGCCGCGTAATCCAGCGCCCTGCACAGGGTGCGGGTGTTGCGGAAACTCTCCAGACCGTTGCCGAACGCCACACAACCGGCGTCACGCAGGGCAACCAGTTCGGCGAGCTGCTCCCCGTCCAGACCTTTGCTCAAGGCGCCGATCGGGAACACCTTGGTATTGCCGGCCTCGCGAGCGCGGTCGAGGATCAATTCGGTCACAGCTGAGGTGTCCAGCACCGGTTTGGTTTGCGGCGGGCAGCACAGGCTGGTCACACCGCCGGCCGCGGCGGCGCGGGTTTCGCTGGCGATCGAGCCTTTGCGACTGTAGCCCGGCTCGCGCAGGGCGACGTTCAAGTCGACCAGACCCGGAGCGGCCACCAGGCCGGTGGCGTCGATGGTTTCTACTGCGCTGAAACCGGCCGGCGCCGCGCCGAGCGCGATGATCTTGCAGGCTTCAATGTGAATGTCGGTGATTTGATCCAGGCCACTGCTTGGATCAATGACGCGTGCGCCGAGAATGCTGAGCTTCACTGGGCGTTCTCCTGCTCGAATTGGCGCTGGGCAGTCTGCCCGCTCATGGCCATGGACAACACGGCCATACGAATCGCGATGCCGTAAGTCACCTGATTGAGGATCACCGAGTGCGGGCCATCGGCCACCGCTGACTCGATTTCCACCCCACGGTTGATCGGCCCCGGGTGCATGACGATGCAATCGGGTTTGGCCCCGGCCAGACGCGCGGTGGTCAGGCCGAACAAGCGATAGAACTCGCCTTCGCTTGGCAGCAGGCCGCCGGTCATGCGCTCACGCTGCAGGCGCAGCATGATCACCACATCGACGTCTTTGAGGCCTTCAGTCATGTCGGTGTAGACCTTGACGCCGTATTGCTCGATGCCGATCGGCAGCAGGGTTTTCGGCGCGATCACGCGAATGTCCGGGCAGCCGAGGGTCTTCAGGGCGAGCATGTTCGAGCGCGCCACCCGCGAGTGCAGGATGTCGCCGACGATGGCCACCGAGAGGTTTTCAAAACCGCCCTTGTGCCGACGAATCGTCAGCATGTCGAGCATGCCCTGCGTCGGGTGCGCGTGACGGCCGTCGCCGCCGTTGATGATCGCCACCTGTGGGCAAACATGTTCGGCGATGAAGTGCGCAGCGCCCGAATCACCGTGGCGCACGACGAACATGTCGGCGGCCATGGCTTCCAGGTTGCGCAGGGTGTCGAGCAGGGTTTCACCTTTGCTCGCCGACGAGGTCGACACGTTCAGTGTGATCACGTCCGCCGACAACCGCTGGGCGGCGAGTTCGAAGGTGGTGCGGGTGCGGGTGGAGTTTTCGAAGAACACGTTGCACACGGTCTTGCCGCGCAACAACGGGACTTTTTTCACCGCTCGGGCGCCGACTTCAAGGAACGAGTCGGCCGTGTCGAGGATTTCCGTCAGCAACTCGCGGCGCAGACCGTCGAGCGAGAGGAAGTGGCGCAGCTGGCCCTGATCATTGAGCTGCAGCGGGCGCTTGGTATCTAGAGGCGTCATCGCGAGGGGGACTCTCAATAGGGCGGATTAAAGGGTGAAATCTTGCAGTTCAAGCGTCAGCGGCTCGGGCCCGGACAGCTTCACGCGCTCGTGAGCGGCCAGCGACAGGGTCGCGCCGACCACGTTCGGGCGGATCGGCAACTCGCCGGCGTCGAGGTCGAGTAGGCACACCAGCGTCACGCTGGCCGGGCGGCCGTAGTCGAACAATTCGTTCATGGCGGCGCGGATGGTGCGGCCGCTCATCAGCACGTCGTCGATCAGCACCAGATGCTGGCCTTCGATCTCGAAGGGCAGGGCAGACGGGCGCACTTGTGGGTGCAGGCCATTCTGGCTGAAGTCGTCGCGGTAGAAGGAAACATCCAGCGTGCCCAGCGGCGCGTCGCTGCCCAGTTCCTTGAGCAGCGCCTGCGCGACCCAGATACCGCCGGTGCGGATACCGATGTATCGCGGTTCGCTGACGCCGCGTTGAGCAAGGTGCGCCTTGAGGCGGATCGCCATCTGGCTGATCAGATCGGCGGGATTGGGCAGACTCATGGTTGCTCCTTCTTCGACCCGAGCTCCATCCTGCCGGAGGTGGCTCGAGATTTTAGCCAAAAGAAAAGCGCCGTAGCGCTTGTCAGGATTCAAATAAAGCAGTGTTTTCATCGAGCCAGCCCTGCAACAGCAGAGCGGCAGCGATGGCGTCCACCGGGTTGTCGCGGTAACTGCCCTTCTGACCGCCACGCGCCAGGCGCTCGCCCTTGGCTTCGAACGTGGTCAGGCGTTCATCGTGGGTATAGAAGGGCAGGTTGTAGCGGCCGTTGAGGCGGCGGGCGAATTTCTCGGCGCGCACGCACATGTCGCTGGGTGTGCCGTCCATGTTCAACGGCAGGCCGACGACGACGGCGTCGGGTTTCCATTCCTTTATAAGCGCTTCGACCTGGTTCCAGTCGGGCACACCGTTCTGCGCTTTCAAGGTGCACAGCTCTCGGGCCTGGCCGGTGATCACCTGGCCGACCGCTACGCCGATCTGTTTGGTGCCGTAGTCGAAGCCGAGAATCAGGCGCAGGGCCATCAGGCGTGCCCTGCCTGGCTGGTCAGCAGGTTGAGGTTGATCCCCAAGTGCCTGGCCGCCGCTTCGAGGCGCAGTTCGCTGCTGGTGTTGAACAGGATGTCGGCGTCGTACGGGCAGGTCAGCCAGGCGTTGTCGGCCATTTCGGCCTCCAGTTGCCCGGCTTCCCAACCGGCGTAACCCAGCGCGATCAGGCTTTTTGCCGGCCCCATGCCGTCAGCGATGGCGAACAGCACGTCCTGGGAGGTGGACAGTGCCAGGTCGCCCTCAAGCTCGGCGGTGGCCTGGAAGGTCTTGCCCGCCGGGTGCAGGACAAAACCGCGATCGGTCTGTACCGGCCCGCCGATGAAGATCGGCACGTGCTGGCAGAGTGCCGGCGGATCGATGTCCGGACGCAATTGCTCGAGGATGTCAGCCAGATTCAGCTCTTGCGGTCGATTGACCACGATCCCCATGGCGCCATTGGCCGTGTGCTCGACGATGTAGGTCAAGGTATGGGCAAAGTTCGGGTCGGCCATGTGTGGCATGGCGATCAGGAATTGATGCTTGAGGTAGCTGGGGCTGACGTTTTTCATGTGCGCTAGTGTGGCGTTCAAGGGGCGAACTGACAAGCTGAAGCCGCCAAAAGATCGCAGCCTTCGGCAGCTCCTACATGGGAATGCGGGGCAATTGTAGGAGCTGCCGAAGGCTGCGATCTTTTGATCTTGCTCTTAATTGCTGGACAGCTTGTCGCCCCGGGCGAATTTCCAGGTGCGGATGATTTCCAGTCGGTCGATATCCGACAGATCCCCGGTAAACGGTGCAAACGGCGCCGCCAGTCGGACGATGCGCTGCGCGGCCTGATCCAGCAGCGGCTGGCCGGACGATTCCAGCACCAGCACTTCATACAGCGAACCGTCGCGGTTGATCGACACCATCAGGCGCAAATTGCCGTAGATCTGCTTGCGTCGTGCTTCCTCGGGGTAGTTGAGGTTGCCGATGCGTTCGACCTTCTTGCGCCAGTCGTCCTTGTACCAGGCACCCTTGTCGCGCATGGTCGAAGCGGCGCTCAAGCGATGGATTCGCGGGCGCTTGGCGTACAGTTGTTGTTCCTTGGCCAGTTCCGCTTCGAGGCTGGCAATGTCGCTGGACAGCTGCGAGCTGTCGAACGTCGGCGCGTCGACCGACGGTTTGATTTCAGTCTTGGCTTCTTCTTTTTTGGTCGGCGCCTTTTTCGGCTTCGGCGCAACCGTAGTCACGGCAGCGTTGGGCGCGGCTTCCTGCACTTGCGGCTTGGCGGCCGGAGGTGGCGTGACTTTTTTGACCTGATTGTCCTGGAACGGCGCGATCTCGGTGGTCTTCGGGATCGCCTTCTTGTCCAGCGTGCCGCTGCCTTCCTGATGTTGCTGAGCGAGAAAGTCAGCCTTCTCGGGCTTCTTCTCGCTTTTGAAGGTGGCGAGAGTGATTTCCAGGGTTTTACTGATCTGTTTCGGCTCGACCATCGTGAAGCCGACGCCGAGCAGCAGCGCCAAATGAATCAGCGCGGCGAGGAATAGAGTAAATCCGAGGCGATCGGCCGGGCGCACGCCACGATGGGCGAGTTCAGCGGGCAGATCGGACGGGAGGGTCATGACAAAAAAACCAACATCGCGCTTTTCAGAGGCTGCGCATCATAACGCAATGTTGGTTTCACGCCTTGGGCTTCACGCTTCAAGCGACAAGCTGCATGTGACGTGCATCAAGCTTGCGGCTTTTTGCCGGCCGCTTGCAGCTTCTTGTCGATCGCATCCATCAACATCCCGCCAATGTCAGTGCCGAAGGCGTTGTCGATTTCACGGATGCAGGTCGGGCTGGTGACGTTGATTTCGGTCAGGCTCTCGCCGATCACGTCGAGGCCGACGAACAGCAGGCCTTTCTCACGCAAGGTCGGGCCGACTTGAGCTGCGATCCAGCGATCCTTGTCGGTCAACGGACGGGCTTCACCGCGACCGCCAGCCGCCAGGTTGCCACGGGTTTCGCCTTGGGCCGGAATCCGCGCCAGGCAATAATCCACCGGCTCGCCGTCGATCATCAGGACGCGCTTGTCGCCGTCCTTGATCGCCGGCAGATAGGCCTGGCCCATGATCTGCTGGCCACCAAGTGCGGTCAGGGTTTCCAGAATCACCGACAGGTTCGGATCGCCGGCGCGGTGGCGGAAAATCGAAGTGCCGCCCATGCCGTCCAGCGGTTTGAGGATGACGTCGCCGTGTTTCGCGGCAAATTCGCGCAACACATCGGCGCGGCGGCTGACCACGGTGGGCGGCGTGCACTGCGGGAACAGCGTGGCGAACAGCTTTTCGTTGCAGTCGCGCAGGCTCTGCGGCTTGTTGACCACCAGCACGCCGGCAGTTTCGGCATGTTCAAGCAGGTAGGTGGAGTAAACGAACTCCATGTCGAATGGCGGATCCTTGCGCATCAGGATCACGTCCAGATCGCTCAGCAGGTTGTCCTGCTCGGCGTCCAGTTCGAACCATTTTTCCGGGTTGGCGAAGACTTTCAGCGGCTTCATGCGCGCCCGCGCCTGACCTTCACCCTGATACAAGTCACGCTGTTCCATATAGAACAGTTCCCAGCCGCGCTTCTGCGCTGCCAGCAGCATGGCCAGCGAGCTATCCTTTTTATAGGAGATGCTGGCGATAGGGTCCATGACAATCCCGACGCGAACGCTCATTGGGTTTTCCTCGAAAATTGGCTACCGGATCGGTATGAAAAAAGTGCCGCCAGAGTGGCGCCGGCAGGGTTTTCGGTCAAGGGAAAACCCGTCGATAGATTGCATCTGGAGACTGTGCTAAAAAGGCTGCCATGCAGTGCCGGCCCTTGAACATCAAGGGTTTCCGGCCATTACTGATAGCAAAACGGACAATTTGATTCGCAAAGGCGACGGTAGAGCCCTCTTATGGAACAGCAGTCCAGCGCCTTGAAGGTCATGGTGATCGACGACTCGAAAACGATTCGCCGTACCGCCGAAACCTTGTTGAAGAATGTCGGTTGCGAAGTCATCACGGCAATCGACGGTTTCGACGCTTTGGCGAAGATCGCCGACAACCACCCCGGGATCATTTTTGTCGACATCATGATGCCGCGTCTGGATGGTTATCAGACCTGCGCTTTAATCAAGAACAACAGTGCGTTCAAGGCCACGCCGGTGATCATGCTGTCGTCCCGGGACGGGTTGTTCGACAAGGCCAAGGGGCGGATTGTCGGTTCCGATCAATTTTTGACCAAGCCGTTCAGCAAGGAAGAGCTGCTCAGCGCGATCCAGGCCCATGTTCCGGGCTTCGCCGCCGTTTTGCCGCAGTAAGAAACGCACTGAGACGCTCGGCCAGCGGGCCAGGTGTCGACAAGAAAAATGGGGAAGACCATGGCACGTATCCTGATCGTCGATGATTCGCCGACTGAAATGTACAAACTGACCGGTATGCTCGAAAAGCACGGCCATCAAGTGCTCAAAGCCGAAAACGGCGCCGACGGCGTGGCACTGGCCCGTCAGGAAAAACCCGATGCGGTGCTGATGGACATCGTCATGCCCGGCCTCAACGGTTTCCAGGCGACCCGGCAGTTGACCAAGGATCCGGAAACCGGGCACATCCCGGTGATCATCATCACTACCAAAGATCAGGAAACCGACAAGGTCTGGGGCACCCGCCAGGGCGCCAAGGACTACCTGACCAAACCGGTCGACGAAGACACCCTGATCAAGACCCTGAACAACGTGCTGAACGGTTGATCGCGCAGCCATGAGCGAAACACTGACTGCGTTCGAACTGCTCTGGCAGATCGACCAGCGCTGCCGCTTGCTGGCGGCGGACCTGCCGTCGCAACCGGCGCGCCAGGATCGCTGGAGCGGTATTGGTTTTCGCCTCGGCGAGCACTGGTATGTCGCGCCGATGGGCGAAGTCAGCGAAGTGCTGCACGAACCGCGCTTCACCCAATTGCCCGGAGTCAAACCGTGGGTCAAGGGTGTGGCCAACCTGCGTGGGCGCTTGCTGCCGATCATGGACCTGTGCGGTTTTTTCGGGCATGAACTGTCGCCGCTGCGCAAACAGCGACGGGTCTTGGTGGTCGAGCATGAGGATGTGTTTGCCGGGTTGATGGTCGATGAAGTGATCGGCTTGCAGCACTTCGAGCAGGACAGCTTCGAACCGATTTCGATCAGCAAGCGCCAGGGCTCGAAGGCCGAGTTCGTCAAAGGCTATTTCCGGCGCGAACAGAACTGGCGCGTGTTCAGTTTGTTTGCGCTGGCGAAATCCCCGGTGTTCATGAGCGTAGCGATATAACCGCAACAACAGAGATCCCTTGTAGGAGTGAGCCTGCTCGCGATTCAGGCACCGCGGTGTATCAAGTACACCGCGTTATCGTTCAATCGCGAGCAGGCTCACTCCTACAGGTTCTTCGGTGAGCTTCAAACAGGCGAGGACCGATGACAAAAGCAAAAACAGGCAAGTCAGCAGAAGGATCGCGCAGTCGCTCGCAGATCATCGTGCTGTTTATCGCACTGATCGTGTTCATCATGCTGCTGTTCGCCAACTTCGCTTACCTCAACACCCAGGCGAATTACGATAAACAGTACATCGGCCATGCCGGTGAACTGCGCGTGCTCTCGCAACGCATCGCCAAGAACGCCACCGAAGCCGCCGCCGGCAAGGCTGCCGCGTTCAAATTGCTGAGTGACGCGCGCAACGATTTCGCCCAGCGCTGGGGTTACCTGAAAAAGGGTGACCCGGTCACCGGCCTGCCGCCGGCGCCGTCCACCGTGCGTCCGGAAATGCGCGCCGTGCAGCTCGATTGGGAGCGCTTGCTGAAAAACACCGACGCCATTCTCACCAGCGAACAGACCGTGCTGTCGCTGCATCAGGTCGCCGCTACCCTGGCCGAAACCGTCCCGCAGTTGCAGATCGAATACGAAAAAGTCGTCGAAATCCTTCTTCAACGCGGCGCTCCCGCAGCGCAAGTGGCGATGGCCCAGCGTCAGTCGCTGTTGGCTGAACGCATCCTCGGCGCGGTGAACACCGTGCTCGCCGGCGACGAAAATTCGCAGCAAGCCGCCGATGCCTTTGGCCGTGATGCCACGCGTTTCGGTCAGGTGCTCAATGGCATGCTCCAAGGCAACTCAGCGCTGAAAATCAGCCAGGTCGAAGACCGCGATGCCCGTGCGCGCTTGAGTGAAATCTCCGAGCTGTTTCAGTTCGTCTCCGGCTCAGTGGATGAAATCCTCGAAACCTCACCGGAGCTGTTCAAGGTCCGTGAATCAGCGGGCAACATCTTCAGCCTCTCGCAAACCCTGCTCGACGAAGCCTCGCACCTGGCCAACGGTTTCGAAAACCTCGCTGGCGGGCGCAGCACCGACACCATCGGTGGCTATGTGCTTGGCTTGCTGGCGCTGGCCTCGATCATCCTCATCGGTCTGGTAATGGTGCGCGAGACCAATCGGCAACTGCGCGAAACCGCGGAAAAGAACGAGCGCAACCAGAACGCGATCATGCGTCTGCTCGACGAAATCGAAGACCTTGCCGACGGCGACCTGACCGTGACCGCTTCGGTGACTGAAGACTTCACCGGCACCATTGCCGACTCGATCAACTATTCCGTCGACCAACTGCGCGATCTGGTGGCGACCATCAACCTCACCGCCGGCCAGGTCGCCGCCGCCGTGCAGGAAACCCAGGCCACTGCCATGCACCTCGCGCAAGCATCGGAACATCAGGCCCAGCAGATTTCCGAAGCTTCGACGGCGATCAGCGATATGGCCCAGTCCATCGATCAGGTGTCGGCCAACGCTGCCGAATCCTCGGCGGTGGCCGAGCGTTCCGTGGAAATCGCCAACAAGGGCAACGAGGTGGTGCACAACACCATCCACGGCATGGACAACATTCGCGAACAGATTCAAGACACCGCCAAACGCATCAAACGCTTGGGTGAGTCGTCTCAGGAAATCGGCGACATCGTCAGCCTGATCGACGACATTGCCGACCAGACCAACATCCTCGCCCTCAACGCCGCCATTCAGGCGTCGATGGCCGGGGATGCCGGGCGCGGGTTTGCGGTGGTCGCCGACGAAGTGCAGCGTCTGGCCGAGCGTTCATCTGCCGCCACGCGCCAGATCGAAACCCTGGTGCGGGCGATTCAGACCGACACCAACGAAGCCGTCATTTCGATGGAACAGACCACCACCGAAGTGGTGCGCGGCGCGCGACTGGCGCAGGATGCCGGTGTGGCGCTGGAAGAAATCGAAGGCGTATCCAAGACCCTTGCGGCGCTGATTCAAAGCATCTCCAACGCGGCGCAGCAGCAGACGTCTTCGGCGGGGCAGATTTCCCTGACCATGAACGTGATCCAGCAGATCACGTCGCAGACGTCGTCCGGCTCCACGGCCACCGCCGAAAGCATCGGCAACCTGGCGAAAATGGCCAGTCAGTTGCGCCGTTCGGTGTCCGGTTTCACCTTGCCGGCGGCATCCGCGTCGGCGACGGATAAAGTGTGATTGGAGCGGTTATGGGTGATCGGCACGACTATGTGGCCCTCGAGTGGGTCAAAGGCGAAATTGCCGAAACGCTGAAACAGGCGCATCAGGCGATAGAAGCCGTGCTCGATGATCCGCAGGCCTTTCCCGGGCTCGACGAGTGCCTGGATTACATCCATCAGGTCCACGGCAGTTTGCAGATGGTCGAGTTCTACGGCGCGGCGTTGCTCGCCGAAGAAATGGAGCATCTGGTCGAAGCCCTCCAGCACGAGCGCGTCAGCCATCGTGACGAAGCTTTGCACCTGTTGCTGCAAGCCTTGGGGCAATTGCCGATTTACCTCGACCGTGTGCAGAACGCCCGTCGCGATCTGCCACTGGTGGTGTTGCCGTTGATCAATGATCTGCGCAGCGCCCGTGGTGAAAGCCTGCTCTCGGAAACCAGCCTGTTCAGCCCGCAACTGCCGGAACTGGCGCCGCTGAGTGAAGAAGCGCTGGTGCTGCTGGAGCCGGCCGAACTGCCGAACGTACTGCGCAAGTTGCGTCAGATGCTACAAATGGCTTTGGTCGGGTTGCTGCGCGAGCAGGATGATCACACTCACCTCGATTATCTGGCCAAGGTCTTCAGCCGCCTCGAAGCACTGAGCGGCGATGCGCCGTTGAGTCCGTTGTGGCAAGTCGCATCGGCGCTGGTCGAAGGCATGCGCGAAGGGGTGATCGCCAACAGCCCGGCGCTGCGCAGCCTGTTCAAGGATGCCGACAAAGAGCTCAAGCGCCTGCTCGAACAAGGCCTGCACGGGCTCAATCAACCGCCGCCGGCAGAGCTGCTGAAAAGCCTGTTGTTCTATATTGCCAAAGCCGAACATCCCACCGGGCAGATGCTGACCATGAAAGATCGCTACTCGCTGGACGATGCCTTGCCCGACAGCGCGATGGTCGACGAAGAACGCGCGCGCCTGGCCGGTCCCGACCGCGATGCGATGCGCTCGGTGCTGGCGGCGCTGTGCGAAGAACTGGTGCGGGTCAAGGAGCGGCTGGACCTGTTCGTGCGCAGCGACCGCCAACATACGTCCGATCTGGAAAGTCTTTTGGCGCCGCTGCGGCAGATCGCCGACACCTTGGCAGTGCTCGGCTTCGGCCAGCCGCGCAAAGTCATCATCGATCAACTGGCGGTGGTCTTGAGCATCGCCCAAGGCCAGCGCGAACCGAACGACGCCGTTCTGATGGACGTCGCCGGTGCCTTGCTCTACGTCGAAGCGACCCTGGCCGGAATGGTCGGCACCGTCGAACCGGAAAGTCCGGAAGACGCGCGCCTGCCGACCACCGACCTGACGCAGATCCATCAGATCGTGATCAGGGAAGCACGCATCTGCCTGCAACAGGCCAAGGACATGATCGTCGACTACATCGACGCTGACTGGGACCGCCAGCACCTGCAACCGCTGCCGGAGCTGCTCACTCAGGTGCGTGGGGCGCTGGCGATGATTCCGCTCGCCCGCGCGGCGAGTCTGGTCGAGGCCTGCAACGGTTTTATCCGCGAACATCTGTTGCTCGATCCGCATGAACCGGGCTGGGAGCAGTTGGACAATCTGGCCGATGTCATCAGCAGTCTTGAGTACTATCTGGAACGCTTGACCGACGATCCGCTGGCGCCCGGCGAGCAACTGCTGGATATCGCCCAGAAGAGCCTCGCCAGCCTCGGTTTCTTTCCCAGCGAGCAGCCCGGCGAGGTACCTGTACCGGTGCTCGACGACGTGCTCAGCCCCAGCGAAGCACTGGTGATGCAGGACGCACAGGCGCTGGACGATCCTGAAGTCGTGCAGTCGCTGGCCGAGGTCCTGGCCAGCCCGGTGTCGGTGCTCAACCCGCCCGCGCGGATCACGCCCGGCAGCCTGATGCCGCCACCGGCGGATGAAGAGCCGGTGGATGACGAACTGCGCGAAGTGTTCCTCGAAGAGACCGACGAGGTTCTCGATGCCCTTCACGAATACCTGCCGCGCTGGTCAGCCAATCCGCAGGATCATGCCGCGCTGACCGAACTGCGCCGCGCCTTCCACACCTTGAAAGGCAGCGGTCGCATGGTGCGCGCGCTGATTCTCGGCGAACTGGCGTGGGCCGTGGAAAACCTGCTCAACCGCGTGCTGGAACAAAGCGTCGAACCCGGCTCGGTGGTCCAGCAACTGCTGACCGACACGGTATTGTTGCTGCCGGAACTGATCAGCGAATTCGCCACCAATCGCCAGCGTCAGCGCAGCGATGTCGATCAACTCGCCGCGCGCGCCCATGCTTTGGCCAAGGGCGACGAACCGCTGGCCGCCGAGGACGTTGATGACGTCGCGGCGCTCGATCCGTTGTTGCTGGAGATCTTCCGCAACGAAGCCGAAACCCATCTCGCCAGCCTCAATCGCTTTCTCGATCAGGCCGCTGAACACGTGCCGCTGCAAGCCAGCGACGAACTGCAGCGCGCCTTGCATACGCTCAAGGGCAGCGCGTCGATGGCGGGTGTGTTGCCGATTGCCGAACTGGCCGCGCCGCTCGATCAACTGGCCCGAGAGTTCAAGGCGCATCAACTGCCGCTCGACCTCGATGAAGTGGAATTGCTCCTCGAAGCCGAGGGCCTGTTCCGTGTCGGATTACGTCAGCTCAAGCATGATCCGCTGGCGCCGATTGTCGGCGCGCAGTCACTGATCAAACGCACCGATGCGCTGCTCGCCGAGCGTCTGGAATCGATCCTCAATGCGCCGAACACCGGCCTGCGGATCAAGCGTGATCCGCAACTGATCAACAACTTCCTCGCGCAAGGCATGGACATCCTGCTCGACGCCGAAAGCCTCTTGCAGCGCTGGCAGCAACACCCCGGCGAACGGCAAGAATTGAGCGCGCTGCTGGATGAACTGACCACCCTCGGTGAAGGCGCGCACCTGGCGGATCTGCTGCCGGTCGATGTGTTGTGCGAAGCCTTGCTCGACCTGTATGGCGCCGTGGAAGAAAGCAGCCTGGCGGTCAGCGACCGGTTCTTCCACGAGGCGCAGAACGCCCACGAAGCACTGATCAACATGCTCGACGAACTGGCCGCCGGCCAGGAAGTCACGCCGCAGCCTGCGCGCATTCGTGCATTGCACGACCTGCTCGATGAGAGTCTCGATCCTTCGTCCATGGGCCTGATCCGCAGCGACGGCAGCCGCACCTTGAGCATCCGCGAACTGGGCGCCGCGACCGCAGAGCTTGCGCAATCCACGTCTATTCCTTCGCCGGACGACGAGATCGTCGAGATCTTTCTCGAAGAGGCCGTGGACATTCTCGACAGCGCCGGGCAAGCCTTGCAGCGCTGGTTGAACGACCCGGACAACGTCGCGCCGCTGTCCTCGTTGCAGCGCGATCTGCACACCCTCAAGGGTGGCGCGCGGATGGCTGAAGTCGAAGCCATTGGCGATCTGGCCCAAGAGCTGGAGAGCCTTTACGAAGGTCTGGTCGATCGTCGCTACAGCCACAACGAAATGCTTGGCGGGCTGCTGCACCAGAGTCATGACCTTTTGGCGTTACAACTTGAACAGCTGCAAAACCATCAACCGCTGAACCCGGCGCAGGCTCTGATTGAGGCGATCCGGCAGTTTCGCCAAGGTTCGTCCGCCACTGTCGAAACGGCGCAACCGGCCGCCGAACACGAAGGCGCCGCGCATGATCCGGAGTTGTTGGAAATCTTCCTCGAAGAAGGTTTCGACATCATCGAAAACTCCGGCGCCGCGCTGCTGCGTTGGCAGGCCGAACCGGGCAATCGTCAGGAAGTGGAAACCCTGCTGCGCGATCTGCACACCCTCAAGGGCGGCGCGCGGATGGTCGAGATCGGCCCGATCGGCGACCTTGCCCATGAGCTGGAATACCTTTACGAAAGTCTCTCCGCCGGCACGCTACAAGCGTCGACCGAGTTGTTCGCCTTGGTCCAGCGCGGGCATGACCGACTGGCGCAAATGCTCGATGCCGTGCGCGCCGGGCAAGCGTGCCCGCCGGCGGACCGGCTGATCAATGCGATTCAGAATTTCAGTCATCCAGCGACGCTGGAAACCCCGCCGCCGTTGCCTCTGCCAGTCAAGATCGAGACCGCGCCGACTGCCGTCGACGCCAGCGCGGACATGGTCAAGGTCTCCGCCGAATTGCTCGACGAGCTGGTCAACCTGGCCGGGGAAACCTCGATTTTCCGCGGGCGTATCGAACAGCAAGTCAACGACGCGCAAGTGGCGCTCAACGAAATGGAAACCACCATCGAGCGTATGCGCGATCAATTGCGCCGCCTCGACACCGAAACCCAGGGGCGGATTCTCAGCCGGCAGCAGGTCGACGCCGAGCGCCTCGGTTACGAAGAATTCGATCCGCTGGAAATGGACCGCCATTCGCAATTGCAGCAACTGTCGCGAGCGCTGTTCGAATCCGCCTCGGACTTGCTCGACCTCAAGGAAACCCTCGACCGTCGCAACCACGACGCCGAGAACCTGTTGCAGCAACAGGGCCGGATCAACACCGAATTGCAGGAAGGCCTGATGCGTACGCGCATGGTGCCTTTCGAACGCATGTTGCCGCGCCTCAAACGCATCGTCCGTCAGGTGGCTGAAGAGCTGAACAAGGACGTTGCGTTCGTCGTCGGCAATGCCGAAGGCGAGATGGATCGCAACGTCCTCGAACGCATGGCCGCGCCGCTGGAACACATGCTGCGCAACGCCGTCGACCATGGTCTGGAATCTGCCGAGGTGCGCCTGGCCTGCGGGAAACCGGCGCAAGGACAGATCAGCCTCGACCTGTCGCGCGAGGGTGGCGACATCGTGTTCGACATTCGCGACGATGGTGCTGGCGTGCCGCTGGAAGCCGTGCGGCGCAAGGCAATAAAACGTGGCTTGCTGGCCCCCAACGCCGAGATCAGCGACCGCGACGTGCTGCAGTTCATCCTTCAGCCGGGGTTCTCCACCGCCGAAAAAATCACTCAGATTTCCGGGCGTGGCGTCGGCATGGACGTGGTTCACGAAGAAGTCCGCCAACTCGGCGGCAGCATGAGCATCGACTCGGTGCCGGGGCAGGGCGTGCATTTCCGCATCCGTTTGCCGTTCACGGTGTCGGTCAATCGCGCGTTGATGGTGCAGTGCGCAGAGGATCAATACGCGATTCCGCTGAACACCATTGAAGGCATCGTCCGCGTCTTGCCGAACGACCTTGATGGGCATTTCCGTCTCGACCCGCCGACTTATCAATACGGCGGTCAACGTTATGAGTTGTGCTATCTCGGTGAGCTGCTGAAAACTGCGCCACGGCCGAAACTGCTTGGCCAGAACCTGCCGTTGCCGGTACTGCTGGTGCATTACAACGACCGGCACATTGCGGTGCAGGTTGATGCCATGGCAGGTACTCGCGAAATTGTGGTGAAAAGCCTCGGCGCGCAATTCGCGGCGGTGCAGGGCGTGTCCGGCGCGACGATTCTCGGTGATGGTCGGGTGGTGCTGATTCTTGATTTGCTGGCGCCGATTCGCGCGATGCAGGCGCGGATCAGACAGCATCCGACGCTCCCGGAAATTGACAGCGAACCGCAGAAACCGCTGCTGGTGATGGTGGTCGACGACTCGGTCACTGTGCGCAAGGTCACCAGCCGTTTGCTCGAACGTCACGGCATGAACGTGCTGACCGCCAAGGATGGCGTCGACGCCATGCTCCTGCTCGAAGAACACATGCCCGACCTGATGCTGCTCGACATCGAAATGCCGCGCATGGATGGTTTCGAAGTGGCGACCCAGGTGCGCAACGACGAACGCCTGCAACACCTGCCGATCATCATGATCACCTCGCGCACCGGGCAGAAACACCGCGACCGCGCCATGGCCATCGGCGTCAACGACTACCTCGGCAAGCCGTATCAGGAATCGGTGCTGCTCGAAAGCATTGCCCACTGGAGCAAGAAGCATGTATGAGCGCCGGCACAACGCGCGCACCAGCCAACTCACGGGGCTGCTGCTGCCGCTTGCAGATCGCAATTTGATCCTGCCCAACGTGGCGGTGGCCGAGCTGATCGACTATCAGGCTAGCGCCTTCGATCTGGATACGCCACCGTGGTATCTGGGGCGAGTGACGTGGCGCGAGCGACAGATTCCTCTGTTGAGTTTCGAGTCCGCCTGCGGGCAAAAAATCGTGATTGGCGAGCGGGCGCGGATCGTGATTCTCAATGCGCTGGGCGGGCTGCCGGAGCTGAAGTTCATTGCCCTGCTGGTGCAGGGGATTCCGCGTTCTTACAAGCTCGATAGCCAGTTGAGCTATGTCGACGTGCCGTTGTGTGCGCTGGAACAGGCGGCGGTGCAGGTCGGCGAGCAAGTGGCGAAGGTGCCGGATTTGTTGGGGTTGGAGAGGTTGTTGGTGGAGGCTGGCCTGGTCCGCTGATCCATGATTCGCTGTGCCCTTACTGGCCCCATCGCTGGCAAGCCAGCTCCCACATTGCCCGAGTCCTACCCGAAATGTTGTGAGGCATACAACCCCTTGTAGGAGCTGCGGCACGCTGCGATCTTTTGATCTCGATGCTGAGGATCAAAAGATCGCAGCCTCGTTTCACTCGACAGCTCCTACAGGTTTTATGTTGGGCTTGCCACGTCTTCCATTGATCCCTGAACAGAAAAAATCGCTGCCATACCGTAATGGTTAGAAAGCGCTTTTTTGTGGGCTCGACTTTTTGCACACAGTAGAAGGAACTGATTAGCGCCTGCTTCTTTCTAGAAGTATTTAGAGATATGCCTAATCATCCTAAAAAAAATAAAATTATTCCAAAAAACTATTATGGACTGTCATTTCTTACAGGTTCCAAATTGTCGACTTCGCGTTAGTGTCGAGGGCGTAGCACCGCGAATTCCCGAATGGATACGTAATGGTTTTTATCCTTGGGGATATTGTACCAATCGATAAAGGACTCTCATCATGAAGCCAGCAATCTGTCTTACTTGCGCAGTGGGTATTTGCGCCGCGTTTGGAATCACATCTGTTCATGCGGCCACGAAGATCTATAACGAGGTCGGCGATTATGTCTTCCAACCTCCGGGAGGAGTCACGCAGCTTACCTTTACCATAATTGGTGCAGGCGGCGGTGGAGGCGGTGGCGGAGGTGCCTTTGATTTCGCTCTCAAAGGGCGCGGAGCGGGGGGCGGTGGCGGTGGTGCAGGCGGCAGTATGGTGTGCACCGTTAATGTAAACCCTAATGAAGCCTTGTATCTATATGTTGGTCGTGGTGGGGAAGAGGGCGCGGCAGGTAGTACTGGTAAAGCTGGCACTTCCGGTAATGACGGCGATACTAGTTCTGTGGCAGTAACTAACATTCCGGGCGGTCCGCTCGGATTTTCCAATGATCGGCCCGGTAATCCTTCCGACACCTTCAGTAATTTTGCAGTTAGCGGGGGCCGAGGTGGGGCAGGAGGAAGTACAGGTGGGGTCAGTAATACTCCAGGCCAAGGCGGCACGGGCGGAAGTATGAGTTCTTCAACGTCGGCTAGCTGCACTCCTGTCAACGGAGAAAGAGGGCAGAACGGTGGCTTGAATGGTGGTTCACAGACTTCCGGTAATGGCGGCACGGCCCCTTCTGCTGCGTGCGACGCTGGTAAAGGTGGTACAGGGGGTGGAGGCGGCGAGATCAACACAAGTTCTCAATCTGGGCATGCCGGACTCAAAGGAGCGGCTGGGTCACGGGGCTGCGTAGTAATTGAGTATTAACACCTGCGATTGGGCATGAATCGTTACGCCAAGCGTAATGATTCACCGCCCTGCTTGATTGATGCACCCACCCCACACGCCTAACTTAGCTCCACGACAGCGAACCCCGTGGAGTGAGCATGACAACAACAATTTCCCCCGACTCGCGCTGGACGCGGCGGCGCGATGAGAAGCAGCGCCGCCTCGACAAGGTGCGTGGGCTGGCCGACGGTGTGGTGTTGCCCACCGACAAGATCGTCGCGGCGCTTGAAGCGCTGATCCTGCCCGGCGACCGTGTAGTGCTGGAGGGCAATAACCAGAAGCAGGCGGATTTCCTCTCTCGCTCTCTCGCCAAGGCTGATCCCGAGAAGCTCCACGACCTGCACATGATCATGCCCAGCGTCGGTCGCTCCGAGCACCTCGACCTGTTCGAACGCGGCATCGCCCGCAAACTCGATTTCTCCTTCGCCGGCACCCAGAGCCTGCGCATCAGCCAGTTGCTTGAAGACGGCCTTCTGGAAATCGGCGCGATCCACACCTACATCGAACTCTACGCACGGCTGGTGGTGGACCTGATTCCCAACGTCGTGCTCTCGGCCGGGTTCATGGCCGACCGCGCCGGCAACATCTATACCGGCCCAAGCACCGAAGACACCCCGGCGCTGATCGAACCGGCAGCGTTCAGTGACGGCATCGTCATCGTCCAGGTTAATCAATTGGTCGACGACGTCAGCGAGCTGCCCCGCGTGGACATTCCGGCGTCATGGGTCGATTTTGTGGTGGTGGCCGACAAGCCGTTCTACATCGAACCGCTGTTCACCCGCGACCCACGCCACATCAAGCCTGTGCACGTGTTGATGGCGATGATGGCGATCCGCGGCATCTACGAAAAACACAACGTGCAGTCGCTCAACCACGGCATCGGTTTCAACACCGCAGCCATCGAACTGATCCTGCCAACCTACGGCGAATCCCTCGGCCTCAAAGGCAAGATTTGTCGCAACTGGACGCTCAACCCGCACCCGACGCTGATCCCGGCGATTGAAAGTGGCTGGGTTGAAAGCGTGCATTGCTTCGGTACCGAGCTGGGCATGGAAAACTACATCGCGGCCCGGCCAGACGTGTTCTTCACTGGTCGCGACGGCTCGCTGCGTTCCAACCGGATGTTTTGCCAATTGGCCGGGCAGTACGCGGTGGATCTGTTTATCGGCGCGACGTTGCAGGTCGATGGCGATGGCCATTCTTCGACCGTAACCCGTGGCCGCCTCGCCGGTTTCGGCGGTGCACCGAACATGGGCCACGACCCGCGTGGCCGCCGCCACGGCACGCCTGCATGGCTCGATATGCGCCACGACGACTCGCAGCAACCGATGCTCGAACGCGGCAAGAAACTCGTGGTGCAAATGGTCGAGACGTTCCAGGAGGGCGGCAAACCGACCTTCGTCGAAACGCTCGATGCGGTGGAAGTGGCGAAGAAAAGCGGCATGCCGCTGGCGCCGATCATGATTTACGGCGACGACGTGACCCACCTGCTGACCGAAGAAGGCATCGCTTACCTCTATAAAGCGCGTTCGCTGGAAGAGCGCCAAGCGATGATCGCTGCGGTCGCGGGCGTCACCGCCATTGGCCTGCGCCACAACCCCAAAGACACCGAACGCATGCGCCGCGAAGGCCTGATCGCCTTGCCCGAAGACCTCGGCATCCGCCGCACCGACGCCACCCGCGAACTGCTGGCGGCGAAGAGCGTGGCCGATCTGGTCGAGTGGTCCGGCGGCCTCTACAACCCGCCCGCCAAGTTCAGGAGTTGGTAATGCACGCATTCAACCTGCAAACGAAACCTCTGAGCCTGGCCGAGCGACTGGCGGATCTGGCGGTCGACGCATTGATCGACGAAGCGGATCTGTCACCGAAACCGGCACTGGTGGATCGTCGTGGCAACGGCGCACATACCGATCTGCACCTGGGCCTGATGCACGCTTCGGCGCTGTCATTGTGGCCAGCGTTCAAGGAGATGGCCGAAGCCGCCATTGAAATCGGCGAGATCAATCCGGTGCTGCGTGAAAGCATTGGCTGCATCGGCCGTGAAGGCGAGCAAGCCATGCTCGCCACCACCAACGGTGTGAACACCCATCGCGGCGCGATCTGGGCGTTGGGCCTGATCGTTACAGCGGCGGCACTGGACGCGAAATCCAGCACTGTCGGTGCTGTTTGCGTCAGGGCCGCACGTCTGGCGCTGCTCGATGATCGCTACGCACCTCGCCCGCTAAGTCACGGCGCGCAAGTCGCCCTGCGCTACGGCGCACGCGGTGCTCGCGAAGAAGCGCAACTGGGTTTTCCGTCGGTGCTGCAACGCGGCTTGCCGCAACTCAAAAGCAGTCGCGCCCGTGGTCACGGCGAACAGAACGCCCGGCTCGACGCCTTGCTGGCGATCATGACTGACCTCGCCGACACCTGCGTGCTCTATCGCGCCGGCGAAGCGGGTTTGCAAGCCATGCAGCGAGGCGCGCAAGCGGTGCTGGATGCCGGCGGTAGCGCCAGCCTCACCGGCCGCCGTCGACTGCACGAACTGGATCAACAACTCATCGCATTGAATGCCTCGCCCGGTGGCGCCGCCGACTTGCTCGCCGCCACGCTACTGCTCGACCGAATCGAGCGCGACGGCATTCTTCAGGGAGCGTTTTGATGGAAACCCTATCGTTTGAATTCCCCGCCGGGCCGCCGCCACGCGGTCGCGCGCTGGTCGGTTGTGTTGGCTCGGGCGATCTGGAAGTGCTGATCGAACCGGGACTGGCCGGCAAGTTGACGATCAACGTGCAGACCTCGGTCAACGGCGCGCAGCAGCGCTGGCAGCACTTGTTTGCGCGGATGTTCGACGGCACCACGCCGCCCGCCATGGCCATCGATATCCACGATTTCGGCGCGACGCCGGGTGTGGTGCGTTTGCGTCTGGAGCAAGGTTTCGAGGAGATCGGCCATGACTGACAGCGCAGCGCTTTTGCACAAACACAGCTTCGTTGAACTCGGCGCGCGGCAACGGGCGAAAGCCTTGCTCGATGCCGGCACCTTCCGCGAATTGCTCGATCCGTTTCAACGCATCATGTCGCCGTGGCTCGAACGCCAGGGCGTGGTGCCGCAGGCCGATGACGGCGTGGTGATCGCCAAGGGCAGCGTCGACGGTTTGCCGGTGGTGATCGCCGCCATCGAAGGCGCGTTTCAGGGCGGCAGCCTCGGCGAAGTCGGCGGGGCGAAGATTGCCGGCGCGCTGGAACTGGCCGCCGAAGACAACCGCAAAGGCATCCCGACCTGCGCCATATTGCTGCTGGAAACCGGTGGTGTGCGTTTGCAGGAAGCCAATCTCGGCTTGGCGGCGATTGCCGATATTCACGCGGCAATTGTCGATTTGCAGCAGTACCAACCGATCGTCGGTGTGGTGGCGGGCAGCGTGGGTTGCTTTGGCGGCATGTCGATTGCCGCTGCGCTTTGCAGCTATTTGCTGGTGACCCAGGAAGCACGCCTTGGCCTGAACGGCCCGCAAGTGATCGAGCAGGAAGCCGGGATAGAAGAATACGACTCTCGCGACCGGCCATTTATCTGGAGCCTGACCGGTGGCGAGCAGCGTTTCGCCAGTGGCTTGGTGGATCGTTATGTCGCCGACGATGTGGCGCAGATTCGTCAGCAGGTCGGTGAACTGTTGCAGCAAGGTTTGCCGACGCAACCGCGCAGTCAGCGTGCCGAGTGGTTCCTGCAGCGTCTGGCCAGCCTCGACACTGACAAGCAAATCGAGCCTTCGGTGGTTCGCGATCTGTATCAAGGAGAGCGCTCATGAGTGGCTATTCCGTGCGCGGTTTGAACTGGTTCAACGCGTTGAGCGCTAGCGCAGTAGAGGTCGAAGGGCTGCCGTCATCGTTGAAGGTTGCCGATGGCCAACTCGGGCGTTTTATCGCCGTGGTCGCTGACCCGGACAATCGTTTTCCCCGTGCTCGAAACGGTGAAGTCGGGCTGTTGGAAGGCTGGGGTTTGGCCAAGGCTGTGGATGACGCGATCACGGCTGACCGCGACAAATCACAGAAGCGCCCACTGATCGCCATCGTCGATGTACCCAGCCAGGCCTATGGTCGTCGCGAAGAAGCGCTTGGCATTCATCAGGCTTTGGCCGGTGCGGCGGACAGTTATGCCCGCGCACGTTTGGCCGGGCATCCGGTGATTGGACTGTTGGTGGGCAAAGCGATGTCCGGGGCGTTCCTTGCCCACGGTTATCAGGCCAACCGCTTGATTGCCCTGCGCGATCCCGGCGTGATGGTGCACGCGATGGGCAAGGCTTCAGCGGCGCGGGTCACGTTGCGCAGCGTCGAAGAACTCGAAGCATTGGCTGCCAGCGTGCCGCCGATGGCTTATGACATCGACAGCTACGCCAGCCTCGGCTTGCTCTGGGAAACCCTGTCGGTGCAGCAGATCGAACAGCCGACAGCGGAGGATCTGGCGCGGGTGACTGAATGCCTGAGCCAAGCGATCAACGATGTCAGCAGCAATGATCTGAGCGGTCGTCTCGGTGCGAACAATCGTGAAGCGTCCAGCCGCGTACGCGAACTGCTGAGGGCGCAGTGGTGAACATGCCTTTGGCCCACGACCTGCTCTGGGGCATGACGCCGGCGCAATTGCCGGCGGATGCGCCGCGCTGGGCGGTTGAATCGCTCAGCGCCGGGCAACCGGTGGTGGTGCGCCGGGCAATGAGCGCTGATGGTTTTGTTGCCGTTGGCATTCGTGGTGTCTTGCGCGAGCAGCGGTTGGCGGCGTTCATGGCAGTCGATTCGATTGCCTGTCGGGTCAGTCCGGAAGCGCTTTGTAATGTCTACAGTGATCGCGACGTGCCGGCCCTGCGCGCGCTCGAACAGTTGCGGCCGTTGCTCGATGATTGCGGTTGGGTCTGGGGCGTCAGTGGCAGTGCCGGGTTTGAACTGGCCAGTGGTTTTACGGCGATGCATGAGGGCAGCGATCTCGATCTGATCCTGCGTACGCCGCACCTGTTGGCGCGTAATCAGGCGCGCAAACTGGTAGCGCTTTTCGATCAGGCAGCCTGCCGGGTCGACATGCAATTGCAGACGCCATTCGGCGCTGTGGCCCTGCGCGAATGGGCTGGCCCCTCAGCGCGGGTGCTGCTGAAAAACGCCCATCAGGCGTGTCTGGTTACAGATCCGTGGAACCCGCAGGAGTTGGCAGCGTGAGCAGCCTTTTGGTGTTCCCAGGCCAAGGCGCGCAGCAACCGGGCATGCTTCAGCGTTTGCCTCGGGAAACCTTGGTCGAGGCCAGCGATGTGCTCGGCGAAGACGTTTTGCTGCTCGACTCTGCCGAGGCGTTGCGCACGACGAGGGCGGTTCAGTTGTGTCTGTTGATCGCAGGCACAGCAGCTTCGCGGCAACTGCTGCAGGGCGGACTGACGGCTGATTACGTCGCAGGTTTGTCCATTGGTGCTTACCCGGCAGCGGTGGTGGCGGGGGCCTTGAGCTTTAGCGATGCACTGCATCTGGTCAGCCTGCGCGGTGAGTTGATGCAGCAGGCTTATCCACAGGGCTTTGGCATGACCGCGATTATCGGCTTGCAGTTGTCCACAGTCGAAGCGTTGCTGGTGCAAGTTCACAGCGCCGAAACGCCGGTTTATCTGGCCAACATCAACGCCGATAACCAGGTGGTCATTGCTGGCAGTGACAAGGCGATGCAAGCGGTTGCCGAACTGGCGCGCGGTCGTGGCGCGGGGTTGGCGAAACGTCTGGCGGTCAGCGTGCCGTCGCACTGTCCGCTGCTGGAAAAACCGGCTCAGGCCCTCGCTGAAGCCTTCGCCAAAATACAGCTGCAAACTCCGAAAATCGCTTACCTGAGCGGCAATCGCGCTCGGCCGGTCATCAAGGTTGAAGCCCTGCGCGAGGACCTCGCTTTCAACATGTGCCGCGTGGTGGACTGGCGCGGCACCGTGCAAAGCGCCTACGAGCGCGGCGTGCGTCTACAGATCGAACTGCCGCCCGGTGCGGTGCTGACCGGGCTGGCGCGCCGGGTGTTCGAATCAGGCACTGTCACTGCCTTCGACAGTGCTCGCCTCGACACCTTGCAGGCGTTGTTGCGAGAGGAGGGAAGCCGCCCACTCTAAAACCGCCGCGACTCAAGCTTCGAACAACAAAAACAACATTCGACGATGCACTTTGAGGACTACAACAATGATTATTTACGGTGTGGCGTTTCTGGCCTTTTGCACGCTGGTGGGTGTCTGGGTTGGTGAACTGCTCGGCAAGCTGATCGGCGTGCCAGCCAACGTCGGCGGCGTCGGCATTGCGATGCTGCTGTTGATCGGCCTGGGCAGTTATCTGAACAAAACCGGCTGGCTCAAGGGCAAGACTGAACAGGGTGTCGAGTTCTGGAGTGCGATCTACATTCCGATCGTGGTCGCCATGGCGGCGCAGCAGAATGTTTACGGCGCGCTGAAGGGCGGGCCGATGGCGATTCTCGCCGGGACACTTGCGGTGGTGATTGCCTTCGCCATGGTGCCGGTGCTGGTGCGCCTCGGCAACAAGGATCCGGCGCCGATTGCTCCGGCCAAGACTGCGGGGTAATCGCCATGTACGAATCAATGATGAAAGTCATCACTGGCTACGGCCTGATCAGCGGTTTCCTGATTGTCGGCCTGACCATGTGGGTGTCCTACTGGATGTCCAATACCTTCACCAAGGGCCGGTTGCACGGTTCGGCGATCGCCATTCTGCTCGGGCTGGTGTTGTCCTACGTTGGCGGTGCGCTGACCGGTGGGCAGAAAGGCGTGGTGGATATTCCTTTGTTGTCGGGTATCGGTTTGCTCGGTGGCGCGATGCTGCGTGATTTCGCCATCGTTGCCACGGCGTTTGGCGTGAGTGTTGAAGAGCTCAAACGCGCCGGGTTTGTCGGTGTGCTGGCGCTGTTTGTCGGGGTGGGCACGTCGTTTGTCGCCGGTGTAGGTGTGGCGATGGCGTTCGGTTATACCGACGCGGTGAGCCTGACCACCATCGGCGCAGGGGCGGTGACCTACATTGTCGGCCCGGTGACCGGGGCGGCGATTGGTGCCAGTTCTGAAGTCATGGCGCTGTCGATTGCTGCGGGGTTGATCAAGGCGATTCTGGTGATGGTGATGACACCGTTCGTGGCCCCGATGATCGGCTTGAACAACCCGCGCAGTGCGGTGATCTTCGGCGGGTTGATGGGCACTTCCAGTGGCGTGGCTGGCGGGCTGGCGGCGACGGATCCGAAACTGGTGCCTTACGGTTGTCTGACGGCGGCGTTCTATACCGCGCTTGGGTGTCTGCTTGGGCCTTCGGTTTTGTTTTTGGTGATGCGGAGTTTGGTGGGGTAGGGCTTTGGTTGTTTGTTACCTGAGCTGACGCCATCGCGGGCAAGCCCGCTCCCACAGGGCGATGTGTTGAACACAGATTTATTGTGCGACGCAACACACTGTGGGAGCTGGCTTGCCAGCGATTCAGACAACTCGGTTTCAGACCTGCCGATTGGCATACATCCGACACTCCGCCAACAACGCCAGCAGATTCGGATCGCGCTCCTTGGCCTTCAGAAACACCACACCAATGTGCTGCTGCAACCGATACTTTTCCTGCAACGGAATCAGCTTCACCCGGTTTTCATACACCGCCGCAATCCTTCCGGGCAGCAACGCATAACCCACCCCCGAACTGACCATGCTCAGCAGCGTGAAGATGTCATTCACCTGCATCGCCACCTTCGGCTCGAACCCCGCCTGCCTGAACACCCGATTGCCGTCCTGATGGGTCGCGAAGCCCTGGGTCAAGGTGATGAAGGTTTCATCGCGTACGTCCGCCAGATCAACTTCACTGCGCTGGGCAAATCTTGAATCGGCAGGAGTGGCGAGAAAGATGTCATCGGAAAACAGCGCAATCTGCTCACAATCCGGGTCGTTGATGCTGTCGTCCAGCGACACCAGAATCGCGTCGACTTCCATGTTTTTCAGCTTGTAGAGCAGGTCGATGTTCGAGCCAAGAATCAGGTCGATGTTGAGTTCGCTGCGGCGGATCTTCAGGCCCATGATCAGTTGCGGCACGGTTTTCACGGTCAGTGAATACAGCGAGCCGAGTTTGAAGCGTTCGGCGGAGAATCCTGCGGCCTCGCGGGTCAGGCGTACGCTTTCGACCACGTCCTGAATCAGCTTCTGCGCGCGTTCCTCCAGTACATAGGCGCTTTCCAGCGGCGTCAGGTTGCGGCCTTCGTGTTTGAACAGCGGGCAGCGCAGGGCGCTTTCCAGCGAGTGAATCGCGCGGTGCACGCTGACGTTGCTGGTCTGTAGCTCGGCAGCGGCACGGGCGAGATTGCCGGTGCGCATGAAAGCGAGGAACACCTCGAGTTTTTTCAGGGTCAACTCTTCGTCGATCAGCATGGCGCGGACTCTTTTTGGTATCGGCCGATTGTGCACGGTAAACGCGGCCCTTTGTAGGAGCCGCCGCAGGCTGCGATCTTTTTCCTTTGAAGATCAAAAGATCGCAGCCTGCGGCAGCTCCTACACGGATTCATGTTGAACAGAAACATTGCGCTTTTAGGCTCAAGGCCCGAGCCTTGCGCGCTGCGGTAATGAATTTTGAGGTGAGCAATAGATGTATCACGGAGAACGATTGAACGCCTGGACGCATCTGGTCGGGGCAGTGGCGGCTTTTATCGGTGGTGTGTGGATGCTGGTCATCGCCTGCCTCGATGGCAGTCCATGGAAGATCGTCAGTGTGGCGATTTACGCGTTTACCCTGCTGGTGTTGTACAGCGCATCGACCGTGTACCACAGCGTGCGCGGGCGCAAGAAAGAGATCATGAAGAAGGTCGATCACTTTTCGATCTATCTGCTGATCGCCGGCAGTTACACGCCGTTTTGCCTGGTGACCTTGCGCGGGGTGTGGGGCTGGACGCTGTTCGGGATTGTCTGGGGGCTGGCGCTGATCGGCATTGTGCAAGAGATCAAACCGCGTTCCGAGGCGCGGATTCTGTCCATCGTGATCTATGCGGTGATGGGCTGGATCGTGCTGGTGGCAGTGAAGCCGTTACTGGCGGCGTTGGGCACGACGGGTTTCGCGTGGCTGGCGACGGGCGGGGTGTTGTACACCGTGGGGATTATCTTTTTTGCCCTGGATCATCGGCTACGACATGCCCACGGGATCTGGCATTTGTTCGTGATTGCCGGGAGTTTGCTGCACTTTGTCGCGATTATGTTTTACGTCCTGTGAAGCAAGATCAAAAGATCGCAGCCTGCGGCAGCTCCTACATTTGGAATGCGTTCCCCCTGTAGGAGCTGCCGCAGGCTGCGATCTTTTGGGGCCCTAGAAATCACCCCACAATTGTTGAGCCACCGCCAACGCAACTACCGGCGCAGTTTCGGTACGCAACACGCGCGGCCCAAGGCGAGCAGCATGAAAACCATTGCCCTTGGCCTGCTCGACCTCGGCCTCGGACAAGCCGCCCTCAGGCCCGATCAGAAACGCCAGAGTCGAAGGTTTGGCATGGCTCACCAGCGGCTCGGCCACCGGGTGCAGCACCAGTTTCAACTCGGCTTCGGTCTGCTTGATCCAGTCCGCCAGCAGTACCGGTGGATGAATCACCGGGACCCGCGAACGACCACATTGCTCACATGCGCTGATCGCCACCTGACGCCAATGCTGCAAGCGTTTGTCAGCGCGCTCGTCTTTGAGGCGAACTTCACAGCGATCGCTGAAGATCGGGGTGATTTCATTGACGCCCAGTTCGGTGGCTTTCTGGATCGCCCAGTCCATCCGCTCGCCGCGGGACAGGCCCTGGCCGAGATGGATGTGCAGCGGTGATTCGATCTGTCCGGCGAACTGCTCGTCGATCTGCACCACCACGCGTTTCTTGCCGACTTCCAGCAAGGAACCGCGAAACTCATGGCCGGAACCGTCGAACATCTGCACCGCATCGCCCTCGGCCATGCGCAGCACGCGGCTGATGTAATGCGCCTGGGCTTCCGGCAGTTCGTGTTGGCCGGTGCTTAGCGGGGCGTCGATAAAGAAGCGGGACAGTCTCATGCGGGGTCTCTGTAGAAATTGTAAAAGTCTGGCGGCCCTATCGCTGGCAAGCCAGCTCCCACAAGGACTTGCGCAGAACCTGTGGGAGCTGGCTTGCCAGCGATGACGGTAGTCCGGTCACCGCTGAAGCTTTAGTGAAACAGATCAGCCCGGATCGCGGAAACCGGGGTGGAAGTCCTTCGGCACGGCCACGCTGACGCTGTCACGGGTGGCGATGTCGATGCCTTCGCTGGCGACTTCGGCGAGGAAGTCGATCTGCTCCGGCGTGATCACGTACGGCGGCAGGAAGTACACCACACTGCCCAGCGGACGCAGCAGCGCGCCACGCTCCAGCGCATGCTGGAACACCTTCAGACCGCGGCGCTCCTGCCAAGGGTAAGCCTCTTTGGTGGCTTTATCCTTGACCATCTCGATGGCCAGGACCATGCCGGTCTGGCGCACTTCGCTGACGTTCGGGTGATCGACCAGATGCGCCGTCGCCGAAGCCATGCGCTGAGCGAGTGCCTTGTTGTTCTCGATCACGTTGTCCTGCTCGAAGATATCCAGCGTCGCCAACGCCGCCGCACAGGCCAGCGGGTTGCCGGTGTAGCTGTGCGAGTGGAGGAAGGCGCGCAGGGTTGGATAGTCGTCGTAGAACGCGCTGTAGACATCGTCGGTGGTCAGGCACGCGGCCAGCGGCAGGTAGCCGCCGGTCAGGGCCTTGGACAGGCAGAGGAAGTCCGGACGAATACCGGCCTGCTCACAGGCGAACATCGTTCCGGTGCGGCCAAAGCCGACGGCGATTTCGTCGAGGATAAGGTGCACGCCGTAACGGTCGCAGGCCTCGCGCAGCAGCTTGAGGTACACCGGGTGATACATGCGCATGCCGCCGGCACCCTGAATCAGTGGCTCGACGATCACTGCCGCAACGCTGTCATGGTTCTCGGCCAATGTCTGTTCCATCGCCGCGAACATATTGCGCGAGTGCTCCTCCCAACTCATGCCTTCGGGGCGCCCGTAGCAATCCGGGCTCGGCACCTTGATGGTGTCCATCAGCAGGGCTTTGTAGGTTTCGGTGAACAGCGGCACGTCGCCGACTGCCATCGCCGCCATGGTTTCGCCGTGGTAGCTGTTGGTCAGGGTGACGAAGCGTTTTTTGGCCGGCATGCCGCGGTTGAGCCAGTAGTGAAAGCTCATTTTCAGCGCGACTTCGATGCAGGACGAACCGTTATCGGCGTAGAACACCCGGTTTAGGCCTTCCGGCGTCATTTTTACCAGACGTTCGGACAGCTCGATCACCGGTTGATGGCTGAAACCGGCGAGAATCACGTGCTCCAGTTGATCGACCTGATCCTTGATGCGCTGGTTGATGCGCGGGTTGGCGTGGCCGAACACGTTGACCCACCACGAGCTGACCGCGTCGAGGTAGCGCTTGCCCTCGAAGTCTTCGAGCCAGACGCCTTCGCCGCGCTTGATCGGGATCAGCGGCAGCTGTTCGTGGTCTTTCATCTGGGTGCAGGGATGCCACAACACCGCGAGATCGCGTTGCATCCACTGATTATTAAGGCCCATTTACAGTCTCCTCGAGGCGGCTCGCGACAGGCGCGGGCAAACAATCGCGCAAGCCTATGCAATGCATCGCGCGGGAACAACCCATTGTGTCGATTGAGCTACTTTGTATGAGCCGATAGACGTCGCTGGCGGCGTTTTGATGGCTAACGTATTCTTCGCGGTTCTTTGGGTCGTCTGACCCGCACAACTGCTTTTTTCTGTGTATTTCCGGAGTTCGCTGAATGTCTGTCGGTTGGCTGCGCGCCTGTGCGCTGGTGATGTTGGGGCTGTTCAGCGTTACGGCGCTGGCCAAGGATAAAACCGCAATCGTGATCGGCGGCGGCCTGTCGGGCCTGACCGCTGCTTATGAGCTGCAAAACAAAGGCTGGCAGGTCACGCTGCTCGAAGCCAAACCAAGCCTGGGCGGTCGCTCGGGCATGGCCACCAGCGAGTGGATCGGCAACGACAAAACCCAGCCGGTGCTGAACAAGTACGTCTCGACGTTCAAGCTGGGCACCACGCCGGCACCGGAATTCGTGCGTACACCGGGTTATTTGATCGACGGCGAGTATTTTTCCGCTGCCGACCTGGCGACCAAGCAACCGGCCACCGCCGATGCGCTCAAGCGTTACCAGAAAACCCTCGACGATCTGGCGCGCTCGATCGACGATCCACAGAACCCGGCAGCGACCAACACCCTGCACGCACTGGACCAGATCACCGTGTCGAGCTGGCTCGACAAACAGAATCTGCCAGCCACTGCGCGTCAGTTGATCAACCAGGACATCCGCACCCACTACGACGAGCCTTCGCGTCTGTCGCTGCTGTATTTCGCCCAGCAGAACCGCGTGTATCGCGGCGTGTCCGACCGTGACCTGCGCGCCTCGCGCCTGGTCGGCGGCAGCCAGGTGCTGGCGCAAGCGTTCGTCAAACAGATCAAGGTCATCAAGACCAATTCGCCGGTATCGGCCATCAATCAGGACAAGGACGGCGTGACCGTCAAGGTTGGCAGCGTCGGTTACCAGGCCGATTACGTCGTGCTGGCTGTACCGTTGCGTGCCTTGAACAAGATTCAGCTGACCCCGTCACTGGATGCCCAGCGTCTGGCGGCCATCAAGGGCACCAACTACGGTTGGCGCGACCAGATCATGCTGAAGTTCAAGACGCCGGTGTGGGAAAGCAAGTCGCGCATGTCCGGCGAGATCTACAGCAACACCGGTCTGGGCATGTTGTGGATCGAGCCCGCGCTGAAGGGCGGCGCCAACGTGGTGATCAACCTGTCCGGCGACAATGCCCGCGTGATGCAGGCATTTGGCGACAAGCAGATGGTCGATCAGGTGCTGATTCGTCTGCACGCGTTTTATCCACAGGCCCGTGGCTCGTTCACCGGTTATGAGATCCGCCGCTACAGCACCGACCCGTCGATGGGCGGCGCGTACCTGGCTTACGGTCCGGGCCAGATCAGCAAGTTCTGGCGTATCTGGGAACGTCCGCTGCAGCGCGTAGCGTTTGCCGGCGAACACACCGACACCTTGTACCCGGGCACTCTGGAAGGTGCGCTGCGCACCGGTCAGCGTGCGGCCAGCCAGGTTGAAGATCTGGCGGCAGGCAAATCATTCGAACCGGCCAAAGTGATCCCGGCAGCAGCAGCGGCGGGCGCGGCCGGTGCCGTGGCAGCGAAGAAGGGCAACTTCTTCAGCAACCTGTTCGGTGGTTCGGACGATGAGAAGAAGCCAGAGCCTGTGAAAGCTCCAGAACCGGCCCCAGCTCCAGTGGCTCCAGCGCCCGCGCCGACCCCTGCGCCAGCTCCGGTGGAAGCACCGAAGCCAGCCGCGCCGGTAAAAGCCGAGCCTGCGAAAAAAGCAGCAGCCAAGCCAGCAGCGAAGAAACCGGCGGCGAAAACCGAAGCGAAAAAGCCGGCGGCCAAACCAGCGGCAAAAAAGGCTGAGCCGGCGAAGAAACCAGCAGCCAAGCCTGCGGCAACGACCGAGACCAAGGTGCAGTAAAGCCTTGCGGTAAATGAAGAAGCGCGGCGCTTATGCCGCGCTTTTTTTTGCCTGTAAGAGCCTCATCGCGGGCAAGCCCGCTCCCACAGGTTTTTGCGGTGAACGCAGAACTTGTGAACGCCACCGACCACTGTGGGAGCGGGCTTGCCCGCGATGAGGCCTGTCCAAACAGCTCATCATCAGGATCTGCCACCTAACATCCCGCCACAATTTCTCCTTTAATCTTTCCTTAACACGCCACTTTCAGACTCTTCATCGTATTTCTCGATATTTCAAAGCGAAATTTTCCGCTTTAATTCGATAGATAACTCGCTAGTCTTGGTTCGCAGTTCTCACAGGATTTGGGCAATGCAGCTACGTAACTCTTCTTCGCGCTACGGTTGGGTCAGCATCTTCATGCACTGGGGTGTGGCGCTGGTGGTCTTCGGACTGTTCGCGCTGGGCCTGTGGATGGTCGGGCTGGATTACTACAGCACCTGGCGCAAAGACGCGCCGGATCTGCACAAGAGCATTGGTCTGGTGCTGCTCGGAGTGATGGTGTTGCGGGTGTTGTGGCGTTTTATCAGCCCACCGCCGCCGACGCTGCAAAGCTACAGCCGCATGACCCGTATCGGCGCTAAATTCGGCCACGGGTTTCTGTATCTCGCGCTGTTCGCTGTGATGCTTGCCGGTTACCTGATTTCCACCGCAGACGGTGTCGGTATTCCGGTGTTTGGCCTGTTTGAAGTTCCTGCACTGGTTTCCGGGCTACCGGATCAGGCAGATACCGCTGGGGTGATTCATCTCTGGCTGGCGTGGGCGCTGGTAATTTTTTCCGGCCTCCATGCGTTGGCAGCAATGAAACACCACTTTATTGATCGTGATGCGACCCTCACTCGAATGCTCGGTCGCAAAGCCTGATGTTCAACCTCGACTCCAAAGGAAAACAAAGCATGTTGAAAAAGACTCTGGCCGCTCTGGCAATCGGTTCTGCCGTTCTGTCCGCCAACGTAATGGCTGCAGACTACGTCGTTGATAAAGAAGGCCAGCACGCCTTCGTCGACTTCAAGATCAGCCACTTGGGCTACAGCTTCATCACCGGTACTTTCAAGGACATCGACGGCAAGTTCAGCTTCGACGCGGCCAAGCCTGAAGACAGCAAGATCGAGTTCAACGTCAACACCGCCAGCGTGTTCACCAATCACGCCGAGCGCGACAAGCACATCGCCAGCGCAGACTTCCTGAACGCGAGCAAGTTTGGCAAAGCGACTTTCGTTTCCACCAGCGTCAAGTCCACCGGCGCGAACACCGCTGACGTGACTGGCGACCTGACCCTGCTGGGCGTCACCAAGCCAGTGGTTGTCAAAGCCACCTTCCTGGGTGAAGGCAAGGATCCATGGGGCGGCTACCGTGCCGGCTTCGAAGGCACCACCAGCATCAAGCGTTCCGATTTCGGCAAGCAGAAAGACCTGGGTCCCAAGTCCGACGCGGTCGAGCTGTACGTTTCGTTTGAAGGCGTGAAAGCGAAGTAATTTTTCGCCAGCCACACAAAAACGCCCCCGGTCGAAAGGCCGGGGGCGTTTTTTATTGCCTGCCCATTCGCACATCCCCTGTAGGAGCTGCCGAAGGCTGCGATCTTCTGATCTTGGAAAAGCCAAAGTCAAAAGATCGCAGCCTTCGGCAGCTCCTACAGGTGGGGGTGTGTTTTTCCATAAAAAATGCCCCGGCTCTTGCGAACCGGGGCATTTTTCATTGCGGCATCAAATCAGCGATTGCGCGTCAGCAAGGCTGGTTTTTCGCCACGTGGGCGGCTTGGCAGTTGATCGAGCTGCTCAGGAGTCGGGAAGCGGTCGGCTTTCGATTCCTTGTGCATGATCTTCGGGCCATTGCTGCGCGGGGCCTGCACGGCTGGCTCGCTACGAGGCTGATCGTCACGGGCCGGGCGGCGGTTGCGCGAAGACGAGGAAGAGTCGTCGCGACGACCCGACTGACCGTCACGCGGTGCACCATTACGTGGACCGCTACGCTTGGCTGGCGGGGTGCCGGTGCTCGAGCCGTTGGTGTTGCGCGGAGCGTTCTGGCGACCTTGCGACTGACCGCCGCGTGGTGCGCCTGAACCTGCGCCTGCGCCCTGAGCCGGTGCGCCTGGACGACGGCCGCGACCGCCGGCAGGGGCTGGCTTTGGCACGTAGTCAACGCGGTTACCGAAGTTATCCACATCGTCGTCGAGGAACTCGTCCGGGGCGCGATCAGACGCAGCGCGTGGCGGCTGGCTCGGGCGCTGGTCACGGGCCGGAGTGCCTTCGCGAGGCTTTTGCTGACGGGCTGGACGCTCGCCGCGTTCGCCGGCTGGCTTTTCCTTGCTCTTTTCCTTGCCTTTGTCTTTACGACCGCCGCCACCGCCGCCGCCATTCGGACCGTCGCCGCGCGGGCCACGAGGGTTGCGCGGGTTGCGCACGTCCGGACGCTCACGCACTTCCGGCTTCTCGGCTTCAATGGTGCTCGAGTCGAAGCCCATCAGGTCGCCGTCGGCGATTTTCTGCTTGGTCATGCGCTCGATGCTTTTCAGCAGTTTTTCTTCGTCCGGAGCGACCAGCGAGATCGCCTCACCCGAACGACCGGCACGGCCAGTACGGCCGATACGGTGCACGTAGTCTTCATCGACGTTCGGCAGTTCGAAGTTGACCACGTGTGGCAACTGGTCGATGTCCAGGCCGCGCGCGGCGATGTCGGTAGCCACCAGAATGCGCACTTCGCCAGCCTTGAAGTCGGCCAGGGCTTTGGTGCGAGCGTTCTGGCTCTTGTTGCCGTGAATCGCGACAGCCGGCAGACCGTGCTTGTCGAGGTACTCGGCCAGACGGTTGGCGCCGTGCTTGGTACGGGTGAACACCAGCACCTGTTCCCACGCGCCGGCGGTGATCAGGTGAGCCAGCAGCGCACGCTTGTGGCTGGCCGGCAGACGGAATACGCGCTGTTCGATGCGCTCGACCGTGGTGTTCGGCGGCGTGACTTCGATGCGTTCCGGGTTGTGCAGCAGCTTGCCGGCAAGGTCGGTGATGTCTTTGGAGAACGTCGCCGAAAACAGCAGGTTCTGGCGCTTGGACGGCAGGCGTGCGAGGACTTTCTTCACGTCGTGCACGAAACCCATGTCGAGCATGCGGTCGGCTTCGTCGAGGACGAGGATTTCAACGTGGGACAGATCGACGCTGCCCTGGCCGCACAGGTCGAGCAAACGACCCGGGCAAGCGACCAGCACGTCGACACCACGGGCCATGGCCTGAACCTGAGGGTTCGTGCCGACGCCACCGAAGATGCAGGCGCTGACGAATTTCAGGTCACGGGCGTAGATCTTGAAGCTCTCGTGAACCTGGGCCGCGAGTTCGCGGGTCGGGGTCAGGACCAGTACGCGCGGTTGGCGCGGGCCGTGACGCTGGGATTTGTCCGGGTGACCGTTGGGGAACAACCGCTCCAGGATCGGAAGGGCGAAACCGCCGGTTTTACCAGTACCTGTCTGTGCCGCAACCATCAGGTCGCGACCTTGCAACACGGCGGGAATAGCCCGCTGTTGCACCGGAGTAGGCTCGGTATAGCCCGCATCTTCGATGGCGCGGACTAAAGCCTCGGAGAGACCGAGGGAAGCAAAGGACATGAGTAATCCTGTTTTAGTTAGGGCTTGGCCCAATGGGAATCTTGCCTGGCGCGAATCACGTTTAAGAGGACGCAATCCCGTCCGGTCCTGCTGCGGTTCCAAAGACACGTCTGGAGTGCTCGCGCTGGCTGGAAGCTGCGCTGTAGCGGGTCGAGAGGCCTGTTAAGGTTCCGGGCGTCCGGGCGTGAGCCTGGCGGGAACGCCGGAGTATAACAGAGCAATCACTGCGCGCTGCTTTCCTGCTGCTCAACGGTTTTGCTGTCCGCCGACGCTTTACTCAATGGCGCCGTCTGGCCAGGGGCTGCGCCATAGCGTGCGCTCAGCTCGGCGTAGGCCGGTTCGCGCTTGAAGCGCTTGAGTTCGGCGCCGAAGCGTTGCGCCAGCAAATCCATCCCGGCATTGCGCCGAACTGCTAAAAACTGGCTCTGGCGGCTAATAATCATGGGGTTTTCACTGATCAAATCGCGAATATTCAACTGATCCAGCAAATGCTGACCCACGCGGCGATCAGTGATCAGCAAATCGATACGTCCGCGCACCAGTTTGCCGAAGTTGGCTTCGTGGGTCGGCGCGGGCTCGCGGGTAAACAGGGTCGATTCGCTGAAGTCGGGGCTGTACAGATAACCCGGTGAAGTGCCGATGGTCAGGCCTTTGAGGTCGTCGAGTTTGTTGAACGGGTGTGGTCGGTCGTTGGCGTAGAACATCACGAACTCGACATCCGACAGCGGCTCGCTGGGGTAGAGCAGGGTGGCGTCGCGCTCGGCGCTGTGAAAAATATCCAGCGCACCGTCGGCCTGGCCGGTTTCCAGCATCGACAGGCAGCGTTTCCAAGGCAGGAACTGCCATTCGACTTCTATGCCCAGGCGCTTGAACACAATGGCGGTGGTTTCGTAATCCAGCCCGAGGTTTTTGCCGTTCTCTTCATAGACGTAAGGCGCCCATGGCTCGGTGACAATACGCAGCTTCTCGCCTCGAGCGGCGAAGCTCAGGCAAGCAAAAACCAGCACGGCGAATAACTGTGTGATCAAAGGCATGGCTTGAGATTACGACGAGAAACCACAAAGAGCCAGAAACTGCCTGCACAAGCTCTGTCTCGGGCCTTTAAAAGCAAAAGATCGCAGCCTTCGGCAGCTCCTACAGGGTGAACTAAATCCCAATGTAGGAGCTGCCGAAGGCTGCGATCTTTTGATCTGGCTTGTAGCTTTCAGCTTGTAGCTGCTTCAGCGCGGCAACTTCAGGTTATTCCAGATCGCCAGGCTAGGTTCAGCCTGGTTCATGGAATAGAAATGCAGCCCCGGTGCGCCGCCCTGCAACAGGCGTTCGCACATCTCGCTGACGACTTGCTCACCAAAGCGCTGAATGCTTTGAGTGTCATCGCCATAGGCTTCCAGTTGCTTGCGGATCCAGCGCGGGATTTCCGCACCGCAGGCATCGGAGAAACGCGCGAGTTTGCTGTAGTTGGTGATCGGCATGATCCCCGGTACCACCGGAATATCCACGCCCAGCGCCTGCAAACGGTCGACAAAGTAAAAGTAGCTGTCGGCGTTGAAGAAGTACTGGGTGATCGCGCTGTCGGCGCCGGCGCGGGCCTTGCGCACGAAGTTGGCGAGATCGTCTTCGTAATTGCGCGCTTGCGGATGCATCTCCGGGTAAGCGGCGACTTCGATGTGGAAATGATCGCCGGTTTCTTCACGAATGAATTCAACCAGTTCATTGGCGTGACGCAGCTCACCGCTGGTCATGCCCATGCCGGACGGCAAGTCCCCACGCAGGGCAACAATGCGCTTGATGCCGGCAGCCTTGTACTCGTTCAGCAGGCCGCGCAGGTCGTCCTTGCTGTCGCCGACGCACGACAGGTGCGGTGCGGCCGGTACTTTGACTTCGCTTTCCAGTTGCAAAACGGTGTTGAGGGTGCGATCACGCGTCGAACCACCAGCGCCATAGGTGCAGGAGAAGAAATCGGGATTGTACGTTGCCAAATGACGGGCAACGTTGAGCAGCTTTTCATGCCCAGCATCGGTCTTGGTCGGGAAGAACTCGAAGCTGTAGCGACGGTCTTGGGACATGGTCATACCCTTGGAAACACGTAAGCCGGACGCTGCCCCCCTGTAGGAGCTGCCGCAGGCTGCGATCTTTGAAGATCAAAAGATCGCAGCCTGCGGCAGCTCCTGCACGGAGCGGTCAGCAGCGTCAGTCAGGCAACGCAGTGCGCCAGGCGCACCGCGTCGACGCTCAGCCAATCAGTAGCGGTAAGCGTGCGGCTTGAACGGGCCTTCGACGGTAACGCCGATGTAGTCAGCCTGTTGCTTGGTCAGTTGAGTGACCACGCCGCCGAAGCCGCGAACCATTTCCAGGGCCACTTCTTCGTCGAGTTTCTTCGGCAGTACTTCAACGGTCAGGCGCTCGGCTTTCTGGGCTGGCGACAGGTCGGCGTACTTCTGGTCGAACAGGAAGATCTGTGCCAGCACCTGGTTGGCGAACGAACCGTCCATGATGCGGCTCGGGTGACCGGTAGCGTTGCCCAGGTTCACCAGACGGCCTTCGGCCAGCAGGATCAGGTAGTCGTCGTTCTGTGGGTCGAATTTGGCAGCGCCGGTACGGTGGATCTTGTGTACCTGTGGCTTCACTTCTTCCCATGCCCAGTTCTTGCGCATGAAAGCGGTGTCGATTTCGTTGTCGAAGTGGCCGATGTTGCAGACAACAGCGCGCTTCTTCAGAGCTTTGAGCATGTTGGCGTCGCAAACGTTGACGTTACCGGTGGTGGTCACGATCAGGTCGATCTTGCCCAGCAGCGCTTTGTCGATGCTTGCTTCGGAACCGTCGTTGATACCGTCGATGAACGGCGAAACCAGTTCGAAACCGTCCATGCAGGCCTGCATGGCGCAGATCGGGTCAACTTCGGAAACTTTAACGATCATGCCTTCCTGACGCAGGGACTGGGCCGAGCCCTTGCCCACGTCACCGTAGCCGATGACCAGCGCTTGCTTGCCGGACAGCAGGTGGTCGGTACCACGCTTGATCGCGTCGTTCAGGCTGTGACGGCAGCCGTACTTGTTGTCGTTCTTGGACTTGGTCACCGAGTCGTTGACGTTGATGGCCGGGATTTTCAGCGTGCCTTTGGCCAGCATGTCCAGCAGACGGTGTACGCCGGTGGTGGTTTCTTCGGTCACGCCGTGAACGCGATCCAGTACTTGTGGGTACTTGTCGTGCAGCAGTTGAGTCAGGTCGCCGCCGTCGTCGAGGATCATGTTGGCGTCCCATGGCTGGCCATCCTTCAGGATGGTCTGCTCCAGGCACCACTCGTACTCTTCTTCAGTTTCGCCTTTCCAGGCGAAAACCGGGATACCGGCAGCAGCGATAGCGGCAGCAGCCTGATCCTGAGTCGAGAAAATGTTGCAGGACGACCAGCGTACTTCGGCACCCAGGGCAACCAGGGTTTCGATCAGCACGGCAGTCTGAATGGTCATGTGGATGCAGCCGAGGATCTTCGCGCCTTTCAGCGGCTGTTCGCCAAAGTACTTGCGACGCAGACCCATCAGAGCCGGCATTTCCGATTCGGCGATGATGGTTTCGCGACGGCCCCAGGCAGCCAGGGACATGTCGGCAACTTTGTAATCGTTAAAATCTGCAGGCGTGATAACAGCGCTCATGAAGAGCCTCCATTCGTAATGTATGCGAATGGGCGCCGTTGTGCGTTTAGTGTCCGGCCTAGGCCAGTCAACGCCCCATCCGAGCCTGACAGGTTGAACCTGCTGCAGCGCCCCTCGGACAGGTGGCGGGAAAACGGTAGCAAGTGGAAGTTACCGTTTTGAAACGGTGGCGATTATAGCCGTCTAGACTGATCTTCCAAAGGCTTTCTGTCGGCCAAATGAAGATCGCCAATCGCGACCATAGTAGAAGGCTCATGGAGCATGACCGCTCGGTCTGCCAAGATACCGCCCATCTTTCGGCAAACGCTCAGGAGTGAACATGAATTTCCACACCCGCAAATGGGTAAAACCCGAAGACCTCAACCCCAACGGCACGCTGTTCGGCGGCAGTCTGTTGCGCTGGATCGACGAAGAAGCAGCGATCTACGCCATCGTCCAGTTGGGCAACCAGCGCGTGGTGACCAAGTACATTTCCGAAATCAACTTCGTTAGCGCCTCGCGCCAGGGCGACATCATTGAATTGGGCATCACTGCCACCGAGTTCGGCCGCACCTCCATCACCCTGACCTGCGAAGTGCGCAACAAGATCACCCGCAAGAGCATTCTGACTGTCGAGAAGATGGTTTTCGTAAACCTCGGTGAAGACGGCCTTCCGGCACCGCACGGGCGGACCGAGATCAAGTACGTCAAAGACCAGTTTCAGGACGATGCGGCGATCGCTGATTGAGATCGGCGGCGCTAACTTCGCAAGCATAAGCTGACCCTGTAGGAGCTGCCGAAGGCTGCGATGTTTTGATCTTGCTTCTGAAAAATCAAAATCAAAAGATCGCAGCTTTCGGCAGCTCCTACATTTTCTGCGTACGCCCAAAGATTTGCTCGGCGCCTACAGAACGTATTTCATGGTGCGAATGTCGTAGGTAAACGACACCCCCCACCGGTTCCCACACCATGACCACGCCCACCGACGGCAAGACCCCCGACCTCTCGGCCAAAGAGCAACACGAAGTCGAGAAAAACCAGCCGCCCCGCGCGGCGGTTCTGCATGAAATCATCCGCTCCCAAGGCGATCAGGAACTTGAACGCAGTATCGCTGCGCTGTGGTGGTCGGCACTTGCTGCAGGCCTGACCATGGGCCTTTCGCTGATGGGCATGGGCCTGCTCACTTCGCGGTTGCCCGATGGCGACGAATTCAAGGTGATTGCCAGTTTCGGCTACTGCGCAGGCTTTCTCGCAGTGATCCTCGCCCGCCAGCAACTGTTCACCGAAAACACCCTGACCGCCGTGCTGCCGGTCATGACCAAACCGACGCTGCTGAATTTCGGACGGCTCATCCGCCTCTGGACGGTGGTGCTGGTCGGCAACCTGTGCGGCACGATTCTGGTGGCTTACGTGATGCTGGAGCTGCCGATTTTCGACGCCAAGACCGACCACGCCTTCCTCGAAATCGGTCGCAAGGTGATGGAGCACAGCGCCAGCCAGATGTTCGCCAAAGGCATTGTCTCCGGCTGGATGATCGCGACCATGGTCTGGATGATCCCGTCGATGGAGAGCGCGAAGATGTGGATCATCATCCTCATCACCTACTTCATGGCGCTCGGCGACTTCACTCACATCGTCGTCGGTTCGGCGGAGGTGTCCTATCTGGTGTTTGCTGGCGAGTTGCCGTGGAGCGATTTCTGGGCGGTGTTTGCGGGGCCGACGTTGGCCGGCAATATCATCGGCGGCAGTTTTATCTTCGCCCTGATCAGCCATGCGCAGATCCGCAGCGAAAGCGGAACACCGAAATCCACCGGCCCTGAGGAAGATCAAGCCGAGTCCAAGCCAGATTGAGTCCGTCAGGCTTGTGCTGGTGAAAGCACTTTGGACAAAGCGCTCATCATCTTGGGCCGGTCAGTCTGAACGTGGCTGATCAGGGCAATCTCTCTGTCATAGCGATCATTGCCAACCGGGGTCACCACACACTTGTGGCCCCAGTGTTCGAAGCCGGACCAGTAAGGCACAAGGCTCACGCCAAGCCCTTCAGTCACAAGCATGGCAATGGTCTCCAGTGCATCCAGATCGACCAGCGGCGTCGGCAGCAAGCCGTTATCCGCCAGGTAATGTTCGGCATGCCGTCCGCCCCACGAGTCAGGATCGTAGCGGATGTACGGTTGGGTCATCAGTTGAGCCGGGATGCTGTCCGAGAGTTTTTCCTTCGACAGAAAAACCAGGGGCTCCTTGCGAAGTGATACCGCCCGCAGGGCTTTGGGTAATTCGAACGGTGGAACTACCAGGATGGCTGCGTCGACTTCTCCAGAGAGCAGCGACTGATACAACGATCGCGATGTTCCCGGCACGATGACTGGCGTCAGCCCCGGCGCCAGCTCGGTCAGTGCGCGCAATGCGCCGGGAAGCAGACCGGTCAGCACAGTTGAGATAGCGCCTATTCGCAAATGCCCCGTGAGCCCTCCCACGTCGGCATCTCCCGCCAGCAATTCAATCTCGCGAACGATGCGTTTAGCCCTGGGCAATAAACCCAGACAGGCCTGGCTTGGCTTGGCTGCGTGCCCGACGCGAGACAGCAGTTCAAAACCGAGTTGCCGTTCCAGCGCGAGAATTCGCTGACTGACCGCTGCTGCCGTCAACCCTTCGGCGCGCGCGGCATGGGCGATGGAGCCACATTCCACGACGGTGATGAGGCTCTTCAGATAACGCGTATCCATAAGAAATACTTTCGATAGCGAAAAAATTACATGCTATCTCTTTTGATGGAAACCGCACAGTCTTCAACCCTGACCGTTATTTCCACTTTCCGGCGATGTTCAGGAGTTACCGATGCAGTCGATTTTTCATCTCGCTTTTCACGTCCGCGATTTACAGGTCTCCCGCCAGTTCTATGGTGATCTGCTGGGATGTGAAGAAGGGCGCAGCACTGAGACCTGGGTTGATTTCAATTTTTTCGGGCATCAATTGTCGTTGCATCTGGGCGAACCGTTTGCAGTAACCAACACCGGGAAAGTAGGTGAACACAACGTGCCGATGCCCCACCTTGGGGTGATATTGAAGATGTCGGACTGGGTTGCCTTGAAGGACCGCTTGATCGAAGGCCAGGTGAAATTTGTTCTTTCACCCACCATTCGTTTTCCAGGAGAGCCTGGCGAGCAGGCGACCATGTTCTTCCTGGACCCCGCCGGAAACCCTATCGAGATAAAAGGCTTCACTGATTTGCAGTCAGTTTATGCAACTTGAAACTTCCACAAAGCGCACTTCCCTCAAGTGCCTTTCGACGGGAAGTCCAAGGAGCGATATGCACAATTTTAATCAAACGGATGCCACCGCCATTTCTGAAATGGTTCGTGCGGATGTCGTGAGCGCAGAGGCAGTAGCCGAGCACTTTCTTGAATGTGTCGAAGCGCGCGAGCGCAGCATAAATGCCTTCGTTTCGTTCGATCCGGACGCGCTGCGCAGTCAGGCTTGCCAATTAAAAAACGGTAGCGCGAAAGGCCTCTTGGCAGGTGTGCCCGTGGGGATCAAAGACGTGTATGACACGGTCGATCATCCCACCCGTTTTTACTCGCCGATCTATGAGCAAAACCGTCCCTCGCGTGATGCCCACGTCGTTGCGCTGCTGCGCCAGGCCGGGGCAGTCATCATGGGCAAGACCCATACAACCGAATTCGCTTACATGCATACCGGCCCAACCCGCAACCCGCATGATCTTGCCAGAACCCCCGGCAGTTCGAGTGCCGGGTCGGCAGCGGGGATGGCGGCCGGGTTTTTCCCGCTCGCGTTGGGGACTCAGACCGCTGGCTCATTGATCAAACCGGCGGCCTATTGCGGACTGTATGCCTTCAAGCCTTCGTATGGACTGGTTTCTCTGGAGGGGGTCAAACCGTTAGCGCCGAGCTTTGACACGGTGGGTTGGTATGGCAGGTCTGTTCGTGATCTGGAGCTGATGGCTCAGGTCTTGATTCCTGGTTTCCCGCAGCGTGCTCATGAACGCAGTTCATGCTCGTTCGGCTTCTGTCGTACGGCGCGTTGGGATCAGGTGGACGAAGACGTGGCCAGATCTCTGGAAACTGCGGTTGAAGAGCTGCGCTCAGCCGGACATCAGGTGAGCGAGGTGTTGCTGCCTGAGGAGTTTGCGGCGGTATTTGATGACCATCTGCTGATAAACGATTGCGAGGGCGCCCGATCACTGTCCAAAGAACTGCAAATGCATCCGGACAAACTCAGTGAAGAACTGTTAGCCATGATCGAACGCGCCAGTTTGACAACCTGGGAGCAAGAGTCAGCGGCAAAGAAGCGTCTGGCAAAGTTGGCCATCTTTTTGGAGCCGATATTCCAGCCTTTTGACGCCGTCCTGGGTGCGAGTTGTGGCATCGTCGCCCCGCTGGGCCTTGAAGCCACCGGGCCTTCCGATTTCAGCAAGTTCTGGATGGCGTTTGGCTTGCCGCAAATCAACATTCCGCTCGTGCGCAATGCCGGGGCGTTACCCGTTGGCCTGCAAATGATTGGAGGGTTTAGAGACGACAGCAGGCTATTGCGTGCTGCGCAAGAGGTTGATGCGGTGCTGCGGGCTAATTGAAGGGGCGCCGTCGTGGAGGTAGCTCCACGACGGCGCCGTGTGATGCGTCAGTGTGCCGAGTTTTCAGCGCTGACTTCTTGCTTGCCCGTTACGCCACGGACAACCCGGCCAATGGTCAGGCCCTGTATCAGAATCGACGACAACACCACGATGTAGGTGATGCTCAGCAGCAAGTCGCGCTGCTCGCCCAGTGGCAGCGACAGCGCCAGTGCGACCGAAACCCCACCACGCAAACCACCCCAGGTCAGCACCCGGATCGTGCCGCGCGGCACTGTGCGCCAGCGCCGCAGCAGCAGGATTGCCGGCGCCACGGTCAGCAGACGCGACAGCAGAATCGCCACCGCCAGTAAGCTCGCCGCCGCCAGGTGCAGCCAGTTGAATGGCAGCAGCAACAGCTCCATGCCGATCAGCGCAAACAGCAGCGCATTGAGCATGTCGTCGAGCAATTCCCAGAAACCGTCGAGGTATTTGCGGGTCATGTCGTTCATCGCCAGATTGCGCCCCAGGTTGCCGATGATCAGGCCGGCAACCACCATCGCAATCGGTGCGGAAACGTGCAGTTCGGACGCCAGCGCCGAACCACCGATGACCAGCGCGAGGGTCAGCATCACTTCGATCTGGTGCTGCTCGATGCTCTTGATCATCAGGTAAACCAGATAACCGATCAGCCCACCGAACACCACGCCGCCAATGGCTTCGTGGGCGAATAGCATGGCCGTGGCACTGACGGTCGGGGTCTCGCCGAGCTGGGCGATGCCCAGCAACACGGTAAACACCACGACGGCGGTGCCGTCGTTGAACAGCGACTCGCCGACGATGGTGGTTTTAAGCGGTTTCGAGGCGTTGGCGGTACGCAACACGCCGAGCACCGCAATCGGGTCGGTCGGGGAAATCAGCGCGCCGAACAACAGGCAGTAAAGGAAGCTCACGTGCCAGCCGAACAGGGCAAAGATGTAATACGCAAGGCTGCCGATCACCGCTGTGGCAATCAACACACCAAAGGTCGCCAGCAAGCCGATGGGCCAGCGATAGCTGCGCAGATCATTCAGGTTAACGTGCAAGGCACCAGCGAACAGCAGGAACGAGAGCATCCAGTTCATCAGCAGATCGCCGAAATCGATCTGGCCGATCAGTTGCTGTACGCGTTCTTCCAGGCCGGGATAGCCGAGCACGCTCAAGCCTTGCAGCAGCAGGGAAAACAGCAACGCGGTGACCATCACGCCGATGGTCGGCGGCAGACCGATGAAGCGGAAGTTGACGAAGGTGAGGAGGGTGGTGAGGCAGATGAAAGCGGCGACAAGTTCAAGCATCCGGGGTCCTTTGGATGAGGGGTGGAAAGATAGCGCACTGATTTTTTGGTGCGGGGGTTTGATGGGCGGAGGGCGGCTGAGGGCACAGTGGAAATCTGAGCTGAGATCAAGAGCCCCCTCACCCCAGCCCTTTTCCGGAGGGAGAGGGAGCCGACCGAGGTGTCTCGCACTCAACATCGACCTGAGCAATCGAGTCGATTATGGATTCGGCAATACGCGTTCAGGTCGATGCATGCCGAGTAAACACCTCGGTCAGTCCCCTCTCCCCTTGGGAGAGGGTTAGGGTTAGGGCAATGTCTGGCACAACTCGATCAACCAGACACATTGACCACAGCAGCCCCGCGACGTTGCAGATAGATAAACCAAAGCGCCGTCAGCACCGTCAGCACACCCACCAGCGCCCCGGTCCACGGCAACTGCGCAAGATCGGCACCGCTCGCCACCACCAACCCGCCAATCCACGCACCGGCCGCGTTGCCGAGGTTGAAGGCGCTTTGGTTCAGGGTCGAGCCGAGGTTCGGCGCTTCATGGGCCTGATCAATAATCAGCAGTTGCAGGATCGGGCACAGCGCGAAAGCAAAAATCCCCCACAACACAAGCGTGATCGCTGCCGGAATCACCGAGTGACTGGTCTGGGTGAATGCCGCGAGAACCAGCACCACCGCCATTGCCACACCCACCAGCGACGGCAGCAAACGACTGTCGGCCAGGCGCCCGCCGAGCATGCTGCCAGCGGTCAGGCCGACGCCGAACAACAGCAGCATCACAGTTACGCCGTGCGGGCTGACGCCGGTGATGTCCTGCAGGATCGGCGCGATGTAAGTGAACACACTGAACAGGCTGGTCGACGCCAGCACACTCATGCCCAGCGCCAACAGCACATTGAGCTTGCCCAGCACTTTGAACTCGCTGGCGAGGTTGGCCTTGTCCATCGGGATGTGTTTGGGTAACCACAACCATTGCGCGAGTGCGGCGACAACACCGATCACCGACACCGCCCAGAAGGTCGAGCGCCAACCGGCGTATTGCCCCAGTGCAGTACCCAGCGGCACACCGAGCACATTGGCCAAGGTCAGACCGGTGAACATCATTGCAATCGCCTGCGCGCGTTTATTCGGCGCCACCAAACCGGCAGCGACCACCGAGCCGATGCCAAAGAATGCACCGTGGCACAGCGCGGTGACCACGCGAGCGGCCATCAGCGTGGCGTAATTCGGCGCCAGTGCGCAGAGCACGTTGCCGAGGATGAACATCAGAGTCATGCCCAGCAACGTGGCTTTACGCGGCATGTTAGCGGTGCCGATGGCGAGGATCGGCGCACCGAACACCACGCCCAGGGCATAACCGGTAATCAGCAGGCCGGCGTGAGGAATGCTCACCGCAAGATCGCGGGCGACGTCGGGCAGCAGGCCCATGATGACGAATTCAGTGGTGCCGATGCCGAACGCGGCAACAGCGAGTGCAAACAAGGCGAGTGGCATGCGCAAGGTCTCTGTCGGTAGTCTTGACGCTGTGATCAGGCATACGCAGGCCAACGACCGGTCTCGAAAGAGAGCGGGGGCAGGCAGAAATTATTGGAATTAGTCTGTGCGCAACTGAGTGCGGCGTGGTCGCTTGCAGTATAAACAGCTGCTGACACATCGAGAATCAATAATCTGACTATTCGAGTGTTCGACTCCCCCCTGTAGGAGCTGCCGAAGGCTGCGATCTTTTGATCTTGTTTCTAAAAACCAAAGTCAAAAGATCGCAGCCTTCGGCAGCTCCTACAGGGGGGCAGTGAAAAATAATAAGGAGTGAAACGTGTTGGCGACAGCTTTGGTGTTGGTAGCGGCGCTGCTGCATGCGGCGTGGAATACCCTGATCAAGTTCAGTGCCGAACGGCTGCTGGTGGTGGCGTGCATGGACACCGTGGCGCTGCTGGTTGTTGCCATCGCGTTGCCCTTCGTGAACGTGCCGCCCATGGACATCTGGCCGTGGATTCTCGCTTCGGCAGCGTTCGAACTGCTCTATCGCTACTTATTGATTCAGGCCTATCGCGTCGGCGATCTCGGGCTGGTCTATCCGTTGATGCGCGGTTTGTCGCCACTGGTGGTGCTGGCACTGACCCTGATCTTTGCCGGTGAAGTGCTCACCACACAGCAGATCTTCGGGATCATGCTGATTCCGTTCGGCATGGCGTGTCTGCTGTGGCAGGGCGGCGGTGGCAAACATTTACCGTGGTCGATGTTGCCGGTGGTCGCGCTGATCGGGCTGTGCATCGGCTGCTACACCTACATCGACGGTCAGGCGCTGCGGCGCTGGTCGCATCCGCTGGATTACCTGGTCTGGGTCACGCTGCTCAGCGCCTGGCCGTTTCCGTTGCTGGCGTGGGTCGCCAAACGTCCGGCGTTCATGCAGTTCTGGCGTGAGCAATGGAGGCTGGGGCTGACGGTCGGGTTCTGCGTGTTGTTCAGCTACGCTCTGGTGCTGTGGGCGATGCAGTTGGGCTCGATTGCCGAAGCAGCGGCGTTGCGCGAGATCAGCGTGATTCTGGTGGTGCTGTTCGGTATGCGTTACCTCAAAGAACCTTTCGGCAGGTCGCGGCTCTTAGCATGTGGGCTGGTGCTGATCGGCATACTGGTGATGAAGTTCTGACGGCTCGCGAACTCTATAACTCGAAAAAAGGATGGCGTTATGACGGTGGCTCTTTGGTGTGTGTTGATCGCAATCTTTTTGCCGTACGTGTGCACGATTGTCGCCAAGATCTCGGGCGGTTTCCGGCTCAGTGACAATCATGACCCGCGAGACTTTCTCGACAGCGTTAATGGTGTGGCCCGGCGGGCGCATGCGGCGCAACTGAACAGCTTTGAAGTGATGCCAGCGTTCGCCGTGGCGGTGATCGTTGCGCATCTGGTGGGGACGGCGCAGTTGGTCACCGTGAATGTGCTGGCGGTGCTGTTTATCACCAGTCGCCTGTTGTACATCATCTGCTATCTGGCGGATTGGGCGATTCTGCGGTCGCTGGTGTGGTTTGTGGGGATGGGGTTGATTGCTTCGTTCTTCTTTGTGTCGGTTTAGGTAGAGCAAGGTCAAAAGATCGCAGCCTGCGGCAGCTCCTACAGAGGTCACAGACCTGACCTGTAGGCGTTGCCGCAGGCTGCGATCTTTTGCTTTTAAGGTTTGTCGGCCACCTGCGGCACTTGCGGTAGCGGGGCACCTTTGGGCCAGAGCATCCAGATCTGCCCTTGTTGTTTCATGTCGCCGGCCAATTGCCCGGCCGCATCACCGGTGCCCCAGAACAGGTCTGCGCGAACCTCACCGGCAATCGCACCGCCGGTGTCCTGCGCCGCCACCGGGCGAACCAGCGCCGTGCCATCCGGGCGCGTAGTCGACAACCACAACAGGCTGCCCAAAGGAATCACCTTGCGATCCACCGCCGCGCTATAGCCGGCCGTCAGTGGCACGTTCAGCGAACCGCGCGGTCCTTCGTTGCTGTCCGGGTTGCGGGTGAAAAACACATAGCTCGGGTTGCTACCCAGCAGTTCCGGGATGCGCGACGGATTGGCCTTGGCCCAGTTGCTGATCGCGCCCATCGTTACGTCTTCTTTCTTCATTTCGCCTTGCTCGACCAGCCAACGGCCTATCGGTCGATACGGGTGGCCGTTCTGGTCGGCGTAGGCAATGCGTAGCTGCTTGCCGTCCTGGGTCTGAATCCGCCCGGACCCCTGGATTTGCAAAAATTGCAGATTCATCGGGTCGGTGAGGTAGGCAACCACTGGCGCGTTCACGCCTTTGCTTTCAATCGTCGCCGCGTCGTCGTAGGGCTTGAGCACCCGGCCTTCAAGTCGACCGCGAAGGCGTTTGCCTTTGAGTTCGGGATAAATGCTGTCGAGCGAGACGATGATCATGTCCTCGGGCACGCCATACACCGGAACGTTCGCCGTTTCGGTCGGCGTCAGGCTGCCGGGGTACACCGGTTCGTAGTAGCCGGTAATCAAACCGTTGGGGTTGTCGTTTTCAGCACGCAGGCCGTAGACATCGAGGTTCTGTTTGAGGAAAGCACGAATCTCGCTGGCGCTTTGCGGCACGTTGGCTGCTGCGGCGCAGGTCGTTCCCCAGACCGCATCATTTTTGAGGCGGGTGCAGGCGCTGCGCCAAGAACCGAAACCGGCGACCAGATCGCTATCGGACACTGTTGGCAGTGCTTCCCACGTCGCGCTGGAGTAAGTGGCCAGCGCATGGGTTTTCGGCTTGTCGCTGTCGCCACCGGTGCAACCGGCGAGAATCGCCAGCATTGGAAGCGTGGTGATCAGCGGATGACGCCAGGCCTTGAAACGGCTGTTCATGGAGTGATTCCTGTGCCGGTTGCCGGAGTGCTCCATGCGCTCCGGCAACCCGTATTTTTAATAGGGCTATTGGTGTTTGTCGGTGACGCGGGGATACTGGCCGCCGATTTCCGTGACCTGAAGCCACCATGACTCTTAAAAGAATTGCTGTTGTATTGCTGGCCTGTCTGACCCTGTCCGCCTGTGGCGGTGTCGATCCGAATTCTCCGTTGGGCCAACGCAAGACGATCTTCAAGCAGATGCTCAAGACCGGCGAAGACCTGGGCGGCATGTTGCGTGGACGCATTCCGTTCGACGGGCCGAAGTTTGCCGAAGGTGCGGTGAAGCTCGATACGTTGTCCCATGAGCCGTGGAAACATTTCCCGCAAGTGCGTGAAGAAGACCACACCAGCGCCAAAGACGATGTCTGGCAAAAACAGGCGCGTTTCCAGGAAATGGCCCGCAACCTTGAAGCGGCCACCGGTGAATTGGTGATCGCCAGCAAGGTCCAGCCGTACAAGGCCAGCAACCTGGGGCCTGCGGTGCAGAAAGTTGAAGATGCCTGCAGCGCTTGCCATAAAGAGTTTCGCGATCATTGATATCTGTTGGCTGATCTGACGTCATCGCGGGCAAGCCCGCTCCCACAAATTTCTCTGCTGTACATAAAGTCCAGGTTCACTGGAGATTCCTGTGGGAGCGGGCTTGCCCGCGATGGCGGCCTCTGACGCACTACAATTTACTTGTCGATCTGGTCCAGCGCGTCCTGCAGCTCTTTACGCGATTCGGCGAGCTTGTTCTTGCGCTTGTCGATCTTCTCCGGATCGCCTTTCTTCATGGCCTTGTCGAGGTCGGCCTGGCGCTGGCTGACTTCATGCTTGGCCTCGAGGACCTTGTTCTCGCGCTCCTTTTTCAGGCCGGCGTCAGTGCAATGTTCAGTGACTTCACGCAGAGCGGTTTCCAGACCTGCCTGCTGATCGGCGTTGCCGCGGGTTTTGGCCTGCTCGATCTGGTTCACGATGCCCTGCTTCTTGGCCGCGCAGCCGGTCAGGCCGGGAGCGTCTTCGGCGGCCATCACGGGAGCGGCCATGACGCCGCAAAGGGTGAGCAGGGCGAGTGGTGCGAAAAATTTCATAAAAGCTCCATGTGCAAAGGCATTCGGGTCGGGGGCGCTGCGCTGTTGGAGCGCCTCGGCGACCGTTGGGTTCCCGGTGAGCCGGGATTGCATGTTCAGAAACCGTCGATTCCGGCGGCGCGTAAAATTTCACTCAAGGCTAGCACCTGCGGGTCACGGAAGAATGCGCTCAATTGCGCTGCGCGACCGGGGCCGATGCCGGCTTCTTCCTGCCATTGTTCGGTATCACGTTGTGCCAGCGCCTGCCACGAATCGGCGAGTTTTGCCCCGCCCGTTGGCGGCATACCCAGTGCCTTGAGCCATTGTGCGAACGGCCGTTGGCGGGCGCTGCGAAAGCTGTAGATCAGGCGCGCGCTGCTGCGTTCGCCGAAGCCGGCAATGTTAGCAAGCTCTGGCTCGTCGAGGGTCAACCAATCCAGCAGGTGTTTCACGCGGCCTGTTTCGAGAAGTTTCTCCCAAGTACCGCGCCCGACATTCTGCATGGCCAGTCCTTGTTTGCCGCTGAGCCAGGTCAGGCGCGAGAGAAACTGGCTTTCGCAGCCGGGTGTGGGCTGCCAGCAACTCAAGGCATGAAAATCCTTGGCGTTCGGGACATTGATTGCTGCGCGCTCACTGGTGCGCAATACAGCGCTGTCGAGACGCGGAATCGTCAGGCCAGCCAGACTGATTGCCACCTGATCGCCGGGGCGGATATCCAGCGCCTGCCAGCGCTTGAGTGAACTGGCGCTGACCCGTTTGATCTCCCGGTCATCGAGCATGACGGGTATCAGTTCGAGTACCGGCGTGATGCGACCCGTGCGACCGACCTTGAAATTCACCTTGCGTACTTCGGCCAATGCCTGGGCAAACGGATATTTCCAGGCGATCGCCCAGTAAGGTGCGCGGACCTGCCAGCGTTCGGCCGGAGGGCGCTGACTCTGGCGCAGAACGATGCCATCAGTGGCAAATGGCAGGGGTGAGCGATACCAGTGCTCGCGCCACTTTTGCGCCTCTGCAAATTGCTGGACGGGATAGCTGTAGGGCGCCGTTGCGGCGAAGCCCAGCGCCGCCAGTGTCGATAGCCGCTCAGGCAAATCCGCAGGCCCTTGTGGCCAGTCCCAGATGAATAATCCGATGCCGGCACCTTGTTCCGTACTCAGGGATTTTCTGCCCATCAAGCCTGCAACGATAGCGCGTGCGTTGACGCTGCCGGCGCGTGCTTGAACATGCTCGTTCAAACGCCAATAGAGTTCGCCTTGCACCAACACATCCAGCGGTTGCTTCAGGCGTTGAGGGATGGCGCCGATGTTGCGCGCCGATGCCGTCCAGTCTTGCCCGATGACGCCGTCGCCGCGACTGATCGCTTGCTGCAAAACGCCTGCGCGATAGATGAGTGTCACGGCGACGCCATCGACTTTGGGTTGTACCCAAACGTCCTTGCGGTCTCTCAGCCATGCCTCCACGGCCTCGGCTTTATGCAGCTTGTCCAGGCCAGTGTGGGCAATGGGGTGCGCAATGGCGCCCGAAGCTGTGCGCAGAGGCCCGGGCGCTGCCGACAATTTGAAACACTGTCGCCATTCGTTTAGCCGCAGGCGCGATTGATCGTAGAGTTCGTCAGCTATCAATGAACGGCCTTCGCGATGGTAGGCGTCGTCCCATTGGTCGATCTGTTTTTGCAGGGTGGTGATTTCGTTATGGGCCTGGGTGAGGGCCCAGTTCGGACATTGAGACGCGTAGCCAGTCAGGTATAGGAGGTTCAGCAAAACAAACAAAAACAAACGCATCGTGAGCGTCCTTGCTCATGGGGGTTCCTGAAGACTAGTCAGGATTTTCAGCGAGGTCGGTCGGGTGTTTTGCGGGGTGTTGCGCAGCGCTGAAGATCAAAAGATCGCAGCCTTCGGCAGCTCCTACACGAGGTATGTATTTCACCTGTAGGAGCTGCCGGAGGCTGCGATCTATTGATCTTGAAACCATAAAAAAGCCCCGCACGGCGCAAACCGTGCGGGGCTTTTCATGCAGCCAGGGAATTACAGGCCGGCAGCAGAGCGCAGAGCGTCGGCGCGGTCGGTTTTTTCCCAAGTGAAGGTGGTGAAGGTGTCTTCGCCAACAGTCTTGGTTTCTGGCGTGCGACCGAAGTGGCCGTAGGCTGCAGTTTCCTGGTACATCGGGTGCAGCAGGTCGAGCATGGTGGTGATCGCGTATGGACGCAGGTCGAACACGTCACGCACCAGTTTGACGATTTTGTCGTCGCTGATCTTGCCGGTGCCGAAGGTGTTCAGCGAGATCGAGGTAGGCTGGGCCACACCGATCGCGTAGGAAACCTGAATCTCGCAACGCTCGGCCAGGCCGGCAGCGACGATGTTCTTGGCAACATAACGGCCAGCGTAGGCAGCCGAACGGTCAACCTTCGATGGATCCTTGCCGGAGAACGCGCCGCCGCCGTGACGGGCCATGCCGCCGTAGCTGTCGACGATGATCTTGCGACCGGTCAGGCCGCAGTCGCCAACCGGGCCGCCGATGATGAACTGGCCGGTCGGGTTGATGTGGAACTGGGTGTCTTTGGTCAGCAATTCGGCAGGCAGCACGTGCTTGACGATCAGCTCCATCACGCCTTCGCGCAGGTCTTTGTACGACACGTCAGGGTTGTGCTGGGTCGACAGAACTACAGCGTCGATACCGACAACCTTGCCGCCTTCATAACGGCAGGTCACTTGCGACTTGGCGTCCGGGCGCAGCCAAGGCAGCAGACCCGATTTACGGGCTTCGGCCTGGCGCTGTACGAGTTGGTGCGAGAAGGTGATCGGGGCTGGCATCAAAACGTCGGTTTCGTTGCTGGCGTAGCCGAACATCAGGCCCTGGTCGCCGGCACCCTGATCTTCAGGCTTGGCACGGTCAACACCCTGGTTGATGTCTGGGGACTGCTTGCCGATGATGTTCATCACACCGCAAGTGGCGCCGTCGAAGCCGACATCGGAGCTGTTGTAGCCTATGTCCAGAATGACGCTACGCACGATTTCTTCCAGATCGACCCAGGCCGACGTGGTCACTTCACCGGCGATGATTGCAACGCCGGTCTTTACCAGAGTCTCGCACGCCACACGGGCGAACTTGTCTTCAGCAATAATGGCGTCCAGCACCGCATCGGAAATCTGGTCGGCGATTTTGTCCGGGTGCCCTTCGGACACGGACTCGGAGGTGAAGAGGGAGTATTCGCTCATCTCGATTTTTTCCTGAATTTACCGATGGTGAGTGTCGCCAGCCGGTCGCTGAAAGTGGCGGACCTGGATCTGGAAACCATTACGTAAGCCTACATACAGGCTTTCCCCGGGAACGAGTCCCGCAGCGGTGGCCCAACGGGCCAAATCGTCCTGTTCAAACCCCAACCACAGATCACCGCAGGCCTCCCTGGCCCAACTCTGGTTGTGGCTACATAACTCTGTCACGAGCAGGCTACCGCCCGGTTGCAGCAGGTCGGCCATGTGCTTGAGCGCTTCGGCCGGCGCGGCGAAATGGTGCAACACCATATTCAACACAACGCAATCGGCCTGAAGGCTGGTGCCGTTCAATGCATCGGCCAATTGCAGGCTGACGTTAGCCAGTTGTTCACGAACGCATACCTGACGCGCCAGTTCGAGCATCGCCGGGCTGTTGTCCAGCGCGGTTACGGTGCTGAAACGACGCGCCAGTTCCGGCAGGAAAGCACCATCGCCGGGGCCGACTTCAATGGCCGTGGCAGCACCATCGAAATTCAGTTTGTCGAGCAGCGCCAACACGCTTTCGCGGTACTGCGGCAGGCCCGCGATCAAGTCTTGCTGGGCGCGAAATTTCTCTGCTACCCGGGCGAAAAAGTCTTGGCTGGCGGCTGCCCGTTGCCCGTGAACCTGAGTGATTCGCGCTTGAACGTCGTCAGGCAGCACCAGGTTGTCGACTTCTTCTAACAATGCGGCGTGCAACTTGCCACCCAGCAATTCGGTGTGGGGCAGGGCGCGGCGATAGAAAATCGCGTTGCCTTCGCGGCGGGTCGCCACCAGATCGGCTTGCGCCAACACTTTAAGGTGATGACTCATGCCGGACTGACCGATGCCGAAAATCTGTGCCAGTTCCAGCACACCGAACGAGTCGTTGGCCAGCGCGCGCAATACATTCAGGCGCAGCGGATCGCCGCCGGCCTTGCACAGGGCCGCCAGCTCGTCGCAATCGTCATGTCGAATGGAAGGCACGCGTAAGTTCATGGGGCAGCAGTCTAGAGACGGGGGTAAATCACCGCAAGGCCAATATCAAAAAGTTTTGATATTGCTCGATAGATGGCACTTCTCACGGAATGGTTAACTCTACAAACGAACAGCGGAAAGGTTTCACCTGCTCAATCCGCCGCTATCCATTGGAAAAACGTTGCCGGATGACTATCTGTCATTGCCCCGAGGCGCTCCGGTGAGGGAAAATGCCCTCCTTTTTTCCGTTTCAATCTATTCACACCCAGGAGATCAGCGATGCCTAGCCGTCGTGAGCGTGCCAACGCCATTCGTGCCCTCAGCATGGATGCCGTGCAAAAAGCCAACAGCGGCCATCCCGGTGCACCTATGGGTATGGCAGATATCGCCGAAGTGCTTTGGCGCGACTACCTCAAGCACAACCCGAGCAATCCATCGTTCGCCGACCGTGACCGCTTCGTGCTGTCCAACGGCCATGGCTCGATGTTGATCTATTCGCTGCTGCACCTGACCGGTTACGACCTGTCGATCGAAGACCTCAAGCAGTTCCGTCAACTGCACAGCCGCACCCCGGGTCACCCGGAATTCGGTTACACCCCAGGCGTCGAGACCACCACGGGCCCGTTGGGTCAGGGCCTGGCCAACGCTGTGGGCTTCGCCCTGGCAGAAAAAGTCCTGGCGGCGCAGTTCAACCGTCCGAGCCACAACATCGTTGACCACCACACCTATGTGTTCCTGGGTGATGGCTGCATGATGGAAGGCATTTCCCACGAAGTCGCTTCCCTGGCCGGTACTTTGGGTCTGGGCAAGCTGATCGCCTTCTACGATGACAACGGCATCTCCATCGACGGCGAAGTCGAAGGCTGGTTCACCGATGACACGCCGAAGCGTTTCGAAGCCTACAACTGGCAGGTGATCCGCAACGTTGACGGTCACGACCCGGAAGAGATCAAGACTGCCATCGAAACCGCTCGCAAGAGCGCGCAGCCGACGCTGATCTGCTGCAAGACCACCATCGGTTTCGGTTCGCCGAACAAGCAAGGCAAAGAAGATTGCCACGGCGCCCCACTGGGTGACGCGGAAATCGCTCTGACCCGTCAGGCGCTGAACTGGAACCACGGCCCGTTCGAAATCCCGGCCGACATCTATGCCGAGTGGGATGCCAAGGAATCCGGCCGCGCTGTAGAAGCCGAGTGGGATCAGCGTTTCGCTGCCTACTCCGCCGCGTTCCCGACCGAAGCCAACGAACTGATCCGTCGTCTGAGCGGTGAACTGCCGGCAGACTTCTCGGAAAAAGCCTCGGCGTACATCGCTGAAGTCGCTGCCAAAGGCGAAACCATCGCCAGCCGTAAAGCCAGCCAGAACACCCTGAACGCGTTCGGCCCGCTGCTGCCAGAACTGCTCGGTGGTTCGGCTGACCTAGCCGGTTCCAACCTGACCCTGTGGAAAGGTTGCAAAGGTGTCAGCGCTGAAGATGCCAGCGGCAACTACATGTATTACGGCGTGCGCGAATTCGGCATGACCGCGATCATGAACGGCGTCACCCTGCACGGCGGCCTGGTGCCTTACGGCGCGACCTTCCTGATGTTCATGGAATACGCTCGCAACGCTGTACGCATGTCGGCGCTGATGAAGAAGCAAGTGATTCATGTCTACACCCACGACTCCATCGGTCTGGGCGAAGACGGCCCGACGCACCAGCCGATCGAGCAACTGACCAGCCTGCGCACTACACCGAACCTCGACACCTGGCGTCCAGCCGATGCCGTTGAATCGGCGGTGGCCTGGAAAAACGCTCTGGAGCGCAAGGACGGTCCATCGGCGCTGATCTTCTCGCGTCAGAACCTGCAGCACCAAACCCGTGATGCTGGCCAGATTGCCGACATCAGCCGCGGTGGCTACGTGCTGAAGGACTGCGCAGGCGAGCCTGAGCTGATCCTGATTGCAACCGGTTCGGAAGTCGGCCTGGCTGTTCAAGCCTTCGACAAACTGACCGAGCAGGGCCGCAAGGTGCGCGTGGTTTCGATGCCTTGCACCAGCGTGTTCGATGCTCAGGATGCTGGCTACAAGCAAGCCGTCCTGCCGTTGCAGGTCAGCGCGCGTATCGCGATCGAAGCGGCTCACGCCGACTTCTGGTTCAAGTACGTGGGTCTGGAAGGTCGCGTGATCGGCATGACCACTTACGGTGAGTCGGCGCCTGCGCCAGCACTGTTCGAGGAATTCGGTTTCACCCTGGAAAACATCCTGGGTCAGGCTGAAGAGCTGCTGGAAGACTAAGCAGTACGAATGCGGTGGCCCCGGCCATCGCGTTCCCCTGTAGGAGCTGCCGGAGGCTGCGATCTTTTGATCTTGATCTAAAAACAGGATCAAAAGATCGCAGCCTCCGGCAGCTCCTACATGGGGTTATGTTGTCAGCGAACACTATTGAGAACCCCATGCCTCAACCGCGTCCTTACAAAGTTGCACTCAACGGCTACGGCCGGATTGGTCGTTGCGTCTTGCGTGCGTTGTTTGAGCGAGGCGAGAAAGCCGGGTTTGAAATTGTCGCGATCAACGATCTGGCCGACATGGCCAGCATCGAATACCTGACACGCTTCGACTCTACCCACGGCCGGTTTCCCGGCGAAGTGCGGGTCGAGGGCGACTGTCTGCATATTAATGGCGACTGCGTGAAGGTTCTGCGCAGTGCCACCCCCGAAGGCATCGATTGGGCGTCGCTGGGCGTCGATCTGGTGCTCGAATGCTCCGGCGCCTACAACACCCGTGAAGACGGTCAGCGGTTTCTCAACGCTGGCGCGCCGCGCGTGCTGTTCTCGCAGCCGATGGCCAGCGAGGCGGATGTCGACGCCACCATCGTTTACGGCGTCAATCAGGACTGCCTGACCGGCGACGAACTGCTGGTGTCCAACGCCTCCTGTACCACCAACTGCGGCGTGCCGCTGTTGCGTCTGCTCGACAAGGCGATCGGCCTCGAGTACGTGTCGATTACCACGATTCACTCGGCGATGAACGATCAGCCAGTGATCGACGCCTATCACCACGAAGACCTGCGCCGTACCCGTTCGGCGTTCCAGTCGGTGATCCCGGTGTCCACTGGTCTGGCGCGCGGTATCGAGCGCCTGCTGCCGGAACTTGCCGGCCGAATTCAGGCCAAAGCCGTACGCGTGCCGACGGTCAACGTGTCGTGCCTCGACATCACGATGCAGACCGCCACGGCGACCGACGCCAATGAGGTCAATCGGATCCTGCGTGAAGCCGCCACCAGCGGCCCGCTCAAGGGTCTTTTGGCCTACACCGAATTGCCTCACGCCAGTTGTGATTTCAACCACGACCCACATTCGGCCATCGTCGATGCCAGTCAGACCCGCGTTTCCGGCCCCCGGCTGGTAAACATCCTGGCCTGGTTCGACAACGAGTGGGGTTTTGCCAACCGAATGCTGGACGTTGCAGAACACTATCTGCAAACAGCAACTTCAAAAAAACCGTAGGAAGTGCGACCCATGACCGTGTTGAAGATGTCCGACCTCGATCTGCAAGGTAAGCGCGTATTGATCCGCGAAGACCTCAACGTCCCAGTCAAGGACGGTGTTGTCACCAGCGATGCGCGAATCCTGGCTTCGCTGCCGACCATCAAGCTGGCCCTGGAAAAAGGTGCCGCCGTCATGGTGTGCTCGCACCTTGGCCGTCCGACCGAAGGCGAGTTCTCCGCCGAGAACAGTCTCAAGCCAGTCGCTGACTACCTGAGCAAGGCTCTGGGCCGTGAAGTGCCGCTGGTGGCCGATTACCTGGGCGGCGTTGACGTCAAGGCCGGCGACATCGTGCTGTTCGAAAACGTGCGCTTCAACAAGGGCGAGAAAAAGAACGCTGACGAACTGGCCCAGCAATACGCCGCCCTGTGCGATGTGTTCGTGATGGATGCGTTCGGCACCGCTCACCGCGCCGAGGGTTCGACCCACGGCGTGGCCAAATTTGCCAAAGTCGCCGCCGCTGGCCCGCTGCTGGCCGCTGAGCTGGATGCACTGGGCAAAGCGCTGGGCGCGCCTGCGCAACCAATGGCTGCCATCGTTGCCGGCTCCAAGGTCTCGACCAAACTCGACGTGCTGAACAGCCTGAGCCAGATCTGCGATCAACTGATCGTCGGTGGCGGCATCGCCAACACCTTCCTTGCCGCTGCCGGTCATCCGGTAGGCAAGTCGCTGTACGAACCGGATCTGCTCGACACCGCGCGCGCCATCGCTGCCAAGGTCAGCGTGCCGCTGCCGGTCGACGTTGTGGTTGCCAAGGAATTCGCTGAAACGGCTGAAGCGACTGTGAAGCTGATTGCTGACGTTGCTGCCGATGACATGATTCTGGATATCGGCCCGCAGACTGCGGCCAACTTCGCCGAACTGCTGAAGTCGTCGAAAACCATTCTGTGGAACGGCCCGGTCGGTGTGTTCGAATTCGATCAGTTCGGCAACGGCACCAAAGTGCTGGCTCAGGCCATTGCCGACAGTGATGCGTTCTCGATTGCCGGCGGTGGTGACACCCTGGCGGCCATCGATAAATATGGCGTGGCTGAAAAGATCTCCTACATTTCCACCGGTGGTGGCGCGTTCCTCGAATTCGTCGAAGGCAAAGTGCTGCCAGCCGTTGAAGTCCTGGAAAGCCGGGCCAAGGCCTGAGGCCGCCCGTTTGGCCAGGCAAAGGAGTGTTCACATGGTCAAGTCGTTAGCATTGTTGTTGCTGACCGGTACGCTGGCGGCCTGCGGGAGCAACCCGAAGGCCGAGCCTACGCCTGCGCCAGACGCGGTGCAGAAAGGCTGTTATCAGGCCGACTGGCAGGCCGAGACCAACCCGGTGCTGAACAAGCGTTCCGGGCCGGACGGTCTGGACAAATACGAGACACAAACCCCGGTCAAGGAACATGGTTGTCCTTGACGGGTCTGACTCTTTAACTCAGGGCTGGCGGCGTGTGTCGTCAGTCGAGGAACACGGATGAAAGGCTTGATCGCCATTGCGGCGTTGGCATTGTTGGGCGGTTGCGCGCAGTTGAACCTGTTTCAGTCGTCCGCCCCGGCGGATAACTGGACTACGTGGACCTGCGACAGCCAGGCCAAAGTGCTGTGGCGTTACGCCGATGCCGGCCAGAAGGAAGTCGACGTTCGACTGGGCGGCGGTGATCAGGTCTATCGCCTGAAAGAAGAGCCGGGTGCCTCGGGCGCGCTTTACAGCGATGGCATGCTGGCGTTTCACGTCAAGGGTGAGGAAGGCCTGGTGTACTGGGTCGCTACCAATGACCTGATCGGCCGCGGCTGTAAAGCCGAGTAATTGCAACACCGCAGGCCCATTGTAGGCCTTCGCCTGCTCGCGATAGCAATTCTGCAGTCAGCACTGCAGCGACTGTCAGGCCGCTATCGCGAGCAGGCTCACTCCTACAAGGGTTCTGCGCAGTTCGGAAGAATTTGCTTTATCGAATCACCAGGCCGGGCCTCAACCCCCGATCTGCAATCACTTGAATAGCCGCCGCCGCTCCGGCAGGCTGGCACGATTAACGACCCAAACCGGGAGAGACACACACAATGGCACTTATCAGCATGCGCCAGATGTTGGACCACGCAGCCGAGTTCGGCTACGGCGTTCCAGCCTTCAACGTCAACAACCTTGAGCAGATGCGCGCCATCATGGAAGCCGCTGACAAGACTGACTCCCCGGTGATCGTCCAGGCTTCGGCCGGCGCCCGTAAATACGCTGGCGCGCCATTCCTGCGTCACCTGATCCTGGCCGCGATCGAAGAATTCCCGCACATCCCGGTGTGCATGCACCAGGACCACGGCACCAGCCCTGACGTCTGCCAGCGCTCGATCCAGCTGGGCTTCAGCTCGGTAATGATGGACGGCTCCCTCGGCGAAGACGGCAAGACCCCGACCGACTACGACTACAACGTCCGCGTCACTCAGCAGACCGTAGCCATGGCTCACGCCTGCGGCGTTTCGGTTGAAGGCGAGCTGGGCTGCCTGGGTTCCCTGGAAACAGGTATGGCCGGCGAAGAAGACGGCATCGGCGCTGAAGGCGTTCTGGATCACAGCCAAATGCTGACCGACCCGGAAGAAGCCGCTGACTTCGTCAAACGCACCCAGGTCGACGCATTGGCCATCGCCATCGGCACCAGCCACGGCGCCTACAAGTTCACCAAGCCACCTACCGGCGACGTGCTGGCCATCGACCGCATCAAGGAAATCCACAAACGCATCCCGAACACCCACCTGGTGATGCACGGTTCCTCGTCGGTGCCACAAGAGTGGCTGGCGATCATCAACCAGTACGGCGGCGACATCAAAGAAACCTACGGCGTACCGGTTGAAGAAATCGTCGAAGGGATCAAGTACGGCGTGCGCAAGGTCAACATCGACACTGACCTGCGTTTGGCATCCACAGGTGCAATGCGTCGCCTGATGGCCACCAACCCGAGCGAATTCGACCCACGTAAATTCTTCGGCGCGACCGTTACTGCAATGCGCGACGTATGTATCGCTCGCTATGAAGCGTTCGGCACTGCCGGTAACGCTTCGAAGATCAAGCCGATCTCGCTGGAAGCGATGTATCAGCGTTATCTGAAGGGTGAGTTGAACGCCAAGGTTAACTAAGCCTGAGCGTTAAACCATTGAATCAAGAAACCCGCCGAGAGGCGGGTTTTTTGTGGGTGACTATTCCTTCAACTCAACATGATCCAGCGCTTGATTCACCGCCAGTTCACCGAGCATGACGACCTGCGCAATGCCCAGCGCGGTCTTGCGGTGCGAGGCATCGAGCATCGCGGCGAAGTTGTTGAGCATTTCGCTCGCTGAACCCAGGGTTTCGCTGGCGTTGGCCAGCAGGGACTCGGTGTTGTACTTCGGGTTGGCGAGGTACATGGGTTCGGGTTCGTTGGTGCTGGCCATTATGTTGGCGGCGGGATTGAGGTAATGGTCGAGGGCGCGTTCGGCGGCGTCGTTGAGTTTTTTTGAGTCGAGGGATTCGTACGGGGAGGCCGGGTCGGTGACCGGCGGGTGTGGCGTTGATTTGGTCATGTTTCGTCTCCGGTAAATGGAGCCGACACCGGATCGCTACTAAACGAAGGGGTGGCAGCTGAACGCAGGTTAGTAGACCGGGGAGACGCGACCGGCGCACCCGAAGGCGCCCTGCGAACAGCTACCATCAAGCGCAGGATATTCCCGACTGAATGGTGCCAATGCGCATCGCGTAACCACGGGCTACTAAACCCGATCACTGGAAATCAGTGACGCGAATCAAGTTACCGATGGCCCTCCAGGCGCACAAGCCGGCGGATTCTGGCGTACCCGTAGGCAACGACGCAAGCTGTTGTAGGCATCCGGAAGTAACCGCCGACAGATCTAAACAACACCGTTTAAATGTAGGAGCTGCCGAAGGCTGCGATCTTTTGATGTTGCTTTTGATATTGAAAAGTCAAAGTCAAAAGATCGCAGCCTTCGGCAGCTCCTACAGGGGAATGCGTTCTGGCGGGTGGGGTTATTTATCGTGATCAATGTCGAGTTTGGAGAAGGTTACCTGGCCGCCTTCGCTGGTGTATCCGGTGTTGTCCTGCACATACACCCCGGCCTTGAAATACAACGGCTTGTTGCGCCAAGTCGCGCTGATCTGTGAATCCCATTGATAACCCGCTGCACTCACGCCCAGCGCGCCGCCGGGGCTGAGGTGGATGAGGTAGTTGAATTCCCGGTCGAGTTTGATTCCCGTGGCGAGGGTGATGACGCGGCTTTCGTCGTCATCGGGGCGCATGCGCACCTTTATCACCAGATTGCCGGTTTCGGTTTTAGTCTTGTATTGGTACTCGAGCTTGAGCATCGGCTTCTGGCTTTCATAAGCATGAATCTGGCCGATGACGATTTTGCCGGAGCTTGGCACTTTGTTGACCGTGACGGTCGCGCGCAGCAGGTTGTCGGCGTCCGGGTAATACCAATTTCGCAGGGTGCCGTTGCTGTAGGTCTCCCGCAGTTCAGTACGCGGGTAGATGGCGTTTTCGGTTTTTGACCCGGTGACCGGTGACCAGAAGAACAGGGTGCCGGTGTCGGAATGGAAGTATTGATCCTTGAAGCCTTTCACCAGTTTGGAGGTTTCGACGGTATATGGCGGGCTGCCAACGGGAACGCTGAGGTTCCAGGTTGCGAGATCGATCATGTCGGTTCTTCCACTCAAGTTTTACTGCACGTACGTGCCAGAAGCTCTAGCCCGCGCGTTTTGGGGCGGCCTTTATAAGCGTAGAGGGAGAATTTGTTAACGGCCGTCCGGCGGACGGTTGACGTCAACATCCTGTCGAAATGCCACCTTTCCCGGTTTCAGGGGACTTCAAGCGTGACCGTTAGTCGGCTAAACCAGTCATTCGTTAAATGATGGCTTGATGACAGCTACTGCTTTTGTGGATCCAAGACTAGAGTGAAGGCTCAGTATGTGTGCGGTTTTACCGGAACCGACCTGATGTCCCGACAAGAGAAGCAGCATGGAATGCGCGCAACCCCCGCCAAGTGAAGGCAGCTCTGTCCTGTTGATCGTAGATGACTACCCTGAAAACCTGATCAGCATGCGCGCGTTGCTGCAGCGTCAGGATTGGCACGTCATGACCGCCGCTTCCGGTTTCGAGGCGCTCAATATTCTGCTCGAATACGACGTCGATCTGGTTCTGCTGGATGTGCAGATGCCGGGCATGGACGGTTTTGAAGTCGCGCGGCTGATGCGCGGCAGTCAGCGCACGCGCCTCACACCCATCATCTTCCTCACCGCCAACGAGCAATCCCAGGATGCCGTGATCAAGGGCTATGCCAGTGGTGCGGTGGATTATCTGTTCAAACCCTTCGACCCGCAGATCCTCAAGCCCAAGGTGCAAGCGCTGCTGGAGCATCAGCGCAATCGACGCGCCTTGCAGCAACTGACTCGCGATCTGGAGGTGGCGCGGGCATTTAATGCCTCGGTGCTGGATAACGCTGCCGAAGGCATTCTGGTGCTGGGCGAGGACGGCTTGATCCGCTTTGCCAATCCGGCGATTTCACGGCTGCTCAATGCGCCTGTGAAAGAACTGGAGGGTAAGGAGTTTCTTGATTACCTGCAGAAACCGCACATCCCGTTGTGGGCCGATTCCGAATTCAAAACCAGTTACCAGCGCGGCGAAACCTTGCGTCTGCGCGACGCTTTGCTGCGTACCGCGCCCGGACAGCAAGTGCCGGTGGCGCTGTCCTGCGCGCCGTTACCTGCCGAGCAACAGGCGATGGTGGTGACGGTGCTCGACATGTCGGTGGTGCGCCATTTGCACCAGCAGCTTGAATTTCAAGCGGTCACTGATCCGTTGACCGGGTTGCTCAATCGTCGTGGCTTTTATCAAACCGTCGAAAACCTGCTGCTGCGCGGCGAACGCAGCGACGGCAGTTGGGTGCTGCTTTATCTGGATCTCGACGGCTTTAAACGCGTCAACGATTCCCTCGGTCATGACGCGGGCGACCGTGTGTTGCGCTGGGTCTCTGAGCAATTGAAGGCGTGTTTGCGGCCGTTCGATATTCTTGCGCGCATGGGCGGTGATGAATTTACAGCACTGCTGGATTTGGAGTTTCCCGAGCAGGCGGCGAAGATTGCCGAGAAGCTGATCGAACGGGTCTCGATCTGTCAGCAAATCGAGGGCATGGATATTGCCCTCGGCGCCAGTATCGGCATCGCCACTTATCCGGACTGCGGATCGAACCTCGACGGATTGCTGCGCGCCTCGGACATCGCCATGTACGAAGCCAAACGCGCCGGGCGTCAGCAATATCGCTTCTATGATCATGAAATGAATGGCCGTGCGCGCTCGCGGTTGATGCTTGAAGAAAGTGTGCGCACCGCCATCGAAAACCGTGATTTCAATCTGGTCTATCAACCGCAGGTGGCGATCGATAGCGGCCAGATCCGTGGTTTCGAGGCGCTGCTGCGTTGGCAGCACCCGAGCGTGGGTGATGTGCCGCCGGGGTTGTTCTTGCCGTTGCTGGAGGAGGCGCGGCTGATCAGTCGCCTCGGCAGCTGGATTTATCACCGTGGCGCCGGGCAGCGCAAAGCCTGGGAAACCTTGTTTGCCGAAGACCTGGTGCTCGGCGTGAGTTTGAGCAACACCCAGTTCAGCCTGCCTAATCTGGTCACCGAGTTGCGTCAGGTCATGGAGCGACATGCCTTGCAGCCACGGCAACTGGAAGTCGAGGTCACCGAAGAAGCGTTGATGCAAAACCCCGACGAAACCCGCAAGCAGTTGCGCTTGCTGCGCAATCTCGGGGTGCGGGTAGCGTTGGACGATTTCGGCTCCGGGCCATGTTCGTTGACGCATTTGCGTGACCTGGAGCTGGACACACTCAAGCTCGACCGCCATCTGATCGCTCGATTGCCGGACTCCAAAAAGGACGCGTACCTGGTGAGCACAGTGATCAATCTGTGCAAGCAATACGGTTTGCTGGTGATCGCCGAAGGTGTCGAGACCATTGAGCAATATCAATGGCTGCAAGCCCACGGCTGCGAGTACGTACAAGGCTTCCTCGTTGCGCGCCCGATGATTGCCGAAGATGTCGCAAGCTTTGCCGAGCCTTTCGACTGGAGCGCGTTGCCCGGCTGAATTCGCTACACTGGCGCACCTTTTTTGAACCGTGTCGCCCGTCCATGACTGTGTTGAAGTACCTCCAGGCCTATCCCGCGCAACTCCAGGATCAGGTGCGCCAATTGATCGCCGACGGGCGTCTGGGTGAATACCTGGACCAGCGTTATGCGGGGCGCCACGATGTGCAGAGCGACAAGGCGCTGTACACCTACGCGCTGGACCTGAAGCAGGAATACCTGCGCAACGCGCCGGCCATCGACAAAGTGCTGTTCGACAACCGCCTCGACCTGACCCACCGCGCTCTCGGGTTGCACACCACGGTTTCGCGCGTTCAGGGCGGCAAACTCAAGGCCAAAAAAGAGATTCGTATCGCCTCGCTGTTCAAGGACGCTGCGCCGGACTTTCTGAAAATGATCGTCGTGCATGAACTGGCGCACTTCAAAGAGTCTGATCACAACAAGGCGTTTTATAAATTGTGCGAACACATGCTGCCGGGGTATCACCAGGTCGAGTTTGATCTGCGCGTGTATCTGACCTGGCGGGACATGCAGTGAAGAACAAAGATCAAAAGATCGCAGCCTTCGGCAGCTCCTACACTGGAATGCGTTCCCCCCTGTAGGAGCTGTCGAAGGCTGCGATCTTTTGATCTTCAATAAATGCGGAGTGCATGCATGGACGTCAGCAAGACCAAAAGCAGTTTCTATCGACGCTTGTATGTGGCGTACCTGATCGACAGCGGTCTAGCCCCAAGCGTGCCGGCGCTGACCGAAGTGACCGGCATGCCCCGGCGCACGGCACAGGACACGATAGCCGCGCTGGCGGATCTGGATATCATTTGTGAGTTCGAGCAGGAAGAGGGCGCGCGCAACCATGCCGGGCGTTATCGGATTCGTGAGTGGGGGGCGATTGATCGGGGGTGGATCGAGCGTAATTTGCGGCAGATCAAGGCTGTGCTTGAATATCCCTGAATCTTGAGTGGATTGGGCTGACGCCATCGCTGGCAAGCCAGCTCCCACAGGTTTTTCTGGTGTTCACACAAGTTGTGAACGACGCAATTTCTTGTGGGAGCTGGCTTGCCAGCGATGGGGCCTTCAGGAACGACGCATCCCAATATGCGGAATGTCGTCCTCCAGATATTCCTCACCCGCCACCACGAAACCGTACTTGCCGTAATACCCCTGCAAATGCGCCTGCGCCGACAGATAGATCGGCACCTGCGGCCAGTGTTTCTCGGCCTGCTTCAGCGCCTGCTCCATCATCTCGTGCCCCACCCCTTTGCCTCGGGCCTGCGGGGCGGTGATCACGCGGCCGATCACCACGTCGCCACCCTGGGATTCGGGGTCGAGCAGGCGCAGATAAGCCATCAACTGATCATCCTCCCAACCCATCAAGTGATAGGTGTCGCCGTCCAGATCCTGACCGTCGAGGTCGGGGTAGGCGCATTTCTGTTCGACCACGAACACTTCCGACCGCAGCTTCAACAGTGCGTAAAGCTGCTCTTTGCCCAGATCGCTGTGATGTTTGCAGACCCACTCGATTGTCATTTTCCGATTCCTTGAATACGTCGTCCGATACTAAGCGCACCGGTCGCAGATGTCTGTATGGCGTAAGAGTCTGTGACAAAGGTCAAAATGCCATCATTCCTTTCGCGCAGCGCGGGCGTCTTTGTGTAATCTGCGGGTGAGCACTGTGCAGTGGTTCCATTGAGCTAATGTCAGTGCCTGGGTTTTGCCGGTAAGGGGCCTTGGGGTTTTGACTGAAAACATGCAGGGCTCCGGCCCGCTGAGGATTTTCAAGCATGCCGCGTTTGCATCGAGCTTTTGCTTTGATCGGATTGCTCTTGCTGGCTCAGACCGCAGCGGCGCAGAAGTTGCGGCTGGTGTTTGATCTCTGGCCGCCCTTCACCGATGACACACTGGTCAACGGCGGCCTGGCCACCGACATCGTCACCACCGCGCTGGCCCGGGCCGGTTTTGCCAGCGGGTATCAGCAAGTACCGTGGGCACGGGCGCTGCTGGGGGTTGGCGAGGGGCGTTACGACGTACTGGTCAATGCCTGGTATAACGAAGACCGGATGAAACTGGGGCAGTTTTCCGGTGAGTATCTGGTCAATCGCATCCGCTTTCTCAAGCGCAAAGACACGCCACTCGAATACAGCAATCTGCAACAACTGCACACTTATCCCATAGCGGTGGTGCGCGGTTACGCCTACTCGCCGCCATTTGATGCCGACACGGCGATGCAGAAAGTCCCTGTGCATAACTTCGCCATGGGCGTGCGCATGCTGGCGGCGGATCGGGTCAAGCTGACGCTGGAAGATGAATATGTCGCGCGCTATTACCTGGCGCGGGAATCATCGAAGGTACGCAGTGCGGTGGAGTTTTTGCCCAAACCGTTGAGCGAGAACAGCCTGCACATATTGGTGAGCCTGAAGAATCCGCAGCATGAGCAGATTGTCGCGGGGTTTGACAAGGCGATTGCGGCGATGAAGGCGGATGGGAGTTATGACAAGTTGCTGCGCCAGCATGGGATGTGAATGCTGATTAGAGGCTCTCTGTATGGCTGATGGCCTCATCGCGAGCAGGCTCACTCCTACAATTTGAAATGCGTTCCCCTGTAGGAGTGAGCCTGCTCGCGATGACGTCCTGTCAGCCGCCGCTGGTCTCACTGGTGTCCTTGATCAAATGCGCCGCCAACGTCCGCAACGGTCCCAACTGTCGGCAGATCAGCGCCAGTTGCGTTTGCACCAGTCGCTGCCCTTCATCGATTTCATCCGGCATCTGCTCCAGCTCATTGGCCAGCGCTTCTTCTTCGTCACTTTGAATCGCAACCGGTTGTTTGCTCGCCAGGCCTTGGGCGATTTCATCGATGCTCGCCGCCAGTTTCACCCCGGCGCCTTCGATCAACTGCTCACGCACATCCGCGGGCAGCAGGGTTTCGCGATGCGCGCCGAGCCCTGACAGATAACTCAGCAAGGTGTGCGACAGCACCAGAAAACGGAAACCGACGTCCGCTTCCTTACGAAAATGCCCAGGCTCCATGAGCATGTTCGCCAGCGTTGTCGACAGCGCTGCATCAGCGTTGTGCGCGTTGCGTCGGGCCAGGCGATAGGCGAGGTCGTCACTCTTGCCGGCGGCGTATTGCTGCATGATCTGGCGCAGGTAGATGCTGTTGCAGGTCAGGGTGTTGGCCAGCACTTTGTTCAGGCGTCGGCCTTGCCAGTCCGGCAGGAACAGGAACACCGTCAGACCGGCGATCAGGCTGCCGAGCAAGGTATCGAACAGCCGTGGCAGAAACAGCCCGTAACCGTCACCGACCTGATTGAAGCAGAACAGCACCATGATGGTGATCGCAGCGGTCGCCAGGGTGTAGCGGGTGGTGCGGTTGGTAAAGAACACGACCCCGGCGGCGATGGCGAAGCACGACTGCACCAGCGGACTAGGGAACAGATCGAACAACGCCCACGCCACGGTCAGGCCGATGGCGGTACCGAGAATCCGCTGGCCGAGTTTACGTCGCGTCGCGCCGTAGTTTGGCTGGCAGACGAACAGCGTGGTGAGGATGATCCAGTAGCCTTGCGACGGGTGGATCAAATGCACCATGCCGTAGCCGATGCTCAAGGCCAGCGGCAGACGCAGGGCATGGCGGAACAGCAACGAAGTCGGTGTCAGTTGTGTGCGCAGGCGAATCCACACGTCCTTGAAGTTGCGCGGCGAACGGTCGAGCAGGCTGCTGTCGGTGGCGTCGGCCAAGGCATCGGGGTTGCTCGCATCGCTGAGCAAACGGTCGAGGGTGCCAAGGTTGGCCGCCAGTGCGCGCAGTGAGCGCAGCAGGCCGCGCCATGCCGGGTTGCTCTGGATGCGCAAGTGTTCGAGGGAGGCGTCGAGGTCGCTCAGGGCTTCGGCAAAACTGGCGTCGTAGATGAACGGCTGACGCATCTGGATCGATTCGGCCAGCGCCCGGCAGGCTTTACCCTGCTGGCGCAGCAGGCGCTGGCAGCGGAACAGCACATCGCTGTGGAAAAACGCATCGGCCAACGCGTTGTATGGATAGTGCGAAGAGCTGGCGCGTTCGTGGATGTCTTGCGCGAGGAAGTACAGCTTCAGGTAACGGCTGACTTTCGAGCCGGGGCGACCGTTGCCGACCCGGTGCAGGATGATTTCCTTGGCGCTGTTCAGCGCCGCCACCACGCGACCATTCTGCTGGGCCAGTTCCAGGCGTCGGGCCTCGACGTCCATCTGCCGGATCGGCTCGAACAGCGAAGATTTCAGCTTCAGGTAAAAACCCAGTTCACGGAACAACCGCGCCAGACTCTGTTGCACCGGCTGGTTGGAAAACAGCGCCTGCCACAGCACAGAGAGCAGGCCGTACCACGCGGCGCCTGCCACCAGCAGCATCGGTTCATGCCAGAAATCGAGGACTGCGCCGCCGCGCTGGTCGACGCCGATCATCGTGTACACGGAAAGGATCAGGGTTGCCGAGGCAATCGCCCCATAACGCTCGCCCAGCGCACCGAGCATGGTCAGGCCGAAACTGGCCAACGCCAGCGCAATCGCAAAGATGACGGGGTAGGGGAAGAGCAATTCGACCGACAATGCGGCGATGCTGAAACATACCAGCGTCACGGCGAGTGCGTTGAGGCGACCCTGCCAACTGTCGTCGGTCTCGGCCAGGGCGCTGGCGATAATCCCCAGGAACAACGGGATCAGCAGGCCCATTTCATCCTGATACCAACACAGCGCCATGCTGCCGGTCAGGGCGATGAACACCCGCACGCTATAACTGAATTTATCCAGCGCCCACAGGCGCCGCAAAGACTGACGAAACGAAGTCGAGGACATGAAGTGCGAAGGCCTTCCGAGGCGATGCCGCTAAATTGAGCCAGTAATGACGCCGACGCAATGGCGCCGATCACATCTGACAGCAAAAAGTGTTCCTTACTGCTTTTATGCCGAACTCAATTTGGGGGTTGGCACAAAAACCTGTGGGAGCTGGCTTGCCAGCGATGGCGTCCTGGCGTTCAACATCGATGTTGGATCTGCCGGCCTCATCGCTGGCAAGCCAGCTCCCACAGGGATTGCATTTCACATTTGAAAGACGTGGATCAGACGTACTGCGCAGCCGCGTAACCCGAGGCCCAGGCCCACTGGAAGTTGAAACCGCCCAGATGCCCGGTCACGTCGAGCACTTCGCCGACAAAATACAGGCCCGGGCTTTTCAGCGATTCCATGGTTTTGGACGACACTTCGCGGGTGTCGACGCCACCCAGCGTGACCTCTGCCGTGCGATAACCTTCGGTGCCGGCCGGCACCACTTTCCAGCTGCCCAGCTTGTCGGCGATCTCAGCCAACTCTGCATGGGTGTACTGCTTCATCGGTTTGGACACGAACCAGTTATCCGCCAGCAGATTGGCCATCTTCTTGGTGAAGATCTCACCGAGCAGGGTTTTCAGTTCGCTGTTCGGACGCTCGGCCACCTGCTGTTGCAGCCAGCTGGCGGCGTCGTGATCCGGCAGCAGGTTGATCTCCACCGTGTCGCCGGATTCCCAGAACGAGGAAATCTGCAAAATCGCCGGGCCGCTGAGGCCGCGGTGAGTGAACAGGATGTTCTCGCGAAAACTCTGATCGTTGCAGCTGACCAGACAATCTACCGACGTACCGGACAGCTCTGTGCACAGTTCCTTGAGCTGATCGGTGATGGTGAACGGCACCAGCCCGGCGCGGGTCGGCAGCAGGTCGTGACCGAACTGTTTGGCGACTTGGTAGCCGAAACCGGTGGCGCCCAACGTCGGGATCGACAGACCGCCAGTGGCGATCACCAGCGACTGGCACTGGATCTGGCCGAGGGTGGTGTCGAGCAGGTAACCGCTTTCGACTTTCTCGATAGTCTGGATCGAGGTGTCGAGGTGCAGCTCGACGCCGACCTGATCGCACTCGGTGAGGAGCATTTCGAGGATGTCGCTGGATTTGTTATCGCAGAACAGCTGACCGAGCTTCTTCTCGTGATACGGCACGGCGTGCTTGCCGACCATGCCGATGAAATCCCACTGGGTGTAGCGCGCCAGTGCGGATTTGCAGAAGTGCGCGTTCTGCGAGAGGAAATTGCTCGGTTCGGTGTACATGTTGGTGAAATTGCAGCGGCCACCGCCCGACATCAGGATTTTCTTGCCGGCCTTGTTCGCATGGTCGAGCAGCAATACCTGACGGCCGCGCCCGGCGGCGGTCAGTGCACACATCAAACCCGCGGCGCCAGCGCCAATGATCACGACTTCGGTAGAGCGCAAAACGGTGTCCTCTGAAATGTCACCACAAAACGACCTGTGTAGGAGCTGTCGAGTGAAACGAGGCTGCGATCTTTTGATCTTGTTTTTGAGATCAAGATCAAAAGATCGCAGCCTTCGGCAGCTCCTACAGGGGAATTACGTTGTTCTTACAGGATACGCACGCGCAGCGAACGGCCCTTGATCTTGCCGTCGTTCAGGCGCTGCAAGGCTTGCATGGCCACGGTGCGCTCAACAGCCACAAATGCCTGGAAGTCGAAGATCGCGATTTTGCCGACCTGCGCGCCCGGGATGCCGGCCTCGCCAGTCAATGCGCCAAGAATGTCGCCCGGACGCACTTTGTCTTTACGGCCGGCACCGATGCACAGGGTGGTCATCGGCGGCTGCAACGGGGCAAGGCCCTGGGACTTGAGGTTGTCGACCTGATCCCAGTTCAGCGGCGACTTTTGCAGTTGCTCGATGGCTTGTGCGCGGTGCGCTTCGCCCGGTGCAACCAGGCTGATGGCAATGCCTTTCTCGCCCGCACGACCGGTACGGCCAACGCGGTGAATGTGGATTTCCGAATCGCGCGCCAGTTCGACGTTGATCACCATGTCCAGCGCATCGATGTCCAGACCGCGGGCGGCAACGTCGGTGGCGACCAGTACCGAAGTACTGCGGTTGGCGAACATTGCCAGCACCTGATCGCGGTCACGCTGTTCCAGATCGCCGTGCAGGCCGACGGCGGAGATGCCTTTGGCAGTCAGGTGATCAACGGTTTCCTGCACTTGCTGCTTGGTGAAGCAGAACGCCACGCAGGACGCCGGGCGGAAGTGGTGCAGGACTTTGGTCACGACGCTCATGCGATCTTCCGGGGAGATCTCGTAGAAACGCTGCTCGATCTGCGTGTCATCGTGGAACGCCTCGGCTTTCACCGTTTGCGGATCGCGCATGAACTTCGACGCGAGCTGCTTGATGCCGACCGGGTAGGTTGCCGAGAACAGCAAGGTCTGACGACGCTCAGGGGTCTTGACGATGATGTCTTCGATGGCGTCGTAGAAACCCATGTCGAGCATGCGGTCGGCTTCGTCGAGGATCAGCGTGTTCAGGCCATCGAGTACCAGCGAACCCTTGCGCAGGTGCTGCTGGATGCGCCCCGGGGTGCCGACGATGATGTGCGCGCCGTGTTCCAGCGAAGCGATCTGCGGGCCGAACGACACGCCGCCGCACAGGGTCAGGACTTTGATGTTGTCTTCGGCACGGGCCAGGCGACGGATTTCCTTGGCGACCTGGTCGGCCAGCTCGCGAGTCGGGCAGATCACCAGTGCCTGGCAACCGAAGTAGCGCGGGTTGATCGGGTTGAGCAGGCCGATGCCGAACGCAGCGGTCTTGCCGCTGCCGGTCTTGGCCTGGGCGATCAGGTCCATCCCTTTGAGGATCACCGGCAAGCTCTGCGCCTGGATCGGCGTCATCTGCGCATAACCGAGTGATTCGAGGTTAGCCAGCATGGCAGCGGACAGCGGCAGAGTGTTAAAAGCGGTGGCGATGGTGGTCACGGGACGGGCCTGCAAAACAAAATGTCGCGCAGTGTAGCAGCCCCGTGCCACTTTCCTCGAAAGTTCTGGACGAACAGCGACTGAGCCGACAATCCCGAGCCTTGCTGACTAGTGAGAAACTTGAGGCAAAGGAGCTGTTGTGGCGAGGGGATTTATCTGTGGCGAGGGGATTTATCCCCGTTGGGGCGCGCAGCGCCCCCCCCTTTATATCTACCCCCCCCGGTACATCAGACCGATCGCATTCAACCTTTTTGGGGCTGCTGCGCAACCCATCGGGGATAAATCCCCTCGCCACAAAAGCCCCCATTACAAATTAATGTTCGATGTGTTCTTGCGGCCGTTTTGCGCGCCGGCCGTCTTCTTTTGACAGCTGCGAGAAGATCGTCGCAGCCAGCATCGCCATGATCCCGACCGTCACGAAGGTCAACTGGAACGCGCCCAGCACCGTCTCGACACCGTCGTTGCCGACCTCGGCGGTAAACCCGCCCAACAAGGCCCCGGCGCAGGCAACCCCCAGACTCAGCGACAACTGCGCGACCACCGACAGCAAACTGTTACCGCTGCTGGCGCTGGCGTCGTCGAGGTCGATCAGGGTCACGGTGTTCATCGCGGTGAACTGCAGCGAGTTTATCGCGCCGAGAATCGCCAGCAGACACAGCAGCAGCCAGTACGGCGTCTGCTCGCTGACCAGGCCCATGCTGGCCAGCATGATCCCGAGCAGCAGCGTGTTGCCGGTAAGCACGATGCGATAGCCGAGGCGCTCGATCAGCGGTCGTGCGACCCACTTGGCGATCATCGCTGCAGCGGCCAATGGCAACATGCTCATCCCCGCTTGCGACGGTGAATAACCCAGCGCCACTTGCAGCAGCAACGGCACCAGAAACGGCAACGCGCCGCTGCCGAGACGGGCGAACAAGTTGCCGAGAATGCCGACGGCAAATGTGCGGGTCTTGAACAGCGACGGTGAGAACAACGGATTCTCGATGTGCCCCGCGCGCAGCCAGTACGCGGCCAGACAGGCGAAGCCAGCGAACAGCAGCAACATCACGCGCAAGTGCGGCAGATGCAATTCGCCGAGGCCTTCCATGGCGATGGTGATCAGAATCATCGCTGCGCCAAACAGCAGGAAACCGAGGCTGTCGAAGCGCGTGCGTTCGCTGCCGCGCAGGTCTGGGATGAATTTCCACACCGCGTAGCAGCCGATGACACCCACCGGTAGATTGATCAGGAAGATCCAGTGCCACGTCAGGTATTCGACCATCCAGCCGCCCATGGTCGGGCCGAGCAGCGGGCCGAGTAATCCGGGAATGGTGATGAAGCCCATGATCCGCACCAGCTCGGATCGCGGATAAGCGCGCAACACCACCAGTCGCCCGACCGGCAGCATCAGCGCCCCGCCCAGTCCCTGAATCACCCGGGCGCCGATCAGCATGCTCAGGGTGCTCGACAGTGCACAGAGCAGCGAGCCGATGCTGAACAGCAGGATCGCGCCGAAGAAGATTTTCCTGGTGCCGAAACGGTCCGCTATCCAGCCGGAAGCGGGGATCAGCAGGGCCACGGTGAGCATGTAGGCGATGACCACGCCCTGCATGCGCAAGGGGTCTTCGGCCAGGTCGCGGGCCATGGCCGGCAGGGCGGTGTTGAGGATGGTCCCGTCGAGGGACTGCATGAAAAACGCAATGGCGACGACCCACGGCAACCAGCGGGCGGTGATGGCGTCGAGAGGCGGGCGGTCTGGCATGGAACCTCTGGTGGGTGGTTAATCCAAATTCATGTACTACATGGAACCCTGTGGTAACGGTCCCTGTGGTGAGGGGATTTATCCCCGATGGACTGCGCAGCAGTCCCATTTTTTGGGGCCGCTGCGCGACCCATCGGGGATAAATCCCCTCGCTACAGAGGCCCGTACTCAAGCCCCTGTGTATTGGGGAGTAGCGTGTTTACAGCGTCAGAGTCAACCGGCTCACCAACGCTCCCGGCAGCAACGCCGACGAAGTATTGCGCTGGCTATACGTGCTCGCCGACAGCAGCAACTCTCGCTCGGTCGTCAACGCTTCCAGCTGCGAACCGAGCAGGCTGTAGGCGCTGTCGTCGAATCGCATGGTGCTGACCGGCGCCTGAATCTCGCCGTTTTCGACCCAGAACGTCGCGAAGCGCGTCATGCCGGTCATGCGTGCCGCCGGTTGATCCGAGAAGTTCAGGTACCACAGATTGCTGATGTACAGCCCGGTGCCCAACTGCTTGAGAATCTCCGCTTGTGGCAAATCCCCGGCGGCCATGTTCAGCGCACTCGGTGATTCACCACCGCTGGCACCGTTGGCCGTCAGACCATACTCGGCCGCGCTGCGCGAACCGACCAACTGATCTCCAGCCTTGCCCTCGATGATCAGGCGCAAATCACTGCGCGGATAACCCTCGCCGGAAAACGCCGGGCTCAGCGAATCGCTGACTTTCTCATCCAGCGACACCAGCGGACTGAACGCCTGATCGCCGACATACAACTTCTGCAGCGGGCTGCTCTTGCTGGCAATCGACTGCGCGGAGAAACCGCCCCAGCTCAGCATGCCCATGATTTCTTCCAGCGCGGCTGGCGCCAGATAGGCGCGGTACTGCCCCGGCGGCAAGGTGCGCAGTGGGCGACCGAGAAACTCCAGTTGTTCGCGAGCCTGCTGGAAGCGCTTGGTGAAGCCTTCGCTGCTCCAGTCGTGCCCGGCGTAGCTGGCCTTCACCGCTTCGCCGTTCTCATGGAACAGGCTGAAGTCAAAGTTGAAACTGTTGGCCTGATGCCAGCCAAACGCGCCTGAGGAACTGGCGAAACCACGGCTGATCGGGCCTGCGGCATAGAAACCGACCAGATCCAGACCTTCAGCGGCGGCGCAGATTTCGTCGACCACTTGCTCGGTATCCGGCAGCGGATGATCCTGCACTTTACTGCTCTGCCAGCCATTGTGGTTGAGCAGCAGATACGGATCCTGCGGCAGCAGCGGCAGGGTTTCGCGCAGTTGTTGCAGGCCTTCGGCTAGCCGCTGCAGGTCGCCTTCCTGATCGCCGGAAAGGGTGACTTGCAGGTCGGCGTGGCGACCATCGTTGATCAGTTTCAGGACGATATTGGCTTGTTGCACCTGCCCGGCCTGGCGCACCTTGGCGTGATTGAAGCGCACGAACGCCGAAGATTCAGCGGCGTAGCTGAGGGTGAACTGTTCCGGCTCGCGGACGCTGTCGCGCAGCCAATCGACCATGACCTTGAAGGCGTCGGACTGACTCTTCGAAATGCTCATCAGGCGTCTCCCCCAAATACATCAATGTTGCTGAATACGCAGGCCGGCGAAGCGTGGCCGACGCGGATCACCTGGTTTGGTTCGCCCTTGCCGCAGTTCGGCGTGCCGAGCACCTTGACGGTGTTGGCATCGCCGACGGCGCGCAGGCTTTTCCAGAAGTGCGCGGAAATCGCCCGATAGTTGGGATTCTTGACCACGCCTTTGAGTTCGCCGTTTTCGATCAACTGGCCCCATTCGCAGCCGAACTGGAATTTGTTGCGCGCATCGTCAATCGACCATGAACGGTTGGTGCTCATCAGGATGCCGTGCTCGATGCCTTCGATGAGTTTGTTCAGCGGCTGATCGCCCGGCTCGATGTTGAGGTTGGCCATGCGATCGATCGGTGGACGGTTCCAGCCGCAGGCGCGGCTGTTGGCAACGCCGTCCATCCCGGCACGGAACTGCGACAGCGCACCGCCGAGTGGACGCAGCAGCAGACCATCACGAATCAGGAATTGTTTGCTGGCTTTGCTGCCGTCGTCGTCATGGCCGTAGCTGGCGAGTTCTTCGGGAATGCCCGGATCGAACGTCACGTTGAGCAGTTTCGAGCCGTATTGCAGGCTGCCGAAGTCAGACGCCTTGACGAAACTGGTACCGGCGTAATTACGTTCGTCGCCGAGGATGCGGTCGAGTTCCAGCGGGTGACCGATGGATTCGTGGATCTGCAGCATCATCTGGTCAGGCATCAGCAGCAGGTCGCGCGGGCCTTGCGGGGTGTTCGGCGCGAGCAGCAGTTGCAGCGCCTGATCAGCGACTTGCGGGCCGGCACCGATCAGCCCGCAACGGCTGATCACGTCTGCGCCACCCTGTTGGCCAAAGTTCTCGCGGCCGAGGCTGCGAGTCTGGCTGTCGTTGCCGTCGTAGGCGGTGACGTCGAGGCTCGGGTAGACAAAGCGCTGGGCCTGGCGCAATTCGGCGCCGGCGCTGCTCAGGTAGATCTGTTCGACGTGGGTGATGCCAATGCTGACTTCCCAATTCACCAGGCGCTCATCCTTTGGCACCGAGGCGGATTCCGCGCCGAGCAGCTCAAAGCATTCGCTCAGGGACGGGAAGGGTTGTTCGAGATTGGGTGAAAAGTAATCCGCGCGGTCGCTGGAGACCGGTTGATCGCGCAGGTCGAGCAAGGCGTGGGGCTTAAGCCGCCGGGCCTGCTGTTCGGCGCGCTCAAGGGCGGCTTGCAGGCCTTGTTGCGAGAGGTCATTGGTCGCAGCGTAGGCTTCGACGCCGTTGACCCGCACCGTGAGCATCGCACCTTCGTCGCGGCTCAGGCTCGGCGGCTCGGCAACGTTCTTGCGCACCGACAGGTATTGGCCGGACTCGCGTACATACCGCAGGGAAAAGAACTCAGCGCCCGTGCGCAAGGCAGCGAAGCGCTGCTTGAGCTGGGGGTGGAAATCGAACATTCGGGAACCTCCTTGTTAGGGGGAAGCGGTAAAGCGACGGCGGGGAGGGGTGAAACGATTGCGCGAGACCTAGAGTAGGCCTGCGTGGGGGTAGGATCAAGTGAAGAGGGGGTGTAGGGGGTTTTACTGTGAATCAGGGGGGAGGGGGTGTTGAATTGTAGGGCCTCATCGCGAGCAGGCTCACTCCTACAGTTAATCTTCAGTGTTCACATAATGTGTGTTCACTGAAAATCCTTGTAGGAGTGAGCCTGCTCGCGATTAGCCTTGATGCGGTGTAACTGAATTACTGAGCAGCAGGCGTGATATCACGCATCGCCTTGCCCTTCACCGGCGCATCGCCCGCTACGTAGTAGTCGGCGGTGCTGCGCGGCAGCGGCTGGCGGCCACGGATCTTGTCGGCGATTTTCTCGGCGATCATGATCGTCGGCGCGTTCAGGTTGCCGGTGGTGATGATCGGCATGATCGACGCATCGACCACTCGCAGACCCTGCATGCCATGCACGCGGCCTTCGCCATCGACCACAGCCATCTCGTCGGTGCCCATCTTGCACGAGCAGGACGGGTGGAACGCGGTCTCGGCGTGTTCGCGGATGAACTTGTCCAACTGCTCATCGGACTGCACTTCGATACCCGGGCTGATTTCACGGCCACGGTATTGATCCAGCGCCGGCTGTTGCATGATTTCACGGGTCAGGCGGATGCCGTCACGGAACTCCTGCCAGTCCTGCTCGGTGGCCATGTAGTTGAACAGGATGCTCGGGTGCTGACGCGGGTCCTTGGACTTCACCTGGATGCGACCACGGCTCGGCGAACGCATGGAACCCATGTGCGCCTGGAAACCGTGCTCTTTCACACCGTTGCTGCCGTTGTAGTTAATCGCTACCGGCAGGAAGTGGTACTGGATGTTCGGCCATTCGAATTCCGGACGCGAACGGATGAAACCGCCGGCCTCGAACTGGTTGCTGGCGCCGATGCCGGTGCCGTTGAACAGCCACTCGGCACCGATGGCCGGCTGGTTGTACCAGAGCAGCGACGGGTACAGCGAAACCGGTTGGGTGCAAGCGTATTGCAGGTACAGCTCAAGGTGATCCTGCAGGTTTTCACCGACGCCCGGCAGGTCGTGAACGACCGGGATGTCGAGGCTTTCCAGCAGTTTTGCCGGGCCTACGCCGGAACGCTGCAGCACCTGTGGCGAGGCGATGGCGCCGGAGCACAGCAGGACTTCCTTGCGGGCTTTGGCTTCAACGCGCTCTTCAGCGTCGCCCACCAGATAACGCACGCCAGTGGCACGCTTGCCTTCAAACAGAATCTTGTCGGTCAGGGCGTGGGTGACGATGGTCAGGGTCGAACGCTTTTTAGCGATATCGAGGTAACCACGGGCGGTGGAAGCACGGCGGCCGTTCGGCGTTACAGTGCGATCCATCGGGCCGAAGCCTTCCTGCTGATAACCGTTCAAGTCTTCGGTACGCGGATAACCGGCCTGCACGCCGGCTTCAACCATGGCGTGGAACAGCGGGTTGTTGCCAGCCTTAGGCGTGGTCACGCTGACCGGGCCTTCGCCACCGTGGTAATCGTTCGGGCCGATGTCACGGGTTTCCGCTTTGCGGAAGTACGGCAGGCAGTTCAGGTAGTCCCAATCTTCAAGGCCCGGCAGCTTGGCCCAGTTGTCGTAGTCCATCGCGTTGCCGCGGATGTAGCACATGCCGTTGATCAGCGAAGAGCCGCCGAGGCCTTTGCCGCGACCGCATTCCATCCGGCGACCGTCCATGTGTGGCTCTGGATCGGTTTCGTAAGCCCAGTTGTAGCGACGACCTTGCAGCGGGAACGCCAGTGCGGCCGGCATTTGCGTGCGGAAATCGAGACGATAATCCGGGCCGCCTGCTTCGAGCAGCAGAACGGTGACGCCTTCGTCTTCAGTTAGACGGGTCGCCAGGGTGTTACCGGCCGAGCCGGCACCGATGATGATGTAATCGAATTCTTGGGACATTGAATGCACCCTCTTTGAAGTTGGTCAGGTCGAGATCGCCGGGACCCTGCAAAGCCTGTGATGAGGAGAAAATCCCCTGTGGTGAGGGGATTTATCCCCGATGGGCTGCGCAGCAGTCCTGAAATCAGCGATTGAGATCTATCTGGAGAACTGCAGTGTCTGGAGGGGGGCTGCTTCGCAGCCCAGCGGGGATGAATCCCTCGCCACAAAGGCCCCATCCAGACTCTGAGTCAGATCAGAACACCGAGACGTAATCGCCCAGCTCGACCTGTACCGATTTGATGCGGGTGAAGTTGTTCAGCGAGCTGATCCCGTTTTCACGGCCAACACCCGACTGCTTGTAACCGCCGACCGGCATTTTTGCGTCGGACTCGCCCCAGGCGTTGATCCAGCAGATACCGGCTTCGAGCTGATGAATCACGCGGTGTGCGCGGTTCAGGTCTTTGGTGACGATACCGGCGGCCAGGCCGAAGTCGGTGTCGTTGGCGCGGCGGATCACTTCTTCTTCGGTCTCGTAAGACAGGATCGCCATGACCGGGCCAAAGATTTCTTCACGAACGATGGTCATGTCGTCGGTGCAGTCGGTGAACACGGTTGGTGCCACGAACGCGCCTTTGGCGAATTCGCCGTCGGTCAGACGCTCGCCGCCACACAGCACGCGGGCACCTTGTTCTTTACCCTTGGCGATGTAGCCCAGCACGCTTTCCATGTGCGCGAAGCTCACCAGTGGACCGAAGTTGGTGTTTTCGTCTTCCGGGTTGCCGATGCGGATGCGCGCAACGCGCTCAACGATCTTGGCTTCGAAAGCGGCTTTCAGGTGGCTCGGCACGAACACGCGAGTACCGTTGGTGCAGACCTGACCGGAGCTGTAGAAGTTGGCCATCATCGCAGTGTCGGCGGCGCGATCGAGGTCGGCGTCGTCGAAGATGATCAGCGGGGATTTGCCGCCCAGTTCCATGGTCACGTCTTTGAGGGACGATGCCGAAGCGCTGGCCATGACTTTCTTGCCGGTGTCGGTGCCGCCGGTGAACGAGATTTTCTCGATGCGCGGGTGCTCGGTCAGCCAGGTGCCGACTTCACGGCCACTGCCGGTCAGTACGTTGAACACGCCATCCGGAACGCCGGCTGCGGTGTAGATTTCAGCCAGTTTCAGGGTAGTCAGCGAGGTGACTTCGCTTGGCTTGAAGATCATCGCGTTACCGGCGGCCAGCGCTGGAGCGGATTTCCACAGGGCGATCTGGATCGGGTAGTTCCACGCGCCGATACCGGCAACAACGCCCAGCGGCTCGCGACGGGTGTAAACGAATGCGGTGTCACGCAGCGGGATCTGCTCGCCTTCGATGGCGGGAACCAGGCCTGCGTAGTATTCCAGCACGTCGGCGCCGGTGACGATGTCGACGTACTTGGTTTCGGAGAAGGCTTTGCCGGTGTCCAGGGTTTCCAGAGCAGCCAGTTCATCGTTGCGCTCGCGCAGGATGTCGACGGCACGACGCAGGATGCGCGAACGCTCCATGGCGGTCATCGCGGCCCAGATTTTCTGGCCCTTTTCGGCGCTGACGACAGCGCGCTCGACGTCTTCTTTGGTCGCACGTTGTACTTGTGCGAGGACTTCACCGTTCGCCGGGTTGATGGCTTCGAAGGTGGCGTCGCTGGAGGCGTCGGAGTAAGCGCCATCGATGTAGAGTTTTTGCAGTTCGAAACGGGCCATAGTGTCCTCGCAAGTGCATAAGTGGTTGGCGTTGGTCACCGGGTGAGCCATGTAGCTGTGGCATCGCTGGTCGGTGACAGTTCAGGGGCCGAGCTTTTTTCGAGTGCTCTAGCTCACCTGCTTGGCCAATTGGAAATCCATGTATTCGTAAGCGATCTGTTGCGCCTGCGCGGTGTCGAAAGCGTCTCCCGACAGCGCGCCGCGCAACCACAACCCGTCAATGAGGGCTGCCAGACCGCGGGCGGCGCTGCGCGCATCTTCGAGCGGCAACACACGGCGGAACTGGCAGCACAGGTTGGAATACAAGCGGTGATCGTTGATCCGCTGCAACCTGTGCAAAGACGGCTGGTGCATGCTGGTGGCCCAAAAGGCCAACCAGGTTTTCATTGCCGGGCCATTGACCTGGCTGGCGTCGAAGTTGCCTTCGATGATCACCTGCAGATGCGCCCGTGGGCTGTCATCTGCCAACGCCTGACGACGTGCGGTGACACTCTCGCTGAGGGCGGTCATCAGATACCGCATCGTGGCGGCAATCAGGCCATTCTTGTCCTGAAAATAGTGACTGATGATGCCATTCGAGACACCGGCCAAACGGGCGATCAGCGCAATGCTGGCGTCCCCCATTCCGACCTGATCGACCGCCTGCAAAGTGGCTTCGATCAGTTGTTGGCGGCGGATGGGTTGCATACCGACCTTGGGCATCTTGCACATCTCCTTAGGCCTTCCGACGGGCGAATAACGCTTATCGGATTGAGGGCCAGTCTATTTTGTTTTGATTGAACGTTCAATCAACAAAGAATAAGATCTGCGACAAATCGTCGCTGCCTACAGCTTTTTCCTACGTGTATGTGGCGATAAAACCGACATCCGAAAATGCTTGAAACCTGTATGGGGCATGGCGCGGTTCGCGATTCGAAGGACGTGTTGAAAGGGCAAGACGCTCGGGGCCAGGTTTCGGATGAACGTCCGGACACCTTCGGCCACGAAAGCGATTCGCAGCGCCATTTCGGCAGGTTCGGGCTTTTTTCGGGGTGTCTTTATATCACCCGCCGGTCGGCTGCCAACTAACCGATTGGTCGGGTTCCGTGTTGCCTTGTGTTCTTCTCTCGCACTGCCTGGAGCATTTGTGCCATGAGTTCTGCCTCGCTAATAAAGACCCCGCCCGAGAAGGTGACGGTCAACGGTTGGGTGTTTTACACCTCTACCGCGCTGATTCTGTTGTTGACCGCCATTCTGATCATCGCCCCGCAAGAGGCCGGCAGGATGTTGAGTGTGGCTCAGGCCTGGTTGTCGCGCAGCTTCGGCTGGTACTACATGGTGGTGATCGCCGCTTACCTGGTGTTTGTGGTGGGCCTGGCGTTTTCTTCCTACGGCAAACTCAAACTGGGCAGCAAGGACGACACCCCGGATTTCAGTTACGGCGCCTGGGCGGGGATGCTGTTCTCGTCGGGTATCGGTATTTCGCTGTTGTACTTCGGCGCCTCCGAGCCGCTGGACCACTATTTCAATCCGCCGGAAGGCACTGCCGGCTCCAACATGGCGGCGCGTCAGGCTGTACAGCTGACTTTCCTGCATTGGGGCCTGCACGGCTGGGCGATCTATGCACTGGTCGGTCTGGCCGTGGCGTACTTTGCTTATCGTCATAACCAGCCGCTGGCACTGCGTTCGGCGCTGTATCCGCTGGTCGGTGAGCGTTGGGTCAAAGGTGCGGCCGGTCATGCGGTAGACGGCTTCGGCATGTTCGTGACCCTTTTGGGTCTGGTGACCAACCTGGGGATTGGTTCGCTGCAAGTGTCGTCGGGCCTTGAAAACCTGTTCGGCATGGAACACAGCAACACCAACCTGCTGATCGTGATCATTGTGATGAGCACCGTGGCGACCATCGCGGCTGTGTCGGGTGTGGAGAACGGCATCCGTCGTCTGTCCAACCTGAACATCGTGCTGTTCAGCGGTCTGCTGATTTTCGTGCTGCTGTTCGGCCCGACCTTGCACCTGCTCAACGGCTTCGTGCAGAACGTCGGCGACTACCTCAACGGCATCGTGCTGAAAACCTTCGACCTTTACGTGTATGAAGGCAGCGCCGAGAAAACCGAACGCTGGATGGGCCTGTGGACGCTGTTCTACTGGGCGTGGTGGATTTCCTGGGCGCCATTCGTCGGCATGTTCATCGCGCGGATTTCCCGTGGCCGGACCGTGCGTGAACTGGTCGCCGGTGTGCTGCTGATTCCGCTGGGCTTCACGCTGGCCTGGTTGTCGATCTTCGGTAACTCGGCGCTGGATCTGGTGATGAACCATGGGGCGGTGGAACTCGGCAAGACGGCGCTGGAACAGCCGTCGATGGCGATCTATCAGCTGCTTGAGCATTACCCGGCGTCGAAGATTGTCATTGGTGTTTCGATCTTCGTGGGTTTTGTACTGTTCCTGACCCCGGCCGATTCCGGTGCGGTGATGATGGCCAATCTTTCGTGCAAGGGCGGCAACGTTGACGAAGATGCGCCGCACTGGCTGCGGATTTTCTGGTCGGCCATTATCACGCTGGTGACCATCGGTCTGCTGTTTGCCGGTAACTTCGAAGCAATGCAAACCATGGTCGTGCTGGCCGGTCTGCCGTTCTCGGTGGTGCTGGTGTTCTTCATGTTCGGCCTGCACAAGGCGATGCGCCAGGACGTGCAGATCGAACAGGAGCAAGCGCAACTGGCCGAGCGTGGTCGTCGTGGTTTCAGTGAGCGTCTGACGCAACTGGATTTGCAACCGAGTCAATCGGTGGTTCAGCGGTTCATGGACAAGCAAGTCAGCCCGGCGCTGGAAGACGCGGCCGCGCAAATGCGTGCGCAGGGTCTGGAAGTGCAGACGCTGCTGGGTAAATCCAAGCGTTGCATGGGCGTGCGCATCGAGATGGAAGAGGGTAACCCTTTCGTTTATGAAGTGAGCCTGGAAGGTTACCTCGCGACGCCGACTGAATCTGTGGACTCTGAAGAGGCGCGCCAGCGCTACTACCGCGCTGAGGTGTACCTGCACAACGGCAGCCAGGATTACGACCTGATGGGCTTCACGCAGGATCAGATCACGCGGGATGTGCTCGATCAGTTTGAAAGCCATCGGCAGCTCCTTGGCCGGGTGTACAGCTAAGTAATGAAGGAGGCGGTGTTTCTGTCTGAAGCACCGCGTTGCATCCTTTGAAAGATCGCAGCCTTCGGCAGCTCCTACATTGATCGCATTCCCCTGTAGGAGCTGCCGAAGGCTGCGATCTTTTGATCTTCACTCAAACAAAAACGCCGCGATCCTCTCGCGGCGTTTTTGTGTCTGCGGGGCTTACCCCAGGTTCTTGCCCAGCAACGCGTGATACAGCTCGCTGTCGCCCAGGATCCCCACCACATGATTGTTATCGTGCAGCACCAGTTTGTTGCCGGTCTGGTAACGAATCTGCAACGCATCACGCATGCCGATATTCGAATCCACCAGCGTCGGCCGGCGCTCCAGCCCTTCGACGGCTTGCCCCGGTGCCCAATTCTGCAAGTCGAGGGCCGCGCCGTTCTGTCGCGCGCCTTTGATGGTGTTGCCTTCGGCCAGGTCCAGCCACGAATCGCCGCCCGGATCGAGGCAGACCGAGCCGTTGATGCGTTTGCACTTGTCCAGCGTGCGCATCAGGCTGCGACCGCACAGCACGTTAAGCGGATTGGTGTGCGCGACGAAGGTGCGCACATAGTCGTCCGCCGGGTTCAGCACAATCTCTTCCGGCACGCTGTACTGGATGATCCGGCCGTCCTTCATGATCGCGATGCGGCTACCCAGTTTGAGCGCCTCATCAAGGTCGTGACTCACAAACACGATGGTCTTGTTGAGCTTGCGTTGCAGCTCCAGCAGTTCATCCTGCAAACCCTGGCGGATCAACGGGTCGAGTGCCGAGAACGGTTCGTCCATCAATAGAATGTCAGCGTCCATGGCCAGCGCCCGGGCCAGGCCCACACGTTGCTGCATACCGCCGGAGAGTTCGTCAGGCTTCTTGTTGCGCCATTGGGTCAGGCCCACCAGTTCGAGTTTTTCATCGACCAGTTTCTTGCGTTCCTTCTCCGGGCGACCCTGCATTTCCAGACCGAAACTGATGTTCTCGCGCACCGTCAGCCAAGGCATCAAAGCGAACTTCTGAAACACCATGGCGATGCGTTTGGTGCGCATCATTTTCAGTTCGGCGGGCGTGCAGGAGGCGATGTCGATCTGGCGGTTTTCATGCTCGACGAACAGCTTGCCGCGGCTCACGGTGTTGAGGCCGTTGATGCAGCGCAGCAGGCTCGACTTGCCGGAACCCGAGAGGCCCATCAGCACGCAGATTTCGCCTTTGTTGATGTCCAGCGTGGCTTTTTCCACACCAACGATTTGCCCGGTCTTTTTCAGGATCTCGTTGCGGGTCATGCCCTGATCCAGCAGCTTGAGCGCCTCGCGCGGATCCTTGGAGAAGATTACGTCGACGTCTTCGAAGCGAATAATGCTCATGCGTCACCCCCTACTTTGGCGTCGGGTTGTTTGCAGATACGGTCGAGCATGATCGCCAGCAGTACGATCGCCAGGCCCGCTTCGAAGCCCAGGGCGATATCAGCAGTGTTCAGTGCGTTGACCACCGGTTTGCCGAGTCCGTCGGCGCCCACCAGTGCCGCGATCACCACCATCGACAACGACAGCATGATGCACTGGGTGATGCCGGCAGCGATGCTCGGCATGGCGTGAGGCAGTTCGATCCGTGAGAGCAATTGGCGACGCGAGCAGCCGAAGGCCTTGCCGGCGTCCATCAGTTCTTGCGGGACATCGCGGATGCCCAGGTAGGTCAGGCGGATCGGCGCCGCGATGGCGAACACCACCGTGGAGATCAGGCCCGGCACCACACCCAGCCCGAAGAGGGTCAGGGTAGGAATGAGGTAAACGAAGGTCGGTACGGTCTGCATCAGATCGAGTACCGGACGCATCACCGTATAGAACATCGGCTTGTGCGCAGCAATGATGCCCAGCGGCACACCGATCAGCACGCAGACAAAGGTGGCGAACAACACCTGGGCGAGGGTTTCCATGGTTTCCTGCCAGTACCCCAGATTGAGGATCAGCAGAAACGAAGCGACGACAAAAGCGGTAAGTCCCCATTTGCGCTGGATCAGATGCGCAATCAGGGCGATGAGGCCGATCAAGACCAGCGGGTTGAACCAGGTCAGCGCAAACGTCACGCCGTGGATCATCGTTTCCAGCGTCACGGCGATTGCGTCGAAGGTGTTGGCGCCGTGTTGCGTCAACCATTCAACGAATGCCGCGATGTACTGGCCTAAAGGTATTTTCTGATCAATCAGCATGGTAGTGAACGTCCGCATGCAAGGAAATAAACAGCCCGGGCGGCCTGAACCGCCCGGCATAAGCGATTACTGGGCTAACTTGGCTTTCACGGCCTCCAGGCCAGGCTTACCGTCAATGGTGGTCACGCCACCGAGCCAGGTATCGAGCACCTGTGGATTCTTTTTCAGCCAGGCCTTGGCGGCTGCGTCAGGCTTCATCTTGTCGTCGAGGATGTTGCCCATCAGTTCGCTTTCCATGTCGACGGTGAATTCCAGATTCTTCAGCAACTGACCGACGTTGCTGCATTCCGTGGCGTAACCCTTGCGGGTGTTGGTCGCTACGGTGGCCGCACCGAAATCGGGGCCGAAGAACTCGTCGCCGCCGGTCAGGTATTGAATCTTGAAGCGCTTGTTCATCGGGTGCGGCGCCCAGCCGAGGAACACCACTTCGGTGCCACGGCGCGAAGCCCGGTCGACCTGCGAGAGCATGCCCGCTTCAGACGATTCGACGACTTTGAAACCGGCGGTTTTCAGGCCGAAGGCGTCCTTGTCGATCATGCTCTGGATCAGACGGTTGCCGTCGTTGCCAGGCTCGATGCCGTAAATCTTGCCGTCGAGTTCTTTCTTGAATTTGGCGATGTCGGCGAAGTCATGCAGACCTTTGTCATACAAGGCTTGCGGCACGGCGAGGGTGTACTTGGCGCCGGTGAGGTTGGTGCGCACGGTTTCCACGGTGCCGGCGTCGCGGTAGGCCTTGATGTCGTTTTCCATGGTCGGCATCCAGTTGCCGAGGAATACGTCCATGTTCTTGCCGTCGGCCAGCGACTTGTAGGTCACGGGCACGGAGATCATGGTGGTCTTGGTCTTGTAGCCGAGGGCGTTGAGGACGACGGAGGTGGTAGCGGTGGTGGCGGTGATGTCGGTCCAGCCAACATCGGAGAAATTCACGGTACTGCACTGTGCCGGTTCTGCAGCTTGCGCCAGTAACGGCAGACTCAGCATGGCGGCCAACAACAACGACGGGGAACCTTTCATGGATGGACTCCTTGGTGTTTTTTTTGGCAGTGTTCCGACTGGACCACCGCACTTATGGGTTGCGGTTGGATGGCGTTCTGGAGACAGCTCTACCACGTCGCCTTGCAATCGAGTCATAACGATCATGTACCAGTGAAAATCTGACGCCTACAGGGGGGGTCGTATCCAGTACAGGGATGGTCGCATCCAGTGTCAGTGACGTCGTTTACAGCTTTTTTCTGCCCTGTCTGGCCATCTGAACTGCATAAAAACGGCGCAAATGAGCGGGAAAACCGGCGCGGCGTTAGTGAGCATGAGTGCGTCGGTGCCAGACGCCGTACGAGCTATCAAAAGCCTGATGATGCGGGCATTCCGGCGGATCGCAGCTTGAGCGTAGCAGCTCCGCCAGCGGGCGCTTCACGCCCCGGATCAGCATTCTCAGGAGCTCTGCAGCAATGGCTATCAGCGTTTTCGACCTGTTCAAAATCGGCATCGGCCCTTCCAGTTCCCACACCGTCGGGCCAATGCGCGCGGCGGCATTGTTTGTCGAATCGCTGCGCGACAGGCATCAGTTGGAACAGGTGCGGCGCATTGAGGTTCAGCTTTTCGGTTCGCTGTCGGCCACGGGTATCGGACACGGCAGCGACAACGCGGTGATCATGGGCCTGATGGGCGAGTGGCCGGACGCAATCGATCCGTCGCAGATCGGCCCGCGCATCCAGGCCCTGCGTGAAACCCACACACTCCTTCTGGATGGTCGCTTGTCGGTGCCGTTTGTCTGGGCCCGCGACATGCGCCTGATCGAGGAAAACCTGCCGTTCCATCCCAACGCCATGACCCTGGTTGCCGAAGGCGATCACGGCGAGTTGCATCGCGACACCTACTATTCGGTCGGTGGCGGATTTGTCGTGGATGAGGCGCAGGCGTCCAGCGGTGTGGTTGATCTGGATCGCACCGAATTGCCTTATGACTTTTCCAGCGCCGTCGAGCTGCTGGAGCTGTGCAAGAAGCACAACCTGCGTGTCGCCGAACTGATGCTGGCCAACGAAAAAGTCTGGCGCAGTGAGGAAGAAATCCGTGCCGGGCTGATGAAGCTGTGGCGGGCGATGCAGGATTGCGTCGAGCAGGGCTTGAAGCACGAGGGCATCTTGCCCGGCGGTTTGAATGTGCGTCGGCGTGCGGCGAAATTGCATCGCAGCTTGCAGGAGCTGGGCAAGCCCAATGTGATTGGCTCGACACTGAGCGCGATGGAGTGGGTCAACCTGTTCGCCCTCGCCGTGAATGAAGAGAACGCTGCGGGCGGGCGCATGGTCACGGCGCCGACCAATGGCGCGGCGGGGATCATACCGGCGGTATTGCACTACTTTATGAAGTTCAGCGAGGCGGTGACTGACGCCAATGTCGTTGACTACTTACTCAGCGCGGCGGCAGTGGGGATTCTGTGCAAGAAGAATGCTTCGATCTCTGGCGCAGAAGTTGGCTGTCAGGGCGAAGTCGGTTCGGCGTGCGCGATGGCGGCGGCGGGGCTGGCGGAGATTCTTGGCGCGACACCCGAGCAACTGTGCAATGCGGCGGAGATAGGCCTGGAACACAACCTTGGGCTAACGTGCGATCCGGTGGGTGGTCTGGTGCAAGTGCCGTGCATCGAGCGCAATGCAATTGCGGCGGTGAAAGCAATCAACGCCGCGCAGATGGCGCTGCGTGGTGACGGGCAGCACTTTATCTCGCTGGACCGGGTGATCCGCACCATGCGTGATACCGGCGCGGATATGCATGACAAATATAAAGAGACGTCGCGCGGTGGCTTGGCGGTCAGCGCGGTTGAATGCTGATACCGAGTTGCCCTGTGGCGAGGGGATTTATCCCCGATGGGCTGCGAAGCGGCCCCAAGTCCTGCAATCGAGTTTTGCCTGACACACCGCGGTGAATGGGTTTACGACTGCTGCGCAGCCGATCGGGGATAAATCCCCTCGCCACAGGATTTATGTTTGATTTGGAAAAGGGTGGAGAGTCAGACCAGTCAAAACTGCTCGCTAACGGAACACTTCCAACCCGGCGCGCCACCTTTTAGCGCGTCGTAATCAGATAAGAGCATTCCTGCCCCGTGACGCGTACCAGCGCCTGCTACCGCCCGTCACCCGTGCGTGCGGTGACACTGCGCAGCAACCGCGCGCAGGCCAGTTCCCACAAGTGCTACCGATATGCTCACACGCAACGGGGCAGAGCTTTCACTGGCGTTGATGGCACTTCGAAATACCTTTTGTCGGACGTCTCGAATAGACACGTCGCGACGTCGTTTTCAGGAGTTATTGAACGGCCATTCAATTTTAGGCATGGCAATTGCTCTGTCATAACAAAGCCCGCCTCCCTTGCGAGAGCGCCGGCAATAACAAGAGCCTCCGCCTGAGGCCATCACCCGCTTTGTGTGAGGAGATACCGCGATGACGTCGTTCAACTCCGGGGCCCAACCCCAGAACCGTGCGCCTCAATCCATCGGCTTTCTGCTGCTGGACAATTTCACGCTGATTTCTCTGGCCTCCGCAGTAGAACCTCTGCGCATGGCCAACCAATTGTCCGGTCGCGAGCTGTATCGCTGGAGCACCCTCACCGTCGATGGCGGCCAGGTGTGGGCCAGTGACGGTCTGCAAATCACCCCCGACGCCTCCATGCACAAAGCGCCGCCGCTGGACACCGTGATTGTTTGCGGTGGCATCGGCATCCAGCGCACCGTTACCCGTGAACACGTTTCGTGGCTGCAAAGCCAGGCGCGTCAGTCCAAGCGCCTGGGTGCCGTGTGCACCGGCAGTTGGGCCCTGGCCTGCGCCGGCCTGCTCGACGGTTTCGATTGCAGTGTGCATTGGGAATGTCTGGCGGCTATGCAGGAAGCTTTCCCGCGCGTGGCGATGAGCACCCGCTTGTTCACACTCGACCGCAACCGTTTCACCAGCTCCGGCGGCACCGCGCCGCTGGACATGATGCTGCACCTGATCAGCCGCGATCACGGCCGTGAACTCTCCGCCGCGATCTCGGAAATGTTCGTCTACGAGCGTATCCGCAACGAGCAGGATCACCAGCGCGTGCCGCTCAAGCACATGCTCGGCACCAATCAGCCGAAACTGCAGGAAATCGTCGCGCTGATGGAAGCCAATCTGGAAGAGCCAATTGACCTCGATGAACTGGCGGTGTACGTCGCCGTGTCGCGTCGGCAGCTCGAGCGCCTGTTTCAGAAATACCTGCACTGCTCGCCGTCGCGCTACTACCTCAAGCTGCGCCTGATTCGCGCCCGGCAGTTGCTCAAGCAGACGCCGATGTCGATCATCGAAGTGGCATCGGTGTGTGGTTTCGTGTCGACGCCGCACTTCTCCAAGTGCTACCGCGAATACTTCGGCATTCCGCCGCGTGACGAACGCGTAGGCTCCAACACCACCCAGCAAGTGGCGATGCTGCCGCTGCCGCAGGCGATTGTAATGTCGCCGCTGTCGGGGCCGATGTCGGCGCTGAGCCAGGCGCGCAATGAGTCGACGTTTGCCAGTGTAAGGCTGTAGACCGAGGCGCTTTCATCGCTGGCAAGCCAGCTCCCACAGGATCTGTGTTGGACACAAATGTTGTGTTCACCCGGATCACTGTGGGAGCTGGCTTGCCAGCGATGGCGGCCTGTCAGGCGCTATGGCTTTGCTGATAGTCTGCCAACGCTGGCAGCAACTGTTTGTCGATGGCCTGACGCACCGCCGGTTGAATGCTTGCGCCACTGGTGTACATGTCCTTGACCATCTTGCGCAGCTCGGATGCCCTGACATTATCCAGGCCGCGCACCGCGCACTCACAAGCCTGCTCGGCCGTGGAGCCACTCGGCACCTGAAATCCCAATGCCTTGAGCTGTCCCAGCAGGTCTTCCTGATCAATCAAGTCGGCATACATCATGAGGCGAATCCTTCTTCGGCAACGGAGGTCGTGGTTCGATTCTGGTAGGCGGGTGAAGTGACGGCAAGAGCGATTTGTCGCAGTGGCCGCGACGGCTATGAACAGGTCGTTTTCGGCTAACTCGGAGTGCAGGGGAGTAGGCACACTGGACTCAGCTTGCAACACGAAGGTTTGGTCACCCTCGCATCGCAGCTCCTCAACAGTAGCCTCTGCCCCGATCCAGTCACGGCTGGATCGGGGCTTTTTTTTGGCTGTGAATCAGGAAGTCTGAGTTGCTTTTGCGGACGCCATCGCGGGCTTGCCCGCGATAGACGATAACCCGGTCTATCTGGCAGGCGGCAGAGCGATGACGCGGCCGATGTAAGCGGCGGCGGGCAGATCGGTTTGCGCGGCGACCATGGCTTGCAGGTGATTCAGCGTGTCGGGGGTGAACGGTGCCGAGCGTGGGCCGGCAAGATCAACATGGAGCAACATTTGCTCGTTGCCGGCCAGTTCCTGGGGATCGCCGACTTTGTGCAGGCTGTGATAGAGGTGCAGGCGTTTGCTGTCGTGGCCGATGATTTGCGTGTGCACTTCGACGTCGGTATCGAGCTTCACTTCGTGCAGGTAGTTGAGGTGCAGTTCGAGGGTAAACAGCGAGTGGCCGCTGACTTCGCGGTTGTTGCTGTCCATGCCGAGGCGATCCATCAGGGCATCGGTGGCGTAGCTGAAAATCAGCAGGTAGAAGGCATCGCGCAGGTGGCCGTTGTAGTCGACCCAGTCGGGGATGATGCGGGTTTGGTAGGTGGTGAGGGTGGGCATGATTGGGTTCCGGGCTGTTGGATGGTCTTCAGGATCAAAAGCTACCCCCTCCCCCCAGCCCTCTCCCCCAGGGGGGCGAGGGGGAAAGGGAGCCGATCTTTATGCAATTCAAAACTTGAGTTCGGCTCGGTGGTGCAAGTCGGCGTAACTCGCAAGAGCACCTCGGTCAGTCCCCTCTACCTCTGGGAGAGGGCTAGGGTGAGGGCTGCATTGTCATGCCAAACGCATCACTCGCTGAAACTCATCCCATGCTTTTCCTTGGTAGTCCTGACCGCCTCAAGCACCGCCAACAAACAATCATCACGATAGCGCTCCAGTGCCGAAATGCTACGTTCGCCAAGCTGCTCGCTGGTGCCATCGACCACGTCATCAATCAACTTGTCGGTCAGCTCCGGCGCCGGCAGATAGGTCCACGGCAACTGCAAGGCCGGGCCGAATTGCGACATGAAGTGGCGCATCCCGGCATCACCACCGGCCAGCGTGTAAGTCAGGAACGTGCCCATGAACGACCAGCGCAGACCCGCGCCAAAGCGGATCGCATCGTCGATCTCACCCGTAGTCGCCACGCCATCGTTGACCAGGTGCAGCGCCTCGCGCCACAGCGCTTCAAGCAAGCGGTCGGCGATGAATCCAGGCACTTCCTTGCGCACATGCAGCGGACGCATGCCGAGGGATTCGTAGACTTTCATCGCCGCTTGCACGGCCTCAGGCGCGGTGTTCTTGCCGCCGACCACTTCCACCAACGGCAGCAGGTAGACCGGATTGAACGGATGGCCGACCACACAGCGTTCCGGGTGGGTCGAGCTCTCGTAAAACTCGCTCGGCAGCAGGCCTGAAGTGCTGGAACCGATTAACGCGTTCGGCTTGGCGGATGCGCTGATTTTGCTGTGCAATTCCAGTTTCAGTTCCAGACGTTCCGGAGCGCTTTCCTGAATGAAATCGGCATCGCGCACGCATTCTTCGATGGTCGCGACAAAACGCAGGCGATCCTGTGATGCACCCGGTGCCAGACCGTTTTTTTCCAGTGCACCCCAGGCGTTGGCGACGCGTTTGCGCAGTGCCGCTTCAGCGCCGGGCGCCGGGTCCCAGGCGACCACGTCGAGGCCATGGGCAAGGGCACGCGCGACCCAGCCGCTGCCGATGACACCGCTGCCCAGAGCGGCGAAGGTTTTGATTTCGGTGATAAAGCTCATAGGGTTTTTCCTGAAAGAAGGCGATCCCTGTAGGAGCTGCCGAAGGCTGCGATCTTTTGACTTTGATTGTTAGAAACAAGATCAAAAGATCGCAGCCTTCGGCAGCTCCTACAGGAGAGATTGTGTGTAGGTTTAGCGGCGCTGGGTCAGGCCCATCTTGTGGCGGCCTTCAGCCGGGGGCAGCACGCGGGCGCCGAGGCGGCTGAGGATTTCGGTGGCGCGTTCGACCAGTTGGCCGTTGGTCGCCAACACACCCTTGTCCAGCCACAGATTGTCTTCCAGGCCGACCCGCACGTTGCCACCGAGCAGCACCGCTTGCGCGGCCATCGGCATCTGCATCCGGCCAATGCCGAACCCGGCCCACACTGCGTCTGCCGGCAGGTTATCGACCATGGCTTTCATGGTGGTGGTGTCGGCCGGCGCGCCCCACGGGATGCCCAGGCACAGCTGAAACAACGGGTTGTCGAGCAGACCCTCCTTGATCATCTGCTTGGCGAACCACAGGTGGCCGGTGTCGAAAATTTCCAGTTCGGCTTTCACGCCCAGTTCGGTGATGCGTTTGGCACCCGCGCGCAGTTGCGCCGGGGTGGAGACGTAAATGGTGTCGCCGTCGCCGAAGTTCAGCGTGCCGCAGTCGAGGGTGCAGATTTCCGGCAGCAGTTCTTCGACATGAGCGAGGCGGGTCAGCGGGCCGACCAGATCGGTGTTCGGGCCGAACTCCATCGGGTTCTCGCCAGCGCCGATTTCCAGGTCGCCACCCATGCCGGCCGTGAGGTTGACGATGATGTCGACGTCGGCCTCGCGGATCCGCTCCATCACTTCGCGGTACAGCGCCACGTCGCGGCTGAACTTGCCGGTCTGCGGATCGCGCACATGGCAATGCACGACCGTCGCGCCAGCCTTGGCGGCTTCCACCGCTGCAGCGGCGATCTGTTTCGGGGTGACCGGCACGTGCGGGCTGCGGGCGGTCGTGTCGCCAGCACCGGTGAGTGCGCAGGTGATGATGACGTCGTGGTTCATGAGGCGGTTTCCTTCAGGCGTGATGGGTCTGTCCGCAGCCCTTGTCGGGCTGCGAAGCGATGATTCAGGGGTGATTTACTGGCTGGTCAGTTTCAGGTTTTCAGCCGCCGGTTTGCCGTCGAAAGTGGTCACACCTTCGAGCCAGCGCTGTTTGTCTTGCGGGTGATCCTTGAGCCATTGCCTGGCGGATTCGAACGCGTCCTTGTGATCGAGCAGCGGTTGCATCATCCGGCTCTCGTCTTCGGCGGTGTACGTCAGGTTGGTCAGCAGCCGACCGATGTTCGGACACTGTTCGGCGTATTTGGGCGACGTTACCGTCCATACGGTGGCCATACCTTCGTTCGGGCCGAGGGCGTCTTCGCTGCCAGTGAGGTAAGTCATCTTCACGTTGACGTTCATCGGGTGCGGCGCCCAGCCGAAGAACACCACAGCCTCTTTGCGGCGCACGGCGCGATCAACCGCCGCGAGCATGCCGGCCTCGCTTGATTCGACCAGTTGGAATTTGCCCAGGCCGAACTGATTCTTGGCGATCATTGCCTTGATCTGCGTGTTGGCGCCCGAGCCTGGCTCGATGCCGTAAATCTTGCCGCCCAGTTCTTTCTCGAATTTGGCGATGTCGGCGAAAGTTTTCAGACCCTTGTCAGCCAGGTAAGTCGGTACGGCGAGCGTGGCGCGGGCGTCTTTGAGGCTTGGCGCTTCGAGGACTTTGACCTGATTGGCGTCGACGAACGGAGTGATGGTCTGGGTCATCAGCGGGTTCCAGTAGCCGAGGAACAGGTCCAGGCGCTGATCGCGGATCCCTGCGAAGATGATTTGCTGGGACGCGCTGGTTTGTTTGGTGTTGTAGCCGAGGCCGTCGAGCAGGACCTGGGTCATGGCGCTGGTAGCGATCACGTCGGTCCAGTTGACCACGCCCATGCGTACGTTCTGGCAAGACGCGGGTTCGGCCGCCATGACACTGGCGCTCAAGAAAGCGGTACCGCTGAGTGCAAGAACACAGCTGCTGATCAGTCGTTTCATGTCGGGTTCCTCGGCAGGTCGTTTATTGTGGGTTCCGGCGTCTGATGCGTCGGTGATGCAAAGTTACGCAGCAATGCGCCCGTGAAAGCGCACTACGGCGACTGGCACTTGCACTGTAGCGACCTGCACTCTTGAACGACGATGACAAACGGCGTATCAACATCTCACGCTACCCGCCAACCGAGTGCGCCCATGTCCCAGGATTTCTACTTTTTGCTGATGCCGGGGTTTTCCGCGATCGGCTTTATCTCCGCGATCGAACCGCTGCGGGTGGCCAACCGTTTTCGCGGCGAGCTGTACCGCTGGCACGTGCTCAGCGCCGATGGCGGGGCAGTGCTGGCGAGCAATGGCATGTCGGTCAACGCCGATGCGGCGCTGGAGCCGCTGAAGAAGGGTGCGACGCTGTTGGTGGTCGCCGGATTCGAACCGCTGAAATTCGCCACGCCGACGCTCGAGCATTGGCTGCGCCGACTGGATAACGAAGGCGTCACCCTCGGCGCCATCGACACCGGCAGCTTCGTCCTCGCCGAGGCGGGCCTGCTCGAGGGCCATCGCCTGACCCTGCATTGGGAGGCGATCGACGCGTTCAAGGAATCTTATCCACAGCTCAGCGTGACGCAGGAACTGTTCGAGATTGACCGGCGGCGCATCACCTCGGCCGGTGGCACCGCTTCCATCGATTTAATGCTCGATCTGATCGCCCAGGCCCACGGCCCGCAACTGGCGATCCAGGTCAGCGAGCAATTTGTGTTAGGCCGCATCCGCCCGCGCAAAGACCACCAGCGCATGGAGGTCGCCACGCGTTATGGCATCAGCAACAAGAAACTGGTGCAGGTGATTGGCGAGATGGAACAGCACAGCGAACCGCCGCTGAGCACGCTGCAACTGGCGGAATCGATCAAAGTCACGCGGCGACAACTGGAGCGGTTGTTTCGGCTGCATCTGAACGATACGCCGAGCAATTTCTATCTGCGCTTAAGGCTGGAGAAGGCTCGGCAGTTGTTGCGCCAGACGGATATGAGCGTGCTCGAAGTAAGCATCGCCTGCGGGTTTGAATCACCGTCATATTTCACCCGTAGCTATAGGGCGAAGTTCGCACGCTGTCCGCGAGAAGACCGGCGTACTGCCCAAGCTTGAAAATCAAAAGATCGCAGCCTTCGGCAGCTCCTACATGAGATCCCCTGTAGGAGCTGCCGAAGGCTGCGATCTTTTGATCTTGCTGTTTGCTTACTTCTTCACCAGCGCTGAGCAAGCGGCCTTGTAAGCCTCATGCTGATATTTGTTCAACGTCCCCGGCAGCTCGAAATTATGCTTCTTCGCCTGCGCATTAATCGTCTGCGGCGACAGCAGCGTCACCTCACACCCATCGAGCAACTGAAACACACCCTCGATCTTGAACGTCGTCGGCCCACCGGCAAACTCACCCTTCTTGCTGCGCTTCTTGATCGCAATCCGGTCAATCGAATTTTCGCGTACAAACGACGCGACCTGCGCGGCGAAGCGTTTGACGTTGGCTGCCTCGTCGTCATCGTCGAGGGCGATTTTCTTGGTGGCGAGAGGGATGTGGCTCAGGGTCGAACCGTCGAGAGCGGCCACGGCGATGATCGCTTCGCTGCCTTTGATTTCAATGCCGCAGATGTTCATGGGAATTCCTTTGAATGAAGAGGGCTGCCTACAGCTCAAGCTGACTGGCCGTGATGCCGAACGCTGCTGCAATTTTCTCGCGGGTTGCCTTGCGTGGCTTCGCTACCGTTTCTTGTTGAGCGAACGCCGGTTGGGAAATACCCAGGCGCTTGGCCACGTCTTCCTGTGTCAGATTGAGATGTTCGCGCCAGGCGCGGATTGGTGTCGCCCCGTCGACCAATCGACTGACCACCTCGTGCGGGATCAGATCCGGCTGCATTTTCTGTGCGACGTATTGCGCATAGGGAATGACCACGAAGGCGGGTTTGCCCTCGGCATCATTGATGATTTGGATGTCTTTGGACATTGTCATGGTCGGAGAAATATAAGTCTTTTATAAGATTTTAGGATCCTTGCTTATATTTCTCGCGAAACCAATCAGCAACGTTTGACGGCATGTTGCGAGGAGTCAGGATCACTCCTGCCCAATCGACTCCAAAAACTCCGACCGTTCATCACTCATCCGGGCCACGCAATCGTTCTGTGCAATTTTGAACGCCTTACTGCCATCCGTCGCCGGGAAGGCTTCTACCGCGCAATCCGCATCCCGCGTCTTCAGCCATTGCTGCTGGGCAGTCTTGAGTTTGGCGGTGATGTCAGCCAGTTGCGTCGGGTTTTTGCCGTACGCGGTCTGCATGCGTTCGGTGAGGCTGGCGTAGTTGTCCTTGAGCAGGTCTTCGGCCGCGGTGCGGCTGTAGGTCGAGCACTCCAGGGTCTGCACGTCGTTTTCGACTGCGTCGCACGGGTTGTTGTCGGACTCTTCGGCGGCGTGTACGCCGGTCGCAATCAGTGCCAGGGCCAGGAAGATCGATTTCATTGAGGTCGCCGCTCTCATCCAGTGGTGTATCCAAGATGCGGGGATTCTGGCTCAAGCTTGCGGGCTTGAACAGGTGGCTGGTCGGGCCGCCTGACGACCCTTTGTCGCGGATTGACGCTTTCGGCAATTCCCCTGTCGTTTTTGCACCCGGTCGCCCCTGCACCGAGGCATATGCTGGCCCCAAAGCGCCGGCAGACGATTCGGCGCATGAATCGCCAATAAGGGGACGCCTGATGAGCCCAGCCGAATTACACGCCGACAGCATCGTTATCGACGGTCTGATCATTGCCAAATGGAACCGCGAGCTGTTTGAAGACATGCGCAAGGGCGGTCTGACGGCGGCCAACTGCACTGTGTCGGTGTGGGAAGGCTTTCAGGCGACCGTCAATAACATCGCCGCCAGCCAGAAGCTGATCCGCGAGAACAGCGATCTGGTAATGCCGGTGCGCACCACCGCCGATATCCGTCGCGCCAAGGAGCAGGGCAAGACCGGCATCCTCTTCGGCTTCCAGAATGCTCACGCGTTTGAAGACCAGATCGGCTATGTCGAGGTGTTCAAGCAGCTCGGCGTCGGCATCGTGCAGATGTGCTACAACACCCAGAACCTGGTCGGCACCGGTTGCTACGAGCGTGATGGCGGGCTGTCGGGTTTTGGTCGCGAGATCGTCGCCGAGATGAACCGCGTTGGTGTCATGTGCGACCTGTCCCACGTCGGTTCCAAGACTTCCGAAGAAGTCATCCTCGAATCGAAAAAACCGGTCTGCTACTCCCACTGCCTGCCGTCGGGGCTCAAGGAGCACCCGCGCAACAAGTCCGATGAAGAACTCAAATTCATTGCCGACCACGGCGGTTTCGTCGGCGTGACCATGTTCGCGCCGTTCCTCGCCAAGGGCATCGATTCGACCATCGACGACTACGCCGAAGCTATTGAATACGTGATGAACATCGTCGGCGAAGACGCCATCGGTATCGGCACCGATTTCACTCAGGGCCACGGCCAGGACTTTTTCGAATACCTGACCCACGACAAGGGCTACGCCCGCCGTCTGACCAGCTTCGGCAAGATCATCAACCCGCTGGGCATCCGCACCGTCGGCGAGTTCCCGAACCTGACTGAAACCCTGCTCAAGCGCGGCCATCCCGAACGTGTGGTGCGCAAGATCATGGGCGAAAACTGGGTCAACGTCTTGAAAGACGTCTGGGGCGAGTAACGCTTTCCAAGACCGCCGCCGAACTGCCCCCTCTCCTGCGGGAGAGGGCTGGGCTGCGGCCAACACTGAATCCAAATTTTTCCGGAGTTAAGTTTCCATGGCCAAGATCGCCCCGCAATTGCCAATCGAAGTCGACAGCGAAACCGGTGTCTGGACCTCTGACGCCCTGCCGATGCTGTACGTGCCACGCCACTTCTTTGTGAATAACCACATGGGCATCGAAGAGGTTCTGGGCGCTGACGCGTACGCCGAGATCCTCTACAAAGCCGGCTACAAGTCCGCCTGGCACTGGTGTGAAAAAGAAGCTGAATGCCACGGCCTGGAAGGCGTCGCGGTGTTCGAGCACTACATGAAACGTCTGTCGCAGCGCGGCTGGGGTCTGTTCAAGATCCAGGACATCGACCTCGACAAAGGCACCGCCAGCGTCAAGCTCGAACACTCGGCGTTTGTCTACGTCTACGGCAAGGTCGGGCGCAAGGTCGACTACATGTTCACTGGCTGGTTTGCCGGCGCGATGGATCAGATTCTTGAAGCTCGCGGCAGCAAGATTCGCACGGTTGCCGAGCAAGTCTACGGTGGCTCCGAAGAAGGCCACGACGACGGCTTGTTCACCGTCAAGCCGTTGTAAGTCGAGGAACCCGTCATGGCTTTCGAAGCAATGTTCCAGCCGATCCAGATCGGCAAACTGACCATCCGCAACCGTGTGCTCAGCACCGCGCACGCCGAGGTCTACGCGACTGACGGCGGCATGACCACCGACCGCTACGTCAAGTATTACGAAGAGAAAGCCAAGGGCGGCATCGGCCTGGCGATTTGCGGCGGTTCGTCCAGCGTGGCCATCGACAGTCCGCAAGGCTGGTGGAAATCGGTGAACCTGGCGGACGACCGGATCATCCCGCACTTCCAGAACCTGGCCGACGCCATGCACAAGCATGGCGCCAAGATCATGATCCAGATTACCCACATGGGCCGTCGCTCACGCTGGGACGGCGAGCATTGGCCAACCCTGCTGTCGCCGTCGGGCATCCGCGAACCGGTGCATCGCGCGACCTGCAAAACCATCGAACCGGAAGAAATCTGGCGGGTGATCGGCAACTACGCCACCGCTGCTGGCCGCGCCAAGGCCGGTGGTCTGGACGGCGTCGAGCTGTCCGCCGTGCACCAGCACATGATCGACCAGTTCTGGAGCCCGCGCGTCAACAAGCGCACCGATGAATGGGGTGGCAGTTTCGAGAACCGCATGCGTTTCGGTCTGGAAGTGCTCAAGGCTGTGCGCAAGGAAGTCGGCGACGATTTCTGCGTCGGCATCCGCTTGTGCGGCGACGAATTCCACCCGGACGGCTTGTCCCACGAGGACATGAAACAGATCGCCAAGTACTACGACGACACCGGCATGCTCGACTTCATCGGCGTGGTCGGTTCGGGTTGCGACACTCACAACACCCTGGCCAACGTTATCCCCAACATGAGTTATCCACCGGAGCCGTTTCTGCATTTGGCGGCCGGGATCAAAGAGGTGGTGAAAGCCCCGGTGCTGCATGCGCAGAACATCAAGGACCCGAACCAGGCCACGCGGATTCTCGAGGGCGGTTATGTCGATATGGTCGGCATGACCCGCGCGCACATCGCCGACCCGCACCTGATCGCCAAGATCAAGATGGGCCAGATCGACCAGATCAAACAGTGTGTCGGCGCCAACTATTGCATCGACCGTCAATACCAGGGTCTGGACGTGCTGTGCATCCAGAACGCCGCAACGTCCCGGGAATACATGGGCGTGCCGCACATCATCGAAAAATCCACCGGCATCAAGCGCAAAGTCGTGGTCGTCGGTGCCGGCCCGGCCGGGATGGAAGCGGCGCGTGTGTCCGCTGAACGCGGCCACGACGTGACGCTGTTCGAGAAAAAAGAATTCATCGGCGGGCAGATCACTACCGCATCGAAAGCACCGCAGCGCGACCAGATCGCCGGCATTACCCGCTGGTTCCAGTTGGAACTGGCGCGGCTGAAAGTCGACCTGCGTCTGGGCACTGCGGCTGATGTCGCCACGATCATGGATTTGCGTCCGGACGTGGTGGTGCTGGCGGTTGGCGGACATCCGTTCCTTGAGCAGAACGAACACTGGGGCGCGGCCGAAGGGCTGGTGGTCAGCAGTTGGGACGTGCTCGACGGCAAGGTTGCGCCGGGCAAGAACGTGCTGGTCTACGACACCATTTGCGAGTTCACCGGGATGTCGGTTGCCGACTTCCTCGCCGACAAGGGCAGCCAGGTCGAGATCGTCACCGACGACATCAAACCCGGCGTGGCTGTTGGCGGTACGTCGTTCCCGACCTACTACCGCAGCATGTATCCGAAAGAAGTGATCATGACCGGCGACATGATGCTGGAGAAGGTCTACCGCGAAGGCGACAAACTGATCGCGGTGTTGGAGAACGAATACACCGGTGCCAAAGAGGAGCGGGTGGTCGATCAGGTGGTCGTGGAAAACGGCGTGCGTCCGGACGAAGAGCTGTATTACGGGCTCAAGGAAGGATCGCGCAACAAGGGCCAGATCGATATCGATGCGTTGTTTGCGATCAAGCCGCAGCCATCGCTGAGCAACACGGGTGACGGCTACTTGCTGTTCCGCATCGGCGACTGCGTGGCGCAGCGCAACACACACGCCGCGATCTACGACGCCCTGCGCCTCTGCAAGGATTTCTAAATCCCCCTGTAGGAGCTGCCGAAGGCTGCGATCTTTTGATCTTGCTATTGAAGACCCAGATCAAAAGATCGCAGCCTTCGGCAGCTCCTACATCGACCGTGTTTTCTGGCTGTACTGGTGGGAGCAACACCTATGTTGAACACCCTTCTTCCAATCCTGTTGTTCGCAGCCCTGGGCCTCGCTGTCCTTGGCGCGTTGCGGCGGGTGGCGATGTGGCGTCGGGGCCGGGCCTCGAAGGTCGATCTGATCGGCGGCCTGCTCGCCATGCCCAAGCGCTACATGGTCGATTTGCACCATGTGGTGGCGCGGGACAAATACATCGCCAATACCCACGTGGCCACGGCCGGCGGCGCGGTGGCGTCGATTGTGCTGGCGATTCTGGTACACGGCTTTGGCCTGCATAACCGCATCCTCGGTTACGCCTTGCTGCTGATGTCGGCGGTGATGTTCGTCGGCGCGATCTTCGTTTATCTGCGCCGGCGCAACCCGCCGGCACGCCTGTCGAAAGGCCCGTGGATGCGCCTGCCGAAAAGCCTGCTGGCATTCTCGGCGTCATTCTTTTTGGTGACCTTGCCGGTGGCCGGGATTCTGCCGCAGGACTTCGGCGGCTGGCTGCTGGCAGTCATTCTCGGGATCGGCGTGCTGTGGGGCGTGTCGGAATTGCTCTTTGGCATGACCTGGGGCGGGCCGATGAAGCACGCCTTCGCTGGCGCCCTGCATCTGGCCTGGCACCGTCGCGCCGAACGTTTTGGCGGCGGTCGCTCCACCGGGCTGAAGCCTTTGGATCTCAACGACCCGACCGCACCGCTGGGTGTGGAAAAACCCAAGGATTTCACCTGGAATCAACTGCTCGGCTTCGATGCCTGCGTGCAATGCGGCAAGTGTGAAGCCGCATGCCCGGCGTTCGCTGCCGGCCAGCCGCTGAACCCGAAAAAACTGATTCAAGACATGGTCGTCGGCCTCGCTGGCGGCACCGATGCCAAGTTCGCTGGCAGCCCTTATCCAGGCAAGCCAGTCGGCGAGCATTCAGGCAATCCGCATCAACCGATCGTCAACGGTCTGGTCGATGCCGAGACCCTGTGGTCATGCACCACCTGCCGCGCCTGCGTCGAGGAGTGCCCGATGATGATCGAGCACGTCGATGCCATCGTCGACATGCGCCGCCACCTCACTCTGGAAAAAGGCGCGACCCCAAACAAGGGCGCTGAAGTCCTGGAAAACCTCATCGCCACCGACAACCCCGGCGGTTTCGCACCGGGCGGGCGGATGAACTGGGCGGCCGACCTCAACCTCAATCTGATGAGCGAAAAGAAATCCACCGACGTGCTGTTCTGGGTCGGTGACGGCGCCTTCGACATGCGCAACCAGCGCACCTTGCGCGCCTTCGTCAAAGTGCTGAAGGCAGCGAAAGTCGACTTCGCCGTACTCGGTCTTGAGGAACGTGACAGCGGCGACGTGGCCCGCCGTCTCGGCGACGAAGCGACGTTTCAGCAGCTCGCCAAACGCAATATTCAGACTTTGGCCAAGTACAGCTTCAACCGCATCGTCACCTGTGATCCGCACAGTTTTCATGTGCTGAAAAACGAGTACGGCGCGTTCGACGGCAACTACCTGGTGCAGCACCACAGCACCTACATGGCGGAAATCATTGAGGCCGGCGCGCTCAACCTCGGGCAGCACAAAGGCAACAGCGTGACCTATCACGATCCATGCTATCTCGGCCGTTACAACGGCGAGTACGAAGCGCCGCGTGAAGTGCTGCGTGCGCTCGGTATTGAAGTCAAAGAGATGCAGCGTTCGGGCTTTCGCTCGCGTTGCTGCGGCGGCGGTGGCGGCGCGCCGATCACCGACATCCCGGGCAAACAGCGTATCCCCGACATGCGCATGGACGACATCCGCGAAACCGGTGCTGAACTGGTGGCCGTGGGTTGTCCACAGTGCACGGCGATGCTCGAAGGCGTGGTCGAACCGCGGCCGCTGATCAAGGACATTGCCGAACTGGTCGCCGACGCGCTGCTCGAAGACGCCGCGCCAAGCAAGCCGACCACACCGGCCAAACGTGAACCTGCGGAGGCCCACTGATGAGCGACATTATCCGCCGCGATCCGCGCGCCGAATGGATCGCCCGCAACCGTCTGCATCCGCTGCACGCCGCCATGCAACCGGCGCAACACAGCTGGATGGGACCCAACGGCGTCATCCGTAAAAACCTGCACGGCATCGGTTTTATCGGCCCCAACGGCATCAAGCGTATCGACCGCAGCGGCGCGCAACAGGGCGGGGCGACTAAACGTTCTGCGGCTGTGGAAGTGCAGTTGCCGCTGCATCAGGTGCCGGCGCCGGCGTTTTATATCAGCGTGGTGCCGGACATGGTCGGTGGCCGCTTGAGCAGCCACGACCGCGACTTGCTGGGTCTCGCCCATGAGTTGGCCGGCAAGGATGGCGCGGTGTTGGCCGTGGTCTTTGGTGAACATAAGGAAAGTGCGTTTGCCACTGCCGGCGTTGACCGCTTGCTGGTGCTCGACGGTGAGGAATTCAACGGTTATGCACCGGAACAACGGGTGCAAGGCTTGCGGGCTGTGGATAACCAGTTCAGTCCCCGTCACTGGCTGCTGCCGGACAGTCGCAGCGGTGGCGGTGAACTCGGCCGTCGCTTTGCTGCAGCGTTGGGAGAACGCCCGGCCACACGGGTCTGGCAGGTCAAGGATGAGCAATGCATCGGCCGCGCCGGTGCCGGGCTGCAAGACCTGGCGCGTCCGGTCGCACGATTGATTCTGGCTTCGGCCGAGTGCGCCGAGCCCGTTAGCGAAAGCCGTCACGAAGCGCTGCCCGTGGAGTTATCCACAAGCGTCGCGCGCAGCTTGTCGCGAATCGAGGATCTGGGCGCGGTAGCGGTGGACCCGGCGGCGATTCCCATGGCCGAGGCCGAGTTCATCTTCTCCGGCGGTAACGGGGTCAAGGACTGGGCGCTTTTTCACCAAACCGCCGCCGCTCTGGGTGCCACCGAAGGCGCTTCGCGGGTGGCGGTGGACGACGGCTACATGGCGCGCGATCGTCAGGTTGGCGCGTCCGGTACCTGGGTCACTGCGCGGGTGTATGTGGCGGTGGGGATTTCCGGGGCGATCCAGCATCTGCAAGGCATTGGCGCCTGCGACAAAGTGGTGGCGATCAACCTCGATCCGGGTTGCGACATGATCAAGCGTGCGGACTTGTCAGTGATTGGCGAGAGCGCAGAAATTCTTCAAGCCTTGATCGCGGCGGTAGCGGCCTACCGCAACGACGCCAAGCGCGATGCGGCTTAAGGAAACGCGATGAACACAAAAATCATCAGTCTGGTTTCAATCGGCGCCCACCCAACCTCCGGCCGCCCACGCCGCGCCGAACAGGATGCACGGGCAGTGGAACTGGGTTTGCAACTGGCTGGGGATAACCTGCAAGTGCTGCACGCCGGCGACGTTGCTGAACCGGCGTTGCGCGCCTATCTGGGCATGGGCCTGGAGCAGATGCACGTGTTGGAGCAACCGGCGGGCGCGGATGCGTTGCCGGCGCTGACGGCTTACCTGCGAGAGGCCGGTGCTCAAGTGGTGCTGACGGGGAGCCAGGCAGAAACCGGCGAGGGCTCGGGCATGTTGCCGTTCCTGCTGGCCGAAGGGTTGGGTTGGCCGCTGGTAGTCGGATTGGCCCAGGTCGAGTCGATCAACGATGGCTCGGCGCTGGTGCTGCAAGCACTACCGCGTGGCCAGCGGCGGCGGTTGAAGGTCAAGCTGCCGTTTCTGGCAACTGTGGATAACGCGGCGCCGAAGCCGAGGCAGAGTGCGTATGGGCCGGCGCGGCGTGGGCTGTTGGAGGCGGATGACGTCGAAGTCATCGACGATGAGCTTTTGTCTGTTGCCACATTGCAACCGGCCAAGCCTCGGCCGAAGCGTCTGAAAGTGATCAAGGCCAAGAGTGGCGCTGATCGGATGAAGGCGGCTACGGCCAAGGCCAGTGGCGGTGGGGGGCAAGTACTCAAAGGCGTCACGGCGCAAGCCGGCGCCGAAGCCATCCTCAAACTGCTGATCGAAGAAGGCGTTGTCCGCTGACACCCTGCAAAGCCCCTGTAGGAGCTGTCGAGTAAAACGAGGCTGCGATCTTTTGATCTTCAAAATCAAGATCAAAAGATCGCAGCGTGCCGCAGCTCCTACAGGTGATCGCGAATTCTTACCCACAATCCCTGTTGGCGGATCTGTGGATAACGTGTTCGTCCATCCCCGCACCCCACGCCAATCAAGCCCTGCAAGCCTGTGATCAAAAAACAACCAGCCTAAGTTGCGGTTTTTACGGACTTTTTTCCCCAGCCGAACGCATAAGTTGCCCCCAATCTCTGTTGGCGCTTCTGTGGATAAGATGTTCGCTATCCGCTACAAGCCTTGTAAAACATGGTCTGTGGGGTTCTGATCAAAAAACAACCTAATCGTCATTTAACTCGGGTAAATCCCTCGAAAACCCTGATTCTGTACAGTCTTCAGGGCTTTTCCACAGATCCGGCAAAGTTACCCCCGATTACTGTTGGCGCTTCTGTGGATAAGGTGTTCGCCATCCTCTGTAAGCCATACAAACCGCCGCATACAGAGATGTGATCAAAAAACACCCAATACCTATCCCAAACTGTACTTCTGCATAAGTCACGGTTTTTCTTGGCAAATCATTGGAATATTTTTCGAGTCATCCACAGTTGTCCCCATTTGCTGTGGGTGGGTATGTGGATAAGTTGTTTGCGGAAGGCTGGGGGGCTTGGTGGGTATGGTGTGTGGCGTGGTTGATCAAAATTCATCCACTGGAGGTCAAAGGTGAATGTCAGGACGCCATCGCTGGCAAGCCAGCTCCCACAGGGTTGTTGGTGTTCACCGAATTTGTGAGCGCCACAAAACCTGTAGGAGCTGCCGAAGGCAGCGATCTTTTGATCTCGCTTTAACCCTGGACAGGGACGCCTTTGAGGTAAGGCGCAGGTTCTGCGCCGAGATTGCTCAGCAGTCTTTCGCTGTACCAGTCAACAAAGTTCACCACGCCAAATTCATAGGTTTTGGAGTAAGGCCCTGGCTGGTAAGCCGTGGAGTTGATCCCACGCTGGTTCTCTTCGGCCAGACGCCGGTCCTGATCATTGGTCGCATCCCACACCTGGCGCATGCGCTCAACGTCGTAATCGACGCCTTCGACCGCATCCTTGTGCACGATCCACTTGGTGGTAACCATGGTTTCCTGCGCGCTGATCGGCCACACAGTGAAGACGATGATGTGATCGCCCATGCAGTGGTTCCACGAGTGCGGCAGGTGCAGGATGCGCATCGAACCCAGATCCGGGTTTTTGATGCGGCCCATCAGTTTGGCGCAGCCCTGTTTGCCGTCGAGGGTCATCGACACGGTGCCCTTGAGCAGCGGCATGCGCACGATGCGGTTGCGCAGGCCGAAACTGGCGTGGGCATAAGGGATCTTTTCAGCTTCCCAGGCAGCAGCGGAGGCAGCGACGTGATCCTTGAACGCCTGATCGGCGCGTGGGTCGGTGACATCGTCCCATTCCAGCAGGGTTTTCAGCAGTTCCGGGTGCGAGGCGTTGCAGTGGTAGCACTCACGATTGTTTTCCAGCACCAGTTTCCAGTTGGCTTTTTCGAACAAGGTGGTCTGTATCGCCACCTTGGTGTTCTCCATGTCGTAGGGTTCCATGTAGTGGTTCAGCGTCGACAGGAAGTCATCAATGGCCGGTGGATTCTCCGCCAGGCTGATAAAGATGTAGCCGCCAGCGGTCTTCACGTTCACCGGTTTGAGGCCGTACTGCTTCATGTCGAAGTCGGCGCCCATTTCGGTGCCGGCGAACAGCAGGCGACCGTCCAGCTCGTAGGTCCACTGGTGGTAATGGCAAACCAGTTTGGCGACCTTGCCCTTTTCACTGGTGCACAGGCGCGAGCCACGGTGGCGGCAGACGTTGTGGAACGCATGCACCACTCCCTCGGCCCCACGAATCACGATGATCGGGTTCTTGCCGATCTGCAGCGTCAGGTAGTTGCCCTTGGCCGGGATCTCGCAGGTCATGCCGGCAATCAACCACTCTTTCTGGAAGATCTCCTGCATGTCGATATCGAACAGCCGCTCGTCGCTGTAGAACGGTTGCGGTAGCGAGAAGGTGCGCTCGCGCTCCTGCAACATTTGGGCGGTGGCCTTGCGTGCGGGTTCCAGCGGATCGCCCAGGCTGATTTTTGCGGTGACGTCCATCGATGTGATCCTCATGGCCATCTGCGTGGCCGGCGAAAAGTGGCTGATCAGGTGTGCTGCTAACGGTTGCTACGCAAGGTGTAAAGAATCTGTCTTGGTGTTGGGGCGAGTGTGGGGCCGGCGCTGGGCGGAACCTTATCCATGGGCGACATGGTGCAATCTGTTCCCGACGCGCAACCCCCTGTGGTTGGGGGCTGGTCGCGATAAGTATGCCGATGTCGCGGATAGGTAAACGGACGGTTCGCGCTATACGCAGAATCGCCGACATGAGGCCGACAGTCGGCCGTGGAGAACAGCATGTCCAACAGCTTCCTGAATCCGGTCACCACCCAGACCTGGGCCAATGGCCGACACATCGTCCGTTGCGTCAAAGTCATCCAGGAAACCTGGGACGTGCGCACCTTCTGCTTCATGGCCGATCAGCCGATCCTGTTCTTCTTCAAGCCCGGGCAGTTCGTCACCCTGGAGCTGGAAATCGAAGGCCAGCCGATCATGCGCTCTTACACCATTTCCAGTTCGCCGTCGGTGCCGTACAGCTTTTCGGTGACGATCAAACGGGTGCCGGGCGGCAAGGTTTCCAACTGGCTGCACGACACGCTGCACGAGGGCCAGGAGTTGGCGGTGCACGGGCCGGTCGGGCTGTTCAATGCCATGGACTATCCGAGCCCGAAAGTCCTGTACCTGAGCGGCGGCGTCGGTATCACGCCGTGCATGTCGATGGCGCGCTGGTTCTACGACACCAATGCCAACGTCGACATGACCTTTATCCACAGCGCGCGCTCGCCCAAAGACATCATTTACCACCGTGAGCTGGAACACATGGCCTCGCGGATCGACAACTTCAGCCTGCACCTGATCTGCGAGAAGCACGGCTTGGGTGAGCCGTGGGCCGGGTATCGCGGTTACCTCAATCACAAGATGCTCGAACTGATGGTGCCCGACTTTCTTGAGCGCGAAGTGTTCTGCTGCGGGCCGACGCCGTACATGAACGCAGTCAAGCGGCTGCTGGAAGCCGCCGGTTACGACATGTCGCGCTACCACGAAGAATCCTTCGGTGCCACGCCCCCCGAGGCTCGCGCCGATGCTGTCGAACAGGCCGAGCAAGCCGCGGACGCGCCGGAAGTCGATGCGGCGGATCTGCATCAGGTGGAATTCACCGCCTCCGGCAAGAGCATTCGTGTGGCACCGGGTGAGACCGTGCATGCGGCGGCGGCCAAGCTTGGGCTGATGATTCCGAAAGCCTGCGGCATGGGGATTTGCGGGACGTGCAAGGTGATGAAGCTGGGGGGTGAGGTGGAGATGGAGCACAACGGCGGGATCACCGAAGACGACGAGGCGGAAGGGTTTATCTTGTCGTGCTGCAGCGTGCCGAAGGGCGACGTCCGTATCGAGTTTTAACCACGGCCCCTGTAGGAGCTGCCGAAGGCTGCGATCTTTTGATCTTGTTTTTAAAGATCAAGATCAAAAGATCGCAGCCTTCGGCAGCTCCTACAAGGGGAGTGTTCAGTCGACGAACAGGTCGGTCATCAGCTTGTCGTCACTGCCCGGCTCGAAGCGGTAGTGCTCGAATTCGCTCGCACCCCTTTCCCGCAAAATCTCCTCATCAATCAGTAACCGCCCAGTGATCTGCCGCTGGCTGCTACTCAAAATCACATAAGCCGCATCCGCCATGATCTCCGGCGTGCGCGCATGCTTGAACGACTCTCTGTTGCCCAACTGAAACTCAATCGCTGCCGTGGCAATCATCGTTTGCGGCCACAGTGAGTTGACACTGATCCCGTACCCGGCGAATTCCTCGCTCATGCCAAGCGTCAGCATGCTCATGCCGTATTTGGTCACGGTGTACGGGCTGTATTGGGCGAACCACTTGGTCGCCAGGTTCAGCGGCGGCGACAGGTTGAGAATGTGCCCGGCGGATTTCTTCAGATAGGGCAGGGCGGCCTGGCTGCACAGGAGCACTGCGCGGGTGTTGATCTGGTGCATTAAGTCGAAACGCTTGAGTTCGATGTGTTGCACGCCGGTCAACTTGATCGCCCCGGCGTTGTTCACCAGCGCATCGATGCCGCCGAAATGTTCGTTGGCCTGAGCCAACGCGTGGCGCACCGCGTCTTCATCGCGCACATCCAGTTGCAGGGCCAAAGCTTTGCCGCCCGCCGCTTCGACCTCCGCGGCGACGCTGTGGATGGTGCCGGGCAGCTTGGCGTGGGGTTCGGCGCTTTTCGCCGCAATCACGATATTGGCCCCGTCCCGCGCGGCCCGCAGCGCAATCTCGCGGCCAATGCCACGGCTGGCGCCGGTGATGAACAGGGTTTTGCCTTGTAACGACATGCCGATGCTCCTGCTTATTGTTATGTGAGCGGAGGGCTCGACAGACAATGTAGACCAAGCAGCAAAAAGGTAATCGACGATGGGGCCGTGTAGGAGCTGCCGCAGGCTGCGATCTTTTGATTTTGTTTTTAAGATCAAGATCAAAAGATCGCAGCCTGCGGCAGCTCCTACAGGGAGAGGGGGTTGTGTCGGGTCAGGCGCTCATGACTTCACGGATATCGCGGGCCAGTTCGCGTACGCGTTCTTCTTCGGTATCCCACGAGCACATGAAGCGTGCGCCGCCCTTGCCGATGAAGGTGTAGAAGCGCCAGCCGCGTTCCGTCAGCGCGGCGATGGCCGGCTCGGACAGTTGCAGGAACACGCCGTTGGCCTGCACCGGGAACATCAGCTCGACACCCGGGATGTCGCTGACCAGTTCTGCAAGCAATTGCGCGCAGTGGTTGGCGTGGCGGGCGTATTTCAGCCAGGCGTCGTTTTCGAGGATGCCCACCCACGGTGCCGACAAAAAGCGCATCTTCGACGCCAGTTGCCCGGCCTGTTTGCAGCGGTAGTCGAAGTCTTCGGCCAGTTTGTGGTTGAAGAACAGAATCGCTTCACCGACGGCCATGCCGTTTTTGGTGCCACCAAAACACAACACATCAACACCGGCCTTCCAGGTCAGATCCGCTGGCGAGCAGCCGAGGAACGCGCAGGCGTTGGAGAAACGCGCGCCGTCCATGTGCAGGTTCAGGCCCAGTTCTTTGCAGGTGGCGCTGATGGCGCGGATTTCTTCCGGGGTGTAGACGCTGCCGACTTCAGTGGCCTGGGTCAGGGTCACGACACGCGGTTTAGGGTAGTGAATGTCCTGACGCTTGAGCGCGACTTCGCGGATCGAGGCCGGGGTGATCTTGCCGTTTTCAGTGCCGGCGATCAGCAGTTTCGAGCCGTTGGAGAAAAACTCCGGGGCGCCACATTCGTCGGTTTCGACGTGGGCGGTTTCCGAGCAGATCACGCTGTGGTAACTCTGGCACAGCGACGACAGGGCCAGCGAGTTGGCGGCGGTGCCGTTGAAGGCGAAGAATACTTCGCAATCGGTGTCGAACAGTTTGCGGAAATGGTCGGCCGCGCGAGCGGTCCATTCATCGTCGCCGTACGCGCGTTGGTGGCCGTGGTTGGCCTGTTCCATGGCAGCCCAGGCTTCAGGGCAGATACCGGAATAGTTGTCGCTGGCGAATTGTTGGCTCTTGTCGGTCATGGCCGGCTTCCGTGATCGAAACGCTTGTGGCGCTTCGTTGGTCAATGATGGTGCGCACTTTACCGAAGATCTTCCGGGGAGCACACGGGATGTCGTTGTCAAAACTCTACAAGGACACGGGCCGATTATGCACCTGAGAAAACGCGACGGCGCGCTGGATCTGCTCAAGTGGCTGGCGCTGTTGAGCATGTTGCTCGATCACCTGCGATATGTCGGGTTCTCCGTCGATTGGCTGTATGTGCCTGGGCGTTTGGCGTTTCCATGGTTTTGTCTGGCGATGGCGGCGAATCTTGATCGTGCGGGGGCGCGCAAGACCGAGTGGCGGTATCTGGGCTGGTTGCTGTTGTTCAGCCTGGTCAGCGAGATTCCGTATCGGTTGTACATTCCTGATCCCGACACGTTGAACGTCATGCCGACTTTGGCGTTGGGATTGCTGGTGGCGCGAGGCTGGCAGGATCGGACCTTGGCATCGCGAGTGCTCGGCGCTGGCGCGTTGCTGCTTTCGGCGCTGTTCTCGGAACGGCTGATGTTCGGTTTCTTTGGTGTCTTGCTGCCGCTGGCGACGTTGTGGGTGATTCGCCGGCAATGGTATTTCAGTCTGTTGCCGGGGCTGGTGTGCCTCGCGGCGAATCAGTGGCGGGTGTTGTTCGAATCTGTGCGGTTCGGCAGTGAACTGGCGATCTTCGGCCTCATCGTTTGCCTGATTGCGCCATTGCTTGGGATGTTGCTTTTGCGACATGCCCAAACGATACAGCCGCCACCGATGCGGCGCTGGGCCTACGCCCTGTATCCCGCGCATTTCCTCGTACTGCTCGCCCTGCGCCAGGTCATCGCATAACCCCTGTAGGAGCTGCCGCAGGCTGCGATCTTTTGACTTTGGCTTTTCAGAATCCAAAGCAAGATCAAAAGATCGCCGCCTGCGGCAGCTCCTACAGGGGACTGCATTCTCCAAGCCATTTCCTGCCATGTCGTAAACGCACCTTTGCGTGGCGTCCGTAGGCATTTGAGCTGTCTGCGCCGGTCATACCATCGCATCAAAGGGCACGCAGGTGCCTGACCGAGACGAATGGCGCACCGCCGCCGCTGGGAGAGACGCGATGTTCAGCAAGCAAGACCAGATCCAGGGTTACGACGATGCACTGCTGGCGGCGATGAATGCCGAGGAGCAACGTCAGGAAGATCACATCGAGCTGATCGCGTCGGAGAACTACACCAGCAAACGCGTGATGCAAGCCCAGGGCAGCGGCCTCACCAACAAATACGCCGAAGGCTATCCGGGCAAGCGCTACTACGGCGGCTGCGAGCATGTGGATAAAGTCGAAGCGCTGGCCATCGAGCGCGCCAAGCAACTGTTCGGCGCCGATTACGCCAACGTCCAGCCGCACTCCGGTTCCTCGGCCAACAGCGCCGTGTACCTGGCGTTGATCCAGCCGGGCGACACCATTCTGGGCATGAGCCTGGCCCACGGTGGTCACCTGACCCACGGCGCCAAAGTGTCGTCCTCGGGCAAGCTCTATAACGCCGTGCAGTACGGGATCAACACCGATACCGGGCTGATCGATTACGACGAGGTCGAGCGTCTGGCCGTCGAGTGCCAGCCGAAAATGATCGTCGCCGGCTTCTCGGCTTACTCGAAAACGCTGGATTTCCCGCGCTTCCGCCAGATCGCCGACAAGGTCGGTGCGCTGCTGTTCGTCGACATGGCTCACGTGGCCGGTCTGGTCGCGGCCGGTCTGTACCCGAACCCGCTGCCGTACGCCGACGTGGTCACCACCACCACGCACAAAACCCTGCGCGGCCCGCGTGGTGGTTTGATCCTGGCCAAGTCCAACGAAGAAATTGAAAAGAAACTCAACTCTGCGGTGTTCCCCGGCGCTCAGGGTGGCCCGCTGATGCACGTCATCGCCGGTAAAGCCGTGTGCTTCAAGGAAGCGCTGGAGCCTGGCTTCAAGGCGTATCAACAACAAGTGATCGACAACGCCCAGGCGATGGCGAGCGTGTTTATCAAACGTGGCTACGATGTAGTGTCCGGCGGCACCGATAACCATCTGTTCCTGGTCAGCCTGATCCGTCAGGGCCTGACCGGCAAAGATGCCGACGCCGCTCTTGGCCGTGCGCACATCACCGTCAACAAGAACGCGGTGCCGAACGATCCGCAGTCGCCGTTCGTGACTTCCGGCCTGCGCATCGGCACCCCGGCGGTGACCACGCGCGGTTTCAAGGTGACCCAGTGTGTGACGCTGGCCGGCTGGATCTGCGACATCCTCGATAACCTCGGCGATGCCGATGTCGAGGCCAATGTTGCCCAGCAGGTTTCGGCCCTGTGCGCTGACTTCCCGGTTTATCGCTGAGCGTTCTGGAGTACATGACTATGCAACGCTATTCGGGCTTCGGCCTCTTCAAACACTCGCTCAGCCACCACGAAAACTGGCAGAAAATGTGGCGCACGCCGACCCCGAAAAAGGTCTACGACGTGGTCATCGTCGGCGGCGGCGGGCACGGTCTGGCGACTGCTTACTATCTGGCGAAAGAGCACGGCATCACCAACGTCGCCGTGGTCGAGAAGGGCTGGCTGGGCGGCGGTAACACCGCGCGCAACACCACCATCGTGCGTTCCAACTACTTGTGGGACGAGTCGGCGCATCTGTACGAACATGCGATGAAATTGTGGGAAGGCCTGTCGCAGGACTTGAACTACAACGTGATGTTCTCCCAGCGCGGCGTTTACAACCTGTGCCACACCTTGCAGGACATCCGTGATTCCGAGCGTCGGGTCAGCGCCAACCGCCTCAACGGCGTCGACGGCGAGTTGCTCAACACTGAGCAAGTCGCCAACGAGATTCCGTACCTCGATTGCTCGAAAAACACCCGCTACCCAGTACTGGGCGCAACGGTCCAGCGTCGCGGCGGCGTCGCCCGTCACGATGCAGTGGCCTGGGGCTTTGCCCGTGCCGCTGATGCTTTGGGCGTGGACTTGATCCAGCAGACCGAAGTAATCGGTTTCCGCAAAGAAAACGGCGTGTGCATCGGCGTTGAAACCAACAAGGGTTTCATCGGCGCCAAGCGCGTCGGCGTGGTGACCGCTGGTAACTCCGGGCACATGGCCAAACTCGCCGGTTTCCGTCTGCCAATCGAATCCCACCCGCTGCAAGCGCTGGTGTCCGAGCCGATCAAACCGATTATCGACAGTGTGATCATGTCCAACGCCGTGCACGGTTACATCAGCCAGTCCGACAAGGGCGACCTGGTGATCGGTGCCGGTATCGACGGCTACAACGGCTACGGCCAGCGCGGTTCGTACCCGGTGATCGAGCACACCATTCAGGCCATCGTCGAGATGTTCCCGGTGTTGTCCCGTGTACGCATGAACCGTCAGTGGGGCGGCATCGTCGACACCACGCCGGATGCCTGCCCGATCATTTCGAAAACCCCGGTGCCGAACATGTTCTTCAACTGCGGTTGGGGTACCGGCGGCTTCAAGGCAACTCCCGGCTCGGGCAACGTTTTTGCCGCGAGCCTGGCCAAGGGTGAAATGCATCCGTTGGCCGCACCTTTCTCCATCGACCGTTTCCACAACGGTGCGTTGATCGATGAACACGGCGCTGCTGCGGTTGCCCACTAACAGGAGAAATCCCCATGTTGCATATCTTCTGTCCTCACTGCGGCGAGCTGCGCTCCGAAGAGGAATTCCATGCCTCTGGTCAGGCGCACATTCCGCGTCCGCTGGACCCTGCAAGCTGCACCGATGCGGAGTGGGGCGACTACATGTTCTTCCGTGATAACCCGCGCGGTCTGCACCACGAGCTGTGGGATCACGTCGCCGGTTGCCGCCAGTATTTCAACGTCACCCGCGACACCGTGACTTACGAGATTCTCGAAACCTACAAGATCGGCACCAAGCCGCAATTCACCGACAAGGCTGATGGCGCGAAAACAGCCACGACGGCGCTGGGAGAGAAGGTATGAACCAGACCAATCGCCTGTCCAACGGTGGACGGATCGACCGCAACAAAGTGCTGAGCTTCACCTTCAACGGTCAGAGCTACAAAGGCTTCGAGGGTGACTCGCTGGCCGCCGCACTGATCGCCAACGGCGTCGACATCATCGGCCGCAGCTTCAAGTATTCGCGTCCTCGCGGGATCTTCGCCGCCGGTGCCGAAGAGCCGAACGCGGTGCTGCAGATCGGTGCTACCGAAGCCACGCAGATCCCCAACGTGCGCGCCACGCAACAGGCGTTGTATCAAGGTCTGGTCGCGACCAGCACCAACGGCTGGCCGAGCGTCAACAACGACATGATGGGCATTCTCGGCAAGGTTGGCGGCAAGCTGATGCCGCCGGGTTTCTACTACAAAACCTTCATGTACCCGCAATCGTTCTGGATGACTTACGAGAAGTACATTCGTAAGGCTGCAGGTCTTGGCCGCTCGCCGACCGAGATTGATCCGGACACCTACGACTACATGAACCAGCACTGCGACGTGCTGATTGTTGGCGGTGGCCCGGCCGGTCTCGCTGCAGCACTGGCCGCTGCGCGCAGCGGTGCTCGCGTCATTCTGGCCGACGAGCAGGAAGAGTTCGGCGGCAGCCTGCTCGATTCGCGCGAAAGCCTCGACGGCAAGCCTGCGATGGAGTGGGTTGCCAGCGTCATCACCGAACTGAAAAACACCCCGGACGTGCTGATCCTGCCGCGCGCTACGGTCAACGGTTACCACGACCACAACTTCCTGACCATTCACGAACGCCTCACTGATCATCTCGGCGACCGTGCGCCAATCGGTCAGGTGCGTCAGCGCATCCACCGCGTTCGCGCCAAGCGTGTGGTGCTGGCCACTGGCGCGTGCGAGCGTCCGTTGGTCTACGGCAACAACGATGTGCCGGGCAACATGCTCGCCGGTGCGGTATCGACTTACGTGCGCCGCTACGGTGTGGCGCCGGGCAAGAAGCTTGTGCTTTCGACCAACAACGATCACGCCTACCGCGTGGCGCTGGACTGGCTCGACGCCAGCCTGCAAGTGGTGGCCATCGCCGATGCCCGCAGCAATCCGCGTGGCGCATTGGTTGAAGAGGCTCGCGCCAAAGGCATCCGCATCCTCACCGGTAGCGCCGTGATCGAGACCCGAGGCAGCAAGCGCGTTACCGCTGCCCGCGTCGCCGCAATTGATGTCAAAGCGCACGCCGTGACCAGCCCGGGCGAATGGCTCGACTGCGACGTGGTCGCCAGCTCCGGCGGTTACAGCCCGGTGGTTCACCTGGCCTCGCACTTGGGCGGCAAGCCGACCTGGCGTGAAGACATCCTCGGTTTCGTACCGGGCGAAGCACCGCAGAAACGCGTGTGCGTCGGTGGCATCAACGGTGTTTATGGTCTCGGCGATTCGCTGGCCGATGGTTTTGAAGGTGGCGTGCGCGCCGCTGCCGAAGCCGGTTTCCAGACGGTAGAAGGCGTGTTGCCAAAAGCCTTGAGCCGTCACGAAGAACCGACGCTGGCGCTGTTCCAGGTGCCGCATGAAAAGAACACCGCACGGGCACCGAAGCAATTCGTCGACCTGCAAAACGACGTGACCGCCGCCGCCATCGAACTGGCGACCCGCGAGGGTTTCGAGTCGGTTGAACACGTAAAACGCTACACCGCGCTGGGTTTCGGCACCGATCAGGGCAAGCTGGGCAACGTCAACGGTCTGGCCATCGCCGCCCGTTCGCTGAACGTGACCATCCCGCAGATGGGCACCACGATGTTCCGTCCGAACTACACGCCGGTGACTTTCGGCGCGATCGCCGGCCGCCACTGCGGACACATCTTCGAACCGGTGCGTTACACCGCACTGCATCAATGGCACCTGAAAAACGGCGCCGAGTTCGAAGACGTCGGCCAGTGGAAGCGTCCGTGGTACTTCCCGAAAAACGGTGAAGATCTGCATGCCGCTGTGAAGCGTGAGTGCAAAGCGGTGCGCGACAGCGTCGGCCTGCTCGACGCCTCGACGCTGGGCAAGATCGACATCCAAGGCCCGGATGCCCGCGAGTTCCTCAACCGCGTGTACACCAACGCCTGGACCAAGCTCGACGTGGGCAAGGCCCGTTACGGTTTGATGTGCAAAGAAGACGGTATGGTCTTCGACGACGGTGTGACGGCTTGCTTGGCGGACAACCATTTCGTCATGACCACCACCACTGGCGGCGCCGCGCGCGTGCTGCAATGGCTGGAGCTGTACCACCAGACCGAATGGCCGGACATGAAGGTGTATTTCACCTCCGTGACCGACCACTGGGCGACCATGACCCTGTCCGGGCCGAACAGCCGCAAGCTGCTCAGCGCTGTCACCGATATCGATTTGAGCAACGAAGCGTTCCCGTTCATGACCTGGAAAGAAGGCGAGGTCGGCGGCGTGCCGGCGCGGGTGTTCCGCATCTCGTTCACCGGTGAGCTGTCGTACGAAGTCAACGTGCAGGCCGACTACGCGATGGGCGTGCTGGAGAAAATCGTCGAGGCGGGCAAGCAGTACAACCTGACGCCGTATGGCACCGAAACCATGCACGTCCTGCGCGCCGAGAAGGGCTTCATCATCGTCGGCCAGGACACTGACGGCTCGATGACCCCGGACGACTTGAACATGGGCTGGTGTGTCGGTCGCACCAAACCGTTCTCGTGGATCGGCCAGCGCGGCATGAACCGTGAAGACTGCGTGCGTGATCAGCGCAAACAGTTGGTGGGCCTGAAGCCGATCGATCCGACCAAATGGCTGCCGGAAGGTGCGCAGTTGGTGTTCAACACTAAACAGACGATCCCGATGACCATGGTCGGCCACGTGACTTCCAGCTATGCGCACAACTCCCTTGGTTATTCGTTTGCGATGGGCGTGGTGAAGGGCGGTCTTAAGCGTCTTGGCGAGCGGGTGTTTGCACCGTTGGCGGACGGCAGCGTGATCGAGGCGGAAATCGTGTCTTCGGTGTTCTTCGATCCGAAGGGTGATCGGCAGAATATTTGATGGTTCGGATCCTGTGGAGTGCAGTTGCACCGTGATGACTTCATCGCGAGCAGGCTCACTCCTACAGGTGAACGCGTACCCCTTGTAGGAGTGAGCCTGCTCGCGATAGCGGTATATCTGCTGGCACAGGGCTCAAGTCAGAATTCAGGAAAGGTGCTTTATGACCACAGCCAATGTTTACCAACAACGCCCAGCCTCAGGGGCCAAGGCCGAGTCGTCGCTGCACCATGCCGACCTCGCCAGCCTGGTCGGCAAGGGCCGCAAGAACGCCGGCGTGATCGTGCGTGAGCGCAAACTCCTCGGCCATCTGACCATCCGTGGCGATGGCCACGATGCCGCTTTCGCTGCCGGTGTGCACAAGGCCTTGGGCATCGAACTGCCCGGCGCTCTGAGCGTGATCGTCAAAGGCGAAACCAGCCTGCAATGGATGGGCCCGGATGAATGGCTGCTGATCGTGCCAAGCGGTGAAGAATTCGCCGCCGAACAGAAACTGCGTGAAGCGCTGGGCGATCTGCACATTGCGATCGTCAACGTCAGCGGCGGCCAGCAAGTGCTCGAACTGAGCGGGCCGAACGTGCGTCAGGTATTGATGAAGTCCACCAGTTACGACGTGCATCCGAACAGCTTCCCGGTGGGTAAGGCTGTGGGCACGGTGTTCGCCAAGTCGCAGCTGATGATTCGCCACACCGCTGAAGACACTTGGGAGCTGCTGATTCGTCGCAGTTTCTCGGATTACTGGTGGTTGTGGTTGCAGGATGCTTCGGCTGAGTACGGCCTCAGCGTCCAGGCCTGACACTGCATGGCTATCGTGCCTGCTTCTGTGGCGAAAGGATTTATCCCCGTTCGGCTGCGAAGCAGTCGCAATACCTGTGAATTCGATCTACCTGATAAACCGCGGTGACTGGTTTTGGGGCGGCTTCGCCACCCAACGGGGATAAATCCCCTCACCACAAAAGCAGTTCAGCACAGGTCAACCCAGTTCAGAGTTCACTCTGCTCACCGTTGTCGAAACAGGAGTCACCGCACCATGAGCCGCGCCCCAGACACATGGATTCTGACCGCCGACTGCCCCAGCGTCCTCGGCACTGTGGACGCGGTCACGCGTTTTCTGTTCGAGCAGGGTTGCTACGTCACCGAGCACCACTCGTTCGATGACCGGCTCTCCGGCCGCTTCTTCATTCGTGTGGAATTTCGCCAGCCCGACGGCTTCGACGAACAAGCCTTTCGCGCTGGCCTCGCAGAACGGGGTCAGGCGTTTGGCATGATCTTCGAGCTGACCGCGCCGAACTACCGGCCGAAAGTGGTGATCATGGTTTCCAAGGCTGATCACTGCCTCAACGACTTGCTCTACCGCCAGCGCATCGGTCAATTGTCGATGGATGTCGCGGCGGTAGTGTCCAATCACCCGGACCTCAAGCCGTTGGCCGATTGGCACCAGATTCCCTACTACCATTTCCCCCTCGATCCCAACGACAAACCGTCGCAAGAGCGACAGGTCTGGCAGGTGATCGAAGAGTCCGGCGCCGAACTGGTCATCCTCGCTCGCTACATGCAGGTGCTGTCGCCAGAGCTGTGCCGCAAGCTCGATGGCAAGGCGATCAATATTCATCACTCGTTGCTGCCGGGTTTCAAGGGCGCCAAACCGTATCACCAAGCCTACAACAAGGGCGTGAAGCTGGTTGGCGCGACGGCGCATTACATCAATAACGATCTCGATGAGGGGCCGATCATTGCCCAGGGTGTCGAGGCCGTGGATCACAGCCATTACCCCGAGGATTTGATTGCCAAGGGGCGGGATATCGAAGGCCTGACGTTGGCGCGGGCGGTGGGGTATCACATAGAGCGCAGGGTGTTTCTTAACGCCAATCGTACGGTCGTTCTTTAGATAGCTAAAAGATCGCAGCCTTCGGCAGCTCCTACAGGGATTTGTGTCGGTTACAAAATTTCAATCCAACCCGAATCCTGTGGGAGCTGGCTTGCCAGCGATGAGGCCATAACAGACAACGCAAAACCAACAAGCAATAACCCGAGCACTCAACGCGCTGCCTGTCTGGGCAACGCGGTTCCATAAAAACAACAGCGAGGTGAAAGCATGTCTGGCAATCGTGGTGTGGTGTATCTCGGCGCTGGCAAGGTCGAAGTACAGAAAATCGACTATCCGAAAATGCAGGACCCGCGCGGTCGCAAGATCGAGCACGGGGTCATTCTCAAAGTGGTTTCCACCAACATCTGCGGCTCTGACCAGCACATGGTGCGCGGCCGCACCACGGCGCAGACCGGTCTGGTGCTGGGCCACGAGATCACCGGCGAGGTGATCGAAAAAGGCTCCGATGTCGAAAACCTGAAAATCGGTGATCTGGTTTCCGTACCGTTCAACGTGGCTTGCGGGCGCTGCCGTTCCTGCAAAGAGCAACACACCGGCGTCTGCCTGACCGTCAACCCGGCCCGTGCCGGCGGTGCTTACGGTTACGTCGACATGGGCGACTGGACCGGTGGCCAGGCCGAGTACGTGCTGGTGCCGTACGCCGACTTCAACCTGCTGAAACTGCCGGATCGCGACAAGGCCATGGAGAAAATCCGCGACCTGACTTGCCTCTCCGACATCCTGCCGACCGGTTATCACGGTGCGGTCACTGCTGGCGTAGGCCCGGGCAGCACGGTTTACATCGCAGGTGCCGGCCCGGTCGGTCTGGCCGCCGCCGCATCGGCGCGCCTGCTCGGCGCAGCGGTGGTGATCGTTGGCGACGTCAACACCATCCGCCTGGCCCACGCCAAAGCGCAGGGTTTTGAGATCGTCGACCTGTCGAAAGATACCCCGCTGCACGAACAGATCGCCGCGCTGCTGGGCGAGCCGGAAGTGGACTGCGCGGTGGACTGCGTTGGCTTCGAAGCCCGTGGACACGGTCACGACGGCGTCAAATCCGAAGCCCCGGCCACCGTACTCAACTCGTTGATGGGCGTAGTGCGCGTGGCTGGCAAGATCGGTATCCCGGGTCTGTACGTCACCGAAGATCCGGGTGCCGTGGACGCTGCTGCGAAAATGGGCAGCCTGAGCATTCGTTTCGGCCTGGGCTGGGCAAAATCCCACAGCTTCCACACCGGGCAAACGCCAGTGATGAAGTACAACCGCCAGTTGATGCAGGCGATCATGTGGGATCGCATCAACATTGCCGAAGTGGTTGGCGTGCAGGTCATCAGCCTCGACCAGGCACCGGAAGGGTATGGCGAGTTCGATGCCGGTGTGCCGAAGAAGTTTGTGATTGATCCGCATAAGTTGTTCAGTGCGGCGTAAGCGAGCGAGAAAAAAACGGCGACCATTGGTCGCCGTTTTTTTATCCATCACAGCGCCACGCAACCTTCGCTCACGGGATTTCACAGTTTCTCCACACAGGCTCTGCGACAGTGACGCTTGCGGTTCCGGAACATGGCGGCGCATACCCGGTCAAACCGGCAGTTTGATCGTTGAATGAACGGTCTTTACGTCACAAGAGGATGTCTGAATGAAGATTGCACGCGGTTTTGCCTTGGCATCGCTCCTGACCTTGGCCGCCGGCCCGGTGTTTGCCGGTTTCAGCTTGAACGACGTTGCCGGGGCGGTTTCGGGCATGCAGGGCGGTGACAAGGCTGCCGCTGCCGCGCCAACCTCGGAAACCGCCGGATTGCTAAGTGCCCTGAGTGCGCTGGACGTCACGCCGCAGCAAGCCGTCGGCGGCACCAGTGCGATGCTGGGGCTGGCGAAAAACCAGCTGAGCAGCACTGACTACTCGCAGCTGGCCAAGGAAGTGCCGGGCATCGACAAGCTCTCGGGTGGCAGCGGCAATCTGGCGGCACTGAGCGGTTTGCTCGGTTCGTCGGGCAAATCCGCCGGTCTGGAAAACGCGCTGGGCAACGTCAAGGACACCAATGACCTGAACAATGCGTTCAGCGCGTTGGGCATGGACAGCGGCATGATCGGCCAGTTTGCCCCGGTGATCCTGCAATACCTCGGTCAGCAGGGCGTCGGCGGTTCGCTGTTGAGCAGCCTGGGCAGCATCTGGGGCACCGGCACCGGTAGCTGAATCAGCACCGCTCGCCGCGTAACTCGGTGATGCGTTGGTCCTTGAGCGTCCAGAGTTGGTTGACCCAGTTCTGGACCTTCTCGCGAAACACCGGATCGTTGGCGTAATCGCCCTGCCACAGCGCGGGGTCGAGTTCGCGGGTCTGGATGTCGACGATCACTCGCGGCACGCCGCCGCTGATCAAGTCCCAGAATCCCGGAATTTTCTGCTGTGGATAAACCACGGTGACGTCGAGAATCGCGTCCAGCTGTTCACCCATCGCCGCCAGCACGAACGCCACGCCGCCGGCCTTGGGCTTGAGCAATTGGTTGAACGGTGATTGCTGCTGGCTGCTTTTGGCCGCCGTGTAGCGCGTGCCTTCCAGATAATTCACCACCGTCACCGGCTGGCGCTTGAACAGCTCACAGGCGGCTTTGGTGATTTCCAGATCCTTGCCCGCCAGCTGCGGGTTTTTCGCCAGAAATGCCTTGGTGTAGCGCTTCATGAACGGGTAGTCCAGTGCCCACCAGGCCAAACCCAGGAACGGCACCCAGATCAGCTCCTTTTTAAGGAAGAACTTGAAGAACGGCGTGCGTCGGTTGAGGGTCTGGATCAGTGCCGGAATGTCGACCCACGACTGATGGTTGCTCACCACCAGATACGAGGTGTCCCGGCGCAGGTCTTCGCCACCGCGAATGTCCCACTGAGTCGGGATGCACAGGCGGAAAATCAGCTTGTCGATTTCCGCCCAGGTCTCGGCGATCCACATCACCGCCGCCGACGCATGATCGCGCCAGCGGCCGGGCGCAATCAGTTTGATCAGCGCAAACACCAGCAACGGCCCGATCAGGATCAGGGTGTTGAGCAACAGCAGCAGGGTGACGAAACAGCCGGTGAGCAGGCGGCGCATAAACGACTCTTTGAAGACGGATGTGCCCGCCATGATAAGCAGCTTCGGGCGACAGGCCAAATCTGCGCTGACGAATGTTTCACCTTTGCACCACTAAGATCAAAGGATCGCAGCCTTCGGCAGCTCCTACCCTGATCACTGTAGGAGCTGCCGAAGGCTGCGATCCTTTGATCTTGGGTTTGCCGAACGAATTCAAAGACAACGGTCTAAAATCCCATTGCCTAACTCCCCCAAGGAAGCCCCCTACGTGAAATCCCTCCTTGCATTGTTTGCCCTTGTCGCCCTGCCGGTCATGGCCGCTGAGCCGACTCTCTACGGGCGCTATGAATACATTGCGCTGCCGGAAATCGGTGGTGAAGTGCTCAAGGCCAAAATGGACACTGGCGCGCTGACTGCCTCGCTGTCGGCCAAGGACATCGAGACCTTCACCCGCGATGGCGACGACTGGGTACGTTTCCGCCTCGCCACCAAAGACGCCAGCAACAAAGTCTACGAACACAAGGTCGCGCGCATCAGCAAGATCAAAAGCCGTTCCGACGAGGACGACGAGGAGCGCGAAACCACTGAAGCGGCCAAGCGCCCGGTGGTGGATCTGGAGCTGTGCCTGGGTAACGTTAAGCGTACCGTCGAGGTCAACCTGACCGACCGCAGCCACTTCAACTATCCGCTGCTGATCGGGGCCAAAGCCCTGCGTGAGTTTGACGCGGCTGTAAACCCGGCCCGTCGTTACACCGCCGACAAGCCGGACTGCTAAGTGGTCTCATTGACGTAACGTCAGGCTTGGGGCACCGTTCGCGCACATAACCCACGGGCTCGGATGCCATGCCTCATATCCTGATTGTCGAAGACGAAGCGGCGATTGCCGACACGCTGATTTTTGCCTTGCAGGGCGAGGGGTTCACCACCACGTGGGTGAGCCTCGGCGAGGCGGCGCTTGCGCATCAACGGCAGACACCGGCCGACCTGATCATCCTCGACATCGGCCTGCCGGACATCAGCGGTTTCGAAACCTGCAGGCAGCTGCGGCGCTTCACTGAGGTGCCGGTGCTGTTCCTCAGTGCTCGCGATGCCGAGATTGATCGTGTGGTGGGGCTGGAAATCGGCGCCGACGACTACGTGGTCAAGCCGTTCAGCCCACGGGAAGTCGCGGCGCGGGTGAGGGCAATCCTCAAGCGTATGGCGCCGCGTCCTGTCATTGAGGCCACTTCGACACTGTTTCGCATTGATCCCGAGCGCGTCCAGATCAGTTATCGCGGCCAGGCATTGAGCCTGACCCGCCATGAATTCCGCCTGCTGCAATGCCTGCTCGAACAACCGGAGCGAGTGTTCAGTCGCGAACAATTACTCGATGCGCTGGGAGTGGCCGCCGATGCCGGGTACGAGCGCAGCATCGACAGCCATATCAAAAGCGTGCGCGCCAAACTGCGCCTGGTCCGCGCTGAAGCCGAGCCAATCCAGACCCACCGCGGCCTCGGTTACAGCTACAGCCCGGGGCACAGCTGATGTCGTTGGGCCTGCGGATTTTTCTGGTGTATGTGCTGTTTGTCGGCCTGACCGGTTATTTCGTGCTCAACACGGTGATGGAAGAAATCCGCCCCGGCGTGCGTCAGTCCACCGAAGAAACGCTGGTTGATACCGCCAACCTGATGGCGGAGATCCTGCGAGACGACTTCAAGGCCGGCACTCTCAGTGAGAATCGTTGGCCGCAACTGCTCCGCGCTTACGGCGAACGCCAGCCGCAAGCGACGATCTGGGGCTTGCCGAAGAATCAGGTCAACCACCGCATCTACGTCACCGACGCCAATGGCATCGTCGTACTGGACTCCAGTGGCGTGGCGGTGGGGCAGGACTATTCGCGCTGGAACGACGTCTACCTGACCCTGCGTGGTGAATACGGCGCCCGGTCCAGCCGCAGCGATGCGGATGATCCGAGTTCTTCGGTGATGCACGTCGGCGCGCCCATTCGTGACAACGGGCAGATCATCGGCGTGGTGACGGTGGCCAAACCCAACAGCTCATTACAACCCTATGTTGATCGCACCGAGCGACGCCTGCTGTTTTACGGCGCCGGGTTGATCGGCCTCGGTCTGTTGTTTGGCGCGTTGCTGTCGTGGTGGCTGAGTCGCGCACTGCATCGTTTGACCGGTTACGCCCAGGCCGTCAGTGAAGGGCGGCGGGTGGAAGTGCCGCACTATCGCGGCGGCGAGCTGGAGCAACTGGCTACAGCGGTCGAGCAGATGCGCACACAACTGGAAGGCAAAGCCTACGTCGAACGTTACGTGCACACACTTACCCATGAACTGAAAAGTCCGCTGGCGGCGATTCGTGGCGCGGCGGAGTTGTTGCAGGGTGAGATGGCTCCGGTGCAGCGCTTGCGTTTTATCGGCAACATCGACAGCGAAAGTGCACGGATGCAGCAGTTGATCGAGCGCTTGCTGAATCTGGCGCAAGTGGAACAGCGACAGGGTCTGGAGGAACGCGTGGCCGTGCCGCTGGCAGTGTTGGTCGATGAGTTGTTGCACGCTCAGGCTGCGCGAATTGAAGGCAAACAGCTGCGCGTTGAACAAGCGGTTGCGGTGGATTTGATGGTGATCGGCGAGCCATTTCTGCTGCGTCAGGCGTTGGGCAATCTGCTGGAGAATGCGCTCGATTTCACCCCGCGTCAGGGCTTGCTGCGCTTTAGTGCCGAGCGGTTGGAGGAACAGATCGAAGTCCGCTTGTTCAATGAAACCTCACCGATTCCTGATTACGCATTACCGCGTTTGACCGAACGCTTCTACTCACTGCCGCGCCCGGACAGTGGGCGCAAGAGCACCGGGCTTGGGCTCAATTTCGTTGAAGAAGTGGTCAAGTTGCACGGTGGCCAACTCGCGATCTGCAATGTGCCGGGCGGTGTGCAAGTGACAGTGCGCCTGCCTTAGAGGCAGTGCGCAGTGCTCAGGTCATGCTGGTGTCTGTGCCGCGCGCTGACGATTCTTGCGATGGATAAATTGCAGCGCCGGTTGCTCGACCAGACGCCAGGACACGATTGCCAGCGCAATCACGATCAGCGTGGACACCAGCATCGACGAACCAAAACCAAGCGAGGTCTTGTTGATCACCAGTTGCTGTACCGGGAATGCGTAAAGATAAATGCCGTAGGAAATATCGAAGCGCCCGCGGATACTTTGGTCGACGTACAGCAGGCCGATACTCACGGTGGCGATAGAAAAGCCTAGCGTCGCCAGCACACCGGCCAACGCCGTACCGATGCTGACCAATATCAAGCCAATGCCAGCGACCAAGGTGAGCGCCAGAATGCGCGCGTCGCTCAAGTGTTGTTTATAGAAAGCCATCACGGCCCCGGCAAAGAACGCGATGCCGGCCGTGCTGTACACCGCCAATTTCTGCGCCAGCGCGCCCGTCACGTAATTGCCCAAGACGTAGGTGGCCATAACAAACATCACCAGCAGGATCCACGGCAGCAGAGATCGTCGATAGAGTCCAAGCGCGACCGCCAGCAGCAGATAAAAACCGAACTCGATTTTCAGTGTCCACAAACTCCCATTAAAGGAGTCGGCGAAAATAAAGCCGTCGGTGATTTCTCTGATGTCGGCCCTGCCAAAAACCGAAATACGCAGGAAGTCGATCAAGGCACTCGAACCGCTGACATAACCTTCGGCGAACAGACTGCCACCGATATAAGTCATGACGAACGCGCATAAGATCAACGCAGGAAAGATGCGCGCGACGCGTTTGCTCAGGTAATCGCCGAAGCTGCGCGCATTGATGTAGCTCTGGGTAATCAACAGGCCGGATATCGCAAAAAACACGGTGACGGCGATGCCGCCCAGCGAGTTGTAACCGGCAATGCCAGGCTCTTCCCGACCCGATAGCACAAAGTGGTGACTGACCAGCACCATCAGCGCGGCGATGTGCCTGATCAAATCGAATGAGTTGTTGTGCAACGTGATAGCCCTTTATCCGTAAAGTGTTCCAGGTTAGCCGGGTTGCAATAAGCCACGCCTACCGGAAAAAGGTTTCTACACGTATTTCCATGCAAATCCCACACAACCTCCATAACAAAACCATGAAGCACTCCCAGACTCGCTCCCATTCCAACCAGGGAGCGTCCTCATGAACCGAAGTCTGACCATAAAACTCGGGGCCATTGGCCTGTTGATTCTGCTGTTGCTGGTGCCGTTGCTGATGATCGACGGCGTCATCGATGATCGCCAGCAACTGCGTGACGGCGTGCTTGAAGACATCGCTCGCAGCTCCAGTTACAGCCAGCAATTGAGCGGGCCGGTGATGGTGGTGCCGTATCGTAAAGTGGTGCACAACTGGAAGATCAACGACAAAACCAATCAGCGTTATGACGAGCCGGGCGAAGAGCGCGGGCGTTTGTACTTCTTGCCAGAACGCTTCGAACTCGATGGTCAGGTGCAAACCGAACTGCGCGCCCGGGGCATTTACGAGGCGCGGCTGTTTCACGCCGATAACCGCATCAACGGGCATTTCTCCCTGCCGGCGCAATTGGGCATCAAGGAAGACTTCGTCGACTATCAGTTCGATGCACCGTTTCTCGCGGTCGGCATCAGCGACATTCGCGGCATCGAAAACGCCTTGAAACTGGAACTCGACGGCCAGCGCCTGGACTTCGTTCCCGGCACGCAAGTTGGCTGGCTCGGCGAAGGCGTACGGGTGACGTTGCCACTGCTCGACACCAGCAAAACCACGGAACTGGCGTTCGGCTTCGACCTGCGTCTGCAAGGCACCGGTTCGCTGCAAGTGCTGCCGGTGGGCAAGAGCAGCAGTGTGAGCCTCACCGCCAACTGGCCGCATCCAAGTTTTGTCGGCAACTTCCTGCCGGCCAAACGCGAAATCAATGACGCCGGTTTCAGCGCGGATTGGCAGACCACGTTCTTCTCCACCAACTTGCAGGACGCCATGAGCCGCTGTGTGAGCAGCAATGATTGCGAGGCCTTCAATGGCCGCCGCTTTGGCGTGAGTTTCATCGATCCGGTGGATCAGTATTTGAAGAGCGACCGTGCGATCAAGTATGCGTTGCTGTTCATCGTGCTGACGTTCGCTGGTTTCTTCCTGTTCGAAGTGCTCAAGAGCCTGGCGGTGCACCCGGTGCAGTACGCGTTGGTGGGGGTCGCGCTGGCGTTCTTTTATCTGTTGTTGCTGTCGCTGTCGGAACACATCGGTTTTGGTCCGGCGTATCTGCTATCGGCCAGCGGTTGTGTGTTGTTGATCGGGTTCTATGTTTGCCATGTGCTGCACAGCGTGCGTCATGGCTTGAGTTTTTCGGCGGGATTGGCGGCGTTGTATGGCTTGCTCTATGGCTTGCTGAGCGCCGAGGATTACGCGCTGCTGATGGGCTCGTTGCTGCTGTTTGGCTTGCTGGGTGTGTTCATGGTGCTGACGCGCAAACTGGATTGGTACGGGATCGGGCAGAAACCGGCCAAGCCGCTGGAGTTTGATATTGGAGCGGTGCAATGAGTGGACTGCGAGAGGATCAGCGGGAGGCTGAGGTGCTGGTGACGCTGATTTTTGCGTCACTACCGCCGCAACCTAGGTGGTGCCATCGCTGGCAAGCCAGCTCCCACAGGTCCTGTGCAGAAGCAGATTTCTCTGTCACATCCGGATCCCACAGGTTCTGTGATGAAACAGATATCTCTGTTACACCCAGATCCAATGTGGGAGCTGGCTTGCCAGCGATGAGGCCGGGACAGGCGCAGCAGACTTAGGGCTTGGGCATGGTCGCGATCATGGACGGTCGCTGACTGACTTCAAAGAACCAGTTGGCCAGTTGTGGATTGGCCTCGCGCCAGCCCAGGTCCGGGAAGCGCAAATCGAGGTAACCCAAGGCACAGGCGACGCTGATCGCAGCGACATCGAAATGGCTGGTCAGCTCGGCAATCGCGTCTTTTTCCAGCAGGGCCAGCGCGCGACGGATCTTGTCGCGTTGCGCGTCGAGCCACTCGTCCCAGTGTTTTTCCGGCGCGCGCAGCACCAGTTCATATCGCACCATTACTGATGCATCCATGATCCCGTCGGCCATCGAGGCCAAGGTCAGGCGCCGCCAGCGGGCCGAGCCTTCGCGGGGGATCAGCGGGTTGCCGACGTGCTGGTGATCGAGGTATTCGAGGATGACGCGGCTGTCATGGATGACGTTGCCGTCGGCCAGGCGCAGGGCCGGAATCTTGCCCAACGGGTTGTCGCCATTGAGCGCGGCACTCGGGCTGACCGGGCTGAGGACGCAGTCTTGCAACGCAACGCGATCCTGCTGACCGGTCTCGTGCAGCAACACCATCACTTTGCGTACGAACGGGGAGAGCGTGTTGTGGAACAGGGTCATGCTGGGGGCGGACATTGGCAAACCTCGGTGGTCGTCGAAGATCAGAAGGTTAGCTGTAGGAGCTGCGGAACGCTGCGATCTTTTGATCCTGATCCTGCATTCAAGATCAAAATCAAAAGATCGCAGCGTGCCGCAGCTCCTACACGGTCATCTTTTCGGCAGGAAGCCGCGTATTGCCAGGAAGGCCGGCACGCCGAGTCCGATCCAGCTCAACGCATCCCAGATACCATCCCCCAACAACGCCGCAAACAACCCCGCCGCACTGAGCAACGCAATCACCAGCGGCGTGCTGAATACTTTCCAGAAATTCGACTGACGCGGCTTCATGCAGACGCCTCCGTCGTTTCCAGCACAGGCTTGGCCGCCCTGCGCCGAACCACCCACAGATACACGCCACTGCCGAGCACGATGATCGTCAGCACATCGAGCGTCGCCCAGAGGATTTTCATCGGCATGCCGCCGTAGTCGCCAAAGTGCAGCGGCTGCGACATGCCCATGGCGTCCATGTACCACGGGCGTTCGGCTACGGCGGTGACTTTCAACGTCGTGGCGTCAATCAGTACCGGCGTCAGCAGGTGCGAGGTCAAATGCGTGCCGCCCTTCATGAACACCGAGTAATGGTGCTCGCTGGAAAAACGCGTGCCGGGGAAGGCAATGAAATCCGGCTTCATGCCGGGGGCGACTTCGCCGGCAATGTCGAGCAATCGGGTGGCGGGGGCCAGGTGCGTCAGCGGCGGTGCATCGCGATAGGGTGCGATCAGCGTGGTCAGCGCATCGTTGCGCCAAGCGGCGATGAGCAGGTCGGCGCAGGCGCTGATCACGCCGGTCACGCCCACGACCAGCGCCCACGTGAGGGTGACGACGCCGATCAGGTTATGCAGATCGAGCCAGCGCAGGCGCGTGGATTTGTCCTGGCGTACGGTGCCGAATTTCAACCGGCGCATGAACGGCAGGTACAACACCGTCCCCGAAACAATCGCGACGACAAACAGCAAACCCATGAACGCCAGCAGCAGTTTGCCCGGCAGCCCGGCGAACATGTCGACGTGCAGGCGCAGGATGAACAGCATCAAACCGCCGTTGGCCGAAGGAGTTTCCAGCGCTTCGCCGGTGCGCGCGTCGAGCATGAAGGTGTGCGAGGAGTTCGGTTCGGTGTCGGCAGTTTTCGCCATGATCGCGAATGCGGCATTCGGCTCTTCGTCGTCGTAGCCGAAGTACTGCATGACCTCGCCCGGACGATGTTTCTGCGCGGCGTCGACCAGTTGTTGCAGGTTGAGCTGCGGCGTGTCGGCCGGCATCTCGCGCAACTCGGGGGCGTTACCCAGCAGATGGTCGATTTCGTGGCTGAAAATCAGCGGCAAACCGGTCAGAGCCAGCATCAGCAAAAACACGGTGCAGATCAGGCTGGTCCAGGTGTGGATGAACGACCAGCGGCGAATTGTTTTACTTTTCATTTCATGACCTTCAAAAACACCAAAGCCGTCCGCGAGGGACGGCCAGGTTACAGGGCCTGTTTCAGCTCAGTCGCTTACCACTTGTAAGTGGCGCTGGCGACGACACTGCGCGTGTCGCCGTAGTAGCAGTAGAAGCTGTCGCAGGTGGAAATGTATTCCTTGTCGAACAGGTTGGTCGCGTTGAGTGCCAGCGACGCACCTTTGAGGCTGTTGTCCAGACGGCCGAGGTCGTAATGCACGCTCGCGTCGAACACGGTGTAGGCGTCCGCCTTGCCCAGCCAGGTGTTGGCCTTGTCACCGTAGGTGTTGCCGGTATAACGCACGCCGGCGCCCATGCCGAAACCGTCAAGCACGCCGGTGTGCCAGGTGTAGTCGGTCCACAACGAGGCTTGTTGATTCGGCATCAATTGCAGGCGATTGCCCTTGTCGGCGCCATTCTGCACTTCAGACTTGGCCAAGGTGTAGGCGGCGATGACTTTCAGGTTCTCGGTAACGTCGGAGACCGCTTCCAGCTCCAGGCCTTTGACTTTCACTTCGCCGGTCTGGCTGGTGATCGAAACGCCGTCGACGAAGGTGCTGACCGAGACGTTCTTTTGGGTGAGGTCATATACGGCAGCGCTCAGCAGGGTCTTGCTGCCCGGCGGCTGGTACTTGATGCCCAGTTCCCACTGCTTGCCTTCAGTAGGTTTGAGCGAACCGGTGGAGGTGGCGTCGGCGCCGGTGGTCGGCTGGAAGGATTCGGCGTACGACAGGTACGGCACGAAACCCGAATCGAATACATAGCTGAGCGCCGCGTTGCCGCTGAACGCCTTGTCGCGCTGGGTGTTGGTGGCATCGCCTCTGTTGATGAACTGAGTGCTGGTGTGCACCCAGTCTTCACGGCCGCCCAGTGTCAGGCGCCACTGGTCGAGGGCCATTTGGTCCTGCACGTACAGGCCGGTCTGGTAGGTCTTCTGGTTGTAGTCGTAGAACGCCGTGGAGCGCGCCGGACGCACGATCGGCTGGCCGTAGATCGGATTGATTACGTTGGTACCCGGAGTGGTATCCGAAAAGCCGAAAATCGAGGTGTAGTTGGTGTTGCTGCGCTGATGATCCAGACCCAGCAGCAGGGTGTGGCGGATGTCACCGGTAGCGAAGTCAGCCTGGAAGTTGTTGTCCACGGCGAACTGGCTGATGTCTTCATCGACGCTCGTGGACGAGCGACCGACGTTGCCCTGGTCATCGACTTCAGTGAATGGATACGAGCCAACCGTCAGTGCCTGGAACGACAGATCCGACTTGGTGTAACGCAGGTTCTGCTTGAACTGCCAGACATCGTTCAGGCGATGTTCGAACGCGTAACCCAGCGCGTAGTAGGTGCGGTCGTAGTATTCCCAGTCCGGATCACCCAGATTTTTGTGATGGGAAATATCACCGAATGGCGATTTGATCTTGGTGCCCTGAATCGGCAGGAACTGGCTGGTGATGCCGGTATCGTCGCGGGTGAACTGGCTCAGCAGGGTGAGCTTGGTGTCGTCGTCGATGTTCCAGGTCAGGCTCGGCGCAATGTTGTAGCGCTTGTTGTCGACGTGGTCGACCTGCGTGCCGCTGTCACGTACTACGCCGCTGATGCCGTAGAGGAACTGGCCAGCTTCATCGATCTTGCCGGTGCTGGCGAAGTTGATTTGACGGTGGTTGTCGCTGCCGTACTGCAACTGGATTTCACTGCTGGCGACATCGCTTGGGCGACGGCTGACCATGTCCAGCAAGCCGCCCGGCGGGGTCTGGCCGTAGACGGACGAGGCCGGGCCGCGCAGCAGGGCGAGGCGGTCGAGGTTCCAGGTTTCCTGTTTCGGGTTGGCGTAGACGCCTTTTGGCAGCGGCAGGCCATCGAGGAACTGGGTCGGTTCGAAGCCGCGCACGCGCAGCCAGTCGGCCCGGGTGTCGCTGCCATAGCTGCTGGCGGTGATGCCCGGCATGTAGCGCACGGCGTCATCGAGGCTGTGCACGCCACGGTCTTCCATTTGCTGACGGGTCGCGACCGAGATCGAACGTGGCGCTTCGACCAGTGCGGTGTCGGTTTTGCTGCCGGCGGCGGTGCGGGTGGCGGTGTAGCCCTCGACCGGGCTCCAGGCCGTTTCCAGATTCTCTACACCGATGACCGATGTTTCCGGCAGCGCCATTACGCCTTCCGGCACAGCCACCAAGGTGTAAGTGCCGGTGCTGCTTTGTTCCAGTTGCAGACCGGTACCCCGCAGGGCCGCACGCAAAGCGCCGGCGGCGTCGTAATTGCCGCTCACGGGCGCCGAAGTCTTGCCCGCCGCCAGCGCCGGGTTCAGCGACAGCGCGAGGCCGCCCTGGCTGGCGATCTGGTTCAGGGTGGTCGACAGCGGCGCGGGCGGCAGGTTGTAGGCGCGAACGCTGGACGCTTGTTCAGCGGCGATCAGTTGGCTGCTGACCAGCGGGGAGCTGAGGGCAATGGCAACCGCCAGCAAACTGGGGCGCAACAAGGTGTCTAGCGAACGGGACATACGGCGGCTCCTGAATGAAAATATTTCTCAATTGCCTGTGTGCCGGATGAAAATCAAAAAGTGATAGGGCTGGATGAAAATAATTTCGATTTACTGGAAGTGGAGACTGTGCGGGCCTCATCGCTGGCAAGCCAGCTCCCACAGGTTTCAGTGCTGTTCACAAAACTCATGCTCAGCACAGACCCTGTGGGAGCTGGCTTGCCAGCGATGGCGGCCGCTCAGGCACCGCATCAATCAGGCTTTGGCTCAGCCTTCGCCACGGTGACCCAATACGGCGTGTGCTGCTCGATCTGCACCGGCAGGGTCGGCAGCAGCGCGCTCAAGGCTATATCGGTGTCATGCAACGGGAAGCTGCCGGTAATGCGCAAATCGGCCACTTCCGGTGCCACGCCCAAATGCCCGCGGCGGTAGCGACCCAGTTCATGCACCAGATCGCCCAGTCGCGCGTTGTCGACCACCAGCATCCCGCGTGTCCAGGCATCGGCGCCGGGAGTGAGGGCGACAATCGAGCCAAGCCCGTCACTGCGCAGCAGCACTTGCTGGCCCTCGCGCAGGATCTGTTCTGCAGGGTTCGATTGCGTATGTGCCGCCACCGCCGATTGCAGCACGCTCAGGCGCGTGCCTTGTTCCTCGCGCTTGACCAGGAACCGCGTGCCGAGCGCGCGCATGCTGCCTTCGCGAGTCTCGACAATAAAGGGACGCGTGTCGCCGTGAGCGGTTTCGATGAGGATTTCGCCTTCCTGTAAAACAATCAGGCGCTGCTTCTCATCGAAACGCACGTCCACGGCGCTGTGGGTATTGAGGTTGAGCAAAGTGCCGTCGGCCAACCGCACAGTGCGCTGTTCGCCGGTGGCGGTACGCTGGTCGGCGAGCCAGTAATCGAGCGGCAGATAGCGTTCACCGGCAAACAGAGCCAGACCCACCACCGCAACAACGCTGGCCAGACCACTGCCTAATTTGCGCACGCGGCGGCGAATGCTTTCGCGCGATTGCAGCAGCGCACTGCGGGCCGGCCCTTTGGCGACACTGAAACGCTGATCGAGCATGCCCAACTGGCGCCATGCGCGAGCATGTTCTTCATGGGCTGCATGCCACTTGGCAAATTCTTCGCGCTCTAGCGGACTGCTGGAATCAAGGGTCAGTTGCCAGGCTATCGCCGCGTCCAGCACATGCGCCGGTACGGGTCTGGAACTGGCCGGACTCATGTTGGCTCACCGTACAGCGCGATGTAGCACTGACGAATGCCTTGAGCGAGATACTGGCGCACGCGCGGCACCGACACGCCGAGCTTCTGGGCGATCTCGGCATGGCCGAGGCCATCGAGGCGGTTATAAAGGAAAGCGGCGCGGGCCTTGGTCGACAGTTTGCCGAGCAGGCGGTCGATGGCCTTGAGGTCTTCAAGGATCAGTTGCTGTTCTTCCACCGACGGTTGTTCGCCTTCGGGGATCAGCATCAGTTCGGTGAGGTAAGCCTGTTCCAGCGCGGCGCGGCGGAAGTAATCGAACAGCAGCCCTTTGGCGATCGCCACCAGAAAGGCCCGGGGCTCGCGCGGTGTCAGTAGCTCATCGCGGCCGAGCAGGCGCACGAAAGTGTCCTGGCTCAGGTCTTCGGCACGCTGCGGACACGCCACATTGCGCCGCAGCCACGCCAGCAGCCAACCGCGATGGTCGCGATACATCGCACCGACGAGCTCACTGTGAGGGCTTGGGACTGACGACACCGGACATCACCGATTGGGAAATATTAACTAACGCGAATTGTTCGCGATTCTGGCAGAGGTGGGAATGGTTAGCAATTGGCCACTGGTCGGGTGCTGCCCTGTGTAGGAGGTGCCGAAGGCTGCGATCTTTTGATTTTGCTGTTTATAAGATCAAAAGATCGCAGCCTTCGGCAGCTCCTACAGGGAGTGTGTTGTTTAAAGTCAGAAAGAGGGCGCCTGTTGCCTGCGCTTCCACTGGCTCAACCGCTGCTGCAAATTCAGCGGACTATGAATCTGCTGCCCCCGCGCCCGGCTGAACAGTATCAACGCCAACTCTGCCGTCGCCAGTGCATCGGCACTCGCATTGTGCCGCTCGAACACTTCAAGCTTGAACCAATCGATCCACTCATCCAGCCCGGCTTCGCGAATGTTCGCCTGTGGGCACACCAACGGCGCGATGTCGGCGACATCCAGAAACACATGCTGCAATTTGTGCCCCAGATGTTCTTTCAGCGCCCGTCCGAGCATGTGCTGATCGAACGGGGCATGAAACGCCAACACCGGGCTGTCACCGACAAACTCCATGAATTCCACCAGCGTCTCGGCCGGGTCGCTGCCGGCGGCGATCGCGTTCGGCCCCAGGCCATGGATCAACACACTGGCGCCGAGCTTCACCTGGGGGCATTGCAGCGTGCGCTCGAACTGCTGGCTGAAGTCGATCGCGCCGTCCTCGATCACCACGGCGCCAATCGACAACAGCCGATCCTTGTTCAGGTTCAGCCCGCTGGTTTCCAGGTCGAGCACCACCCAGCGCTGTTCGCGCAGGCTGCAATCGCCCAGCTGATTGATCGCCGGCAGCCTCGCCAGACGCTGTTGCAGATCAGCCGGCAGCACCGGGCTGGCCGGACGCAGCCACGAAAACAGACTCATAGCTGATACCGCAACGTCAGGCTGCTTTGCAGACGTTGGGCTTGACGCAGAGATTCACGCAGGATGCGCCGGTCCAGATGATTGAGGCTGTCGGGATCGACCCGGTTGGAATACGGCAGGTTCTCGCGGCTTTGGATCTGATGCTGCTGCATGCGCGTTTGCTGAATGAAGTGATAAGCCTCTTCATATGCCGCGCCGTCGAGTCGCTCGATGACTTCCTTCTCCACCAACTGACGGAAGCGCTCCAACGTATTGTTGGCATCGATGCCGTTGGCCAGCGCGAGCAATCGCGCACCATCCACGAACGGTGTCAGGCCCTGGACTTTCAGATCGAGGGTGGCTTTCTCGCCGTTCTTGCGCGCCAGCACAAATTCACGGAAGCGCCCCACTGGCGGGCGATTGCGCAGGGCGTTGTCGGCCATCATGCGCTGGAACAAACGGTTATCGGCGACCTGATCGAGAATCCCCCGGCGTAATTGCGCACAGCCCTGTTCATCGCCCCACACCACGCGCAGATCGAAATAGATGCTCGACCCCAGCAGGTTCTCCGGCGTCGTCTCGCGGATAAACGACGCAAAACGCCGCGCCCATTCCGCGCGGGACAGGCACAGCTCGGGGTTGCCGGCCATGATGTTGCCCTTGCACAGCGTGAAGCCGCACAGCGCCAGGCTCTGGTTGATCTGCTGGGCAATCGGCAGCAGCTTGCCGCGAATCTCCGCTGCATGCGCCGCATCTCGCGCGTCAAAGAGAATGCCGTTGTCCTGATCGGTGTGCAGCGTTTGCTCGCGCCGGCCCTCGCTGCCGAAACACAACCAACTGAACGGCACCCCCGGGTCACCTTTTTCGGCGAGGGTCAGTTCGATCACCCGGCACACGGTGTGATCGTTGAGCAGGGTGATGATGTGCGTGATCTGCGTCGAGGACGCACCGTGAGCCAGCATGCGCTCGACCAATTGACCGATCTCGCCGCGCAGGGTCACCAGTTGTTCGACGCGCTGGGCGCTGCGGATGGTCCGGGCCAGATGCACCAGGTCGACCCGTTGCAGGGAAAACAGATCGCGTTCGGATACCACGCCGCACAGGCGCTGATCCTTGACCAGGCAGACGTGGGCAATGTGCCGTTCGGTCATGGCAATGGCGGCATCGAAGGCGCTGTGATCCGGCGACAGATAGAACGGCGCGCGGGTCATGTGGCGCTCGATGGCTTCGCTGAAATCGCCGACACCTTCGGCCACCACGTGGCGCAGATCGCGCAGGGTGAAAATGCCCAGCGGCGCCTTGTGCTCATCCACCGCGACGATGCTGCCAACCTGTTGTTCGTGCATCAGCTTCACCGCTTCACGCAGTGGCGTGTCGGGGCTGCACGTCACCGGATGGCGCATCGCCAACTCGCCGAGACGGGTGTTCAGCGAATATTGGGTGCCGAGATTTTCCACGGCTTTCTGCTGGACTTGCTGATTGACTTGATCGAGCAGGCTGCTGACCCCGCGCAAGGCGAAGTCGCGAAAGGCGCTGGAGAGGGCGAACAGTTTGATGAACGCCTGTTTGTTCAGTTGCAGGCAGAAAGTATCTTCACCGGCCAGATGCTCGGTACGTGTTGCCCGCTCGCCCAGCAACGCGGCCAGGGGAAAGCATTCGCCGGTGGTGATTTCGAACGTGGTTTCAGTGCCGCCCTTGGCCGTGTGCGGACGTTCGCCGACCACGCGGCCCTGTTTGACGATATGGAAGTATTCCACCGGGCCGTCGGCAGGCTTGATGATGCTCTCGCCCTGGCCATAAAACCTTAGCTGGCACTGCTCCACCAGGTAGGCGAGGTGGGCGTGTTCCATCTGATTGAAGGGCGGGAAGCGCTGGAGGAATTGCAGAGTGCCCTGAATGTTCTGCAACACCGCGGTTTTCCCTGCCTGGGTGAAGGCGTCCGCTTTACTCATAACCATTACCGCAGTCTTTTTCGAATTGTTGTTGTCGGATCGTTGCAGCCATGGTCGACCCCTGCGACCGGGGTGCCCATTGGACGTAAGTCTAGGTTGGCGATGCTGTTGGGCATATTTGGGAAGTGACCTACACATTCAGTCGGAAATTCGTCCGCCCGGCTATTGGAAATAAATCCGACGAAGTGCACATTGAAGCTCTGCCTGGCGATGTCTGACGACTGAGCGAGGTGATTGATTGGGAAATGTAGAGAACGCCATGTCCGACCACGATATTTTGAGCGACGCCGAGCGTGAAGCGCTCAGCGCTGTAATGCTCGAACCCGACCTGCCGCCGCAGCGTGTACTGATCGTCGATGACGACAAGGACGCCCGCGAGCTGCTCGCGGAGATACTGGCGTTGGACGGCATTCGCTGCATGACCGCCGCCAGTGGCGAAACCGCACTGAAGATGCTCGATGAGAAACCTTCGATCGGGCTCGTCATCACTGATCTGCGCATGGGCAACGTCGGTGGGCTTGATCTGGTTCGACAGGTGCGCGAATCGGTGCGGGCGGCGATGCCGATCATCATTGTGTCGGGCGATGCCGATGTGAAAGACGCGATCGCGGCGATGCATTTGAGTGTGGTGGACTTTCTGCTCAAACCGATTGATACCGCCAAGTTGCTGGGGTTGGTCAAACATGAATTGGGGATTGAGCCTTAGCGCCACCCGATCATTCCAACGCGGAGCGTGTGAAGATCAAGATCAAAAGATCGCAGCCTTCGGCAGCTCCTACATGGGATCACCTGTAGGAGCTGCCGAAGGCTCGGGCCGCGATCGGACGATCTTTTGATTCTGCTTTCACAAAAAAAGCCCTGATCCAAAGATCAGGGCTTTTTCATATCCAGCGTCTACGCAGAATTACAGGCCGTTGGCAGCCTTGAACTCACGACGACGACGGTGCAGAACCGGCTCGGTGTAACCGTTCGGCTGTTTGGTGCCTTCGATCACCAGTTCGACCGCCGCCTGGAAGGCGATGTTGCTGTCGAAGTTCGGAGCCAGCGGACGGTACAGCGAGTCGTTGGCGTTCTGACGATCGACCACCGGCGCCATGCGCTTGAGGCTTTCCATCACTTGCGCTTCGGTGACGATCCCGTGGCGCAGCCAGTTGGCGATGTGCTGGCTGGAGATACGCAGCGTCGCACGGTCTTCCATCAGGCCGACGTCATTGATATCCGGCACTTTCGAGCAACCCACGCCTTGGTCGATCCAGCGCACCACGTAGCCGAGAATGCCCTGGGAGTTGTTGTCCAGTTCGTTCTTGATCTGCTCTGGTGTCCAGTTCGGATTGACCGCCAGCGGAATGGTGAGGATGTCGTCCACCGAAGCGCGAGCACGTCTGGCCAATTCGGCCTGACGGGCGAACACGTCGACCTTGTGGTAGTGCAGCGCGTGCAGCGCAGCGGCGGTCGGCGATGGCACCCAGGCGGTGTTGGCACCGGCCAGTGGGTGAGCGATTTTCTGTTCGAGCATCGCCGCCATCAGGTCGGGCATCGCCCACATGCCTTTACCGATTTGCGCACGACCTTGCAGGCCGGTGCTCAGACCGATATCGACGTTCCAGTTCTCGTAGGCGCCGATCCATTTCTCGGCCTTCATGTCGGCCTTGCGCACCATCGGGCCGGCTTCCATGGAGGTGTGGATTTCGTCGCCGGTGCGGTCGAGGAAACCGGTGTTGATGAACACCACACGCTCGCTGGCCGCCTGGATGCAGGCCTTGAGGTTGACCGTGGTACGGCGCTCCTCGTCCATGATCCCGACTTTCAGGGTGTTGCGTTTCAGGCCCAGCACGTCTTCGATACGGCCGAACAGCTCGTTGGTGAACGCGGCTTCTTCCGGGCCGTGCATCTTCGGTTTAACGATGTAGACGGAACCGGTGCGGGTGTTCTTGCGCGAGGTGTTGCCGTTGAGGTTGTGCATCGCCGCCAGGCAAGTCACCAGACCGTCGAGGATACCTTCCGGCACTTCGTTGCCGTCTTTGTCGAGGATCGCGTCGATGGTCATCAGGTGACCGACGTTGCGCACGAACAACAGCGAACGGCCATGCAGGGTCACTTCGCCGCCATCGACCGTGGTGTAGCTGCGATCCGGGTTCATGGTGCGAGTGAAGGTCTGGCCGCCCTTGGCGACTTCTTCCGACAGATCGCCCTTCATCAGGCCGAGCCAGTTGCGGTAGATGACTACTTTGTCGTCGGCATCGACGGCCGCCACGGAGTCTTCGCAGTCCATGATGGTGGTCAGCGCGGCTTCCATCAGCACGTCTTTGACGCCGGCCGCGTCGGTCTGGCCGACGGGGGTGCTGGCATCGATCTGGATTTCGAAATGCAGACCGTTGTTTTTCAGCAGGATCGCGATTGGCGCGTTGGCGTCGCCCTGGAAGCCGATCAGCTGTGCATCGTTACGCAGACCGCTGTTGCTGCCGCCCTTGAGGGTGACCACCAGTTTGCCGTCAGCGATTTTGTAGCCGGTCGAATCGACATGGGAGCCGGCAGCCAGTGGCGCGGCTTCGTCGAGGAAAGCACGGGCGAAGGCGATGACTTTGTCGCCACGCACCTTGTTGTAGCCTTTGCCTTTTTCCGCGCCACCGTCCTCGCTGATCGCGTCGGTGCCGTAGAGGGCGTCGTACAGCGAACCCCAGCGAGCGTTCGAGGCGTTGAGGGCAAAGCGCGCATTCATCACCGGCACAACAAGTTGCGGGCCAGCGGTACGGGCGATTTCGTCATCGACGTTTTGCGTCGTTGCCTGGAAATCAGCCGCTTCTGGCAGCAGATAACCGATTTCTTGCAGGAAGGCTTTATAGGCCACGGCGTCGTGCGCTTGACCGGCACGTTGCTGATGCCAGGCATCAATACGCGCCTGGAAGTCATCGCGTTTGGCGAGTAGGGCTTTGTTCTTCGGTGCCAGGTCGTGAATGACCTTGTCGGCACCTTCCCAGAATTTGTCGGCGGTGAGGCCGGTACCGGGAATGGCTTCGTTGTTCACGAAGTCGAACAGGACTTTGGCGACCTGCAGGCCACCGACTTGAACGTGTTCAGTCATTGCTTGCCTCACTCTGCTCAGCTATTTCGCTTTTCAGCTCTTCAATTTACCAATGAAGCCTCTGGCCATTTAAACCACAAACCTGCCGACCAGTACATGCCATTGCTGGCGGCTGGGCTGGGACCAATCAACGGCTTGGGGCCTTGCTGACGGGGCTTTCAGGATTGCGAACATGCCTTGGGCAGACATCGATCCAGCGTTATGTAGTGCGCGCTGCGGCATACTACATGATGAGTTGCGCTTGTGAAAATCAGACTAATTACGTCGTTCTGCGACCCCATGACGCATTGCGGTCACGGCGCGGAACAGGATGTTCTCAAAAAACCATTGGATTGTTCCAGTTAAATATCGAAAGTTGTACACATAAATGCTGTGGGGCTGCTATGGGGCAGTCTGGGTGTACCCGCTTTTGTGGTGAGGGGATTCATCCCCGCGGCTGCGCAGCTGTCGTGAAACCTGCCTGCACGGTGTATCTGCCAGAAAGCGGGGGCGGCTTCGCCACCCATCGGGGATAAACCCCCTCGCCACAGGTATGCGCTCACTTGGAGCATTGCTGCTCAATTCCGGGGCTTGCCTATACTTGCCCTTCCATAACAAAAGTCATGACAAGAGGGCTGCGCCATGGACCATCTCGTACTCACTGTTTTCGCCCCGGACAAACCCGGGCAGGTCGAGCGCATCGCCCAATGCATCGCCGAACATGGCGGTAACTGGCTGGAAAGTCGTATGTCGCGAATGGCCGGGCAGTTCGCCGGGATTCTGCGGGTGGGTGTGCCGGCAGAGGCTTACGACGAATTAGTCGATTCCCTACAAGCACTGTCGACTCATGGCATTCGCGTATTGATCGCCGAAAGCGGGATCGAGCAGTCCTGCACCTGGAAACCGATTGCGATGGAACTGGTGGGCAATGACCGCCCCGGGATTGTGCGCGACATCACTCGCCTGCTGAGCGAGCAGGGCGTCAATCTTGAACGGCTGGTGACCGAAGTGCGTCCGGCACCGATGAGCAGTGAGCCGCTGTTTCACGCCGAAGCGATTCTGGCGGTGCCGTTGACGTTGTCGCTGGATGTCTTGCAGTCGCGCCTGGAAACCCTGGCAGACGATTTGATGGTGGATCTGGTGTTACGCACAGAGGTTTAACGCTAATCGGGTTATCCAGTTTAAACGTGCACCTGCCTGTGGATAACCTGTAGAGACTGCCCTGAAGGCCACGTCCTGCGTGGCCTTGCCGGAGTTGATCAAAAAACCGCCAGCATTCAACGACTTGCGCACAAACGGCGGGGATCACGCTGTGGATAACCTTGGGAAGGAACGCTGCAGGCCACGAAAAACGTGGTCTGCAGGTGTTTGTGCGTTTTTTGATCAGCTGCGACGGCGCAAACTTATCCACGCGTCGACGCTATAAATAGCGAGACCGGCCCAAATAAACGCAAAAGCGATCAACGTGCTCGACGACATGTGTTCACCGAATAGCAGCACTGCTTGCAACAACACCAGTGTTGGCGCGATGTATTGCAGGAAGCCGATCGTGGTGTAGGGCAAATGCCGGGTTGCTGCGTTGAAACACACCAGCGGCACCAATGTCACCGGGCCTGCGGCGACCAACCACCACGCTTGCGAAGTCGTCCAGAACTCGGGTTGAGCACTGGTCGCGGTTTGGTTGAACAGCAACCAGGCGATGGCAATCGGCACCAGCATCCAGGTTTCCACCACCAGCCCCGGCAATGCCTTGACCGGTGCCTGCTTGCGGATCAAACCGTAGAACCCGAACGTCAGCGCCAGCACCAGCGACACCCACGGCAGACTGCCGACTTGCCACACCTGCTGCGCCACGCCAATCGCCGCGAGCCCCACGGCGATCCATTGCAGGCGCCGCAGTCGTTCGCCAAGAATCACCATCCCCAGCAGCACGTTGATCAGTGGATTGATGTAGTAACCGAGGCTCGCTTCGAGCATGCGCCCGTTGTTGACCGACCACACATAGGTCAGCCAGTTGGCCGCGATCAACGTGCCGCTCAGCGCCAGAATCGCCAGGCGTTTCGGGTTGTCGAGCAATTCGCGCAACCAGCCTGGGTGCTTCCAGACCATCAGCAACAGCCCGCCGAACAGCGCCGACCACAACACCCGATGGATGATGATCTCGACCGCCGGTACTTCAGCGATGGCTTTGAAATAGATCGGGAACAGGCCCCAGATGATGTAGGCACTCAGGCCCAGGATGTACCCGCGGCGCGGGTTGGCAGCTTGCATGCAGAATCCTTGCTTAGGCAGCTAACAAAGGAAGGGATTGTAAGGAGGTTGTATAGATGTGTCGTGTCAGAAAACGAAAAGATCGCAGCCTCCGGCAGCCCCTACATTGGAATGCGTTCCCTGTAGGAGCTGCCGAAGGCTGCGATCTTTTGATCTTTGCTTCTCGAATCAGAAGAGTTTCAGCGGCTCTTCATTGAGCGCCGACAACTGCTCACGCAACGCCAACACCTGATCGCCCCAATAACGCTCAGTCCCAAACCACGGAAAGCTGTGCGGGAACGCCGGGTCATCCCAACGCCGCGCCAGCCAGGCGCTGTAATGCATCAGGCGCAACGCGCGCAGCGGTTCGATCAGCGCCAACTCGCGCGGGTCGAAATCGTGAAACTCGTTGTAGCCGTCCATCAATTCAGACAATTGCCCCAGGCATTCCTGCCGATCGCCCGCAAGCATCATCCAGATGTCCTGCACCGCCGGGCCCATGCGGCAGTCGTCGAGGTCGACGATGTGGAACATCTCGTCGCGGCACATCATGTTGCCGGGGTGGCAGTCGCCGTGCATGCGGATGTTCTGATGCGGCGTGTTGGCGTAGACGTCTTCCACACGCTTGAGCAGATCGCGCGCTACCGATTCGTAAGCCGGCAGCAGGCTCTTGGGGATGAAGTTGCCTTCGAGCAGCGTGGTCAACGAGGCATGGCCGAAGTTCTGTACGGCGAGGGCTTCGCGGTGTTCGAACGGCTTGGTCGCGCCGACCGCGTGAATGCGCCCCAGCAACTGACCGAGTCGATACAACTGATCAAGATTGCCTGGCTCCGGCGCACGGCCGCCGCGACGCGGGAACAGGGTGAAGCGAAAGCCTGCGTGCTCGTGCAGGGTTTCGCCGTTGTGGATCATCGGCGCGACCACCGGGATCTCGACGTCGGCCAGTTCGAAGGTGAACTTGTGTTCTTCGAGGATGGCTTCGTTGGTCCAGCGTTGCGGTCGGTAGAACTTGGCGATCAGCGGTTCGGAGTCTTCGATGCCGACCTGATAGACGCGGTTTTCGTAGCTATTGAGCGCCAGAATGCGCGCATCGCTCAGAAACCCGATGCTTTCTACGGCATCAAGTACGAGGTCGGGTGTGAGGGTTTCAAACGGATGGGCCATGCTGACTCCTGCGCGCAGCAGGCTGCCGCGTCCGGCCCAGCATGGTAGCGCAGATGGCAGGCAGTGGGGGGTTGGTGTCTGGACTGACGCTATCGCGAGCAGGCTCACTCCTACAAAGTCATGTGCAAAACCCTGTAGGAGTGAGCCTGCTCGCGATGAGGGTCTGTCAGGCGCCGACCACCCCGCCATCCTCACGGGTAATCGCCATCACCGAAGACCGTGGCTTGCCATTCGGCAAATGCTCAGGGAAGGTCGACCCGCCGTTCTCACCCGGATGCTGAATCCCGACAAACAAGGTTTTCTGATCCGGCGAGAAGCTGATACCGGTCACTTCACAACCAATCGGCCCGACCATGAAACGACGAATCTCGCCGGTCTTGGGGTCAGCGCAGAGCATCTGGTTGTTACCCATTCCCGCGAAGTCCCCGGCGTTGCTCGAATCGCCATCAGTGAGAATCCACAAGCGACCGGCCTTGTCGAAACCCAAGCCATCGGGGCTATTGAACATGTTCTGCGGGGTGATGTTTTTCGAGCCGGCCTTCGGCGTGCCGGCGTGCACGCCCGGGTTGCCGGCGACTACGAACAGATCCCACGCGAAGGTTTTCGACCCATGATCGTCACGGTCGGTGCGCCAGCGCAGAATCTGCCCGTAGACGTTCTTCTCGCGTGGGTTCGGCCCGCCCACCGGTTGCCCGTCTTCGCTGCGTTTGGCGTTGTTGGTCAGGGTGCAATAAACCTGGCCGTCCTTCGGGCTGACCACGATCCATTCCGGGCGGTCCATGCGCGTGGCGCCGACCACACTGGCGGCGAGGCGCGCGTGGATCAGCACTTCAGCCTGATCGGCAAAACCGCTGCCGGCATCGATGCCGTTTTTGCCGTGGGTCAGCTCGATCCATTGGCCCTGGCCTTTCGGGTGATCCGGGTTGTTGTCGCCGTTATCGAATTTGGCGACGTACAGGGTGCCGTGATCGAGGATGTCGCGGTTGGCTTTAGCGTTGCGATGGTTGATACGGTCGCGGCTGACGAATTTGTAGATGAACTCGCCACGCTCGTCGTCGCCCATGTACACCACGGCGCGACCGTCGTTGGTCTCGGCCAGTGCGGCGTTTTCATGTTTGAAGCGGCCCAGTGCGGTGCGTTTGACCGGGGTCGATTGCGGATCGAACGGGTCGATCTCGACCACCCAGCCGTGACGGTTGAGTTCGTTGGGGTTCTTCGCCATGTCGAAGCGCGGGTCGTGCGGGTGCCAGTTGATCTCGCGGCTGGCGGCCGAGACGCCGTAGCGCTTTTGTGCCGCATCGAACTGTTGCTGGGCGTTGCTGCTGCCGAAGACGTCGGTGAAGTTCTCTTCGCAAGTCAGATAGGTGCCCCACGGGGTTTTGCCGTTAGCGCAGTTCTGGAAGGTACCGAGGACTTTCTTGCCGTGTTTGTCGGCGGCGGTTTTCATCAGGTCGTGACCGGCCGCCGGGCCGCCGATGCGCAGCGGCGAGTTGCCATGGATGCGGCGGTTGTAACGCGAGCCCTGAACGAATTGCCACTGGCCGTTCTTGCGCTGCACCTCGATCACCGAAACGCCTTCGCAGGCCAGCGCCTTGCGCACGTCTTCGGCCGATTGCGGCATGCCGCCGTGCGGGTAGAGGTAACGGTAGTTGGTGTATTCGTTGTTGATCGCCATCAACGCGCGGTTTCTGTCGTCCGGGAAGGCGAACAGGCTCATGCCGTCGTTGTTGTCGCCGAACTGCACTTCCTGTGCGGCCGCGGTGCCATTGCCGCTTGGGTCGAACGCCGGGCCATTCTTTTGCAGGGGCTGGCCCCAGCTGATCAGCACTGAAGATTTGTAGCCTTTAGGCAGACTGATTACATCAGTGGTAGCTGCCGGAATGCTTTCGAAGCCGAGCAAACGGCTGTTGCCAGCACTGACGCCAGTGGCCAGCGCGCTGCGGCTCAGGAGGCTACCGCCAAGGAACATCGCTGCGCCACACAGTGCACCGGCGCCGATGAAACCGCGACGGCTGAGTCCGACCATTTTTTCCAGATCAGTCGATTGGTTTTCTTCTAATAGGCTCACATCAGGCTTCCTGCTTGGTTTTGGCAGTCACCTTAATGAGCGTCGATGACGCTTTTGTTGCAGGCCGCGATTAAAGTGACGTGCCGAGCAGCACATTCGACGGCGAAAACTGCACGTGCACCGGTTGCCCCACTGCCAGCCCACGGTTGCGCATGTCCTGCGGTTCGGCCAGTGCGCAGAGGGTGTGGCCGTTGGGCAGGGAAATCCGCACTTCGCTGGGGCCGTCGTCGGCGTCGAGAATCGCTTCGATGGTGCCCTTCAGATGATTGTGCCCTGGCGTTGCCGGTTGATCGCTGGCCAGCAGTTCGAGCCAGCCGGCCTTAATCAGGGCCACCACTTGCGAGCCGGTTTGCAGCTCCAGATGCACGGTGCTGTCGTGGGTGATTTGCGCGTCGAGGCACAAGCCTTCGGCCAGCTCCAGACGAATCAGGTCATTGCGCCCCTGAGCGTTGATCGCCACGACTTGGCCGTGCAATTGGTTGCGAGCGCTGGTGCGTAGCATCAAGCGACCGAGCAGGTCGAGGTCGCTGGCGTCTTCGGCGGCTTCCAGCACCTGCGCTTGCAAGGCTTGCAGCTTTTGATAGAGGCGCAGCACCCGTTGACCTTCGCTGGACAATTTGGCACCGCCGCCGCCCTTGCCGCCGACCGCACGTTCGACCAAAGGCTTTTGCGACAGGTTGTTCAGCTCATCGATGGCATCCCACGCCGCTTTGTAACTCAACCCTGCGCTTTTTGCGGCGCGGGTGATCGAGCCCTGTTCGGCGACGTGTTGCAGCAAGGCAATGCGCTGCGGACGACGGACAATGTGCTGGGAGAGCAGGGAGGGCATGGACATGAATGGGGGGCTTTTTGGCTGTGGCGGTGGAAGGTGAAGTTGGCCGCTTGCGCTGCGAGAGTCAAGCCGTGCGCAGAACCTGTCCGTGGGGCGCGCCCAGCTATTCGTCACTGCGCAATATCGATGTAGGAGCTGCGGCACGCTGCGATCTTTTGATTTTAAAGATCAGGATCAAAAGATCGCAGCGTACCGCAGCTCCTACAGGGGATTGCGCTGACCTCAGGAGCCGGGTTTTGGCGTGCGCGCCAGGCAATACACGTCGACCCTTGCCGCTCCCGCATTCATTAACAATCGTGCAAGGGCCTGGGCCGTGGCGCCGGTGGTCAACACATCATCAACCAACGCCAGATGCCGACCTTTTACGTTCGCATCGGACGTCAGGGCAAAGGCATTACGCAGGTTGCGCTTGCGCGCCTTGGCATCTAGATCCTGCTGGGCGCTGGTGTCCTGAATCCTGCGCAAGACGTTTTCCTCGCAGGGTAAATCCAGCTGCCGACTCAGCCAGCGCGCCAACATCGCCGCTTGGTTGAACCCACGTTGACGCAGACGTTTACCGGCCAATGGCACCGGCAACAACGCATCGGGACGCGGCAAGTCCTCCTCGAAGCGATATAGCAGGTATTGTCCGAGAACGTCGGCGAGCAGGTGGCCAAACGGCCATTTCGCGTTGTGTTTAAAGCGCGTGATCAAACTGTCCACCGGGAAGTCGTAGCGCCATGGCACAGCGACCTGTTCGTACGCCGGAGGCTCTAGCAGGCACTCGCCGCAGGTCAGGCCGGCCGTGGGCAGCGGCAATGCGCAGGTCTGGCAGTGCTCGCCCAGCCACGGCATGTCGGCTTCGCAGGCGATGCAGATTGGCATTTCTGCTTCTGCGGGCTCATCGCACAATAAGCAGGTCTGTACGTTTTTTAAACAGATGTAAACCTGTCCTTCGTATCGTGGTTGACAGCGCATGACACTTCCTTAAATATGCCGAACATCCGTGTAGCGCCTGTGGGTATTCCGTTCCCGCAGTCGCCAGCCAAGCATAACCAAGGAAATACCCATGAGCGCGAGCACCACTGCCACCCTGCGTCACGACTGGTCATTGGCCGAAGTCAGAGCCCTCTTCGTACAGCCATTCAACGACTTGCTGTTCCAAGCGCAGACGGTGCACCGCGCGCATTTCAACGCCAACCGCGTTCAGGTTTCCACGCTGCTGTCGATCAAGACCGGCGCCTGCCCGGAAGATTGCAAATATTGTCCGCAGTCCGGTCACTACAACACCGGCCTGGAAAAAGAAAAGCTGATGGAAGTGCAGAAAGTCCTCGAAGAGGCTGCTCGCGCCAAAGCCATCGGCTCGACCCGTTTCTGCATGGGCGCGGCGTGGAAACATCCGTCGGCCAAGGACATGCCCTACGTGTTGAAGATGGTCGAAGGCGTCAAGGCCATGGGCCTGGAAACCTGCATGACCCTCGGTCGCCTCGATCAGGAACAGACGGAAGCGTTGGCCAACGCCGGCCTCGATTACTACAACCACAACCTCGACACCTCGCCTGAGTTCTACGGCAGCATCATCACCACCCGCACGTACAGCGAGCGCCTGCAAACGCTGGCCTACGTGCGTGAGTCGGGGATGAAGATCTGTTCCGGCGGCATTCTGGGCATGGGCGAGTCGCTGGATGACCGCGCCAATCTGCTGATCCAGTTGGCAAACCTGCCGGAGCATCCAGAGTCGGTACCGATCAACATGCTGGTGAAAGTCGCCGGCACGCCCCTGGAAAACGCCGAGGACATCGATCCGTTCGACTTCATCCGCATGCTCGCCGTGGCGCGCATCCTGATGCCGCAATCCCACGTGCGGCTGTCGGCCGGCCGCGAAGCGATGAACGAGCAGATGCAGGCCCTCGCGTTCTTCGCTGGCGCCAACTCGATTTTCTACGGTGACAAGTTGCTGACCACAGCCAACCCGCAAGCGGACAAGGACATGCAACTGTTTGCGCGTCTGGGCATTGCACCGGAAGCCCGCGAAGAGCACTCCGACGAAGTGCATCAGGCAGCAATCGAACAGGCGTTGGTCGAGCAGAAGAGCACCGAGCAGTTTTACAACGCCGCAGTGTGAATCTTTTGATGCGATGCAAACCCCTGTAGGAGCTGCCGCAGGCTGCGATCTTTTGATCTTGTCTTTTGAAAAACAACATCAAAAGATCGCAGCCTGCGGCAGCTCCTACAGGAGGATATTTTCCAATTGTGAGGCCTGCATGTCTTTCGATCTCGCCGCACGCCTTGCTGCCCGACGTGCCGAAAATCTCTACCGCCAGCGACCGCTGCTCGAAAGCCCGCAAGGGCCCGAAGTGGTGGTCGACGGTCAGCCATTGCTGGCGTTCTGTAACAACGACTATCTGGGCCTGGCCAATCACCCGCAAGTGATCGAAGCCTGGCGCGCCGGTGCCAAGCGCTGGGGCGTGGGCGGTGGGGCGTCGCATCTGGTGATCGGCCACAGCAGCCCACATCACGCATTGGAAGAAGCGCTGGCTGATCTCACCGGTCGCCCGCGCGCGCTGCTGTTTACCACCGGTTACATGGCCAATCTCGGTGCGGTCACCGCTCTGGTCGGGCAGGGCGATACGGTGCTGGAAGACCGGCTCAATCACGCCTCGTTGCTGGATGCGGGACTGTTGTCCGGCGCGCGTTTCAATCGTTATCTGCATAACGACGCGGTGAGCCTGGCCAAGCGGCTTGAGAAAGCCACCGGCAATACGCTGGTGGTCACCGATGGTGTGTTCAGCATGGACGGCGACCTTGCCGATCTGCCGGCGCTGGCCCGTGAGGCCAAGGCCAAAGGCGCGTGGCTGATGGTCGACGATGCCCATGGTTTCGGCCCGTTGGGTGCTAATGGCGGCGGTATCGTCGAGCATTTCGGCTTGAGTCAGGACGACGTCCCGGTGCTGGTCGGCACGCTCGGCAAAGCTTTCGGCACGGCGGGCGCGTTCGTCGCTGGCAGCGAAGAGTTGATCGAAAGCCTGATTCAGTTCGCGCGTCCGTACATCTACACCACCAGCCAGCCACCGGCGCTGGCCTGTGCGACGTTGAAAAGTCTCGAACTGCTGCGTAGCGAACACTGGCGTCGAGAGCATCTGCAGACGCTGATCCGCCAGTTCCGTCGCGGTGCCGAACAGATCGGCCTGGAGTTGATGGACAGCTTTACCCCGATCCAGCCAATCATGATCGGCGATGCCGGCCGCGCGGTGCGCCTGTCGCAGATGTTGCGCGAACGCGGCTTGATGGTCACTGCGATCCGTCCGCCGACCGTGCCAGCCGGCAGCGCCCGATTGCGCGTGACCCTGACCGCCGCCCACAGCGAGGCGCAGGTGCAGCTATTGTTAGAAGGACTGGCTGATTGCTTTGCCCAACTGTCGTCGGAGCCAAGCCATGCGTGATCGCCTGATTCTGCTGCCCGGCTGGGGCCTCGGTGTTTCGCCGATGGAGCCTTTGGCTGCGGCGTTGCAAGGGCTCGACGAACACCTGCATGTCGAGATCGAGCCGTTGCCGGAGCTCGATTCCTGCGATCTGCAAGACTGGCTCGATAGCCTCGATGAACGTATCCCTCAAGACGTGTGGCTCGGCGGCTGGTCGCTCGGCGGGATGCTCGCGTCCGAACTGGCCGCGCGCCGGGGCGAAAGGTGTTGCGGCTTGCTGACACTGGCGAGCAATCCTTCCTTTGTTGCGCATGAACAATGGCCGAGCGCGATGCTCGGCGAGACCTTCGATGCGTTTCTTGCCGGTTGCGCTGCTGATCCACGTTTGACCCTCAAGCGTTTCTCGCTGCTGTGCGCACAGGGCGCGCAAGACCCGCGCGGCCTATCGCGGCTGATGCTCGGCGGCGCACCGAACACTTCACCGGCGGCACTGATGGCCGGGCTGGAATTGCTCGCGCAACTGGATACGCGCGAAGCGTTGCAGGCGTTTCGTGGCCCGCAGTTGCATCTGTTTGCCGGGCAGGACGGATTGGTGCCGGCAGAGGCGGCGGGCGAATTGTTCGCTCTGTTGCCAGATATAGAAATTGGTCTGATCGAACAGGCCAGTCATGCGTTTCTTCTGGAAGACCCCCATGGAGTGGCGGGCGCGATCCAGGCTTTTTTACATGAGTGCGGTGATGACTGATTTGTCCCATGTGGCGCTGCCCGGCGGCTTGCCTGACAAGCGTCAGGTCGCGGCCTCTTTCTCACGCGCGGCGGCCAGCTATGACAGTGTCGCCGAGTTGCAACGTGATGTCGGTACGCAATTGCTGCAGCGCTTGCCGGCGGATTTCGTGCCGTCGCGCTGGCTGGATCTGGGTTGCGGCACCGGGTATTTCAGTCGTGCATTGGCCGGGCGTTTTGCCCATGGTAAGGGACTTGCGCTGGACATTGCCGAGGGCATGCTTGATCACGCGCGTCCGTTGGGCGGTGCCGAGCATTTCATCGCCGGAGATGCGGAACGTCTGCCGTTGCGCGATTCGACCTGCGATCTGATCTTCTCCAGCCTTGCAGTGCAGTGGTGTGGGAATTTTGATGCGGTGCTCAGTGAAGCTTTCCGTGTGCTGAAACCGGGCGGAGTTTTCGCGTTTGCTAGTCTTTGTGTAGGGACATTGGTTGAGTTGCGTGATAGCTGGCGTCAGGTCGATGGCCTGGTGCATGTGAATCGCTTCCGCGAGTTCGCTCGATATCAGCAGTTGTGTGCGGCAAGTGGCCTGCGCACGCTGAGTCTGGAGAATCAGGCGCATGTGCTGCATTACCCGGATGTGCGCAGTTTGACCCATGAGCTGAAGGCTTTGGGGGCGCACAATCTGAATCCTGGTCGGCCAGGTGGTTTGACCGGACGGGCGCGGATTCTTGGTCTGGTCGAGGCTTACGAGCAGTTCCGTCAGGCGTCGGGATTGCCGGCGACGTATCAGGTGGTCTACGCCGTGTTGGAGAAACCCGTATGAGCGCAGCCTATTTCATCACCGGAACTGACACCGACGTTGGCAAGACAACGGTCGCCGCCGGACTGTTGCATGCGGCGCGTTCAGCGGGGTTGAGCACGGCGGCGGGTAAGCCGGTTGCCTCCGGGTGCGAAGTCACGCCCAAGGGTTTGCGTAACTCGGATGCCTTGGCCTTACTCGCCGAATGTTCGTTGCCGCTGAGCTATCAACAGGTCAATCCGGTAGCGTTCGAGCCGGCTATTGCTCCGCATCTGGCGGCTCGCGAGGCCGGTGTCGCGCTGACTGTGCAATCGCTGCTGACGCCGATGCGCGAGATTCTGGCGATGAATGCCGATTTCACTCTGATAGAGGGCGCGGGTGGATGGCGGGTGCCGTTGGCGGATCAGGACAATCTCTCGGACCTGGCGATGGCATTGAAGCTGCCGGTGATTCTGGTGGTGGGTGTGCGGCTGGGTTGCATCAGCCATGCGTTGCTGACAGCCGAGGCGATTGCCCGAGATGGCCTGCAACTGGCGGGGTGGGTGGCGAATATCATTGATCCGAAGACTTCGCGGCTGGAGGAAAATCTGGCGACGCTCGCCGAGCGGATTCCCGCGCCGTGTCTGGGGCGGGTGCCCAAGCTCAAGGCGCTGAGCGCCGAAGCGGTGGCTGAGCATTTGCAATTGGATCTGCTCGACTAAGGTTTTGCCTATGGGCAGGCACTGTGCCATTAGTGTTTTTGACGGGTGTTTTTCTGGCGCCTCTGGTTCAATGGCGACTATTGATCCTTACCAAGGATGAGACCAGTTATGGAAATCTCCGGTAACACAGCTTTTTATGCGGGTTTGAGCTCGATTCAGACCGGGCAGAATCGCGTCGATCAGGCGGCCAGCCAGATCGCCAACAACACCATTGAACGTTCGGTCACCAGCCAGTCTTCCGAAGTGCAGGTTGATCGTCTGCGTGGACTGGATCGTGCGCAGCAGTCAGATGTGGCGAGCAACATCGTCGAGATGTCTCAGGGCAAGATCCAGGCTGAGCTGGGTGTGAAAGTCGTCAAGGCATCCGACGAAGTGCTCGGTACGATCATCGATACATTCGCCTGATTTCCATTGCTTCCAGCATGCTGAACGCCGCGCATCGTCGCGGCGTTTTTCGTTGTAAGTCCTTCTCCCTCAACTAATCTTCTTTTTATCGCCCATGACTCGATCGAGTCGATGGCGGTTTGCTGTGTCCGGTGTTTGGAGGATGCGATGACGAACGGCAAAAGATCGACGCTTGACAAGATTTCGGCGTAAACGTATGTTTCAAACAACTGTTTGACCGTCACAACAAATCAACACGGTCGTTCATTCCCGGTTACATCAGCAGAGGTTTATCGCTATGCCTGACTACAAGGCCCCCTTGCGTGATATTCGCTTCGTTCGTGACGAGCTGCTCGGCTACGAAGCGCACTATCAGAGCCTTCCGGCTTGCGCAGACGCAACTCCGGACATGGTTGACGCCATTCTCGAAGAAGGCGCCAAGTTTTGTGAGCAGGTACTGGCGCCGCTGAACCGCGTGGGCGACATCGAAGGTTGCACCTGGAGCGAGTCCGGCGTGAAAACCCCGACTGGCTTCAAAGAGGCTTACAAGCAATTCGTCGAAGGCGGCTGGCCAAGCCTGGCGCACGATGTCGAGCACGGTGGTCAGGGTCTGCCTGAGTCGCTGGGTCTGGCTGTCAGCGAAATGGTTGGCGAAGCCAACTGGTCGTGGGGCATGTACCCAGGCCTGTCGCACGGCGCGATGAACACCATCTCCGAGCACGGCACCCCTGAACAGCAAGACGCCTACCTGACCAAACTGGTTTCGGGCGAATGGACCGGCACCATGTGCCTGACCGAGCCGCACTGTGGCACCGACCTGGGCATGCTGCGCACCAAGGCCGAACCTCAGGCTGACGGTTCCTACAAAGTTTCCGGCACCAAGATCTTCATCTCGGCCGGTGAACACGACATGGCCGACAACATCGTCCACATCGTGTTGGCCCGCCTGCCGGATGCGCCTGCTGGCACCAAAGGCATCTCCCTGTTCATCGTTCCAAAGTTCATGCCCAATGCTGATGGCACCGTCGGTGCACGCAACGCTGTGACTTGCGGTTCGCTTGAACACAAGATGGGCATTCACGGCAACGCCACTTGCGTGATGAACTTCGACGGCGCCACTGGTTTCCTGATCGGCCCGGCGAACAAAGGCCTGAACTGCATGTTCACCTTTATGAACACCGCACGTCTGGGTACCGCTCTGCAAGGTCTGGCCCACGCCGAAATCGGTTTCCAGGGTGGCCTGAAATACGCTCGCGATCGTCTGCAGATGCGCTCCCTGACTGGTCCGAAAGCGCCGGAAAAAGCCGCGGACCCGATCATCGTGCACCCTGACGTACGCCGCATGCTGTTGACCATGAAGGCATTCGCCGAAGGCAACCGCGCGATGGTTTACTTCACTGCCAAACAGGTCGACATCGTCAAGTACGGCGTGGACGAAGAAGAGAAGAAGAAAGCCGACGCACTGCTGGCCTTCATGACGCCAATCGCCAAAGCCTTCATGACCGAAGTCGGTTTCGAGTCCGCCAACCACGGCGTGCAGATCTACGGCGGCCACGGCTTCATCGCCGAGTGGGGCATGGAGCAGAACGTTCGCGACAGCCGCATCTCGATGCTGTACGAAGGCACCACCGGTATCCAGGCACTCGACCTGCTGGGCCGCAAAGTGCTGATGACTCAAGGCGAAGCGCTGAAAAGCTTCACCAAGATCGTCCACAAGTTCTGCCAGACCAACGAAGGCAACGAAGCGGTTCAAGAGTTCGTCACGCCGCTGGCTGCACTGAACAAGGAATGGGGCGAGCTGACCATGAAGGTCGGTATGGCCGCCATGAAAGATCGCGAAGAAGTCGGCGCGGCCTCCGTGGACTACCTGATGTACTCCGGTTATGCCTGCCTGGCCTACTTCTGGGCCGACATGGCACGTCTGGCAGCCGAGAAGCTGGCAGAAGGTACTGGCGATGCGGCGTTCTACACCGCCAAGCTGCAAACCGCGCGCTTCTACTTCCAGCGCATCCTGCCGCGTACCCGTACTCACGTGGCCACCATGCTGTCGGGCGCAAGCAACCTGATGGACATGAAAGAAGAAGACTTCGCACTGGGCTACTAAGCCTTAACGCGGTCTGTTGAAAAACCGCTGCTCCTTCGGGGCAGCGGTTTTTTTATGCGCGAATTTCCTCGGGCCTTGGGTATCGCAGTAAGAAATCTCGTTCATGGCCATCAAGCATGATGGCCATGAAGGAAATTTCATCTCCAAGGGGGCAAAAAACCTTGTTCGAAAGCTCAGAAATCAGGGTTTGCGGCCGTTAAAGAGACTGCATGTGATCTGGATCACATTCTGTGTGCTTAACTGGCCACATTGCAGGCACAATGCCATCTCTTTGCCATGACGGGTCGGAGCTTTACCCTTGCCACGTTCTTCCGCTGTACGTTTCAGCCATTTCCTACCTTCTCTGCTGTTGTTGCTCGCGGGGTTGTCGGCTGCGTATGTCAAAGACCTCAACGTGTTCTTCACTTCCCTGTTCAACGTATTGCCGACTCTGGTCCTGCTGCTGGGGGGCGCTTACTGCGCGGTTTACCGACGTCAGCGCGAACTGTTTCTGATGCTCACGGTGTACATCGCCTACTTTTTGCTCGACACCCAGACCGACTATTACCGCGACAACGGCAAAGTGCGTGAAGACGCCGCCGTGGTCTTCCATCTGGTCTGCCTGTTGCTGCCACTGTTGTTCGGTCTGTTCGCTGCGTGGCAAGAGCGCACGCACCTGTTTCAGGACATGGTCGCGCGGTTCGCCGTGTTGCTGGCCTTCGGCAGTGTGGCGCTGGGGCTTGAGCAAAGTTACCCACAGGCGTTGCTGATGTGGCTCTCGGAAATTCGCTGGCCGGCGCTCCACGGCGCGTGGATGAGCCTGATCCAGTTGTCATATCCGGTGTTCATCTCGGCATTCCTGCTGCTGGCCTGGCAATACTGGCGCAACCCGCGTCCACTGCATGCGGCGCAACTGGTCGGTTTGCTCGGGGTGTTCTGGATGCTGCCGAAAACCTTCATCCTGCCGTTTACCCTGAACATCATGTGCAGCCAGGTGATGTTGATGATTGCTGCCGCCGTGGCACACGAGGCTTATCAAATGGCCTTCCGCGACGAACTCACCGGTTTGCCGGGCCGCCGTGCGCTCAATGAACGCATGCAGCGCTTGGGGCGCAACTATGTGCTGGCAATGAGCGACGTTGACCACTTCAAGAAATTCAACGACACCCACGGCCACGATGTCGGTGACCAGGTGCTGCGACTGGTCGCCAGCAAACTGTCCAAAATCAGCGGAGGCGGTAGGGCATATCGCTATGGCGGTGAGGAATTTGCCCTGGTGTTCGCAGGCAAAACCCTTGAGGAGTGCATGCCACACCTTGAGGTTATTCGCGAGTCGATTGCGTCCTATAGCATCCAGTTGCGTAATCAGGAAAACCGCCCGAACGACGATCAGCAAGGTCGCCAGCGTCGCGCCGGTTCCGGCGCTTCCAGCGTGTCGGTGACGGTGAGTATCGGCGTCGCTGAGCGGTTGGAGCAGCGCAACCCGGAGCAAGTGCTCAAATCTGCGGACGAGGCGCTCTACAGTGCCAAGGGCGCGGGGCGCAACTGCGTGGTCGCGTTCGGCCAGAACCGTCGTGGCGCGGTGCGCATGGACACCGCTGCGGGTTGAGTGATGACGGCGCATTCAGCGTCTGGACAGTGATTGTGGGGCGTGGTGGCCGGCAGTAGTTTCAAGGAAACCTGCTGACGGAGAAGCCACCATGCCCGAGTACAAAGCCCCGCTGCGCGACATGCGTTTTCTGATCGATCACGTCTTCGACTTCCACACCAACTACGCAGCCCTTGGCGCCCACGACGCCAGCCCGGACATGATCAGCGCGATCCTCGAAGAAGGCGCGAAGTTCTGCGAGAACGTTCTGGCACCGCTCAATCGCAGCGGTGACGAAGAGGGCTGTCATTTCGACAACGGTGTGGTGACAACGCCTACAGGCTTCAAGCAAGCCTTCGCACAATACGTCGAGGGCGGCTGGCATGGTCTGGCGGCAGATCCGGTTTACGGCGGTCAGGGCTTGCCGAGTTCGCTGGGGCTGGTGATCAGCGAAATGGTCGGCTCCAGCAACACGTCCTGGGGCATGTACCCGGGACTGACTCACGGCGCGATGTCGGCGATCCATGCCCACGGCACGGCCGATCAGAAAGACACTTACCTGAGCAAACTCACCGCTGGCCAGTGGACCGGCACCATGTGCCTGACTGAGGCCCACTGCGGCACCGATCTGGGTATCATCAAAACCCGCGCCGTGCCTCAGGCCGACGGCAGTTACACGGTCACTGGCAGCAAGATTTTCATCTCTGCCGGTGAGCACGACATGAGCGAAAACATCATCCATCTGGTATTGGCCAAGTTGCCGGATGCGCCCGCGGGAACAAAAGGCATCTCGTTGTTCATCGTGCCAAAATTCCTCCCGGATGCGTCGGGCGAGGCGGGGGAGCGCAATGGCGTTTCCTGCGGCTCGATCGAGCACAAGATGGGCATCAAGGCCTCGGCCACTTGCGTGCTGAACTTCGATAGCGCCAAAGGCTTCTTGATCGGTGAGCCGAACAAGGGCCTGAACTGCATGTTCACCATGATGAACCACGCGCGGCTCGGCACCGGGATGCAGGGCTTGTGCCTGGGCGAAGCGAGTTTCCAGGGTGCCATCAAATACGCTAACGACCGCCTGCAGATGCGTTCGCTGACCGGCGCCAAAGCCCCGGACAAACCGGCCGACCCGATCATCGTCCACCCGGACGTGCGGCGCATGTTGCTGACCATGAAAGCCTTCAACGAAGGCAACCGTGCGCTGACTTATTTCACCGCGCAACTGCTCGATGTCGCCCATCTAAACAGCGATGCCGAGGCGCGTCAGGAAGCGGAAGACTTGCTGGCGTTCCTTACGCCGATCTGCAAAGCATTCATGACCGACTCCGGGCTGGAAGTGACCAATCTCGGCATGCAGATTTTTGGTGGTCACGGTTTCATTCGCGAATGGGGCATGGAGCAGTTGGTGCGCGATTGCCGCATTGCGCCGATCTACGAAGGCACCAACGGCATTCAGGCACTCGATCTGCTTGGGCGCAAGGTACTCGGCAGCCAAGGCAAGTTGCTGCGCGGCTTTACCAAAATCGTCCACAAGTTCTGCGCGACGAACGAGGGGCATCCGCAACTGGGGAGCTTTGTCACGCAGCTCAATGAGCTCAACCAGCAGTGGGGCGACCTGACCATGAAGGTCGGTATGGCGGCGATGAAGAACCCGGACGAGGTCGGTGCCGCGTCGGTGGATTATCTGATGTACAGCGGTTACATCATCCTCGGCTATCTGTGGCTGCGCATGGCGCTGGTGGCGCAAGCGCAACTGGATGCGGGCGAGGGGGAGGCGGATTATCTTCGGGGTAAATTGGCCACCTGCGAGTTTTACTTCAAGCGGTTGCTGCCACGCACGGCGGCGCATCGTGCGGCGATTGAGGCGGGGAGTGATTGTTTGATGAAGCTGCCGGCCGAAATGTTTGCGCTTTAAGGTAGATCAAAAGATCGCAGCCTTCGGCAGCTCCTACGCGGGATCGTTTTTTGCCTGTATGAGCTGTTGAGGGCTGCGAACTTTTTCTGGTGACTAAAAATAACAAATCAGTCACCGGCTGACCCTATGTGTCGCAAAAGTTGTTGAGGTACACTCCGGCTCAACGAAAACACATTCCCACGAATCACCTGTTTAGATCTTGCGAGGTTTGCCATGGCTGACTACAAAGCGCCGCTGCGCGATATGCGCTTCGTCCTCAATGAAGTGTTCGAGGTCGCCAAACTTTGGGCGCAATTGCCGGCGCTGGCCGAGACCGTCGACGCCGAGACCGTTGAAGCGATTCTCGAAGAGGCCGGCAAGGTCACCAGCAAAAGCATCGCGCCGCTGAGCCGTGCCGCTGATGAAGAAGGTTGTCACTGGGCGGACGGTGCCGTCACCACGCCGGCCGGTTTTCCACAGGCTTATCAGACTTACGCCGAGGGCGGTTGGGTTGGCGTTGGTGGCGATCCGCAATACGGCGGCATGGGCATGCCCAAAGCCGTGTCGGCGCAGGTCGAAGAAATGGTCAACTCCGCGAGCCTGTCCTTCGGTCTGTATCCGATGCTGACTGCCGGCGCGTGCCTGTCGATCAACGCCCACGCCAGCGAAGAGCTGAAAGCCGCGTACCTGCCGAACATGTACGCCGGCGTTTGGGCAGGTTCGATGTGCCTGACCGAGCCGCACGCCGGTACCGACCTGGGCATCATCCGCACCAAAGCCGAACCTCAGGCCGACGGTTCCTACAAGGTCAGCGGCACCAAGATTTTCATCACCGGTGGTGAACACGATCTCACCGAAAACATCATCCACCTGGTGCTGGCCAAACTGCCGGACGCACCGGCGGGCCCGAAAGGCATCTCGCTGTTCCTCGTGCCGAAGTTCATGGTCAATGCCGATGGCAGCCTGGGCGCGCGCAACCCGGCCAACTGTGGTTCGATCGAACACAAGATGGGCATCCAGGCATCCGCGACGTGCGTGATGAACTTCGACGAAGCCGTCGGTTACCTGGTCGGTGAGCCGAACAAAGGCCTGGCGGCGATGTTCACCATGATGAACTACGAGCGTCTGGGCGTCGGCATCCAAGGCCTTGCGACTGGCGAGCGCTCCTACCAGAACGCCGTCGAATACGCTCGCGACCGCCTGCAAAGCCGCTCACCGACGGGCGCGCAAAACAAAGACAAAGTCGCTGACCCGATCATCGTCCACCCGGACGTGCGTCGCATGCTGCTGACCATGAAAGCCTCGAACGAAGGTGGCCGCGCATTCTCCACTTACGTGGCGATGCAACTCGACACCGCCAAGTTCAGCGAAGACGCGGTGACGCGTAAGCGTGCGGAAGACCTGGTGGCGTTGCTGACGCCGGTTGCCAAGGCGTTCCTCACCGATCTGGGTTTGGAAACCACCGTGCACGGCCAGCAGATTTTCGGCGGCCACGGGTACATCCGCGAGTGGGGCCAGGAACAACTGGTACGTGACGTGCGCATTACCCAGATCTACGAAGGCACCAACGGCATTCAGGCGCTGGATCTGGTGGGTCGCAAGATCGTCGGCAGCGGTGGAGCGTTCTATCAACTGTTCGCTGACGAAATCCGCCACTTCACCGCGACTGCCAGTGCGGATCTCGGCGAATTTACCAAGCCGTTGAACGACGCCGTCGCAACGCTCGACGAGCTGACGTCGTGGGTGCTGGATCGGGCGAAAAACAATCCGCACGAAATTGGCGCGGCTTCGGTCGAATATTTGCAGGCGTTTGGTTACGTGGCCTACGCCTACATGTGGGCACTGATGGCCAAAGCCGCGCTGGGTAAGGAGGCGCAGGAAGATTTCTATGCCAGCAAGCTTGGCACCGCGCGCTTCTACTTCGCCCGTCTGCTGCCGCGCATTCACTCGTTGAGCGCGTCGGTGAAGGCCGGTAGTGAGTCGCTGTACCTGCTGGATGCAGCTCAGTTCTGATCTGATACCGTTATGTAAGCAATCGCTTACATGACGTGCTGCTGTTCTCCCATATGCGTAGATTGGATCCACGGCTAATCTACATTTCATGGACGTCGCGCAGGAAGCGCAAAGCAACAACACGGACACGTAGGATTCTGCCAGGGTGGCGGAGTGAAATGGATGTCAGGGAAACAGTCTGCAAAGCCCCGCTTCGGCGGGGTTTTCTTTTGCCTGAAGAAAAGTTTTCAGGTCAGGGAGTCCAGTGGTGGCGGGCTCTTTAACGCTTTCTCATCGCGCCCCATGACCTCTTCCAGCAATGTCCGCAGTAGCGCCAGCGAAGCTTGCTGACGTTGCACGTCGCGACACACCAGCCCGACTTTCAACGGCACCCGTGGCTCGCTCAGCGGTTTCCACAGCAGATCCTCGTCGTCGTACTCTTTTTGCGAGTGACCGGGCAGCACCGTTGCCAGTTTGGTGTGCGGCAGACTGTCGAGAATCCCCAGCATATTGTTCAGCTCGGCCTGCACTTGCGGGCGACGGCCAAGGCTGGTCAATTGCGCCTGCCAGATCTGGCGGATCTGAAACTCCTCGCCCAGTAACAGCATCGGCAATTCGGCCGCCTGGCGAATCGAAACCTTCTTGAATTCACGCAACGGATGGTCCGCCGGGATGACCAGTGTCAGTTCATCTTCGTACAGCATCACGCCATGCAGCCCTGGCTGACGTGGCGGCAGATAGCTGATGCCGATATCCAGTGAGCCGTTAAGCAAACGCCGTTCAATCTCCAGCCCGGTCAATTCATAAATCTGCACCACCAGATGCGGTTGCGCCTTGCGCACTCGCTCAAGCATTTGCGGCACCAGACTGGTGTGTACGGTTTGCAAGACACCAATCGCCAAGGTGCGCAAAGCCTGGCCCTTGAAGTTGCCGAGCGCTTCGCGCGCGCGTTGCAGCCCGTCGAGCAATGGCAGCGCGTGGTTGTACAGCGTGTGGGCAGCGAGGGTCGGCAGCAGGCGTTTGCTGCTGCGTTCGAACAGGGTGACGTCGAGATTTTGCTCGAGATGGCGGATCTGCTGTGACAGCGCGGGTTGGGAGATCGACAGGCGTTCGGCAGCCCGTCCGACATGACCTTCCTCGTAGACCGCGACGAAATAACGCAGTTGTTTGAAATCCATAAGTAATGCTTATCGAAAATGCTGATAAATCGAAATGGCCCGAGGCCGTCAGTGCGCCTAGTCTAACCGCAATCACAAGGCTTACAGGGCCAGAGCGCGCGATGAATAGCTTTTGCTGCGACAGTGTTTGCATAGGCAGTTCAAAAAACCTCGAACGAGGTTTTTTCCAATGAATTTGTTCAATCTGCGGCGCCCTGCGCCAAGCCTCGATGACCTTGTCTTCGATGCCGAGCATTCCGATGCGCATGACAGCCTGAATAGCGATCGCCTGATGCCGAGCGTTGAACGGCCGCAGCAGGTTTTCGTTCGGGGTCAGGGGTCGTGGCTGTGGGACAGCAACGATCGCGCTTACCTCGATTTCTCCCAGGCCGGCGGCGCCAATAGTCTTGGCCACAGTCCTTCGGCTTTGGTCAAAGCCATCGCCAGTCAGGCCCAAGCGCTGATTAATCCCGGTTTCAGTCTGCACAACCGCGGCATGCTCAGCCTCGCCGAACGGCTGTGTGCCAGCACCTCCAGCGATCAGGCGTACCTGCTCAACAGCGGCAGCGAAGCCTGCGAGGCGGCGATCAAACTGGCACGAAAGTGGGGTCAACTGCATCGTGGCGGCGCCTCGCGAATCATTGTGGCCAGGCAGGGTTGTCATGGTCGTAGTCTGGCGACGATCTCGGCGTCGGACAGTTGCAACCTGCACAATCGCTTTGCACCGCTGCTGCCGGGATTCGATCTGGTGCCGTTCAACGATCTGTCGGCGCTGCATGACGCCGTCGACGCGCAGACCGTGGCGATCATGCTTGAGCCGATCCAGAGCGATGCCGGGGTTGTCCCGGCGACCGATCGCTACCTCAAAGGTGTCGAACGCCTGTGCCGCGAACTGGGGATTCTGCTGATCCTCGACGAAGTGCAAACCGGCATCGGCCGTTGCGGCACCTTGCTTGCCGAACAGTCCTACGGCGTGCGCGCCGACATCGTCGTGCTCGGCAAAGGCTTGGGCGGTGGCGTGCCATTGGCGGCGCTGCTGGCGCGCGGCAAAGCTTGCTGTTTCGACGAGGGCGAACTGGGCGGCACGCATCATGGCAACGCACTGATGACCGCGGCAGGGCTGGTGGTGCTCGACAGCGTTCAGGATCGCGCCTTCCTGCAACAGGTTGGGGACAACGGCCAGCATCTTCGTGAAGGCCTCGCACGGCTGGCGCATCGTTATGATCACGGCGATCTGCGCGGGCAAGGCCTGTTCTGGGGTTTGACCCTGTCGGATGATTCAGCAGATGCCGTAGTCAAAGCAGCGCTGCATGAAGGGCTGATACTCAACGCCCCACAAGCCAACTGCCTGCGCTTCACCCCGGCACTCAGCGTCAGCAAGGCCAACATCGACGAAATGCTCCTGCGCCTGGCCCGGGCCTTCTCCCGAGTGCGCACCGCACAACTGCAATGCCGCAAAGGGATTGCCGTCTGACCCGATCTTTCCCACCCGATTTCATGAACCGTCTCGCGGTATAACGCACGCCCCACGCCTGATTCTTTTGGCGTGGGGCGTTTTTTTGTGGCCGGATTTTGCCAAATCGATTTAGCGCTTGAGAGATAGTTGAGCCAATGCTTTTTTAGAAAGGGGCCTGCAGGGAATGCGGGTGCCAGTGAACCGATGTCGTAGAGGTCGGGCTTTGTGATCTGTACCACTAGGTGGTATATATTTGGAAGGGATACCGATGTCTTTCAGGTTGTTCAAGACCAAGGGTTTCGCGATACAGGCCGGCAGAGCATGGATATCTGATGGGGAGCTCAAGGAAGCATTTGTCCAGATGCTCGATGGTCAAGCAGACGATCTTGGCGGTGGCGTATGGAAAAAACGCCTCAATTCCAACCGTCACCGTTCGCTTGTTTTGGCAAAAGGTGGGCGCTATTGGATCTATCAAGTGCTGTTTGCCAAGCAGGATCGAAGCAATATCAGCCCTGCGGAGTTGAAGGATCTACGCAAGTTGGCGAAGGTCTACGCGCAGCTTACCGAAGTCCAAATCCAGGGATTACTGGCTATGAAGGAGTTTGTGGAGATATTTCATGAGTAAAAAATTCAAGAGTGAAGTTTTTGAATCCATACATGAGTCGGCCAGTGCCCTGCTTTCCGTGGGTGCAATCAGTAAGGCGACGATGCGAGAGTTCGATGATTCATGTCTGGCAACGGTTCCTGATGCGATTCAGGCGGATCAGATCAAAGCGTTGCGAGAGCGTAATAATGTCAGCCAACCAGTGTTTGCGCGCTATTTGAATACCAGTGCCTCGACAGTCAAGCAGTGGGAATCTGGCGACAAACACCCAAGCGGAATGGCGTTGAAGTTACTTAGCATTGTGCAAAAACACGGGCTGCAGATTCTTGCCTGAGCTGGCAGTGCGCTATTAATGCTGCAATTGGCACTGAACCCTGACGAACGGCACGGGTCATTAGCGTGTATGGCTCAAGCGAGCCAACCCCCAATCAGGAGCTGACCCATGGATTTCATTCGTATCATCATCGCCATTCTGTTGCCGCCACTGGGTGTGTTTCTGCAGGTCGGATTTGGCGGAGCATTCTGGCTGAACATTCTGCTGACGTTGTGCGGTTACATTCCGGGGATCGTGCACGCGGTGTATATCATCGCCAAGCGTTGAGCCCGGCGGCGCCAGATAGATAGCTATCGCGAGCAGGCTCACTCCTACAAAGGGATTTATGCGGTTCACAAATTCTTTGTAGGAGTGAGCCTGCTCGCGATTGGGGCACCGCTATTCAGACGGGTGGGCGCAGCTTTCAGTCCGCCAATCCCATCACCCGCCGATAAAACGTCCACTCCCGCTCCAACGCATGCGCCTGATTCACCGCTCGACGAAAGCCGTGGCGTTCGTCGGCGTAGTAGTGCGCCTCGACCGGAATGCCGTTCTGCTCCAGCGCCGTGACCATGTCGCGGGTTTGTTGCGGGACGACGACGGCGTCCAGTTCACCCTGAAAGAAAATCACCGGCACGCGGATATTGCTTGCGTGGAGCAAGGGTGTGCGGGCGGCGTAGCGCTCGGCGTCCTGTTCGGGATCGCCTATCAGCCAGTCCAGGTAATCGCCTTCGAACTTGTGCGTTGCACGGGCAAGGGCGACCGGATCGCTGACCCCGTAGAGGCTGGCGCCGGCGCGGAACACTTGATGGAAAGCGAGAGCGCACAGCGTCGTGTAGCCGCCAGCGCTGCCGCCACGGATGAACGCGCGATCACCGTCGATCAGGCCTTGTCTGGCGAGATAGTCGACCACGGCGCAGGCGTCTTCGACATCGACGTCACCCCAACTCAGATGCAACGCCTGTCGATATTCCCGGCCATAGCCGCTGCTGCCGCGATAGTTGAGATCGGCGACGGCGAAGCCGCGTTGCGTCCAGTATTGGATGCGCGGATCGAGCATCGGGTAGCAGGCCGAGGTCGGGCCGCCATGGATGAACACCACCAGCGGCGGCTTCGTTTCACCACTCATCGCCGGATAAAAGAACCCGTGCGCCTCGCCCGAACCGCTTGGGTAGCGCAGGGTTTGCGGGCGGCTGATGCGTTCGGCGGACAGCGGCGCAACGCCGCCGGCCAGCACTTTTACTTGATGGGATGCGCGGTCAATGGCGATCACCGCCGAAGGGCTGATCGGCGAGGCTGCGATGCAATAGATGAATCGCTCATCCAGTGCCAGATGCCGGAAGCGGCTGTAATCGCCGGTGAAGTCTTCGTCGTTCAAGGCGAGGCGACCGAAACCACCTTCACTCCAACTGGCCAGATAACCATCAGCCAGTGGCAGCCAGGTGCAGCCGCCCATTTGCCACGGCGCAGGCGCGTGATCCGCTTGCGCGCTGGGCAATGGCTGGAATCCATCCATTGATTCGACATAAGGCTGCCAAAAGCCCGCGCGGTCGGTCAGACAGTAAAGCTGTCCTTTTGCGTCGAAACGCGGCTGTTGAATCGACTCTTCAATGGCGTCACCCGCTACGCAGCGGGGCGCTGAAATGCTTTGCCCGGAACGCTCGGCCACCATCAAACGGGTTGACGTCCACGGTTGATGCGGACGGCTCCATTCAATCCATGCCATTCGCTGCCCATTTGGACTGATGGTCGGCGCGGCATAAAAATCCGCACCCTCGGCCACCAGGCTGCGCGTGCCATCGGCCAGAGCGATTGCGACCAGTCGATGTTGATCACCATTTTCCTCGACTGCCAGAATCTGGCCGTCGGCAAAATTCACATCGCCATAGCGGCACTCGCCTGATGTCAGCGCCTCGGGCGAGCCATCCAGTGTTTGCCGATAAAGCTGCTGATCCGCCTCATTAACGAAAACCACACCGTCAGGCGTCAGACAAAACGCTCCGCCGCCATATTCGTACACCCGACTGCGCACGCTGAAACCCGTGGGTGTCAGACATTTCGCCACGCCGTCGCGCCAGTGCCAGATTCGGCACGCGGCATCTTCCGGGCGATATTCGTTCCAGAACAAACCGTTGGCACCGAGTTGCAGTTCGGCAAAATCCATTCCGGCAGCGACGGCTTGGGCGGCGCTGAAAGGCTCAGCCTTTAGCGATGAGGCGCGAGTTTCGTTCATTGCGGAAGGCCAGTTGTTCGATGGTTTGGGTGGCGTGCTCGGCTTCTTCGCGGGCCGCAAGGATCACACCGTGATGTTCGGATTTGCTGCACCCCGGGTCGGCGTTGCTCGCATCACCGGTAAGCATGAATGCCTGGCAACGGCAGCCGCCGAAGTCCTTTTCCTTTTCGTCGCAGGAGCGGCACGGCTCTGGCATCCAGTCGTAACCGCGAAAGCGGTTGAAGCCGAACGAGTCGTACCAGATGTGCTGCATGCTGTGGTCGCGCACATTGGGAAATTTTACCGGCATCTGGCGGGCGCCATGACAAGGCAGGGCGGTGCCGTCCGGTGTGACTGTCAGAAAAATACTGCCCCAGCCGTTCATGCAGGCTTTCGGGCGTTCTTCATAGTAGTCCGGGGTCACGAAAATCAGCTTGCATGGATGCCCTTCGGCTTCCAGTTTGGCGCGGTATTCGTTGGTGATGCGTTCGGCGCGGACCAGTTGCTCTTTGGTCGGCAACAGACCGACACGATTGAGCTGCGCCCAACCGTAGAACTGGCAAGTGGCGAGCTCGACGAAGTCGGCTTCCAGCGCAATGCACAGCTCGATGATGCGGTCGATCTTGTCGATGTTGTGCCGATGAGTGACGAAGTTCAGCACCATCGGATAGCCGTGGGCCTTCACGGCACGGGCCATTTCCAGCTTCTGCGCGAAGGCTTTTTTCGAGCCGGCGAGCAGGTTGTTCACTTGCTCGTCGCTGGCCTGGAAACTGATCTGGATGTGGTCGAGGCCGGCCTTCTTGAAGTCGCTGATTTTCTGCTCGGTCAAGCCGATGCCAGAGGTGATCAGGTTGGTGTAGAACCCCAATTTGCGCGCTTCAGCTATCAGCTCGGCGAGGTCCTGGCGCACCAGCGGCTCACCACCAGAAAAGCCCAACTGCGCCGCGCCCATCTCCCGTGCTTCGCGAAATACCTTGATCCACTGTTCGGTACTCAGCTCTTTACCCTGCTCGGCGAAATCCAGTGGATTGGAGCAGTACGGGCATTGCAGCGGGCAGCGATACGTCAGCTCGGCGAGCAGCCACAGTGGCAGACCGACCTCGGGCTTGGGCGGCAGATCAGTCAAGAGTGATCCAGTGCTGCGCACGGGCAACCTCCATGAATTGCTCGATGTCATCACCGAGCTCGGGCACGCCGGGGAATTGCTCGTCGAGTTTGGCGATGATCGCCGCGACATCCCGTTCACCGTCAATCAAACCACCGATCAGCGCGGCCGTCTCGTTGAGTTTGATCATGCCTTCGGGGTACAGCAGCACGTGGCCTTTTTGCGCCGGTTCGTACTGGAACCGGTAGCCGGGACGCCAGGTCGGGGTCTTGCTGCGGTCGAAACTCATAAGGTGATTCCTTTATGCCAGACGCGTTGCTCGGTCACGCTGTGATATGGCGGGCGGTTCAGTTCGTAGGCCATGCTCATGGCATCGAGCATGCTCCAAAGAATGTCCAGTTTGAACTGGAGAATTTCCAGCATGCGCTCCTGGCCTTCGCGCGTCTTGTAGTGTTCCAGCGTGATCGCCAAGCCGTGCTCGACATCGCGCCGTGCCTGGCCGAGGCGAGTGCGGAAGTACTCGTAGCCGGTCGGGTCGATCCACGGGTAATGCTGCGGCCAACTGTCCAGACGCGATTGGTGAATCTGCGGCGCGAACAGTTCGGTCAATGAGCTGCTGGCGGCTTCCTGCCAATTGGCGCGGCGGGCGAAGTTGACGTAGGCATCGACGGCGAAGCGCACGCCGGGCAACACCAGTTCCTGCGAACGCAGTTGATCAGGGTCGAGGCCGACAGCCTGGCCGAGCCGCAGCCACGCTTCGATACCGCCATCTTCACCGGGGGCACCGTCGTGATCGAGCAGGCGCTGAATCCACTCGCGGCGGATTTCGCGATCCGGGCAATTGGCGAGGATCGCCGCATCTTTCAGGGGGATGTTCACCTGATAGTAGAAGCGGTTGGCGACCCAGCCCTGAATTTGCTCGCGGGTGGCGCGGCCTTCGTACATCGCCACATGGTACGGATGGTAGATGTGGTAATACGCGCCCTTGGCGCGCAGGGCTGCTTCGAATTCTGTAGGGGACATTGGCGTATCAGTCATGTCTGTTCTCCGGGAACAACCATTGGATTCTGTGGTGTCTGTCAGGACGCCATCGCTGGCAAGCCAGCTCCCACAGATTTTGCGTACGCCACAGAACCTTGTGGGAGCTGGCTTGCCAGCGATGGGGCCATCAGCTACAGCACAATACTCATGCCATCGAACGCCACTTCAACATCACGCCGCGCCAGTTCCGCGCGCTCCGGCGAATCTTCATCGAGAATCGGGTTGGTGTTGTTGATGTGGATAAGCACTTTGCGCTGTTCGGGCAATTGCTCCAGCACTTCGAGCATGCCGCCGGGGCCGTTCTGCGCCAAGTGGCCCATCTCGCGACCGGTGCGGGTGCCAACGCCTCGGCGCTGCATTTCATCGTCATCCCACATCGTGCCATCCACCAGCAGGCAATCGCTGCCGGCCATGATCTCCAGCAGCGGCGCGTCGACCTTGCCCAGGCCCGGCGCGTAAAAAAGTTTGCCGCCAGTGTTCACGTCTTCGACGATCAAGCCGATGTTGTCGCCTGGGTGCGGGTCGAAGCGGTGCGGCGAGTAGGGCGGCGCGGCGCTGCGCAATGGCAGTGGGGTGAAGCGCAGGTTCGGGCACGCGGCAACGGTGAAGCTCTGGTCGAGCTCGATGCGGTTCCAGTTCAACCCACCGTTCCAGTGGGTGAGCATCTTGAACAGCGGAAATCCTGTGCTCAGGTCTTCATGAACCATGTCCGTGCACCAGACCTGATGCGGGCAGCCTTCGCGCAGGCTGAGCAGACCGGTGGTGTGGTCGATCTGGCTGTCCATCAGGATGATCGCGCTAATGCCGGTGTCACGCAGGGCACGGCCCGGTTGCATCGGGGCAAAGCTTTGCAACTGCGCGCGGATGTCCGGCGAGGCGTTGCACAGCACCCAGTTCACGCCGTCATCGGAGATGGCGATGGACGATTGGGTGCGGGCCTTGGCATTCAGGCTGCCGTCGCGAAAACCTGCGCAGTTGACGCAATTGCAATTCCACTGCGGAAATCCGCCACCGGCGGCCGAACCCAGAATCTGGACGAACATGAACGCTCCATCATTTCAACGCTGAAAATAAAACGCCCCGGCGAACCGAGGCGTTGCACTGCAATTCTGACGAGGCAGAACTCAGCGGCTGGCGAAGTACATGGTGACTTCGAAGCCGATACGCAGGTCGGTGTAAGCAGGTTTTGTCCAGGACATAGGGTTACTCCTCAGGTGGTGGATGGGATAGCGCTGTCCATAGGTATAGTCCACGGCAGCGCGGGGATGTTCCAAATAGTTAGGCGGCTATGTTACTCAAAATTTCAACGTGATTGCCCGTGAATATTCGAGAAAGCTCGTTGCAGCCTCGGTAATGATCACTTTGCCGCTTGCCACGGAGCGCCGAGCGGCGAATCGCTGGCGAGGCAGAGCCAGCCACCCTCGGCGTGGTTCAGTCGTTGCGCGGCTGCGAGTAATGCCGGGCGTTCCAGCGAATTGATCGCGCTGACCAGTTGCGGTAGATAATCCGACGAGTGGCCAGCAAGTCTGGCCTGCCACAGCAGTTCGGCCACATCTTTGGTCGATAGATTTTCGTCGCTGAATTGATCGGCGAGGTTCTGCCGTTGCTGGACGAGGTCCGTCGCATCAATGAGCGAAGGAAGCTCTTCAATAAACTGCTGAATATGGCGGAGCAATTCTACCGGCGCGGACGTCGGCGATTGCACGCCGAACAGCAACCCGGTCTGGCCATGCATCTGCCGCAGAGTGCTGAACACCGCGTAACCCAACTGCAACTCGACCCGCAGGCGTTGGTAGAACGGCGTCTGACACAACTGCGCGAGCAGGCGCCAAGCGGCTTCATCAGCGACATTGCGACTGGCAGTTGGACAGAACAGCAACAACGCGTGTTCGCTGGACGCGGTGTCGATGTGGCGCCACAGGTGTTGGCCATTGATCGCCGACGGAGCCGGTATTTGAGTGTCAGGTGTCCCGGGAATGCGGCTCAGGGCCAGACCCATGGCTGATTGGGTTTGCGCACCAAGGCCCAACGCCAGGCCGTCCCAGCGGGAAGTTGTCCACAGGTGCTGGGCATTGCCAGAAGTTTCTACAGAGGGGAGACAGTGTTCAGGCAAGGCCTTGAGCAATTGGCGGATCGCTATCAGCGGTGTTTCCGGCTCACCTCGCGCGGAATCGGCGTCAACTTGCGTCAGACATTTCAGCGCATGCTCGAGGACGATCGGCATTGGTTCTTGCAGGCCGGTCAATTTCAGCAGCCATTGATTGCCGGTTGTGCTGAACGACAATTCAACCCCGGCCTGACGTGCGTCGTCCTCTGTTTCCCGAAGGCTGCGTTGCAGTTGCGCTTGCAGGCCCGCGGTGGCTGCCGCTTCCATCTGCCAGCGCAGATAAATCGCGCCTTCATCTCCGTTGTCCGGCAATGCCTGGCTGAACTGCATCGGCGAGCGCTCGCGACGGCCGCGCGAACGATCCTGCGCGAACGTGCGCAAACCTCGGTGAGCGCTGGTTTGTCCGCGGATCAGTCCGGCGTTGGCCAGCGGTTCGTTGGCGCGCAAAAACGGATTGGCAGTCGGCAAACGCCAATGGGCGTTGAAGTTATCCACAGTGCCGATCTCGCCAAGGATATGTTTGAGGGCAGCAACGCCGGTTGCGCTCAGGCCACTTCCCAATTGTTCGCTGCCGAGCCGCGCCAGTTGCAATGCGCCGCTGACCTGCTGCTGACGCGCAAGCATGGCTGCGTATTCCTCAAGTAGCGGCGTCCAGTCCTGATGCGCGAAGAAGCTCAGCCAGTCCCGCACCTGTTCGCCAATACGGTTCAGCGATTCGGAGGGTGCGTTGAACGCTAGGTGCAGCAAGGCTTGGTCAGTAAACTGATACAGCGGCGCCGCTTTCAAACTGTCAGCCAAGCCCTGCTGCTGCAAATACATAAGCAATCCACCGGGCTTGGCGCTGTTCAACGAGTGGCAAAGAAACGCCAACGCTGCAGCGGATGAGTCAGGCAAGGCGTCGAATGCAAACAGCAGATTGCACTGGCGTTCGCCGACCTGTTGATAACTTTTCACCCTTAACGGCGGGGGCGCGGCTTGCGCAACGTTATCCCCAGCCGGCAAAGCCGTCGCGAACGTTTCCGCCAACTCGCGTAGCTGTTCGAGGCTTTGCGGCCCAACCAGACTCAAGGTCATTTGCCCGGTTCGATAAAAGCGCTGATGAAAGTCCGTCAGGGCCTTTTGAAACTCCGGCTGTTCGACCTGGAGAGTGTCGCGATTGCCAGCATGAAAGCCGCGCAATGGATGATCAGCCGGTAAACCTTCGTACAGCGCAAACTGCTGCTGCGCCATCGGATCTTGTGACCAGGCGACAAATTCCGCCTGCAGCACTTCCCGTTCCCGCAACTGCTCGTCCGGATTCATACGCGGCTGAGCGAGCATGTCTGACAGACGCTCAAGTCCCGCAGCGAATGACGATGTCGGCAACTCAAAGAAAAAATCGGTAGTGCGCTCGCGAGTGCTGGCATTTACCTGCCCACCGTGACGCTGCACGTAGGCCATCAGCCCTTCGCTCGAGGGAAAACGCTCAGTACCGAGAAACAGCAAATGCTCAAGAAAATGCGCCAGCCCCGGCCACGCCAGCGGTACGTCATGACTGCCAGCGGCCACCCGCAACGCAGCGGCGCTGCGCTTCAGGCCAGGCACATGACGCAGGGTCACGCGCAAGCCGTTGGCCAGGGTTTCAGTGTGGGGGCGAGGGTGAGTCGGCGCAGGCATGGGCACTTCCAGAACAGTGAAGTGCCAATGCTAGCGGATTAGCGCTTGTTGAGCGCGCCGTAAAGTTCAGGCCGACGATCACTGAGATAGTGATTGGCCGTGCGGGAGCCGACCATTAACTGCCGATCCAGCTCGCCGACGATCAGCGCTTCGTCCAGTCCGGCCTGAGCAATACGGCTGCCGTCCGGCGCGGCGATGCTGCTTTGTCCGCAATAGTGGATGTCGCCCTCATGACCGCAGTAGTTGGCGTAGGCCACGTAGCATTGGTTTTCGAAGGCGCGGGAGCGGACGGTGACATCGGCAACGAAATCGAACGGGATCATGTTCGCCGTCGGCACCAGAATCAGCTCGGCGCCGGCGAGGGCTAGCCGTCGGGCGTTCTCCGGGAATTCGAGGTCGTAGCAGATCAGGAAACCGAGTTTCCAGCCGTTGAGCTCCACCACCGGAACCTCGTCTCCACCGGCGCTGAACATCGACCGGTCAAGATCCCCGAACAGATGGCTCTTGCGGTAATTGCACAGGCGCTCGCCGTGGGAATCGATCAACTGCACGGCGTTGTAGATCTGAGCGTCGGCAGTGCGCTCGGGATAACCGTAGACGATCGCCAGGCCAGCGGCTTTGGCGATCCGGCCGATCTGTTGCGCCCATTCACCGTTGTAGACCTCGGCCAATGTGCTGACCGCTTCGGCGCCAATGTTGTAGCCGGTCATGAACATTTCCGGCAGCACCAACAGGTCGGCGCCTTTGGCCTCCATCGCCAGCTGATGCAGGCGCTGCAGGTTGGCGGCGGGGTCCAATGGCAACGGGGGACATTGGTAAAGGGCTACACGCATCAGGAATTCCTCTTACTCGGGCAGGGCGATAGGGCCGATGTCTTTGAACACATCACCCGGTCCTGGGTTCTCTTTATGTGTAGCTCCACCGAAATGTTTAATGATCCCCCACACCGCGTTGAGCGAAGTCTGCACCGCGCCTTCAACCCACGCCGGCGTCCACGACACATCGTCACCGGCGATGAAAATCCCGCGTTGCTCGGCCGGCATGTCGTCCTGCATGAAGTGCGCGTACATGCGCTGGTTGTAGCGATAGTGGCCGGGCAGGGCGCCCTTGAACGCGCCGAGAAAGTGCGGGTCGGCTTCCCATGACACGGTGATCGGATCGCCAATAATGCGCGCGGCGATGTCTACTTTCGGGTAGATCTTCTTCAACGCATTCAGCGCCAGCTCTACACGTTTTTCCACCGGGTGCGGGAGCATTTTCAACGCGTCGCTCATCCACGAGTACGACAGGCAAATCACGCCTGGCTTGTCATCACCGTTGTCGAACAGATAGGTGCCACGGGTCAGGCGATCGGTGAGGGTCATGCTCATCAGGTCGCGACCGGTTTCAGGGTCTTTGTCCTTCCAGAACGGTCGGTCGACCATCACGAAAGTCTTCGACGACTGCATGTAGCGAGTGCGGTCGAGCGCCATCCACATCTTTTGCGAGAACAGCGTTTCGTCGCATTCGATCTGGGTGGTCAGCAGCCAGCTCTGGCAAGTGGTCAGGACGGCAGCGTATTCGCGGGTGTCGCCGTTGTTGTCGGTGACAGCGAAACGACCATCGGCTGCATGGGCGATTTTTTTCACGCCGGAACGCGGGGCGCCACGGTGCAGGGATTTCAGGCTGGTGCCTTCTGGCCAGTGAACGCAACGTTCCGGCACATGACGCCAGATGCCTTGCGGCACTTGTTCCACGCCGCCGACCACCAGGTGCTGGTGATCGTCGCAATTGGTCATCACCACGCGGAAGATTTCCAGCATCGAGTTAGGGAAGTCCGAGTCCCAGCCACCCGTGCCGAAACCGACCTGGCCGAACACTTCGCGATGATGGAACGACAGTTTGGCGAAGGCCTCGGAGGTGGCAACGAAGTCGTAGAACGTGCGGTCGTCCCACAGCGGCACCAGGGTGTTCCACAGTTCTTTGAGGCGCGGCACATCACGGTCGCGGATGGCTTGCTGGATATCGGCGAACTGCGAACCGGCTTCCAGCGCGTCCGCCCAGGCGTCAGCTACTTCCTGGAACAGCGCAGGAAGATCCTTCAGGCTTTGTGCGTAATGGGTTTTGCCTTCCAGGTCGATCACGGTGCTGCCGGAGGCCGGCGTCAGCGGGTTCGGGAACGGTTTGGTTTCCAGGCCGAGCTTGTCGACGTAGTGGTAGAACGCGGTAGAAGATACCGGGAAACGCATGCCGCCGAGCTCGGCGACGATACCGTCAGTGCCGTTGAACGCCTGCGAACGCAGGCGTCCGCCCAGCTTCGACGCCTCGTAAACCACCGGTTTCAGGCCCAGCTTCATCAACTCGTAAGCGGCCACCAGACCTGCAATGCCGGCGCCGACAATCGCCACTTCTGCGCCAAGGTTTTGCTCCGGGATGCAGCCGAGGCCAGCCGGGTGTTCGATCCAGTCGTCAAAGGCGAAAGGAAAATCCGGGCCGAAAATGGTGATTGGCTTTTTACCGTCTGCAGGATGGCGATTGTTCTTGTTCATGGCTGACCTTGCTGGCGACCCGACGCGCAATGCGCATCTGAGTATAGGAAAAGATGCCAGCCATTCTAGGGAGCGTAGAACACGTTAATAAGACGCAAAGTGTCGTCGTTTTGCCTATTTACCGATCAAAATGACGAGCTATAGCTTCACTCTGTTCCCTGTGGGAACCAGCCTGCTGGCGATGAGGCCGGATCAGGCAATCAGAAAGTCATGACCGAAGCCTAAACCGGCTGCCCCCGATCAATCTTGCTACTCAAAATAATCGATGTCGTGGTCTTCTCAACCCCATCCACACTGCCAATCTGATCCAGCAACTGATCCAGCTGCTCCGGCGAATCCGTGCGCAACCACGCCACATAATCAAATTCGCCACTCACCGCACACAGCTGCTGCACCTGCGCCATTGCACTCAAGCGGCGCAACACCTCTTTGCCAGAGCGCGGCTGAACCTTGATCCCGACATAGGCTTGCAACCCGCCATCGACCACACGCTGTCCCAGGCGTACCCCGTAACCGGTGATCACCTTGGCTTTTTCCAGGCGCGCCAATCGTGAGGTTACGGTGGTGCGTGCAATGCCCAACTGCCTGGCGAGCATGGCCACGCTTTCGCGGGCGTTGATTTGCAGGGCCGCGATCAACTGGCGGTCGATTTCATCGAGCACGGGCGGGCGGATGTCTGGCAAGAGGGGCTCCATGGGGCGCGGGTTGGTTGGCCTGCGCATGTTACAGGCTCAACGGGTTAGATATAGACATCGCATAAAAACGGAAAAGCCGCGCAAATGCGCGGCTTTATTGAGCAAATAGCAACTATTAAGCGTAGCGCTGTGCGAAGTCGGCAATTTTCTGTGTTGCCTGGAAATCAACCAGCTGCAGACCACGTGCCTCAATGCTTTCCTTGGCAACTTGTACCGCTTTGCGGTGGCGTGGGGATTCACTCTCCGCAGGAGTGCTCACGGGGATAAGCACGTTTTGCAACTGAATTATGCCTTCCTGCTCCGCTCTCACGAATTTCATCAGCCACTGATCGCAGTGATCGAGTATTGCGCTGGGCTCTGACTGGTCAAAAGCCAAGGGTTTAATAGCCGCCACGACCTTGTTGCGATGTACCAAGGGAAGATGAAGTTTGGTCAGATCGCCAGTCAGGGTGTCATCGCGAAAACTACGAATAGACGCGTGCGAAAACAATTCTCGAATCTCTCGAACCATGATCTCTTCGCGCCGCTCGCGGCCTATGCCTTGGCGATCTATGTAGCGGTTGAACAGCGTAGCTAAGGTCGCATCGAGGTTTTCCACGAGTATTGATCGCATGGGGCTGAAGCGAATCATCGACTCCTTCGGCTCCGTCATGAATCGAAAGTGGTTAACGATCTGCGATTCTTGAGCGCCTGCTGTCATGAGGCGAATGCTGTCCAGTTCGTTTTGGGCTATCTCCATAGCCTTTGCAAATAGGTTGCTGCACTCAAAGAAATGATTGACCCGTTTCAGATTTTTACGAGCGAGTTTGTACTCCATGCGGCCAATAGCAGGTGCCGAGAGAACGATGCCCACATTGGCAAACTCTTCGGTTTCCGCAAAGGGCGCGAAGCGCACGATGCTGTAAAGACAGGTGTATTTCATTTCAGGACGCTCCAGAATTCGTCCGATTGGCAAAGCATCAGGCTGCGTTCAATTTCCTCAAGCAGCGTTTCCAGTCCGAGTGCTCCGATGGACTCACACCACTCTTCGGGAATGTCTGAGCATAGGCCACGAAATCGTCCCGCAGTGTCATGCATCCGCTGAGAGTATTCAACTTTGTCGACCAGATCCAAACGCCATTCCCGATTTTCGGGGCCGAACACATGGCTTTCAGCAAACCTTGGAGCATCCAGTGGCCATTGGAATGCTTGGTTGTGATCGATCAGCTGTAGCTGATTGTTGGTACTGCACATCAGCAGATTTGGACGGCCACCAAATGGCCCCAACTGGCGATCACTGTTACCGACCCAGTAATCAAAAACGAAGACGGCTTTTTGAAGGCCGCTCGGAACCTGTAGTGCTTGTGAATACAGCAGGTCAGCAGCATCGGCGACGTAGGCAAGGGCATAGCTGTCCCCTGGTCCGAGATCACTGCGAGCTTCCGGGTTATAACGCAACAAGGCTGGATCGACATAGATACAGCCGTGCTCGGGGATTGGTAGGCCGAACTGAGCAGCCAAACGGGCGCAGAGCAGTTCGGCAATGCGTTCGGCGGGCGGTAGTTCCAAGCCTTTGACCACATAGTGCTTGTCATTGTTTGCACGACACAGGAATGGGCGTGTAATTCCTCCTTCCAGTCGACGAATGATTTCCACCGCTTCTATGTAGTTACTGACGGCCATTCATGGCTCCCTCATAAATCTGCTTCGCAGACAATACTGGTCTGCTTCTCGATGCACCATGCCTCGTAATCATTTCCAGGCTACATATCATTGAATATCAGGTTGTAGTGGCATCGGCGCCCCTATTGAGCGGGGCGAGTATCGAGGAAAGTGGCTCTAAACCTGCGTTCGATTCCGTGCCGTAAAGCTTTGATGGTTGATGACCTTTACCACATCATCAATCACCGCTTTGCTCATCGCCGCGAGGAAATGAGCGCCCCAGGCATGACGGTCGTTTTTTTTGTCGTAGGCGGCGTCTTCAGCGAAGGCTTTGACCAGAAACAGCAGGTCGGAGGCCTGGGATAAGGCGTCGCCAATCGGGACGCCAGCGCTTACATGGAAGAGGGGTTGGTTGGAGCAGTAGATGAAGGGGGTGAGGCCGATGGTTTTAGGTCTGAAGGGTGGGGCAGTTTTGTGTCAGGCATGGTGATACTCCTTGGTCCGAGGAACCGTTCTACACGTTTCCAAGCGAATAGGTGGCGGCTGTGCGCAGGTTGGAAAACCGGGAACCAAGGAACCGGCACGTCCGAAAACGTCCCACGCACAGCAGCCATAAAATAGGGCTGTTGCGTTTTAATTCGACGGGTTTCCAATCCCGACCGCTGATCAGCAGCGATGTCCGGAGAGTATCTCGTCGAAGAAATGCCCAACAGGCGCCAAGTCGCCAGAAAACACAGCTTCGGAACTTGCCTACAGCCCTCGGGAAGTCTTCCGAACATTGCACTCGAAAAGACCAAACCATCACCCAAGAAAAAGCCGCGCATTTGCGCGGCTTTCAATTTGGTGGGCCCACACGGACTTGAACCGTGGACCAAAGGATTATGAGTCCTCTGCTCTAACCAACTGAGCTATAGGCCCTCAGTAGGCCGCGGATTATAGCGACGGTTTCTCCGCTGTGCTATCCGAAAAATCCGATACGGTAATACGCAGAAATGTTGCGGCGAATTCTTCCGGTGGCAGCGGCAGGCTGACGATGTAGCCCTGAATCTGTTCGCAGCCTTCGGCGGCGAGGAATTGTTGTTGCGCCTGGGTTTCCACGCCTTCGGCGATGACGGTGAATTGCATGCTTCGGCCCAAGGCGATGATGGCGCGGACAATCGCCGCATCGTGCGGGTCGTCGGGCAGTCCGCGGACGAATGACTGGTCGATTTTGAGGATGTCCAGCGGCAGACGCTTGAGGTAGCTAAGGGAAGAATAGCCGGTGCCGAAGTCGTCGATCGCCAGTTGTACGCCCAGGTGTTTGAGTTGATGCAGCACTGCCAGTGCTTCTTCAGCCTGACTCATGATGAAATTTTCAGTAATTTCCAGTTGCAGTAAATCCGGCCTGAGATGGTTGTCCTTGAGCAGTTGCTCGATGCGCCCGAGCAGATTCGGCTGACGCAGTTGCGCCCCGGCGAGGTTGACCGACAGCGGCCCAAGGCTGTCGTAGATCTGGTTCCACTCGGACATTTGCCGGCACGCGGTCTCCAGCACCCAGTCGCCAATCTGCAGGATCATCCCGTTCTCTTCGGCCAATGGAATGAAGTGCTCCGGCGGCACCTCGCCAAAGGTCGGATGCCGCCAGCGGATCAGCGCTTCGGCGCCGACGAGGCTGTGGTCGTCGAGGCTGATTTTCGGTTGGTAGTAGAGATGCAACTCCTTGCGCTCGATAGCTCTGCGCAGTTCGTGTTCCAGTGCCACCCGCTCAATGGCCTGCGCTGTGAGATCGCGGGTGTAGCTCTCGACGCGGTTGCGGCCCTTGGCCTTGGAGCGGTACATCGCCGCATCGGCGTTTTTCACCAGTGTGGCTACGTCGCAACCGTCGCGGGGGTACAGGCTGGTGCCGATGCTGGCGCTGATGAAAAACTCGTGTTCGCCGGCCTGGAATGGTGCGCCGAAGCAATTGAGCAGTTTTAGCGCGATATGGTCGGCGTCGCTGGCCTGTTGCAGGCCGGGCAGCAGAATAATGAATTCATCGCCGCCGAGGCGAGCGACGGTATCAATGTCGCGTAACTGTTCTTTCAGGCGTACGGCGATGCCCTTGAGCAGCAAGTCGCCGACCGGATGACCGAGGCTGTCATTGATGTGTTTGAAGCGGTCGAGATCGAGGAACAGCACCGCACCCAAACCGTCATTTTCCTGCTGGTTGTTGAGTGCCGTGAGCAAACGGCTTTCGAACAATGTGCGGTTCGGCAGGCCGGTGAGTGGGTCGTGGTGCGCCTGGTAATCGAGTTTGGCCTGGGCGTGCTTGAGGCTGGAGATGTCGGCAAACACCGCAACAAAGTGGGTGATGAACTTGTCGCGGTTGCGCACCGCGCTGATCGTCAGCCAGCTCGGATACAACTCGCCATTCTTGCGCCGGTTGGAAATCTCGCCCTGCCAGTGACCTTCATCGGTCAGCTGGTGCCACATCGCTGCGTAAAACGCGCTGTCGTGCAAGCCCGAGGCGAGCAGGCGCGGTGTATGGCCGAGCGCTTCGCTTTCGCTGTAACCGGTGATTTCGGTGAAGGCCCGGTTGACCGCGCTGATGTGCTGCTGAGTGTCGGTGATCAACACGCCTTCTGCGGTGCTTTCGAAAACAGTCGCAGCCTGTTGCAGTTTCTCCTGCATCAGGTGGCGTTCGGTGATGTCGCGGGCGATGGTCAACATGCAGTCTTCTTCGCCGATCGGCAGCGGCCGGGCCGATACTTCGCAGAGCCGAATCTGCCCATCGCTGCGGCGAATATGGCAACTGAAATCACGGACGAAGCCATCGCGGTGCAGCAGATCGAGCATCTGTTTACGTTCGTTGAGGTTGACCCATATCCCCAGGTCCAGCGTCGAGCGATCCACCGACATGGCGCTGTTGAACCCGGTGATCCGGCTGAAACCCTCGTTGACTTCCAGCAGTAAGCCGTCGCTTTGACGCGACAAAAGCAAACCGTCCGGCGAGGCATGGAAAGCCTTGGCAAACTTCTCTTCCGACGTTTGCAGTTGCTGTTGGGTTTCCTTGAGCTGAGTGATGTCGCGCACCACCACGACCAGTGCGGGTGTGGTGTCGAGATCAAAGGGTTCGGCGGAAATCAGCCCGGTAAACACCTGGCCATTGTTACGACGAAAGGGCATTTCCAGGTTGCGGATGCTGCCGGCCTGTAACCGCTGCAACAGCCCCGGTCCGACGCCGGGAATGCCCCAGATGTTGAGGTTGGTGGCGGTCTGACCGATGACTTCTTCGGCTTTCAGTCCAATCTGCTCTTCGAAGGCCTCGTTTACTTCCAGCAAGCAACCGTCGGACAACCGCGCGATCACCAGAATGTCCGGACATTGCTGGAACACCGAAGCGAATTTCTGCTCGGACAGGCGCAGTGCTTCCTCCGTACGTTTGGTCTCGCTGATGTCGATCATCAGCCCGCGCATCACCGGTTCATGGCCGTGTTCGATAAGGCTGACGATGTCGCGTACCCACAGGCAACGACCGTCGGCGGTGATCACCCGGTAATCGAGGCTGTGATCGCGCCCAGCCAGCACTTCGTGATCGCAGAAGCTCTGGGCGCGGGTCAGGTCGGCCGGGTGAATGATGTTGCGCCAGAACCCCGGAATCAGCCAATGCGACAGCGGATAACCGAGCAAGTCTTCGGCGTGGGGTGACACATAGCTGTAGGTGAAGTCGCTCATGCGCGCTTCCCAGGCGATGGCCGACAAGCTCTCTACCAAGCCGCGATAGTGATACTCGCTGCTGCGCAATTCCTGTTCGAGGTCGATGCGTCGGGCGATCTCCGAGCTCAGACGGCGGTTGATGCGGATCACCACCGCCAGCACGATGATCAGGATCAGCAGGCCAGGCAGGCCGTACATCAGTAGATCCGACCAGAATGTCCGATGATCAAGGACGTTTCCAACCCAGTGCTCTTGAATAGCGCTGATTTCAGCCGGGGACATGTCCGCCAGGACTTTGTCCAGAATGCCCACCAGCATCTTGTTGTCACGGGGTACGCCCATCGCCAGTTGATAGCGGTACGGCGTTTCGCCACTGACATACAGGCCGTCGAGTTTCAGCTGACGCAGGCTCCAGACACTGGACGCGAGATCACCCACTACGGCGTCTACTTCATCGGTCGCGAGCGCTTGCAAGGCCGAGCTGACATTGGGCATGGCGACCAGATTAAGGTCGGGATGGTGGGTGCGCAGGAGTTCATGGGGCGCATAGTTTTCCACCACGGCGATCTTCAGGCCATACAGATCGTCAAGCTTGCGCGGTTGTGAACCGCCAACGTGGGCGAGGATGACGATCGGGAAGTCGAGGTAAGGACGTGTAAACGACAGATATTCCTGACGCTCCGGTGTCGACATGATCCCCGGCAGCAGATCGATTTTGCCCTGCTTGACCTGCTCAAGCACCACCGTCCAGCTCACCGGCTCTACTGGCGTGAGTTTGATCGCCAGACGCTGGCGTATGACGTCTATGTAATCAGCTGCAAGGCCCTGATAGCGGGCCTGATCGTCACGAAACTCAAAGGGCGGCCACGACGCGTCGACACCCAGGCGCAAGTCCGGGTGAGCCGTCAGCCAGCTACGTTCTTCATCGGTCAGAGTCAGCGCGTCAGCCGTTGCGGTCCAGATCATCAGTGACAGCAGAGTTAGCACGGACGCCAGTCTGGGCATAACGCTCTCGTTATGGCTCGGGGGTGAATATTTCGAGTGTAGACGGGGTATGCGGGGGAGGGGGGGGTGCGGGGAATTTAATCTGCCACATAAACAAAACCCCCGGCCTGGGCCGGGGGTTCTGGTATCACTCGTCGAGGAAGGAGCGCAGATGCTCGCTTCTCGTCGGGTGGCGCAGCTTGCGCAGCGCCTTGGCTTCGATCTGACGGATCCGCTCACGGGTCACGTCAAACTGTTTGCCCACTTCTTCGAGCGTATGGTCGGTGTTCATGTCGATACCGAAACGCATGCGCAGTACTTTGGCTTCACGTGCAGTGAGGCCGGACAGCACTTCGCGGGTCGCTTCTTTCAGGCTCTCAACAGTGGCAACATCGATTGGCGACTGCATGGTCGAGTCTTCGATGAAGTCACCCAGATGGGAGTCTTCGTCATCACCGATCGGGGTTTCCATGGAGATCGGCTCTTTAGCGATCTTCAATACCTTGCGGATCTTGTCCTCAGGCATTTCCATGCGTTCGCCCAGCTCTTCCGGGGTCGGTTCGCGACCCATTTCCTGCAACATCTGCCGGGAAATGCGGTTGAGCTTGTTGATCGTCTCGATCATGTGCACCGGAATACGGATGGTGCGGGCCTGGTCGGCGATCGAGCGAGTGATCGCCTGACGGATCCACCAGGTGGCATAAGTCGAGAACTTGTAACCACGACGGTATTCGAACTTGTCCACCGCTTTCATCAGACCGATGTTGCCTTCCTGGATCAGATCGAGGAATTGCAGGCCGCGGTTGGTGTACTTCTTGGCGATCGAGATCACCAGACGCAAGTTCGCTTCAACCATCTCTTTCTTCGCGCGGCGGGCCTTGGCCTCACCGATCGACATGCGACGGTTGATGTCCTTGATTTCAGCAATGGTCAAACCGGTTTCGGTTTCCAGCGCAATCAGTTTCTGCTGGCAACGGATGATGTCCGGCTGAACACGGCCGATGGCTTCGGCGTACTTGCTCTTGCCTTTGGCCAGGGCGTCGGACCAGCTTTCGTCGACTTCGTTGCTCGGGAACTGACGCAGGAAATCGGCGCGTGGCATACGTGCATCACGTACACACAGTTGCATGATCGCGCGCTCTTGCTGACGCAGACGATCCAGGGCACCGCGAACACGCTCGACCAGGGCTTCGAATTGCTTCGGCACCAGTTTGATCGGCATGAACAGCTCGGCCAGTAGCAGCAGTTCGGCAATCGCTGCCTTGTTGCTGCGACCGTGCTTCTTCAGCGCCTTGCGGGTGATTTCCATCTGATCGGACACAGCGCCAAAACGCTGGGCAGCGATGACCGGATCTGGACCGCTTTCGGCTTCTTCTTCGTCATCGGAAGAGTCGGCTTCATCGTCGTCGGTTTCGTCGTCAGCCTTGACGGCTTTCGGATCGACCGGCGGCGGCACTTCTGCCGCAGGCGGCGCAATGCCGTCGTCCGGGTCGATATAACCGCTCAGGACGTCAGACAGGCGACCACCTTCGGTGGTGACGCGGGTGTACTCGGAGAGAATGTGGTCAACCGTGCCAGGGAAGTGCGCGATTGCGCCCATCACTTCACGGATGCCCTCTTCGATACGCTTGGCGATTTCGATTTCGCCTTCACGAGTCAGAAGCTCAACGGTACCCATTTCACGCATATACATGCGCACAGGGTCAGTCGTGCGACCGATATCGGTCTCCACCGCTGCCAACGCGGCGGCTGCTTCTTCCGCAGCCGCCTCGTCGGTATCGGCGTCGGCCAACATAAGGGCGTCCGCATCCGGAGCACTCTCGTGTACGGGGATCCCCATGTCGTTAATCATGCGGATGATGTCTTCCACCTGCTCAGGATCTGAAATATCCTCGGGCAGGTGGTCGTTGACCTCGGCGTAAGTCAGATACTTCTGCTCACGACCCAGTTTGATCAACTCAATAATACGAGACTGCTGTTGCGCTTTTCCGGACATAACACCCTATCCACTGAAGGTCTTGGCGGGCAAAAAACAAGCCGAGGATTATACCTGAGCTATGACCTCACGCGCCAGTTGAGGTCGGGCTTGATGCGGAAACATTGCGACTTAAAAGGTCGCGCAGTTGATTTTTCTCTTCGATACTCAGTTCGCTTTGACGCGCTTTCCTGAGTAACTGTTCCAGATTTCGCTCGCGTTGGCGGGCTGACAAGCTAGTAATGGTGTCGAAAAACTGTTGTTCAAGGTTATCTCCGTCAATCAGCCATTCCTTTTCTGCCAGCGCCTTGAGCAATCGACCCTGTTCAGTGCCGTGCCATCGCGCGATCAACTGAAATGAGTTTAGCTTGGGATTCTTCTGTACGGCTTCGAGCAACGCCACCAGCAGCTGGGCGTTGGTCTGATTTTCGTCCGCAATGTGCCCGGCATCTTCGACGCGCTCGGCCAATTGCGGGTGATGAAGCAGTGTGCGCAGGGCGGTCAGGGTCGGCGACTCGACGCCGATTGGCGTCCGTGGGCGTTGCTGATCGCGATCGCCACCACGCTTGCCGTTTTTGTCCCAGGGTTTTTTGTCCCATTTCTTGCCGCCCGCGCCGGGCTTCTTCGGCGTCCACTCCTGCTGCGGCGCGTACATGTCCTGCGCCTGCGGCTGATGGTAGTCGCTGTAGTCGGGCATTGCGTCGTAATCGAAACCCGGATCGTAGGCGGGCGGCGCTTCCTGCGGTGCGTTTTGCGCGAGCTGACTGACGGTTTCGCTGCTCAGGCCGGTGATTTCGGTCAGGCGCTGACGCATCAGAATGCGCAGATTTGCACCTGGCACTTTGTCGATCAACGGTGCAGCGAGGGTGGCCATGTGGGCCTTGCCTTCGAGCGAGCGCGGGTCGGACTCTTCGGTCAATTGCTGGAAGAAATAATCTGCCAGCGGCTGCGCATGCTGATTGATCCGGGCCTTGAAGGCGTCAGTGCCTTCGGCGCGAATCAGCGTATCCGGGTCTTCGCCTTCGGGTAGAAACAGGAATCGCGCACGGCGTCCGTCCTGCAGGCTAGAAAGCGTTGCTTCCAGTGCGCGCCACGCGGCGTTACGGCCAGCCTGGTCGCCGTCGAAACAGAACAAGACGTTGGGCACGACGCGGAACAGGCGTTTCAGGTGTTCTTCGCTGGTCGCGGTGCCCAGCGTTGCGACAGCATTGCGCAGGCCTTGTTGGGCGAGGGCGATGACGTCCATATAACCTTCGACGACGATTATTTCGTCAAGGTTGCGGTTGTTCTTGCGCGCTTCATAGAGGCCGTAGAGTTCCTGGCCTTTATGGAAAACCGGGGTTTCCGGTGAGTTCAGGTATTTCGGCTTGTCGTCGCCCAGCACGCGCCCGCCGAAAGCGATGATTCGCCCGCGGCTGTCGCGGATCGGGAACATCACGCGATCGCGGAAGCGGTCATAGCGTTTGCCGGTTTCGGCGTTCTCGATCAGCAGGCCGGCGTCGATCATGGCTTTTTGCTGAAGTGTGTCGCTGCTCAAGTGTTTGAACAGATTGTCCCAGCCCGGCGGAGCAAAGCCGAGACCGAAGTCTCGGGCAATCTCACCTGTCAGGCCGCGGCCCTTGAGGTAATCCACGGCGGCTTTGCGCGCTGGGTGGCTCTTGAGCGCCTGCCGATAAAAGTCAGCGGCAGCGGTGAGCAGCGGATACAGCGGCGAATCGGTCGGCTGGCGCGGCTTGTGCGGGCGGCCGCTTTCTTCGCGGGGTATTTCCATGCCGGCGGCTTTCGCCAGGTCTTCAACCGCCTGGGGGAAATCCAGGTTGTCGTGATCCATGAGGAAGCCGAGCGCGTTGCCACCGGCACCGCAACCGAAGCAGTAATAGAACTGCTTGTCGGGGCTGACGCTGAACGACGGGGTTTTTTCTTTGTGAAACGGGCAGCAGGCGGTGTAGTTCTTGCCAGCCTTCTTCAATTGCACGCGCGAGCTGACCACGTCGACGATGTCGGTGCGGTTCAGCAGGTCGTCAATGAAGCTCTGGGGAATCAGCCCGGCCATGGCGTGCTCGTCGTCTGCGCTGTAATAAGTCCGATGCGAAGGGCGGCCGGACGCGGGTCGTTGTTTGAAGCGCGCAAAATGTGCGGCTCGACCGGTGTCGTCTGCGTTATCGCTGTCGGGAAGTGTATCTGCCGAAAATCCACTGACGTTAGTACCAATCAGCCTTCGACTATTTGAAAGTGTTGCGCTGAGTCCGCTGACGGCCGGTTAAAGACCTCGGATAGCTCAATAAAGCGGGCACGCATGCAGGTGCCTTGGGCTGATCGTCGTAAGAGGAATCAGTGGGTGTGCTCGTCAGTAGCCTTGAAAGGCTCGTCAGAAAAGACGTGCACCGCTGGCAAAAGAGCCAGGTCTGACGTGTGAAGCAGATTTGTCTCGGTCGCGTGTGCGGCGTCGACGATGAAGCATCAAGCGATATCCGCAAATGCCAATAGCCCGGCTGAGGGCCGGGCTTGGCAGAAGCTTGCTACGAACGTCTGTGTATTAGTACAGACGAACGGCGCGGCGCTGTTCGCGCTGAACTTTCTTGGCGTGACGCTTAACAGCGGCTGCTGCTTTACGCTTACGCTCAGAAGTTGGCTTCTCGTAAAATTCGCGGCTACGAACTTCAGCCAGTACACCGGCTTTTTCGCAGGAGCGCTTGAAACGACGCAGAGCTACGTCGAAGGGTTCGTTCTCTTTAACTTTGACGGCTGGCATCCAGAGCTACCTTCTTTCATTACCGGGATCAACGTTCTCGTCGCAAAAAATTCGCGGCTGAGGTCGTCGGTTTTTAAGGGTTGCGGATGTTAACCCCTCATCGCTCGGAATGCAAAGCCTCTGATCGAAAACCGCTGGTCGGGGCATCACGCGGGGACTATTATGCGCGCCTTCGAATTCAGCCTAAACAAGGCGCAAACCCATGCTAGTACTGGGATTAGAAACCTCCTGCGACGAAACCGGCGTCGCATTATATGACAGTGAGCGGGGTCTGCTGGCCGATGCACTGTTCAGTCAGATTGACCTGCATCGCGCCTATGGCGGTGTGGTGCCGGAGCTGGCCTCGCGTGACCACGTCAAACGCATGCTGCCCTTGATTCGTCAGGTGTTGGCCGAGGCTGACTGCGTGCCGACCGAGATCGACGCGATCGCCTACACCGCGGGTCCTGGCCTGGTTGGGGCGCTGCTGGTGGGTGCTTCCTGCGCCCAGGCATTGGCGTTTGCCTGGGGCATTCCGGCGCTCGGCGTGCATCACATGGAAGGTCATTTGCTGGCGCCGATGCTGGAGCCCAAACCGCCGCAATTCCCGTTCGTCGCTTTGTTGGTCTCCGGCGGTCATACGCAGCTGGTTCAGGTTGATGGCATCGGTCAATACGCGTTGCTCGGCGAGACCCTCGACGACGCGGCCGGTGAAGCCTTCGACAAGACCGCGAAGATGATGGGCCTCAATTATCCCGGCGGGCCGGAAATCGCCAAGCTGGCGGAGAAGGGCGTCGCAGGACGTTTCACTTTCCCGCGTCCGATGTGTGATCGCCCGGGGCTGGAATTCAGCTTCAGCGGTCTGAAGACCTCGGCGCTCAACACATGGCAGCAACGCATCAGCGCCGGGGACGACAACGAGCAAGCCCGTTGCGACATCGCGCTGGCGTTCCAGCAGGCCGTGGTGGAGACTTTGACCATCAAGTGCAAGCGCGCCCTGAAGCAGGCAGGCATGAAGCGTCTGGTGATTGCTGGCGGCGTCAGTGCCAACAAGGCGCTGCGTGTGTCGCTGGAGAAAATGCTCGGCGACATGCAGGGCGATGTGTTTTACGCCCGTCCTGAATTTTGCACCGACAATGGCGCGATGATCGCGTTCGCCGGTTGCCAGCGATTGCAGGCCGGACAGCAGGAAAGTCTGGCGATCAGCGTGCAGGCGCGCTGGCCGATGGAGCAATTGTCGGCGCTCTGATGAGAAGTGCTCGTGGACGGTATTCAGAAATGCCGTTCGCGCCCGGCAAACAGGTCGCGTAGATTGCCGCGGTGGCGCCAGACAATCAGCAGCGTCAATGCGCTCATCGGCAGCAGTGCCTCCGGTTCTTGCCAGGCCAGTAGCGGCAGGGTCAGCGGTGTGGCGATCAGCGCTGCCAGAGAGCTGGTGCGGGTCAGGTAGAACGTCAGCAGCCAGGCACACACCGCCAGCAGCGCAGCAGGCGGATACAGGGCCAGGAGCATGCCGGCAGCGGTGGCGACGCCCTTGCCGCCGCGAAAACGGAAATACAGCGGGAACAGGTGACCGATCACGGCGCACACGCCAATCCAGGCCTGATCCTGCAGCGAAAGGCCGATAGCCGCAGCGAGCAGCACCGGCAGCAGGCCTTTGCACAGATCACCCAGCAGGGTCAGGATCGCGAGTTTGCGACCGGCCAGGCGCAGCATATTGGTGGCGCCGGCATTACCCGAGCCACTCATTCGCGGGTCCGGATTTCCGGTCAAGCGGCTGAGCAAAATGGCGAAGGACAGAGAGCCGAGCAGGTAGGCGAGAGTCGCCAGTAACCAAAACATGCTAACTATTCCGGGCGAGGACGCCCTGATTCTAACGGCGCATTGCGCCCTTGTCGTGCAGCGGAGAAAAGTGCGTGGACAGAGTGTTTATCGAGGGCCTGGAAGTCGACACCGTGATCGGTGCCTACGACTGGGAGCGCGGCATCCGACAGTGCCTGCGTCTTGATCTGAGCTTCGCCTGGGACAATCGCCCGGCCGCGGACGGTGACGACCTGACCTTGGCGCTCGACTATGCCAGCGTTTCCACGCGTATTCAGGCGTTTGCCGAACAGGCGCAGTTCCAGCTGGTCGAGACCTTTGCCGAACGCCTGGTCGCGGTGCTGATGGACGAATTCAAAATCACCTGGGTACGCCTGAAGCTGACCAAGCCCGGCGCCGTGCCGGCCGCCAAGGGCGGCGTGGGCGTGGAGATCGAGCGCGGATGTCGCTGACTCAGGTCTATCTCGGGCTCGGTAGCAATATCGAGCGCGAAACCCATTTGCGCGCCGGTCTGGATGCGCTGGCCACGTTTTTGGTGGATATCCGCTGTTCGGCGGTATTCGAGAGCCAGCCGGTGGGAATCAAGAGCGGCCCGTTCTTCAATTTTGTGGTGTCGGCGTTTACCGACCTGCCGTTGATGGAGCTCGATCGCCGTTTGAAATTCATCGAGGCGGATAACGGTCGGTATGCGCCGGACCGTAAGGGGTTGCCGCTGGATATCGACGTGTTGTTGTACGGCGATCTGGTGGGCAATTACGACGGATTGGTCCTGCCCCGCGCCGAGATACTGAAAAATGCTTTCGTGTTGTGGCCGTTGTCGCTGATTGCGCCAGATCGGGTGCATCCGGGTGTGGGAAAAAGCTTCGCGGCACTGTGGGCCGAGGCGCAGATTGATCAAGTGTTGGCGCCGGTGGCGTTTGAATGGCGAGGCGAACAGCTCACACCGCCAAATCTATAAATCAAAAGATCGCAGCCTCCGGCAGCTCCTACAGGGGAATTCGCATTTCCCTGTAGGAGCTGCCGGAGGCTGCGATCTTTTGATCTTGCTTCAGCGATTGTCTTTGTAAATCTTCAAAGCCTTCAGACGTTCACGCTTAAGCGCCTCTCCCAGCTCCGGCCCTTTGAATCCTTTCTCCAGCAATGGCTGCACCGCCACCCCGCGCGCAACGTTTGCCGCGCCACGCAAATAATCAGCCTGTGGATAACTCCTGTCCTCTAGTCCCTTACGGCCTCGAGCATCCATCTCGCACGCAGCGATAAACTCTTCAAACCGCTGCGGCCGGCGATAGACATCAAAACTTTGCAGCAGCTCCAGCAACGTTGAAGCCTTCAACTCCAAGGCTCGGTGGCCGTGGGTGTGGTACTGGCCGACCAGCAGCGCCAATTCCTGACAGTCCTTCGGCGCCTTGAAGCGTTGGTTGACCGCTTTGATCAGCTTCAGCCCCTTGTGTTCGTGGGCGATATGTCGCGGCCATTCCTCTTCTGGCGTGAGGCCTTTGCCGAGGTCGTGCAGCAGGCAGGCCCAGCGCACGGTGAGCGGCTGTTTGTACCGCGCCGATTGCTCCAGCACGCTGAGCGTGTGGATGCCGCTGTCGATTTCCGGGTGATGGATTTCTGGCTGCGGCACGCCGAACAGCGCATCGACTTCCGGCATCAGCACTTTCAGTGCGCCGCAATCGCGCAGCACCTGAATGAACACCTGCGGCTGATCTTCCATCATTGCCCGGGAGATTTCCTTCCAACTGCGTTCGGCTGTCAGTGCCTCGAGTTCGCCGGACTCACTGAGCTGACGCATCAGCTCCAGTGTCTCGGGCGCAACGGTAAAACCCAAATCCGCATAGCGAGCGGCGAAGCGGGCAACACGCAGTACTCGTAGCGGATCTTCGGCGAATGCCGGCGAAACGTGGCGCAGGATACGAGCTTCGAGATCGCGCTGGCCGTGATAAGGATCGGTCAGATTTTGCTGGTCGTCCTCGGCCATGGCGTTGATGGTCAGATCACGGCGGATCAGGTCTTCTTCAAGCGTGACTTCAGGGCTGGCGTGAAAGGTGAAGCCGCCATAACCGCGACCGCTTTTACGCTCGGTACGGGCGAGGGCATATTCCTCGCCGCTTTTCGGATGAAGAAACACCGGGAAATCCGCGCCGACCGGACGATAGCCCTGAGCGAGCATTTCTTCGGTGGTGGCGCCCACCACGACCCAGTCGATATCGGTGACCGGTTTGCCCAGCAAGCGATCACGTACCGCACCGCCAACCTTGAAAATCTGCATAAAAAACCTCCGTTAGCCCGACAGGATAACCCTTGCGTCGGACTTTCGGAGGCCAGAACCGAATCAAAGGTGAATGACGGCGAGGTCGAGTCGACCGTAATCCCCTTCGCTGTGTTCACTGCGTGGCGGAACGTGATGGGTTTTCATGATCTGGTCGCCTTGCAGGGTTTCCAGATGAATGTCGAAACCCCACAAGCGATGCAGGTGTTTGAGCACCTCGTCGGTGGAGTCGCCCAGCGGTTTGCGGTCGTGTTGCTGATGGCGCAGGGTTAGCGAGCGGTCGCCGCGGCGATCAATGCTGTATATCTGCACGTTCGGTTCACGATTGCCGAGGTTGTACTGCGCTGCGAGGGTTTCGCGGATGGTCCGATAGCCCGTTTCGTCATGGATGGCGGGTACTAACAGGTCATCCTTCTGGTCATCATCAAGGATGCTGAACAGTTTCAGATCGCGGATCACTTTCGGTGACAGGTATTGCAGGATGAAGCTTTCGTCCTTGAAGCTGCTCATGGCGAATTTGATGGACGACAGCCAATCCGTCCCGGCGATGTCGGGGAACCAGTGGCGATCCTCTTCGGTGGGCTCTTCGCACATGCGCCGGATGTCGCGATACATGGCAAAGCCGAGTGCGTAGGGGTTGATGCCGCTGTAGTAAGGGCTGTCGAAACCTGGCTGGAACACCACGCTGGTGTGCGACGTCAGGAATTCCATCATGAAACCGTCGGTGACCAGCCCTTCGTCATACAGGTCGTTCATCAGCGTGTAGTGCCAGAACGTCGCCCAACCTTCGTTCATTACCTGAGTCTGGCGTTGTGGATAGAAATACTGAGCGATCTTGCGCACGATCCGCACGATTTCCCGCTGCCAGGGCTCCAGTAACGGCGCGTGCTTCTCGATGAAGTAGAGGATGTTTTCCTGCGGCTCGGCCGGGAAACGCGCGTTGTCCTTGTCGCTGTATTTGTCCGCGCCTTTGGGAATGGTGCGCCACAGATCGTTGATCTGTTTCTGCATGTGTTCTTCGCGATCCTTCTGCCGACGGCGTTCCTCTTCGGCGGAAATCGGATACGGGCGTTTGTAGCGATCGACCCCGTAGTTCATCAGCGCATGGCAGGAATCGAGCAGGTCTTCCACGGCATCAATGCCATGGCGCTCCTCGCATTGCATGATGTACTGCTTGGCGAACACCAGGTAATCGATGATTGAACTGGCGTCGGTCCAGGTACGGAACAGGTAATTGCCTTTGAAGAAGCTGTTGTGCCCGTAGCAGGCGTGGGCCACCACGAGGGCCTGCATGCAGATTGTGTTCTCTTCCATCAGGTAGGCGATGCACGGATCCGAGTTGATCACGATCTCGTACGCCAGCCCCATCTGCCCGCGACTGTAGGATTTTTCGGTGCTGAGGAAGTGTTTGCCGTAGGACCAGTGGTGGTAGCCCAACGGCATCCCGACCGAGGCATACGCGTCCATCATCTGCTCTGCGGTAATTACTTCAATCTGGTTGGGGTAGGTATCCAGCGCATAGCCGGCCGCGATACGGGCGATTTCGCGGTCGTAGGTCTGGATCAGCTCGAACGTCCATTCGGAGCCGGTGGAAATGGGTTGGCGTTTCTGCTCTTTGGCGGTCATGTCACTAACCTGCGCTGGAAGAGTTCACGGAAGACCGGATAGATATCCCCGGCCGAGACCAGTTGTTGCTGGGCAAACGTGTCGGAAAAGGCTTCGGCGATGCGTTCGTACTCGTACCAGAGGGCCTGGTGTTCGCGTGGGGTGATCTCCACGTAAGTGTAGTACTGCACAAAAGGCATGATCTGGTTGATCAGTATGTCGCGGCAGATAGGCGAGTCGTCGTTCCAGTTGTCACCGTCGGAAGCTTGCGCGGCGTAGATGTTCCATTCGTTGCTCGGATAACGCTCGGCCATGATCTCCTGCATCAGCTTCAAGGCGCTGGAGACGATAGTGCCGCCGGTTTCCCGTGAATAGAAAAACTCCTCTTCGTCCACTTCCCGGGCGCTGGTGTGATGGCGGATGAACACGACGTCGATCTTGTCGTAGTTGCGCTTCAGGAACAGGTACAAAAGGATGAAAAAGCGCTTGGCGATGTCCTTAGTTGCCTGGGTCATCGACCCGGAAACGTCCATCAGGCAAAACATGACAGCCTTGGAGCTTGGATTGGGTTGCTTGATCAGCAGGTTGTATTTGAGGTCAAAAGTATCAAGGAATGGCACGCGATGTATGCGCGCGCTGAGTTTTTCAATTTCCGCTTCGAGTGTCTGAATATCGCCGAAGTTGTCGGGCTCTTCGCGTCTCAAACGCTCAAGTTCTGCTTTGGCTTCGCGCAGTTTTGCCCGGCTGCTGCCGGACAGGGCAATGCGCCGCGCGTGAGCTGAGCGCAGGGTACGAATGATGTTGATGCGTGAGGGGTTGCCTTCGTTACTGATCCCTGCACGCACGGTCTTGAAGGTGTCGGTACCGGTCAGGTTACGTTTGACCAGGTTCGGCAGTTCGAGGTCTTCGAACATGAATTCGAGAAATTCTTCCTGTGTGATCTGGAAGACGAACTCGTCCATGCCCTCGCCGGAATTACCCGCCTTGCCCGGACCGCGTCCGCCACCCCCTCCCGGAGGTCGGGCGATGTGTTCGCCGGCAGTGAATTCCTTGTTGCCGGGATGAACCACAGTCTGCTTGCCGCCGCGACCGTGGTGAAGCACCGGCTCGTCGATGTCGCGACCGGGAATGCTGATCTGTTCACCGTGCTCCATGTCGGTAATGGAACGCCGGCTGACCGCCTCTTCGACAGCCTTTTTGATGTGGTCACGGTAACGCCGCAGGAAACGCTGGCGGTTCACCGTGCTCTTGTTCTTGCCATTGAGACGTCGGTCGATCACATAGCTCATAGGCCCCTCCGGGGAGCTTCAAGTCGTGAGCTTCAAGCTGCAAGCGATGCGGCGTCAGTACCCGGGATCGGGACTCAACCGCTGTTCTCTTGCAGCCTGGAGCTAGAAGCTTGCAACTGCTTCACTGCGACTTCCGGACCCGTAGGTACCATTCGGAAAGTAGCCGTACCTGTTTGTCGGTGTAGCCGCGTTCGACCATTCGTGTAACGAAGTCGTTGTGTTTCTGCTGGTCCTCTTTGCTGGCCTTGGCATTGAAGCTGATGACTGGCAGCAGGTCTTCGGTGTTCGAGAACATTTTCTTCTCGATGACCACCCGCAGTTTTTCGTAGCTGAGCCAGGTCGGGTTCTTGCCGTTGTTGTTGGCCCGGGCGCGCAACACGAAGTTGACGATCTCGTTGCGGAAATCCTTCGGATTGCTGATGCCGGCCGGTTTTTCGATTTTCTCCAGTTCCTCGTTGAGGGCGACACGGTTGAGAATCTCGCCGGTTTCCGGATCGCGGTATTCCTGATCCTGAATCCAGAAATCTGCATACAGCACGTAGCGGTCGAAGATGTTTTGGCCGTACTCGCTGTAGGACTCCAGGTAAGCGGTCTGGATCTCCTTGCCGATGAATTCGATGTAACGCGGTGCCAGATACTCCTTCAGGAAGCGCAGATAACGCTCGCGCGTTTCCGCCTGGAACTGTTCCTGTTCGATCTGCTGTTCCAGCACGTACAGCAGATGCACTGGGTTGGCGGCAATTTCATGCGGATCGAAGTTGAAGACCTTGGAAAGGATCTTGAACGCGAATCGAGTCGACAGACCGTTCATGCCCTCGTCGACGCCGGCCGTGTCGCGGTATTCCTGAATCGACTTGGCTTTCGGATCGGTGTCCTTGAGGTTTTCGCCGTCGTACACGCGCATCTTCGAATAGATGTTGGAGTTTTCCGGCTCCTTGAGGCGCGACAGCACGGTGAATTGCGCCAGCATCTTCAAGGTGTCGGGTGCGCAATGCGCTTTGGCCAGAGAGCTGTTGAACAGCAGTTTGTCGTAGATTTTTACTTCATCGCTGACGCGCAGGCAGTACGGCACCTTCACGATGTAGATCCGGTCGATGAAGGCTTCGTTGTTCTTGTTGTTGCGGAAGGTGTGCCACTCCGATTCGTTGGAGTGGGCGAGCAGAATCCCGGTGAACGGAATCGCGCCTAAACCTTCGGTACTGTTGTAATTGCCTTCCTGAGTGGCAGTCAGCAGTGGGTGCAGCACCTTGATCGGTGCCTTGAACATTTCGACGAATTCCATCAGGCCCTGGTTGGCCCGGCACAGCGCACCGGAGTAGCTGTAGGCGTCGGCGTCGTTCTGTGGGTATTCCTCGAGTTTGCGGATGTCGACCTTACCGACCAGCGCCGAAATATCCTGGTTGTTCTCGTCGCCCGGTTCGGTCTTGGCCACGGCGATCTGGTTGAGGATCGACGGATACAGTTTGACCACGCGGAACTGACTGATGTCGCCGCCGAATTCGGCCAGGCGTTTGGTCGCCCAAGGCGACATTATTGTGTTGAGGTAGCGTTTGGGAATGCCGAAATCTTCCTCGAGGATCGCGCCATCTTCGGTGGCGTTGAACAGACCCAGCGGCGACTCGAATACCGGCGAACCCTTGATCGCGTAGAAGGGCACTTTTTCGATCAGCTGTTTCAGCTTCTCGGCCAGGGACGACTTACCGCCACCGACAGGGCCGAGCAGATAGAGGATCTGTTTCTTCTCTTCAAGGCCTTGGGCGGCATGGCGGAAATACGACACGATCTGGTCGATGCATTCTTCCATCCCGTGGAAGTCTTCAAAGGCCGGATACCGACGGATCACCTTGTTGGAGAAGATGCGTGACAGCCTCGAATTGGTCGAGGTGTCGAGCAGTTCCGGTTCGCCGATGGCCAGCAATAGACGCTCGGCGGCGGAAACGTAGGCGCTACGGTCTTGCTTGCACAGCTCCAGGTACTCTTGCAGCGAGAGTTCTTCCTGGCGTGTGGACTCGAAGCGTTGTTGGAAGTGGCTAAAGATACTCATGACGTCACCTCGCTCGATACGTGGAGCCGACGCCGGATCACTCAGTCGATGCTGGCAAGCAGCCGTGGTGGCCACTTGTTTACCCCCCAGAACACTTTCGCGGTCGACAACCTTGAAAGTCACTCCCGATGACCCGTGCGCCGGTGTACCGGCTCTCCCCTGTTTTGGATGGCCTGGGCTTAAGGATAGTTGGGAATTCGGGAGGTAAAGGCGAGATACGTAATTAGTTGTGGCAGACCGTTCGTCTGCCACGCGCGGGCCCGCGGGAGCCGGGGCCTGCGCGCTACAAAAAAATTATTCGGCGGTGCCTTGCGAGGTTTCCGAAGGGTAGGTCGTGCGCCAGAGCTCGAAGCCGCCGTCCATGCTATAGACGTCGGAGAAGCCCTGACTGATCAGGTACGCGGCGGCGCTCTGGCTGGAGTTGCCGTGGTAGCAGACCACTACCGTAGGTGCATCAAGGTCGGCGGCACGGATGAAATCGGAGATGGAAACGTTGTCCAGATGCTTCGAGCCGCTGATATGCAGTGCGGCGAAGGTAGCAGGATCACGGACATCGACCATCACCGCGCCTTGCTCGCGCAGGGCCTGGGCCTGTTCCGGGGAGATGCGTTTGAATTCGCTCATGGCGGGTTCCTGTTGCTCGGCTGATTGCGCAGTCTAACGCGGGGCGCTGACTGGCGAAGTTTCGGGGATAAGTGGTGTGAGCGGGGACAGCGCGCCGCCATGTTCATCGCATTTGCAGGAAAGGCGTTCGCCGCTGTCGACGTTCATCAGGGTGAGGCTGCCGCCCCAGACGCAGCCCGTGTCCAGAGCCGAGATGCCTGGCTCATGGATATTGCCCTCCAGTGCCGCCCAGTGTCCAAAGATGATCCGCAATCCCTTGGTCTTGCGCTCTTTATGCTGGAACCAAGGTTTGTAACCGGGCGGGGCGGTATCGAGACCTTCCTTGCTCTTGAGATCGAGTTTGCCCTCGACAGTGCAGAATCGCATGCGGGTGAAATAGTTGGTGATCACGCGCAGGCGGGTGACGCCTTTGAGGTCGTTGTCCCACTTTGCCGGCTCGTTGCCGTACATGCCGTCGAGGAACGCGGGCAACAGGTTGTCGTCACGCAGGGCCGTTTCGACTTCATTGGCACACTTCAAGGCGCGGCGCACAGACCATTGCGGCGGGATGCCGGCATGGACCATGGCAACGTCACGCGTCTCGTCGTAGTGCATGAGTTTTTGCTGGCGAACCCAATCAAGCAGTTCGTCACAGTCGGGGGCGTCGAGAATTTCGCGCAGGGTGTCGGATTTCTTCAGGCGTTCGATGTTTTTTGCCGCGGCGAGCAGGTGCAGGTCATGGTTGCCGAGGACACAGACCAGCGATTCGCGCATGCCATATAGAAAACGCAGGGTTTCCAGCGACTGCGGGCCGCGGTTGACCAGATCGCCGACCAGCCAGAGCCGATCAAGCGTGGGATCGAACGCTACTTGCCTGAGCAGACATTTGAGCGGTTCGAGGCAGCCTTGCAGGTCACCGACCGCGTACGTTGCCATCAGTGCAAGGCTCCGGGCACGGCGAGGCGGAAGGGTTTGATGACGGCATCGAAATGTTTACCGTCGTCGGCGACCATTTCGTAGGTACCCTGCATGGTGCCGACCCTGGTCGTCATCACTGTGCCACTGCTGTAGGTATGGCTTTTGCCGACGTCGATCAACGGTTGCTGGCCGACCACGCCTGCGCCGCGAACTTCTTCTTTATGGCCGTCACCGTCGGTGATCACCCAGTGCCGCGAAATCAATCGAGCAGGGATCTCGCCGTTGTTTTGCACGGTGATGGTGTAGGCGAAGGCGAAGCGGTCGTGCTCGGGTTGCGATTGGTCTGCCAGATAGTGGGTAACGACGCTGACATCGACCTGGTAACGGGAATCGGACATGCAAGAGGCCTTAAACGAAGCGGAACGCGGGGCGTAGCTGATGGGGATTCAGTCTAGGCAAGTATCGGGCAGTAAACCAGAGTGGCGTGCTGCCCGATAGCGTTCATCGCCGGTCAGTCGGCGGCGGGAGCTTCAGGGACTTGCTCGCTGAGCTTGTCGGCCAGGCGCACGAAGGCCGCCAGGTCGAGTTGTTCCGGGCGCAGGCTGCCATCGACGCCGGCGGCTTCGATCTCGGCGTTGCTCATCAATTGCTTGAGCGTGTTACGCAGAGTCTTGCGGCGCTGGTTGAAGGCTTCGCGCACGACGCGTTCCAGCAAACGATGATCCTTGGCCGGGTGCGGCAGTACCGCGTGCGGCACCAGGCGAACGATGGCCGAATCGACCTTCGGCGGCGGGTTGAACGCGCCCGGGCCGACGTTGAACAGGTGTTCGACGCGGCAATGGTACTGAACCATGATCGACAGACGACCCCAGTCACCACCACCAGGGCCTGCGGCCAGGCGCTCGACCACTTCCTTCTGCAGCATGAAGTGCATGTCGCGAATGATGCCGGCGTTGTTCAACAGGTGGAAAATCAGCGGCGTGGAGATGTTGTACGGCAGGTTGCCGACCACACGCAGGCTGTTCGGTGCGGCGTTGAGCGTGTTGAAGTCGAACTTCAGCGCGTCGCCCTGATGCAGGTTGAAATTGCTTTTGCCGGCAAACTGCTGGTTGAGGATCGGGATCAGATCCTTGTCCAGTTCCACCACGTCCAGTTGCCCACCGGAATTCAGCAGACCGGCGGTCAATGCACCCTGGCCCGGGCCGATCTCCAGCAGGCGATCTGTGGGCTTGGCGCTGATGGAGCGCAGGATGCGGTCGATGACGCCGGCATCGTGCAGGAAGTTCTGGCCAAAGCGTTTGCGCGCCTTGTGTTGGTATTGCTCGGTCATAAACGGGTCTCGGCCATCTGGTAGGCGGTTTCCAGGGCGACTTGCAGGCTGCCGGTGTCGATCTTGCCGCTGCCGGCCAGATCGAGGGCGGTGCCGTGGTCAACCGAAGTACGGATGATCGGCAGGCCCAGGGTCACGTTGACCGCAGCGCCGAAGCCTTTGTACTTCAGCACGGGCAGGCCCTGGTCGTGGTACATCGCCAGCACTGCATCGCAGTGCTCCAGATATTTGGGGGTAAACAGAGTATCGGCTGGCAGCGGGCCACGAAGGTCCATGCCCTCGCCGCGCAGGCGCTCTAATGTAGGTTCGATGATGTCGATTTCTTCATGGCCCAGATGTCCGCCTTCACCGGCGTGCGGGTTGAGGCCGCAGACCAGAATGCGAGGCTGGGCAATGCCGAATTTTCCTTGCAGGTCGGCGTGCAGAATCCGTGTGACCCGCTCCAGTCGCTCCGGCGTTATTGCGTCGGCAATCTCGCGCAAGGGCAGGTGAGTGGTGACCAGTGCCACGCGCAAACCGCGCGTGGCAAGCATCATCACGACCTGGGAGGTATGGGTCAGGTCAGCCAGAAATTCGGTGTGTCCGGAAAACGCGATCCCCGACTCGTTGATCACGCCCTTGTGGACGGGCGCCGTGATCATCCCGGCGAAGTCGCCGTTGAGGCAGCCGTTGCCGGCGCGGGTCAGGGTCTCGAGGACGAAAGCGGCATTGGCCTTGTCCAGTTGCCCGGCGACCACAGGGGCGCTGAGCGGTGTATCCCAGACATAGAGACTGTTAGCCGGTGCCGGGGTGTCGGGCCAGTGATTCGGCCCGACTTCCAGCAGATTGACGGCCAGCCCCAGCTGCGCGGCCCGCTCAAGGAGCAGGTCGCGGCTGGTGATGGCAATCAGGGGGTGTGGCTGGACTTGCGAGGCGAGCAGCAGGCACAGGTCGGGACCGATGCCGGCTGGTTCGCCGGGTGTCAGCGCGAAACGCTTGGGTTTCACTGCGCTGCCTGGTCTGCACCAGGGAGTTTGATCTCTACGTACGCTTCGTCACGGATCTGACGCAGCCAGGTTTGCAGCTCTTCGTCGTATTTGCGGTTACGCAGTACGGTCATTGCTTGCTGCTCGCGGGCCTGTTCGGTGCTGTCAGTGGCACGACGGCCAAGGACTTCCAGAACGTGCCAGCCGTATTGGGTCTGGAACGGCTTGGACAGCTGACCTTGTGGGGTATTGGCCATCACTTGACGGAATTCCGGAACCAGTGCGTTCGGGTCGATCCAGCTCAGGTCGCCGCCGTTGAGGGCAGAACCCGGGTCTTCGGAATAGCTCTTGGCCAGTGTGGCGAAGTCTTCGCCAGCTTCGATACGAGAGTAAAGCGACTCGACCAAGGCCTTGGTTTTCGCTTCGTCGCGAATCGGGCTCGGCTTGACCAGGATGTGGCGCACGTGCACCTCATCGCGAGTTTGTGCTTCGCCACCACGCTTGGCCAGCAGCTTCAGGATGATGAAACCGCCCGGAGTGCGTGCAGGCTGAGTGATGTCACCGACGGACATGCTGCTCAGTTCGCGATCGAACGGAGGTGGCAATTGCGCGGCTTTACGCCAGCCCATGTCGCCGCCTTCCAGTGCGTTGTCACTGGCAGACTTGGCCACGGCCATCTGACCGAAGTCAGCGCCTTGCTTGAGCTGCTGGTAAACCTCCATGGCCTGGCGCGCGGCGTTCTGAATAGCTTCAGAGTTGGCGCTTTCCGGGGTCGGAATCAGGATGTTGGCCAGGTGCAGTTCTTCGGACAGTTGCATCTTGCCCAGGTCGGAGGCGAGGAAGTTTTTCACTTCCTGCTCGGACACCTGAATGCGTTCGGCTACACGGCGCTGACGGACGCGGCTGATGACCATCTCGCGGCGGATCTGGTCGCGGGCGTCGTCATAAGACAGGCCGTCGCGAGCCAGAGCCGAGCGGAACTGGTCCACGGACATGTTGTTGCGCTGGGCGATGGTGCCAACCGCCTGGTTCAGTTCTTCATCGGTGATGCGAATGCCGGAACGTTCGCCGATCTGCAGTTGCAGGTTTTCGACGATCAGGCGCTCGAGTACCTGCTGATCCAGAACGCCCGGTGGCGGCGAGCCGCCGCCACGCTTGGCGATGGTCTGCTGAACTTCGTGGACGCGTTGGTCCAGTTGGCTCTGCATGACCACGTCGTTGTCGACGATCGCTACCACTTTGTCGATGGACTGTACTGCGGCGTTGGCCGCAGTACCCAGGAACAGCGCGCCCAGCATCAGCGGGCGCAGACAATCAGAAAGCTTGGTCTTCACGTTCACGATAACCTTGGATGCCTTTGTCGAGGAAGCTCTCTACTTTGGCGCCAGTGAGGCCGCCGAGTCCCTTCAGAACAATTTGGAGGAAGACGCCATGGTCGCCTTTTTCGTTTTGCGGAGCTTCCTGACTGAATTCGTCGTAGGAAACCCAGTAACGGTTGATCAGGCGCAATTTCCAGCAGCAGTTGTCGTACTCGAAACCACCGAAGGCTTCCAGGGTACGGTTACGGTTGTAGTCGTACTGCCAGCGGCTGATTGCGTTCCACTGTGGAACGATCGGCCAGATGACCGAGAAGTCATGCTGCTGGATTTTGTAGTAGTCCTTCACGTAGCCAGGTGTGCCAGGGGTGCCGTAGTCGCCACCACCCACGGTCCATTTACCGGTGTTCTGGTCGTAGCGAACCTGGTCATTGCGATAGCGATAGCCGACGTTGATGACCTTGTTCGGGTTATCTTCAGGCTGGTAGTGGAACATCGCGCTGCCCGAACGCGGGCTGCGGCTGTCCGGATCCCAGTTGTAGTCGGCCGTGGTGCGCCAATCGCGGTTCCAGCGGTATTCGTATTCCAGCGCATATGGCGAGACGTCGGATTTCGCGTCGTCGCGATCGTTGAACGCGACGCCCGGCAGTTGAACCTTGCGGTCCTTGAAGTACAACGCCTGGCCAACGCTGACGCGTTGACGCTCGAACCCGTCGTCTTCAATCCAGCGGCTGGTCACGCCCAGCGACAGCTTGTTCTCGTCACCGACACGGTCGGAGCCGGAGAAGCGGTTGTCACGGAACAGCGACGCGTAGCTGAAGGTGTTTTCGCTGGTGTCGAATACTGGAATGTCTTCCTGGTCGACCTCAGGTACATAGAGGTAGAACAGGCGCGGTTCCAGGGTCTGGCGGTAGTTCTTGCCAAAGAACGAGGTGTTGCGGTCGAAGTACAGGCCGCTGTCGACGCTGGCAATAGGTACGCCGCGATTCTGGTTGCTGTCGAAAGAACCGTTGAGCTTGCGTTGCTCTGGAGTCATCGCCGCGATCTGCGATTTGCCGGTACCGTCCAGATCAAGCTGATACTGGGTGTACTGGTACTTGAGCGATGGCTTCAGGAAGCCATAGGTCCAGTTCATCGGCAGGCTGACACCTGGCTTCAGATTCAGACGATCGCCGTTGGCACGGTCCAGGCCTCGAATGTTGGTATCCAGACGTGGCGTCGCATTCCCATCTTCGTCGATGAAGTCGCCGGTCTTCAAATCACGATCAAACCGCACAATCTCGGTCTCGTAATCGAAATTCAAACCCTCCGGATGATACGGCAGCTGACCAGTGAAGGTGATCTGCGGCAAACGACCATACGGTGTAATGTTCGAAACAGTGGCCAGTTGGTACTGCTGAGCATTCAACCGCGCGGTGTAGCTGTCGCCACGATAGGTGACCGAGCCCTGCTGATTCACGAAGTCGCTGGACTTCACGCCAATCTGATCGGTTTCCAGATCCTGGAAGTAATACGGATCGCTGATCTTGGTGTAGTCAACCTGGGTGAGCACGCGGGAGTCGAGACCGCCCTTGTGCTGCCAGTTGTACATGTAGCGGGTTTTTTCGTAATCGGTCTGCTTGCTGCGCTCGGTGTCGTCGTCATTCAGGTAAGCAGCGCCGAACTGGCCTTCACTCGACTTGGTCAGATAACGGAACTCGCCTTCCACCAACATGCCACGCTTGCTCATGTAACGTGGATACAACGTGGCGTCGTAGTTCGGTGCCAGGTTGAAGTAGTACGGGGTGACCAGCGTGAAACCGGTATCGGTGCTGGTGCCAATGGTCGGCGGCAGGAAGCCCGACTGGCGACGATCATCGATCGGGAAGTAGATGTACGGCGTGTACAGGATCGGAATGTCTTTTACGCGCAGCGTCACGTTGGTCGCGGTACCGAAGCCGGTGGCCGGGTTCAAGGTGATGTTGTTGCCCTTGAGCTGCCAGGCGTTGCTGTTCGGTTCGCACGTGGTGTACGTGCCGTCCTTCAAGCGGATGATCGCGTTCTCGGCGCGCTTGGCGTACAGCGCGCTACCGCGAATGCGCGATTTGTGCATCACGTACTCGGCGTTGTCGACCTTGGCTTCACCGGTGTCGAGCTGCACGTCGGCATGGTCGCCGACGATCAGTGCGCCGTTGTCACGGATGCGCACATCGCCATTGAGTTCGGCGCGGCTCTCGGCCTGATACAGGCTGGCCTCGTCGGACTCGACCTGCATGCTGCCCTGACGCAGGACAACATCACCGGCCAGCGTGCCGACTTGATCATCGGTGTTATAGCGCGAAGCTTTTGCGCCGATAAAGGTCGGAGCATCGCTTTTGCTCGTCTTGTCATTCATGCCAGGACGAGTGGGTTCGATGTAGGCACCCGAGCAGTACGGGCCGGTTTCGGCCAGTTGGGCGGCGGTAAGCTTCTCGCGCGGAACCCAGTCGAGGTGACTGAAGTCTTCGCTACGGGATTTCAAACCGCGGCCTTTGGCTTCGGTGACCAGCGTTGGCTTGGCGCCATTGTCGGCAACCGAACCTTTATCGCTCGGGGCATCGCCGGTGGCGCTGACGGCACTGCCGTCATGCACTGGACGTGGTGGCAATGCAGCCGCCGACGTCTTGGGCGCACAGTCCCAACCACCCGAAGCCGATACGGAGCAGTCATACTGCTCGGCGGCAACAACGAATTGACTGGCCAGAGGTTGCATAGCCAGCAGACTGCCGGTTACCAACAATGGAAATTTTTTACGAAACGCGGGGGATTTCAATGCCATCTTATTAGTCCGGGCTTCCTGCGTGCCATCTGCCCGCGGTGGTGGGCCGCACGCCTCTCGATGGTCTGAAAAAGATGCTGGATAATAAAGCATGACCCGCTTGACGGCTAGCGCCGTCGGAGACCCTTGCAATGCCTGACCAAGATGTACGCTTGCAACACCTGAAAGTTTGGCTCGATGAGCAGTTGGCAATTCTGTTTGCAGATCAGGGCTGGGGCGCCGTGCCCCCGGCCACGTTGACCGCGGCCAGTAGCGACGCGAGTTTCCGCCGTTACTTCCGTTGGGAAGGCGCGGGTCGCAGCTTCGTCGTGATGGACGCGCCGCCCCCCCAGGAAAACTGCAAACCGTTCGTGGATATCGCCTTTTTGCTGGCGAAATCCGGAATAAATGTGCCAAAAATTTATGCCGAAGACCTCGAACGTGGGTTTCTTTTGCTCAATGACCTGGGCAACAAGACCTTTCTGGACGTGATCGACAGCGAAAATGCCGACGCATTGTTCAGCGATGCCCTGCAAGCGCTGCTGGCTTTTCAGCAATTGCCGATGGTCGCTCCGCTGCCGAGTTACGACGTTGCATTGCTGCGCCGCGAGCTGGAACTGTTCCCCGAGTGGTACGTGAAGCGTGAGCTGGGCGTCGAATTCGATTCGACTCAACAGCAACAGTGGCAGCACATCAGCGACCTGCTGATCGACAGTGCGCTGGCGCAGCCCAAAGTGCTGGTGCACCGCGACTACATGCCGCGCAACCTGATGCTCAGCGAGCCGAACCCCGGCGTACTGGATTTTCAGGACGCGGTCTATGGCCCGGTGACCTACGACGTGACCTGTCTGTTCAAGGATGCCTTCCTCAGCTGGCCTGAAGAGCGCGTACGCGGCTGGCTGGAAAGCTACTGGCAGCAGGCCTCGGCGCTGAACATACCGGTGCAGCCGGACTTCGAAGATTTCCTGCGCGCCAGCGACCTGATGGGCGTACAGCGCCATCTGAAAGTCATCGGCATCTTCGCGCGGATTTGCCATCGCGATGGCAAGCCACGCTACCTCGCCGATGTGCCGCGTTTCTTCTCCTATATAGAAGCAGTGATCGCTCGGCGTCCCGAACTGGCAGAACTGCAAGCGCTGTTTACCAGCCTGCGTGGCGGAGCGACGGCATGAAGGCCATGATTCTGGCGGCAGGCAAAGGCGAGCGCATGCGCCCGCTGACCCTGACCACCCCGAAACCGCTGGTGCGTGCCGGCGGCGTTCCGTTAATCGAATACCATCTACGCGCCCTCGCGGCGGCAGGCTTCAACGACATCGTGATCAATCACGCCTGGCTCGGGCAGCAGATCGAGGATTATCTGGGCGACGGTTCGCAGTTTGGCTTGAGCATCCAATACTCGCCGGAAGGTGAGCCGCTGGAAACCGGTGGCGGGATTTTCCGCGCGCTGCCGCTGCTTGGCGACGATGCGTTCCTGGTGGTCAACGGTGATATCTGGACCGATTACGACTTCAGCGTGCTGCATCAGCCGATCAACGGTCTGGCGCATCTGGTGCTGGCGGATAACCCGGCGCATCACCCGACCGGCGATTTTTCGTTGCTGGAGGGGCAGGTCATCGACGGCCAGCCGAACGCGGCGACGCTGACCTACAGCGGCATCGCCGTGCTGCATCCGCAGTTGTTCGATGGCTGCGCGGACGGGGCTTTCAAATTGGCGCCGCTACTGCGCAAGGCCATGGCGGACGGTGAAGTGACGGGCGAGCGTCTGAAAGGTCATTGGGTGGATGTCGGTACGCATGAGCGTCTGGCCGAAGCTGAAGCCTTGATAGAAGCGAGTCGCTGATATGTTGTGGCCAGGGACTCTGATTGGAGCCGGAGCGGGTTTTGCAATCGCCAGCATTCCGGGGGCCATGCTTGGGGCGTTGTTGGGGCAGGCGCTGGATCGGCGTCTGCACTTGCAAAGCTGGGGGCATTTAAGGGAAAAACTCGGCGGTCGGCCGATGCTGCGCAACGACGAATTGTTGTTTGTGTTGCTCGGACGTCTGGCCAAGAGCGACGGGCAAGTCAAGGACGGGCATATCCAGCAGGCGCGTAACGAGATGCGCGCGCTGGAAATGAGCGAGCCGGCAATGCGTCGGGCGATCGCCGCGTTCAATCGCGGTAAGTCGGGTGGCGATAATCTGCGCGGATATCTGCGGCGTCTGAGTGCGCAACCGCATGCTACCGAAGGTGTGTTGCGTGCCTGTTGGCGCATGGTCTGGGCTGACGGCCGGGCCGGTGTCAGTGAGCGCGAGTTGTTGGCGCAGTGGGGCAAGTGGCTCGGCTGGACGCCTCAGCAGGTGCAAGCGCTGGCCAGTGATTACGAGCCGGGCAAGCGGCCTATCGTCAGTGCTGCGGTGACTTATCAGGAAGCGATGCGTTTGCTCGGTGTGTCGGCGAGCAGCGAGCCGGCGCAGATCAAGCGGGCTTATCGACGACTGCTCAGTCGTCATCACCCGGACAAGATCGCTGGCAGCGGCGCGACACCTGCGCAGGTGCGTGAAGCGACTGAGAGGACTCGGGAACTGCACAGTGCCTATACGTTGATTCGTGAGCGGCGGGATTTTCGTTAGGCATTTTTAAGGTCAAAAGATCGCAGCCTTCGGCAGCTCCTACAGGGCGTACTTCAATCCCATGTAGGAGCTGCCGAAGGCTGCGATCTTTTGCTTTTGCTTCTGCTTTGGTCAGTCCGGATTCTGTGGATTCAACCAGCCGCGCACCCGACGGAACAATTGTTCCTGCTCGGCCTTGTTATCCGGCAGGGCCCTGAGCGCCACCTGGCTGAACGCCGGCGTCTTCAAACGCTTGCTCGCTTGCATACGCTCCAGCGCCGCGTGGCGATCCAGCGGTTTGTCCATGTAGAAAATATCCGCCGTCGGCAGTTTCAGCGTTGGCGTCAGTTCCGCCAGTGGCGGTTTGGCCTTGGCCGGTGTCTGCGCGTCGACCATGACGAATTTCTCCACCTGCGCTGTCTGCCGCTCGCTCAGGTAACGCGTTGCCCAATAGGCGCCGGTGCCGTGGCCGAGCACAACAATGCGTCGTGCGCTCTGCTGTTCGGCGTAGGCAATGGCTGCGTCGATCCGCGCGAAGATCCGTTCGGCATCGGCTTTGGACTGTTCTTCAGTCGTCTCGGCCACCACCTGATCGGCGACTTCGGCCTCACCGCCTGCGGCCTGTTCGATCGGTTGCGCCGTGGTGGCATCCTTACTGCCAGTTTCCGGCGCTTTCGGCGCCGCTGCGGCTTCGACCACGCGCGGCGCGATCGCATCGCTTTGCAGATCGGGCAGGGTAATGCTCAGGCTGCTCCACTCGGCGTTCGGCAACTTCTGCCGCAAAGGGCCGATTGCCTGAGGCCAGTCAGCGGTCTCGCCCGCGCCCGGGACGATAATCACCGCGCCCTTGGGATCGGCGGTGTTGGCCGGTTTCCACAGGGCCAGGAAGGTCTCGCTGGCGGCCTGCAACTGTTGCTGTTCTTGCGCCGGCACTTTACGTTCAAGTGCCGCGGCTTCTTCCTGACTACGCTCAAGCAGTGGCTGACGTTCGGCCGGTTTTTCTTCAGCGGGTTTTTCCGCTGCGGCAGCCGGGGCCGGATCGGCGGCGTTGACGGAAAACGCACAAGGCAGGATCAGCGACAGGCACAATGCTGGCATTGCCAGGCGGTAAACAGAGGGCATCGGTTATTCCAGGCCAGAAAGTATCCCGGCAGCCTAATGGGTTGGTCAGAATTTGTCAGTTCAAGAGACTTCAATGAAGCGATTTTGCTGCCTGTGGGTTATCGGCTGTTTGTGGTTTCCCTTGATGGGCTGGGCGGCGCCTGCGCCACCGGCGCACGTTGCGCAATTGTCGGCGAGTGAGCAGCAATGGCTCGCGCAGCACAACGAATTGCGCGTCGGCCTGGTGTTGCAGGCACCGTACGCGCAATACGACCGACGCTTGCAGCGGTTGTCCGGGGCCAACGTCGAGTTGATGAAGTTGCTCGCCCAGGCACTCAATGTTGAGCTGAGCTGGCGTAATTTTCAGGATCTGGCGCAATTGGAAGCGGCGGTGCGCGATGGCGAAATCGATATCGCTCCGGGGCTGACACAGACGCCCAGTGCGCTGCGCCTTTGGCAGTTTTCCGATCCGTACATGCGCGTGCCGCAACTGGTGGTCAGCGATCAGAAGGCCAGCGGCGTGGTGGATCTGGAAAAACTCGACAGCCAGACCCGCGTCGCCGTGCGTATGCCGAGTACCACCGCCGACTATTTGCGCGGCAACTATCCGCATCTGAACCTGCAAGGTGTGCCGCTGGAGCGTCAGGCGTTGCAGCTGTTGTTGAGTCAGCAGGCGTCTTACGCGGTGGTCGATGAAGCGCAGCTCGGTCGGCTGTCAGTGGAACCCGAGTTCGCCGAACTGGTGGTGGTTGGCGACATCGGCCTGCCGCAACTGCTGCGAGTGGCTTCGCGCCGCGATTGGCCGCAGCTTGCCGGTATCGTCCAGAGCGCGTTGCGTGCGATTCCGGCCAAGGATCTGGAACGCCTGCACAATCAATGGCTGCAACCGAAATACCCGCGGCTGTCGGAGTCGCCGGGGTTTTGGCAGAACCTCAGCCTGTTGTTCGCCGTCATGCTGCTCAGTTGCATGGCGATTGTGTTTTGGCAGCGGCGTCAGCAGCACAGCCTCGAACAGCGTCTGCTCGCCGCACGCGAAGACATTGCCCTGCGCGCAGCCAGCGAAGAAGCCTTGCGGCTGACGCAGTTTTCCATCGATCAAAGCACCGTCGGCATCCTTTGGGTCAACTGGGACAGCCACGTGCGCTACGCCAATCGGGCGGCAGAAAACATGCTCGGTTACCCGTCGGGTGGGCTGATCGAGCGGCCGTTGATCGACTTCGAACCGGGCCTGCACATGGACCGTTGGCTCAACCTGTGGAAACGCGCGCGGGCCAGTGAAGAAGGGCCGTTGAGTTTCGAAACCAGTTGCGTGCGCGCGGATGGCAGTGTTTTGCCAGCGGACGTGTCGCTGAGTTTCTTGCGCTTTCGTGACAGCGAATATCTGGTGGTTTACCTCACCGACGTCACCGAACGCCGTCGTGCACTGGCCGCGTTGCAGGAAAGCGAGGCGCGACTGCAAGGCATCGCCGCCAATGTGCCGGGCCTGGTGTTTCGACTTGAGCGGGCGCCGGTCACCGGGCAAATCGACTTTGCCTATATATCCGAGGGCAGCGAAAGTCTGGTTGGTTATTCCCCGGCGGCCATCGCTCACCGCGACATGGGCCTGCGCAGTCTGGTGCATCCGGACGACAAGGCCAGTTATCACCAGACCCAGGATCAGGCGCTGGACACCGATAGCGACTGGTCGTGGCAGGGGCGAATCCTCACGCGCCAAGGGGTGCAGCGTTGGGCCGAAATCAAGGCGATCACCCGACAGCTTGAAGATGGCGCTTATGTCTGGGACGGCATTGTCTGGGACATCACCGAGAGCAAGCGCATCGAGCTGGAGCTGGCGTCATCGCGCGAGCAACTGCGCGAACTGTCGGCGCACCTTGAAAGCGTGCGCGAGGAAGAGAAGGCGCGGATCGCCCGGGAGGTTCACGACGAGTTGGGGCAAATGCTCACGGTGCTGAAACTGGAGACATCGATGTGCGAATTGGCCTACGCGCAACTCGACCCCGGTTTGCACGAGCGGCTGAACAGCATGAAACGCCTGATCGCCCAGTTGTTTCAGCTGGTGCGCGATGTGGCGACGGCGTTGCGCCCGCCGATTCTCGATGCCGGGATTGCCTCGGCAATCGAGTGGCAGGCGCGAAGATTTGAAGCGCGGACGCAGATTCCGTGTCTGGTGCAGGTGCCGGACAATCTGCCGGCGCTCAGTGATGCCAAAGCAATTGGTCTGTTCCGGATTCTGCAAGAGGCGCTGACCAATGTGATGCGTCATGCCCAGGCGCATACTGTGGAACTGACGCTGGTGCTGGAAGGCGACGAGTTGTGTCTGACGGTCAGCGATGATGGCGTAGGATTTGTCGCCGCTGCGGGTCGGCCTACTTCGTTTGGTCTGGTGGGCATGCGCGAGCGGGTGCTGATCATGGGCGGGCGGTTGGCGCTTGAAAGTGAGCCGGGGGAGGGCACCAGTCTGAATGTGTGGGTGCCGGTGGATCGCTAAAAGATCGCAGCCTTCGGCAGCTCCTACAGGGGAATGCGATCAATGCGATCTTTTGCCCTTCAAAACAACAATCGAGGAGCATGCAAGTGATCCGTGTACTGGTAGCCGAAGACCACACCATCGTCCGCGAGGGCATCAAGCAATTGATCGGCCTGGCCAAGGATCTGCTGGTGGTGGGGGAGGCGAGCAATGGCGAACAATTGCTCGAGACCCTGCGCCATGTGCCGTGCGAAGTGGTCTTGCTCGACATCTCCATGCCTGGGGTCAACGGGCTGGAAGCAATCCCGCGAATCCGCGCGCTGAATAATCCGCCAGCGATTCTGGTGCTGTCGATGCACGACGAAGCGCAAATGGCCGCGCGTGCGTTAAAGGTCGGCGCCGCGGGTTATGCGACCAAGGACAGTGATCCGGCGCTGCTGCTCACCGCCATTCGTAAAGTCGCGGCCGGCGGGCGCTATATCGATCCGGATCTGGCCGACCGCATGGTCTTCGAAGTCGGTCTGACTGATTCGCGGCCGTTGCATTCGCTGTTGTCCGAACGCGAGTTCTCGGTGTTCGAGCGTCTGGCCCAAGGCGCCAACGTCAATGACATCGCCCAGCAACTGGCCCTGAGCAGTAAAACCATCAGCACGCACAAGGCGCGGCTGATGCAGAAGCTCAACATCACCTCGCTGGCCGAGTTGGTGAAGTACGCGATGGAGCACAAACTCCTCTGACCTGAACGCGATCCCCTGTAGGAGCTGCCGAAGGCTGTGATCTTTTGATCTAGATCTTAAAAAACAAGATCAAAAGATCGCAGCCTTCGGCAGCTCCTACAGAGGGGGGTGTGGGCATATCTGTTAGCGACAGGCGCTTTTGCCCGTTCTTGCGGCTCGCAGCTTGTCGCTCGTATCTCGCTTGTCAATGCGCGCCATCCTTGTAGGGCAATCCCTACCCCCAACCTTCCATCCGGCTGAGGCCATTCTCTCCTGCGCCCCGATTTGCGTGACTGCCGCCAGCCACTAGGCTTGATACACAAGCAGTCATCAACAACAAAGGTGTGGGTATGAGCCAGGTCGATACAAGCGCAGTGGCCAGTGATGTGCTGGTCAGCTTTCGTGGAGTGCAGAAGAGCTACGACGGCGAGAACCTGATCGTCAAAGACCTCAACCTGGACATTCGCAAAGGCGAATTCCTCACCCTGCTCGGGCCGTCCGGTTCCGGCAAGACCACCAGCCTGATGATGCTCGCCGGTTTCGAAACGCCGACTGCCGGTGAGATTCTGCTGGCCGGTCGCTCGATCAACAACGTACCGCCGCACAAGCGCGACATCGGCATGGTGTTCCAGAACTACGCGCTGTTCCCGCACATGACCGTGGCCGAAAACCTCGCGTTCCCGTTGAGCGTGCGTGGCCTGAACAAAAGCGACGTCAGCGACAAGGTGAAAAAAGTCCTGAGCATGGTCCAGCTCGATGCCTTCGCCCAGCGTTATCCGGCGCAATTGTCCGGTGGTCAGCAGCAGCGTGTGGCGCTGGCCCGCGCGTTGGTGTTCGAACCGCAACTGGTGCTGATGGACGAACCCCTCGGCGCCCTCGACAAACAGCTGCGTGAACACATGCAGATGGAAATCAAACACCTGCACCAGCGCCTCGGCGTGACCGTGGTCTACGTGACCCACGATCAGGGCGAAGCACTGACCATGTCCGACCGCGTGGCCGTGTTCCATCAGGGCGAAATCCAGCAGATCGCGCCGCCGCGCAGCCTCTACGAAGAACCGAAAAACACCTTCGTTGCCAACTTCATCGGTGAGAACAACCGCCTCAACGGCCGGTTGCTCAGCCAGAACGGCGAGCGCTGCGTGGTCGAATTGGGCCGTGGCGAGAAGGTCGAGGCGCTGGCGGTCAACGTCGGCCAGACCGGCGAACCGGTGACCCTGTCGATCCGTCCGGAGCGCGTCAGCCTTAACGGTTCGAGTGATCAATGCGTTAACCGCTTCTCAGGGAGGGTGGCGGAATTCATCTATCTGGGCGACCACGTCCGGGTGCGCCTGGAAGTCTGCGGCAAGACCGACTTCTTCGTGAAACAACCGATTGCCGAGCTCGATCCAGGGCTCAGCGTCGGCGACGTGGTTCCGCTTGGCTGGCAGGTCGAGCACGTTCGCGCGCTTGACCCTCTTCAAGAGGCGCACTGAGCGCCCCGTAGTTCCAACACCAACCCTGCACGTGGAGAGAACAATAAATGTTGAGATCCCTGAAGTTCACCGCCCTGACCCTGGGCATGATGGGTGCGGCAAGCGCCATGGCCGCTGGCCCGGATTTGACCGTGGTGTCGTTTGGCGGGGCGAACAAGGCGGCGCAAGTCAAAGCCTTCTATGCACCGTGGGAAGCGGCGGGCAACGGCAAGATCGTTGCTGGCGAGTACAACGGTGAAATGGCCAAGGTCAAAGCCATGGTCGACACCAAGAGCGTGTCGTGGGATCTGGTGGAGGTTGAGTCGCCGGAACTGTCCCGTGGCTGTGACGAAGACATGTTCGAGCCACTGGATCCTGCGCTGTTCGGCAAGACCGAAGACTACGTCAAAGGCGCGATCCAGCCGTGCGGCGTAGGTTTCTTCGTCTGGTCGACCGTGCTCGCGTACAACGCCGACAAGCTGAAAACCGCGCCAACCAGTTGGGTCGATTTCTGGGACACCAAGAAATTCCCGGGCAAGCGTGGCCTGCGTAAAGGTGCCAAGTACACCCTTGAGTTCGCTTTGATGGCCGATGGTGTGGCGCCGAAAGACGTCTACAAAGAACTGGCCAGCAAGGGCGGTCAGGATCGCGCGTTCAAGAAACTCGATGAGCTGAAACCAAGCATCCAGTGGTGGGAGGCGGGCGCGCAACCGCCGCAGTATCTGGCTTCCGGTGACGTGGTCATGAGCTCGGCCTACAACGGTCGGATTGCTGCGGTGCAGAAAGAATCCAACCTGAAAGTGGTGTGGAACGGCGGCATCTACGACTTCGACGCATGGGCTATCCCGAAAGGTCTGGACGCCAAGCGTGCGGAAGCTGCGAAGAAATTCATCGCCTTCTCCGTACAGCCGCAGCAGCAGAAGACCTACTCGGAAAACATCGCCTACGGCCCGGCCAACACTCAAGCCGTACCGCTGCTGGCCAAGGACGTCCTGAAAGACATGCCGACCACGCCGGAAAACATCGCCAACCAGGTGCAGATCGACGTCAGCTTCTGGGCTGACAACGGCGAGCAGCTCGAGCAGCGTTTCAACTCCTGGGCGGCGAAGTAATCCTTCGTCTGTAGGAGCTGCCGAAGGCTGTGATCTTTTGATTTGGCTTTCAAGACCAACAGATCGCAGCCTCGTTGCACTCGACAGCTCCTACAAGGATGCGCGCATGACCTGTAGGAGCTGCCGAAGGCTGCGATCTTTTGATTTTGCCTTTCAAGATCAACAGATCGCAGCCTCGTTGCACTCGACAGCTCCTACAGGGGTGGTGTGATTTTTGATTGTTGATGTAATGCGGCATCACATTGCGTGATGCCGCCCATCCAGAGATTTGCGGAGTACGTCATGGCCATCGCCGTTCCCCTGAACGAGGGCGCCAGCCCCACCTTGAAGCAGAAGCTCAAGCGCGCCGAGCGGGTTAATCGCTGGAAAGCGCAGGCGCTGATTGCGCCGCTGGTGATTTTCCTGCTGCTGGTGTTTCTGGTGCCGATCGTGGCGCTGCTCTACAAAAGCGTCGGCAACCCTGAAGTGGTCGGCGGCCTGCCGCGCACCGTGGTGGCCATCGCCAGTTGGGACGGCCGTGGCCTGCCCGCTGAACCCGTCTACAAAGCGGCGAGCGACGACCTCGCCGAGGCGCGCAAAAACCAGACGCTGGGCGATTTGTCCAAGCGCTTGAACATGGAGTTGGCCGGCTATCGCAGCCTGCTGACCAAAACGGCCCGGGCGTTGCCATTCGCCAGCGAACCGGCCTCTTATAAAGAAGCGCTGGAGGCCCTCGATGAACGCTGGGGCGATCCGGCCTACTGGCAAGCGGTCAAGCGCAATACCAGTAGCATCACCCCGTATTACTTGCTGGCGTCGGTCGATCACCGTATCGACGACCTCGGCGAAATCGCCCCGGCCACCCCGGACCAGGCGATCTACCTCGACATCTTCGCCCGTACCTTCTGGATGGGCCTGGTCATTACCGTGATTTGCCTGGTGCTGGCGTATCCGTTGGCGTACTTGCTGGCGAACCTGCCGTCGCGTCAGAGCAACCTGCTGATGATTCTGGTGCTGCTGCCATTCTGGACTTCGATTCTGGTGCGAGTGGCGGCGTGGATTGTGTTGCTGCAATCGGGCGGCCTCATCAACAGCGGTCTGATGGCGCTGGGCATCATCGATAAGCCGCTGGAACTGGTGTTCAACCGCACCGGCGTGTACATCTCGATGGTGCACATCCTGCTGCCGTTCATGATTTTGCCGATCTACAGCGTGATGAAAGGCATCTCGCCCACCTACATGCGTGCCGCGATTTCCCTTGGCTGCCACCCGTTCGCGAGTTTCTGGCGGGTGTACTTCCCGCAGACCTATGCAGGCGTCGGCGCCGGCTGCCTGTTGGTGTTCATCCTCGCCATCGGCTACTACATCACCCCGGCGCTGCTCGGCAGCCCGAACGATCAAATGGTCAGCTACTTCGTCGCCTTCTACACCAACACCAGCATCAACTGGGGCATGGCCACTGCGCTGGGCGGCTTGTTGCTGCTGGCGACCGTGGTGCTTTATCTGATCTACAGCTGGCTGGTGGGCGCCAGTCGCCTGCGCCTGAGCTAAGGGGAGTTTGAAATGCTGAGTCCTTACATGTCGCCCATCGAACGGGTGTGGTTCTACAGCTTGCGGATTCTCTGCGGCTTGATTCTGCTGTTTCTGATTCTGCCGGTGCTGGTGATTATTCCGCTCTCGTTCAACTCGGGCAGTTTTCTGGTGTACCCGCTGCAGGGCTTTTCGCTGCAGTGGTATCACGACTTTTTCGCTTCGGCCGAGTGGATGCGCGCCCTGAAGAACAGCATCATCGTCGCCCCGGCAGCGACCGTGCTGGCGATGATCTTCGGTACGCTGGCGGCCATCGGCCTGACCCGTGGCGACTTCCCCGGCAAGGCGCTGGTGATGGCGCTGGTGATTTCGCCGATGGTCGTGCCGGTGGTGATCATCGGCGTGGCGAGTTATCTGTTCTTCGCGCCGCTGGGCCTGGGCAACAGCTTCTTTTCTCTGATCGTGGTGCATGCGGTGTTGGGTGTGCCGTTTGTAATCATCACGGTGTCGGCGACGTTGCAGGGGTTTAACCATAATCTGGTGCGTGCTGCCGCGAGCCTTGGGGCATCGCCGTTGACTGCATTCCGTCGCGTGACCCTGCCGCTGATTGCGCCGGGGGTGATTTCCGGGGCGCTGTTTGCTTTTGCGACTTCGTTTGATGAGGTGGTGGTGACGCTTTTTCTCGCCGGGCCCGAACAGGCGACCTTGCCTCGGCAGATGTTCAGCGGGATTCGCGAAAACCTGAGCCCGACGATTGCGGCTGCGGCGACGTTGTTGATTGCGTTCTCTGTGATCCTGTTACTGACATTGGAATGGCTGCGTGGGCGTAGCGAGAAATTGCGTACTGCTCAGGTCTGACGAACGTCCCGAATTGAAATCGCCCCTGTAGGAGCTGCCGAAGGCTGCGATCTTTTGATCTTGTTTTTTAAGTTCAAGATCAAAAGATCGCAGCCTTCGGCAGCTCCTACACGTGAGTGATCGTCTCCGCATCCGGTCGGTGTTCTGGCGGTTATTCATGAGGTGAATAGCAGACAACCCCAAATCCCCAGCTAATCTTGTGCCCAGCTCCCACATCTATAAGAGGCTGCGCACGATGAGTCTTTCCCAGTTCAAAATCGCTCACAAACTGATCACCGGCGCCGGAGCCATCGAGCAACTGGCGGCCGAGCTCACTCGCCTCGATATCGACAATCCGCTGATCGTCACCGACGCCGCGCTGGTCAAGTCCGGCACTGTCGAGCTGGCGCTGTGCCAATTGGGCGGGCGCGAGTACGAGATTTTCGACCGGGTACTGCCGGACCCGGAAATCGCCATCGTCGAAGATTGCATGCGCGTGTACCGCGAAGGCGGGCACGACGGCTTGATCGGCCTCGGCGGCGGCAGTGCCATCGACATCGCCAAAAGTGTGGCAGCGTATGCCGGTTACCATGGCGCGCTGGAGGATCTGTTCGGCGTCGACCAGGTGCCGCGTAAAGGCCCGCCGCTGATCGCCATCCCCACCACCGCCGGCACCGGCTCTGAAGTGACCAACGTCGCCATTCTTTCGGACAAGGTCGCGCAACTGAAGAAGGGCATCGTCAGCGACTATCTATTACCGGACGTCGCGCTCGTCAGTCCGCAAATGACCCTCACCTGTCCGCGCAGTGTCACTGCTGCCAGTGGCGTCGATGCGCTGGTGCACGCCATCGAATCCTATCTGTCGGTGAATGCCTCGCCGATTACCGACTCCCTGGCCATTGGCGCAATCAAGCTGATCGCCAACGCCTTGCCCAAGGCCTACGCCAACGGCGCCAATCTGCAAGCGCGCGAAGACATGGCCACCGCGAGCCTGATGGCTGGCATGGCGTTCGGCAATGCCGGGGTCGGTGCGGTGCATGCGCTGGCGTATCCGCTGGGCGGGCGTTTCAATATTGCCCACGGCGTCAGTAACGCCTTGTTGCTGCCGTATGTCATGACCTGGAACAAAATGGCCTGCGTCGAGCGGATGCAGGATATTGCTGAAGCCATGGGGGTGAAAACGGCGCATCTGAGCGCCACTGAAGCAGCGGACAAAGCCGTGCAGGCCATGACCGATTTGTGCGCGGCGGTGGAAATTCCCGCGGGGCTGCGCAGTTTCGGTGTGCCGGAAGACGCGATCCCGGCCATGGCCGTGGAAGCCGCAGGCATCGAGCGGCTGATGCGCAACAACCCGCGCAAGCTCAGCGCCGTGGATATCGAGAAGATCTACCGCGCGGCGTACTGATCCGTCGGCGACTACCGGTCATGGCACAACCCAATCATCGCAGTCACGGTGCGCGCGCGGAAACTTGAGGTATACAATGCGCGCCATCGTGATTTAGCTCAGAAAAGGTGCGTCATGCAGCCCTTCGTAATTGCTCCGTCGATTCTCTCTGCCGACTTCGCCCGCCTCGGCGAAGAAGTAGACAACGTCCTGGCCGCTGGCGCCGACTTCGTCCACTTCGATGTCATGGACAACCACTACGTGCCCAACCTGACCATCGGCCCGATGGTCTGCGCGGCACTGCGCAAGTACGGCGTCACCGCGCCAATCGACGCGCACTTGATGGTCAGCCCGGTGGATCGCATCGTTGGCGACTTCATCGAGGCCGGCGCGACTTACATCACTTTCCACCCGGAAGCCACGCTGCACGTCGATCGCTCGCTGCAACTGATCCGCGAAGGCGGCTGCAAATCCGGTCTGGTGTTCAACCCGGCGACCCCGCTGGACGTGCTCAAGTACGTGATCGACAAAGTCGATATGGTCTTGCTGATGAGCGTCAACCCGGGTTTCGGCGGGCAGAAGTTCATTCCCGGCACCCTCGACAAACTGCGCGAAGCGCGGGCGATCATCGATGCGTCGGGCCGTGATATCCGTCTGGAAATCGACGGCGGCGTCAACGTCAACAACATCCGTGACATCGCTGCTGCTGGCGCCGACACCTTTGTCGCTGGCTCGGCGATCTTCAACGCGCCGAACTATCAGGAAGTCATCGACAAGATGCGCTCCGAACTGGCGCTGAGCCGCCCATGAGCGGTTTTGAGCAGCTGTTCCCGGGCAAACTGCCACGGTTGGTGATGTTCGATCTGGATGGCACGTTGATCGACTCGGTTCCCGACCTGGCGGCAGCGGTGGACACTATGCTGCTCAGCCTTGGCCGCCAGCCAGCGGGCATCGATTCGGTTCGCGAATGGGTAGGCAACGGCGCGCCGGTATTGGTGCGTCGGGCGCTGGCCGGCGGCATCGACCATTCGGCGGTGGATGACGTCGAGGCCGAGCACGCGCTGGAAGTTTTCATGCAAGCCTACGGCGCCAGCCATGAACTGACCGTGGTATATCCGGGCGTACGCGACACCCTCAAATGGCTGCAAAAGCAGGGCGTGGCCATGGCGTTGATCACCAACAAGCCGGAGCGTTTCGTCGCGCCGTTGCTGGATCAGATGAAAATCGGCCGCTACTTCAAGTGGATCATCGGCGGCGATACCTTGCCGCAGCAGAAGCCTGATCCGGCGGCACTGTTCTTCGTGATGAAGATGGCCAACATCCCTGCCTCGCAATCGCTGTTCGTCGGCGACTCGCGCAGCGACGTGCTGGCGGCGAAAGCGGCGGGGGTCAAGTGTGTGGCGCTGAGCTACGGCTACAACCACGGCCGACCGATTGCCGAGGAATCCCCGGCGCTGGTGATCGACGATCTGCGCAAGCTAATTCCCGGTTGCCTGGATCTGGCCGGTGGGATAACGTTGCCCGACGCTGTTCAACCCCCTTCTGGAAACGCCATCGTGGTGGTCACCCGCAAACTCTGGATGAAAGTCATCAAGGCCCTGGCCCGTTGGCGTTGGCGCGCCTGACTTGTTCCTGGCCGGCCTGCCGGCGCGTTTGCACACCTGACTGATAAAACCTCACACCACGAGGCACCCTATGATCCGCGAAGAATTCCTGCGCTTGGCCGCTGACGGCTACAACCGCATCCCGTTGGCCTGCGAAACCCTGGCCGACTTCGACACACCGCTGTCGATCTACCTGAAACTGGCCGACCAGCCCAACTCCTACCTGCTCGAATCGGTGCAGGGTGGCGAGAAATGGGGCCGTTACTCGATCATCGGCCTGCCGTGCCGCACCGTGCTGCGGGTGCATGACCATCACGTCAGCATCACCGTCGATGGCGTCGAGACTGAAAGCCACGACGTTGAAGACCCACTGGCCTTCGTCGAAACCTTCAAGGCCCGTTACAACGTGCCGACCATCGCTGGTCTGCCGCGTTTCAACGGTGGTCTGGTGGGTTATTTCGGTTACGACTGCGTGCGTTATGTCGAGAAACGTCTGGGCAAATGCCCGAACCCGGATCCACTGGGCGTGCCGGATATTCTGCTGATGGTCTCCGATGCGGTCGTCGTGTTCGACAACCTTGCCGGCAAGATGCACGCGATCGTGCTGGCTGACCCAGCGCAGGCGGATGCCTACGAACAAGGTCAGGCGCGTTTGCAGCAATTGCTTGAGCAACTGCGCCAGCCGATCACGCCGCGTCGTGGTCTGGACTTCAGCAAGCAGCAGTCGGCCGACCCGGTGTTCCGCTCCAGTTTCACCCAGAACGATTACGAAAAAGCCGTCGACACCATCAAGGAATACATCCTTGCCGGTGACTGCATGCAGGTCGTGCCGTCGCAGCGCATGTCGATCGACTTCAAGGCTGCGCCGATTGACCTGTATCGCGCACTGCGTTGCTTCAACCCGACGCCGTACATGTACTTCTTCAACTTCGGCGACTTCCATGTCGTCGGCAGTTCGCCGGAAGTGCTGGTGCGGGTCGAAGACAACCTGATCACCGTGCGCCCGATTGCCGGTACTCGCCCACGCGGCGCTACTGAAGAGGCTGATCTGGCGCTGGAAGAAGACTTGCTGTCGGATGACAAAGAGATCGCCGAGCACTTGATGCTGATCGATCTGGGTCGTAACGATACCGGGCGCGTCTCGGAAATCGGTTCGGTGAAACTCACCGAAAAAATGGTCATCGAGCGTTATTCCAACGTGATGCACATCGTGTCCAACGTTACCGGTCAGTTGAAGGCCGGGCTGACAGCGATGGACGCGCTACGAGCGATTCTGCCGGCGGGCACCTTGTCCGGTGCGCCGAAGATTCGTGCGATGGAAATCATCGACGAGCTGGAGCCGGTCAAGCGTGGCGTGTATGGCGGCGCGGTCGGTTACTTCGCGTGGAACGGCAACATGGACACCGCGATTGCGATTCGCACCGCCGTGATCAAGAACGGCGAGCTGCACGTGCAGGCCGGTGGCGGCATCGTCGCCGATTCGGTGCCGGCGCTGGAATGGGAAGAAACCCTGAACAAGCGCCGCGCGATGTTCCGCGCGGTGGCCCTGGCTGAACAAACCCCGGACGCCTGAGCCAACACAAAACCCTGTAGGAGTGAGCCTGCTCGCGATAGCGGTGGGTCAGTCAACAAAATCTGTTGAATGTTAATCCGCCATCGCGAGCAGGCTCACTCCACAGTTGGTCGTATGTAGCCCAATAAAAAAGCGGCGCCTGTGAGGGCGCCGCTTTTTTGTGCCTGCGATTTAGAAATCCAACACCACCCCGACGTTGATCCCTTGCTGGGTAAAGTCATCATCCTTGCGGACGTTGTAGCTGGCACGTAGCGCCAGGTCTTTGGTGAGGTTGTGGCTCACGCCCAGGTTCAAGCGATTGAGGTTGGTCTGCGGGGTGTAGCCTTCCAGGGTGTACTGGTTGCCCGGCAGGCTGTTGAGATTCATCGTCACATCCTGAGCGTCATCGTTGTACTCACGTTCGTGAGCCAATTCGCCGAACACCTGGGTTTGCGAAGTGATCTGGTATTTGCCTTGAATCCCCAGACCGAGACGCCGGGAGATGCGCGACTGGTCATCGAATGTCAGCGCGGTGGAGTCGGCGCCGTCCTCCGAATAGCCATCGACTTCGACCTTGGCGAAATCAGCACTCACGAAGGGTGACAGGTGCCATGGGCTGCTCGCCTCTGGCGCGATGTCGTAACCCACGCGTCCGCTGAAGGCCAAAACATAACCGTCGGTGTCGCCTTTCTCGCCGCGCTCGTTCGTACCCAACTGGAATTTACGCTTGAGGCTGTCGTAATCCAGGTGCCCGGCGGTCACGGCCGCGTCACCCCACCAGCGGTTCTGCTGGTACTGGGCGAAAGCGGTGCCCATGTAGGTGTTCAGCTTGTAGTCGGAATCATGTTCGCCTGCTTCGAGTTTCTGGTTGTAGAAACCGGCCGCCAGGCCAACGCGCCAGGCGTCGTTGAGGCGGTAGCTGCCACCGATGTTCAAGTTGTAGCCATTGCCGTCGGCGCTGGCACCGCTGTCCTGGCTGTCGAAGTCCTGATGTTGGCCGCCGCCGGCGACAATCGCGCGCCATTGGCCAACGCCTTGCCAGTTTTGCCAGTCCGCCAGCCACTGGTTACGCAGTTCATCCTGATGCGAGCGCAGGGTGCCTTGCGCCATCTCTGGCAACAGGGTCGCTTCCCACGGCGCAGCCAGCAGCGAGTAAGCGTAATCGGCGATCAGGCGCTGGCCGGCTTCGGTGGGGTGAACTGCATCGTTGTAGATCAGCTTGGTCGGGTCTGGCGTCGCACTGTTGATCCCGTACCGGGCATTCTCGGTGCAGCCGTTACCGCTGAAGCAGGTGGCGCTGAGGTTCTGGTCGGTGGCCAGACCGAACTGGCCCGGGTTGGCAAACGACTCTTTGAGCAGCACCGGAATGTTCAGTGGAATCACGTTAGCGTTGACGCGCTGCAACTGGCTGACCAGCTCGGTGTTGAACTGAGCGCTGAGCTGGGACGTTAACGCTTGCAGTGGAGTGCCATTGAAGGCCGGGGTGAAGCCGATGTCCGGCAGCAGCCATACCATGATGTAACGGGCGCCGGCTTGTTGCAGGGTTTGCGCGCTGCTCGCCAGGCGATCAGCCGCAGCGCTGGCCTGTGGCAGACTGGTCACACGCCCCTGAAGGAAGTCATTGCCGCCCCCCGAGAGGTAATACAACGCATTCGGATCTGCGCGAAAACCGTTCGACGGCAGGTAACCGGCGCGGGTGCGTTCGCCGGTGGCGGATTGCGTGGTGATCGAATCAAGAATCTGGTCGGTACGATAGCCGCCTACCGCCCAGTTGTTACCATCGGCCAGGCCATCGCCGGCGCGTACTGCCGATGACGAGGACGCCGTCTGATCCGGCGAGAACCCCAGTTTGCCGCCGAGGATCTGCGTCGCATTGAGCGAGCGCAATTCGCCGTTGCCATCCAGATAAACCGGGCCGGTGCGGTTGGTGTAGCGCTGCGTGGCGCCGTCCGGGCCGCCGCTGTCGCTAAAGGTGCCGGCGTCATTGAGGCTGTCGCCGAAAACAATGAAATTCGAATAAGGATTGGGCGCGGCATTCGCCTGCGCACAGGCCAGTGCGAGCAAGCAGCTGGCCAGCGGTACAAACAACGTCTGTTTGATCATGAGCAAGTCCGTTTATTTATTGTTGTAGGTGAACAAAACGACAGTACCAAAAACTTCCGGCCTTCTGCCATCGGTCGCGAATCCTCAACTGGATTTATCCACCAAAGGCCCGGCCATATTGCACGCTCCGCCCAGCTAAGTTACTGTGCCCGAACGTATGAACGAGACCTTCCCCGTGTTGATCACCAGCAAACTTCTGGATCAAGTCATCAAGGCACACGCCCGTTGGCGTTGGCGCGCCTGAATCTTTTCTGCCGGCCCGGCCGGATCTGTATCGCTTTGCCTTCCTTGCTCGTTTGAATTGCCGCTTTGCCGACGCCCCTTGTGCGTCCGACATCGTGCAGCGCCCTGCGGGCAAGTCATCTGAAGGCTGTCTTCAAGTCAGAATTCAAAGAGGTTCGAAACGCCATGTTGCTGATGATCGACAACTACGACTCCTTTACCTACAACGTTGTGCAGTACCTCGGCGAGCTGGGTGCCGAAGTCAAAGTCGTGCGCAACGACGAATTGACCATCGCCGAAATCGAAGCGCTCAACCCCGAGCGCATCGTGGTATCTCCCGGCCCTTGCACGCCGACCGAAGCCGGTATTTCCATCGAGGCTATCAAGCACTTCGCTGGCAAGCTGCCGATTCTTGGCGTCTGCCTCGGCCACCAGTCCATCGGCCAGGCCTACGGCGGTGACGTGGTGCGCGCCCGTCAGGTAATGCACGGTAAGACTAGTCCGGTATTCCACGAGGACAAGGGCGTTTTCGCCGGTCTGAATCATCCGCTGACAGTCACCCGCTACCACTCCCTGATCGTCAAGCACGATACTTTGCCCGATTGCCTGGAACTGACCGCGTGGACGCAACACGATGACGGTTCAGTCGACGAAATCATGGGCCTGCGTCACAAGACCCTGAACATTGAGGGCGTACAGTTTCACCCCGAGTCGATCCTGACTGAACAGGGCCATGAACTGTTTGCCAACTTCCTCAAACAAACCGGCGGCACGCGCTAAGGACTTCCCATGAATATCAAGACAGCCCTGAGCCGTATCGTCGAGCACCTCGACCTCAGCACCGATGAAATGCGCGATGTGATGCGCGAAATCATGACCGGCCAATGCAGCGACGCACAGATCGGCGCGTTCATGATGGCCATGCGCATGAAGAGCGAGAGCATCGACGAAATCGTTGGCGCCGTGTCGGTCATGCGTGAGCTGGCCGATCAAGTCGAACTGAAAACACTCGACGGCGTGGTCGACGTGGTTGGCACCGGTGGTGACGGCGCCAACATTTTCAACGTATCCACTGCTTCTTCCTTTGTGGTTGCCGCTGCCGGTTGCACCGTAGCCAAGCACGGTAATCGCGCGGTATCGGGCAAGAGCGGCAGCGCCGATTTGCTTGAAGCGGCCGGCATCTATCTCAACCTGACGCCGGTTCAAGTCGCCCGTTGCATCGACAACGTCGGCATCGGTTTCATGTTTGCCCAGACCCATCACAAAGCCATGAAGTACGCCGCCGGCCCGCGCCGCGATCTCGGCCTGCGTACGCTGTTCAACATGCTCGGCCCGCTTACGAATCCGGCCGGTGTGAAACATCAGGTGGTGGGCGTGTTCACTCAGGCCTTGTGCCGGCCTCTGGCCGAAGTATTGCAGCGTCTGGGCAGTAAACATGTGCTGGTGGTGCATTCGAAGGACGGTCTGGACGAGTTCAGTCTCGCCGCGCCGACTTATGTCGCCGAGCTGAAAAACAACGAAATCACCGAATATTGGGTCGAGCCGGAAGATCTGGGCATGAAGAGCCAGAGCCTGCACGGCTTGTCGGTCGACGGCCCGGAAGCGTCGCTGGCGCTGATCCGCGATGCACTGGGCAAACGCAAAACCGAAAACGGCCAGAAAGCCGCTGAAATGATTGTGCTCAACGCCGGTGCAGCGCTCTACGCCGCCGACGTCGCCAGCAGTTTGAAACAGGGCGTGGAGCTTGCGCACGACGCCCTGCATACCGGCCTCGCTCGGGAGAAACTCGAGGAGCTGGGTGCCTTTACCGCGGTATTCAGAGTGGAGAATGAAGGATGAGTGTACCGACGGTTCTGGAAAACATTCTGGCCCGCAAAGTTCAGGAAGTCGCCGAGCGTAGCGCCCGCGTGAGCCTGAGCGAGCTGGAAAGTCTGGCCAAGGCGGCCGATGCACCACGCGGTTTTGCCCAGGCATTGCTGGCGCAGGCCAAGAAGAAACAACCAGCGGTCATTGCCGAAATCAAGAAGGCTTCGCCGAGCAAAGGCGTGATCCGCGAGAACTTCGTTCCGGCCGACATCGCCAAAAGCTACGAGAAGGGCGGGGCGACCTGTCTTTCTGTGCTGACCGACATCGATTACTTCCAAGGCGCCGACGCTTATCTGCAACAGGCGCGCGCCGCGTGCAAGTTGCCGGTAATCCGCAAGGACTTCATGATCGATCCGTACCAGATCGTCGAAGCCCGTGCGCTGGGCGCCGACTGTGTGCTGCTGATCGTCTCCGCGCTGGACGATGTGAAAATGGCCGAACTGGCTGCGGTGGCCAAAGGCGTCGGTCTCGATGTGCTGGTGGAAGTGCACGACGGTGATGAACTGGAGCGCGCGTTGAAAACACTCGACACGCCACTGGTCGGCGTCAACAACCGCAACCTGCATACCTTCGACGTCAGCCTGGAAACCACCCTCGATCTGTTGCCGCGTATTCCGCGCGATCGTCTGGTGATCACCGAGAGCGGCATCCTCAATCGTGCCGATGTCGAGTTGATGGAAATCAGCGACGTGTATGCGTTCCTGGTGGGCGAGGCATTTATGCGTGCGGAAAGCCCGGGCACTGAATTGCAGCGTCTGTTCTTCCCAGAGCGCGGTGTCGCAATCAGCGGTTCGACCCTCGACTGACTACCGTTAGACCGAGTTGACGGCATCGCGAGCAGGCTCACTCCTACACTTGGAATGCGTTCCCCTGTAGGAGTGAGCCTGCTCGCGATGCCGTCATTAGAAACTCTACAGATTGAACTGTCTGGCGGATAACTTGATGACTCCAACCTCCCTCACCATCGAAGCGGGCCTCCAGGCCGAACAAGACTTGCTCGCCTCAGTCTGTGCCGGCGACTCAGAGTTCGGCCTTCTATTCTGGCAGCCCAATGACCGCGCCCTGGTCATGCCTCGCCGCCTCAATCGTCTACCCGGTTTCGATCACGCCTGCGAAGTCTCCGCCGCCGCCGGCTGGCCAGTACTCCTTCGCGAGACGGGCGGTGAACCTGTCCCGCAATCAGCCTCGACCATCAACATCGCGCTGGTCTACGCACCACCGCGCAGCGAAGGCGATCTGAATCGCATCGAAACGGGCTACCGGCGTCTTTGCGATCCGATTTGTCAGTTGCTGGATGAGTTGGGCGGTACGTCGTCACTGGGTGAAATTGATGGGGCGTTCTGCGATGGTCGCTTCAACGTCAATCTCGACGGCCGCAAAATGGTCGGCACCGCCCAACGCTGGCGTCAGAGTCAGGGGGGGCAGCGTCCGGTGGGTCTGGTGCACGGTGCGATGTTGATGGATGACGAGCGCGAATCGATGGTGGCGGCGGTCAATCGCTTCAACGAAGCTTGTGGCCTCGAGCAGCGGGTACGTGCGCAAAGCCACATTGCCCTGCATGAAAAATTCAACGCGCCACAGGCATTGGCGCGTCTTGATGAGCTGTTTCGATTGATGCTGGCGCAGATGTACAGCGCCTGAGTTTCGAGCTTACCGCGTACCGAAGACCACCATGGTCTTGCCTTTCACGTCGACCAGGTTGCGTTCCTCAAGATCCTTGAGCACGCGACCGACCATCTCTCGCGAGCAGCCGACAATTCGCCCGATTTCCTGACGCGTCACCTTGATCTGCATGCCGTCGGGATGGGTCATCGCGTCCGGCTGTTTGCACAGTTCCAGCAGGCAACGGGCGACACGACCGGTCACGTCGAAGAACGCCAGATCGCCGACCTTGCGCGTGGTGTTGCGCAAGCGTTGTGCGATTTGTCCGCTGAGCACGTAAAGAATGTCTGGATCCTGCTGCGACAATTCACGGAATTTCACGTAACTGATTTCCGCAACTTCGCATTCGACCTTGGCCCGCACCCAGGCGCTGCGTTGCTGTTCCTGGCCAGCCTGTTCGAACAGGCCCAATTCACCGAAGAAGTCCCCGGCGTTGAGGTAAGCGATGATCATCTCGCGACCGTCGTCGTCTTCGATCAGGATCGTCACCGAACCCTTGATGATGAAGTACAACGTATCCGAACGGTCGCCGGCGCAGATGATGTTGCTCTTGGCTGCATGACGACGACGCTGACAATGCATCAGCAGCTTGTCGAGGTTCTTGATTTTGGGTGTGGGGGTAATAGCAACCATGGTTGTATCCCGAAAAGACTGCACGGTGATGTTTGATTTTTTTATGAGGCGCTGAAGGCGGTCGCTACACAGCTGGCATGGGCGCCAGCGAATTGGCGCCAGCTTACCAGACACTTCGTCGCAAATTCGAGAAATTACCTACACAGTTGGAGCATTCGTCCTAGGAATGCTGCTCGCTGTCAGGGCAATCCCCTGTGCTAAGCTGGCGACCCTTTTTTTACAGTGGAGTCTGGGCGATGAAGGCACGCATCCAATGGGCTGGCGAAGCCATGTTCCTCGGCGAATCCGGTAGCGGTCATGTCGTGGTCATGGACGGCCCGCCGGACGCCGGTGGTCGTAATCTGGGTGTCCGCCCGATGGAGATGCTCCTGATGGGTGTCGGCGGTTGCAGCAACTTCGACGTGGTCAGCATTCTGAAGAAGTCCCGCCAGGCCGTTGAAAGCTGTGAAGCCTTCCTCGAAGCCGAGCGTGCGACCGAAGACCCGAAGGTGTTCACCAAGATCCACATGCACTTTGTGGTCAAGGGCCGTGGGCTAAAAGAAGCCCAGGTCAAACGCGCCATCGAACTGTCTGCCGAGAAGTATTGCTCGGCTTCGATCATGCTTGGCGCGGCTGGCGTGGCGATCACCCACGATTACGAAATCGTCGAACTCGGTTGAAGCGACATTCAACTATCATAAAGGCAGTGCAGACTCTGGCGATCCCCCACTGACGTCTGCATAATGCGCCACTTTTTTCAGGGCAGTGACCGGTCAGCCGACAGGTCATCCGCCTGAACAGATAACCAAAATCGCCATAGCGAAGAGGTGTTAACGGTCCTACGCAGGTGCGTTGTTCGCATTTGACGGGCATGCTTGATCACGCGGCTGTGCCGCATACATAGAGAGTTTTTAACGGTGAAAAGCAAACTCAAGCTCCACGGGTTCAATAACCTGACAAAGACCTTGAGCTTCAACATCTATGACATCTGCTACGCGGAAACCCCGCAAGACCAGCAGGCGTACGTCGAGTACATCAATCAAGAGTACAACGCCGAACGTCTGACGCAGATCCTCACGGAAGTTGTAGAAATCATTGGTGCCAACATTCTGAACATTGCGAGTCAGAACTATGAGCCTCAGGGTGCCAGTGTCACAATTCTGATCTCGGAAGAGCCGGTGACCCCGACTGAAAGCCAGATCGAAGAATCGCCAGGTCCGTTGCCCGAAATTATCCTGGCCCACCTCGACAAGAGTCACATCACGGTGCATACCTATCCGGAAATACACCCGGATGCCGGTATTGCGACTTTCCGTGTAGACATCGATGTGTCGACCTGTGGTGTCATTTCACCGCTTAAAGCGCTCAATTTCCTCATTCACCAGTTCGATTAGGACATCGTGACCGTGGATTACCGTGTGCGCGGCTTCACCCGTGACGTTGAGGGCAACAAGCACTTCATCGACCACGAGATCAATTCGATCCAGAACTACCTTTCCCAAGACACTCGCGACGCGTATCAGATGACCGACGTGAACGTGTACCAGGAAAACCTGTTCCACACCAAAATGCTGCTGAAGAACTTCGAACTGGACAACTACCTGTTCGGCGACGCCACCAGCAATCTGTCGTCCGAGCAACGTGCCCAGGTGACTGATCGTGTGAAACACGAGATGCTGGAAATCTTCTACGCGCGCAACATGCCGACGTAAGAGTTTCAGGCACAAAAAAGGCGACCTTTCGGTCGCCTTTTTTTTGTTTCGCTACAGGACCCTGTGGGAGCCGGCTTGCCAGCGATAAGTCCCTGTCCGACGATGCAAACTTCAGATCCGATAAGTACTCTTGGTCATCACCTTGGCCAACAGACTCATCCCGAACTTCACCGGTGCCGGAAACCGGAAACCACCCGCATCCAGCGCACTCTCGGCATGATGCTCTTCATCAATGCGCATCTGTTCAAGGATCGCCCGGGATTTTTCGTCCTCGACTGGCAGTTGCTCCAGGTGCTCGTTCAAGTGCTTGCATACCTGATGCTCGGTCGCCGCAACAAACCCGAGGCTGACCTTGTCGCTGATCAGACCGGCCACAGCGCCAATCCCGAACGACATGCCATAGAACAGCGGATTAAGCACGCTGGTATGACTGCCCAACTGGTGAATACGCTGTTCGCACCAGACCAGATGGTCAATCTCTTCTTCGGCCGCATGCTCCATGGCCTTGCGCACTTGTGGCAGCTTGGCGGTCAGCGCCTGTCCCTGATACAGCGCCTGGGCACAGACTTCGCCGGTGTGGTTGATGCGCATCAGCCCGGCGACGTGGCGGGTGTCTTCGTCGCTCATCTGGGTTTCCGGCTGCAGAATCGCCGGTGACGGACGGTACGGCTGGCCGCTGAAGGGCAGCAAGGTACGCATCGCGGCATCGGCTTGCAGCAGAAGACGGTCAATCGGCGAGTAGTGACGTTGGGTAGTCATGCTGACCTCCGGGAAGAATCTCGGCGGCCAGTTTAACCGAATCGGCCGGAGAAGGTTTGCGCTGGGTCATTTGTGGCTGTTCATGCTTGATGACGCTTCATGTAGGAGCGGCCCGAGCCATCGGCAGCTCCTACACAGGTCGCGCTGGATCAGCCCGGCGGCCAGTTCATCTGGCGTTGTCCGAGTACGTGCATATGAATGTGGTAGACGGTCTGCCCACCCTTTTCATTGCAGTTCATGACGACCCGGAAACCCTCTTCACAGCCCAGTTCCAGTGCCAGACGTTGCGCGGTAAACAGGATATGCCCGGCCAGTGCCTTGTCGTCTTCGGTCAGGTCATTGAGGGTGCGCACCGGTTTTTTCGGGATCACCAGAAAATGCACCGGTGCCTGAGGGGCGATATCGTGGAAGGCCAGAACCTGGTCGTCCTCGTAGATGATGTTGGCCGGGATTTCCCGGTTGATGATCTTGGTGAACAGAGTATCCACTGCTGTTTTCTCCGTTGTTTGGGCTGGTCTGAGTGTACTCATGGGGACTGAACCCGCCCAGTGTTTTGCCGTAGGACAGATCAGCGCGGGCAGTAGGCCTTGTTGACCATGCCGACGATGGTGCGGTTCAGCCAGCGCGAACCCAGTCGCGGTAAAAACGCGACCCAGCGGTTGCGCCGACCCGGAATGATGATCGCGCGATTTTTCTCCAGCGCGCGAACGGTATAGAGCGCGACTTCTTCGGGGCTCATCAGCATTTTGCTGTCTTTGAGTTTGTCACTGTTCAACTGCGCAGTGCTGAAAAAAGCCGTGCGGGTCGGGCCTGGGCAGAGCACCGAAACTTTCACCGCGCTTTGCTTGAGCTCAACTCGCAATGCTTCGGAGAAGTGCAGCACATAAGCCTTGCTGGCGTAATAGGTGCTCATCCACGGGCCAGGATTGAACGCCGCCACGGAGGCAACGTTGAGAATCTGTCCGCCACCCTGCAGCGCCATGCTGTTGCCAATCGCATGGCACAGGCGGGTGAGGGCGAGGATGTTTACTTCGATCAGGTCCTGCTCGGTCATCCAGTCCTGAGCCAGGAAAGGGCCGCAAGTACCGATGCCGGCGCAGTTCACCAACAGGTCGATTTGCCGGTCACCTTCTTCCAGCTCCAGCAAGAAGCCGGACAGGCGCAGCGGTTCGCCCAGATCGCAGGCACGGAACAGGACCTCGACGCCGAAGCGCTGGGTCAGTTCGATTGCAATACTTTCCAGCTGATCACGCTGTCGTGCCACCAGAATCAGGCTGCGGCCGCGCCGGGCCAGCGCTTCGGCCATGGCCAGGCCGATGCCGCTGGAGGCGCCAGTGATCAGAGCGTAACGGGTCATGCAGTTCTCCATCGCAACAGCTCCGCGCCAGCGACGCGGGTGTCACGGCGGGGAGCGCTGTTCATTCTTCCGCAGAGTCTACAGGGGCCTGCGCCGCTTCGGCTGCTTCGTCGCTGGAATTCGCTGCCGGTTCGACCTCTACTTCAACTTCATCGGTGGTCATCGAGCCGCTGTCGTAGCTGCTTTCGAGGCTGGTTTCGTATTCCTGCTGGATGGCCGAAATCCCGCCGAGTATCCCGCCCAAGAAAAACAACCCGATAAAGACGATCCACAGTGCACTCAAAACCTTGACTGCTGTGTTGTTGGGCGGAGGTGGTGGCCCGTATCGGTTGGCACCGGTATTGCCCGGCACGACCATGAGTACAAAAGGAAAGATGCTGCCCACGAATGGGACCAGGGTCAGCAACCACAGCCAGCCGGACCAACCGATATCGTGCAGGCGTTGCACGGTGAAGAAAATGCTGATGACGATAAGCGCCAAACCCAGAAAGAGCGCGACGATGCCGCCGATGATCAGTCCGCTGGTGGATTCTGTGCTGACCAGTCCCACGGCAATCAGCGCGAAAATGCTGATGATCGGCAGGCTTACCAATGTCACGACCATCGTCCAGGCCAAGAAGCGCAAACGACCGATCCGGCCTTCCACACCAAGCGGTTTGAGCGGTGCAAACCCTGCGAAGGTTTCACCGACGCTGGCCCGCGGTGGCGCATAAGGCGAAATGGGCTCTGCCACGGCAGCGGATTGTTCGCGTACGTCCGAGAGGTTCAGCTCGATGGCTGTTTCGGCTTCGATCCGGGCGTCGATCCCGGTTTTGTTCAATGCTTGCAGATAGGTCTGCGCTTCGCTGTGAGACAGATCGCGCTTGAGTGCCACGGTGCTGCCGTTGAACAGCCGCTCAATGCTGGCCACTTCGCTTTTGAATAGATCTGCGAGATTAAGCTTGGCGGTGGTGATATCGACACCGGGCTGTAGAGCTCCATCGAAAACGATCTTGTAACGGGGGTCGCTCATGGCCGAGGCATCCTTGTCGCGATAGATTGAAAGGTCGTCAGTGTAAAGCCAGTCCGCTAGCGACTGGCCTGATTTTTTCTTAGCGCGGCCAGCGTTGCGGCAACTGCGCGGCACGTTCCTGAGCCTGCCGGTATTCAGTGTCGAGGCGGGTGATCAACTGATCCACGCTGGGCAGATCATCAATCTGCCCGACACCCTGACCGGCAGACCAGACAGTCTTCCAGGCTTTGGCTTCATCGCTGATCGGCTTGAGCTTGTCACCGAAATTGACTTCGCCTTTGCCTTGCAGCGCCGCCAGGTCGAAACCCGCAGCCTCGAGGCTTTGGCGCATGAAGCTGGCCGGCACCCCCGACACCGCTGGAGTATGAATGATGTCGGCTGCTTTGGCTGTCAGCAGCATCTCCTTGTAGGCGTCAGGCGCATGACTTTCGGTGGTGCCGATAAATCGCGTACCGAAGTAGGCCAAATCCGCACCGAGCAATTGAGCGGCCAGAATCTCATGGCCATGGTTCAAACATCCTGCAAGCAATAGCGTTTTGTCGAAGAACTGACGGATCTCGGCGATCAGCGCAAATGGACTCCACGTACCTGCATGGCCCCCGGCGCCGGCTGCGACGGCAATCAAACCATCGACGCCAGCCTCGGCGGCTTTCTCGGCATGGCGGCGAGTGGTTACATCATGGAAGACCAAGCCTCCATAACTGTGCACCGCGTCGACTAACTCTTTCACCGCGCCGAGGCTGGTGATGACGATCGGCACTTTATGTTCGACGCAAATAGCCAGGTCCGCCTGCAAGCGCGGGTTGCTGTTGTGAACGATCAGGTTCACCGCATACGGCGCCGGATTGTCCAGTGTCGCCAGGCCCGCCTCGATCTGCTCCAGCCAGGCTTTGAACCCGCTGCTTTCGCGCTGGTTCAGCGCCGGGAAGCTGCCGACCACGCCATTACGGCCGCAGGCCAGTACCAGTTCCGGGTTGGAAATCAGGAACATCGGCGCCACCACTACAGGCAAGCGCAGACGTTGTTCGAGCAGAACGGGCAGCGACATTAGGAACACCCCAAAGATTTGTACTGGTTGAAGTTAGAACGGCTTGACCACCACCAGAATTACGATAGCCAGCAATATCAGAACCGGCACTTCATTGAACCAGCGATAAAAGACATGGCTGCGGGTGTTCTCGCCACGGGCAAAACGTTTTACCTGCGCGCCGCACATGTGGTGGTAGCCGATGAGCAAGACGACAAGGGTCAGCTTGGCGTGAATCCAGCCACCCATGCTGAAGATGCTCGGGTTGAGGTAGATCAGCCAGCCACCGAAGATCAGCGTGGCGATCATCGCCGGGCCCATGATGCCGCGATAGAGCTTGCGCTCCATGACGCTGAAGCGTTCTTTGCTGATCGTGTCTTCACTCTGTGCGTGATAAACGAACAGCCGCGGCAGGTAGAACAGCCCGGCAAACCAGCACACGAGGCTGACGATATGAAACGCTTTGATCCACAGATAGAGCATTTTTAGTTATTCCCAGGTTCACGGTAGCCTGGATAGTAGAGGCTTGAGCGTCCGCACGTCACCTTGACGGTTGTCGCAGGCGCGCGCGGCCCCTATTATCGACGGCTTTCCAGTGGGTTCGTTGAGGGCAGGTTTATGGTCAAGGTCGGTATCGTCGGCGGCACGGGTTACACCGGTGTCGAACTGCTGCGTCTGTTGGCACAGCATCCGCAGGCAGAAGTGGCAGTCATCACTTCCCGATCCGAGGCCGGTCTGGCCGTGGCTGATATGTACCCGAACCTGCGCGGTCATTACGACGGCTTGGCCTTCAGCGTGCCGGACATCAAAACCCTCGGCGCTTGCGACGTGGTGTTCTTCGCCACGCCGCACGGTGTCGCTCACGCTCTGGCGGGTGAGCTGCTGGCGGCAGGCACGAAGGTCATCGATCTGTCGGCAGACTTCCGTCTGCAAGACGCTGAGGAATGGGCCAAGTGGTACGGTCAGCCGCACGGCGCACCAGAGTTGCTGGATGAGGCGGTCTACGGTCTGCCGGAAGTCAATCGTGAGCAAATCAGGAAAGCCCGTTTGATCGCAGTGCCAGGGTGCTATCCGACGGCTACGCAATTGGGTTTTCTGCCGCTGCTTGAAGCAGGTCTGGCCGACACCTCGCGTTTGATTGCCGACTGCAAATCCGGTGTCAGCGGTGCCGGTCGCGGCGCGGCTGTAGGTTCTTTGTACTCCGAGACGTCGGAAAGCATGAAGGCTTATGCGGTGAAAGGTCACCGTCATCTGCCGGAAATTCGCCAGGGTTTGCGTCGTGCCGCGGGCAAGGATGTTGGTCTGACCTTCGTGCCGCACCTGACTCCGATGATCCGTGGGATTCACTCCACGCTTTACGCGACAGTGGTTGATCGCTCGGTTGATCTGCAGGCGCTGTTTGAAAAGCGTTATGCCAACGAACCGTTCGTCGATGTCATGCCGGCTGGCAGCCATCCGGAGACTCGCAGCGTGCGTGGCGCCAACGTCTGCCGCATCGCGGTTCACCGTCCACAGGATGGCGATCTGGTGGTGGTGTTGTCGGTGATCGACAATCTGGTCAAAGGCGCCTCGGGGCAGGCGGTACAGAACATGAACATCCTGTTCGGGCTGGATGAGCGTTTCGGCTTGTCTCACGCCGGTATGCTGCCGTAACATTTTAAGTCGCACAGCAAAAAGGCCCGTTGAACGGGCCTTTTTGCATTCTGAACAGCTCGTCGGCTTTATTGATATACCGTAACAATAGTTGACCGATTTTCTCGGACAAGCGGATAATGCGCGTCATCACGCATTATGGCGGCGTAACGCCGGGAGATAGTCAGCATGAGCGTCGAATCCTTCACCCCCACGGCTTTGCAATTCACCCAAGGTGCTGCGCACAAGGTGAAGAGCCTGGTCGATGAAGAGGGGAATGATCGCTTGAAGCTGCGCGTATTCGTTACGGGCGGCGGTTGTTCAGGGTTTCAATACGGTTTCACCTTCGATGAAGATGTTGCCGAGGACGACACCATTGTCGAGCGCGAAGGCGTAAGTCTGGTGGTTGATCCGATGAGCTTCCAGTACTTGGCCGGTGCGGAGGTGGACTACCAGGAAGGTCTGGAAGGTTCTCGCTTCGTGATCAAGAACCCGAATGCTTCCACGACTTGTGGTTGCGGCTCGTCGTTTTCGATCTGATCGCACTTCGCTGCACACGATAAAACGCCGCAGAGCCTTACGGTTCTGCGGCGTTTTTTATTGCCGGCGTTTTGCTCAGTTGGGGTAGATGGCACCGAGTACACGCAGGCCTTTGGCGCCGGTGACGCTCGGGCGGTTGGTGGCGATGCCTTCGAGGCAGCAATGAGCCAGCCAGGCGAAAGCCATGGCTTCTACCCAGTCAGGATCTACGCCATGAGTGGCGGTGCTGGCGACTTTCGCGTTTGGCAGCAACTCGGCAAGACGATTCATCAGTGTCGCGTTGTGTGCGCCGCCACCGCAGACCAGCAGTTCGCGGGTATCCGATTGAGCGCTTTTCAGCGACTCAATAATGGTCAGCGCAGTCAGTTCGAGTAACGTTGCCTGTACGTTTTCAGCTGGGTACGCCTGCAGGCTTGCAAGGTGTTGTTCCAGCCAGGGCAGGTTGAACACTTCCCGGCCAGTACTTTTCGGGCCTTTGGTCACGAAGAACGGATCGCTGAGCAATGCTTTCAATAGGGTTGGCTCAACAGATCCGGAGGCTGCCCACTGGCCGTTGCGATCATAGTTATCGCCACGCTGCTGCTGAATCCAGGCGTCCATCAGAACATTCCCAGGCCCGCAGTCGAAACCGGCTACAGGCTTGGTCGGCTCAATCAGACTCAGATTGCTGAAACCGCCGACATTCAAGACAGCCTGATTGCCGGTACGCTCTTCGAACAAAGCTTCATGGAAGGCTGGCACCAGAGGCGCACCTTGACCGCCGGCAGCGACGTCGCGGCTGCGGAAGTCACTGACCACCGTGATACCCGTCAGTTCTGTCAGCAGGGCAGGGTTACCAATCTGTACGGTGAAACCGCGCGCTGGCTCGTGGCGAATAGTCTGGCCATGGCTGCCGATCGCACGGATAGCTTCAGGTTTGAGTTGTTGCTGGCCGAGGAGGGCATGGATGCCCTGTGCCGCGAGCCTTACCCATTTTTGCTGGGCAATCGCCGAGCGAGCGATCTCGTCGGGGCCGCTTGCGCACAAGCCAAGCAGCTCGGCGCGCAGGGATTCAGGCATGGGAATGTAGTGCGTGGCGATCAGTTTGATCGCCGTGGTTTGCTCGATCAGGGCGATGTCCAGCCCGTCGAGACTGGTTCCGGACATCACACCGATATAGAGAGCCATGGCTTAACGCTTGCTTGAAGCCAGCATGGTGGCCTTCTCTTGGTTCATGCGCGCCATCAGTGGTTGGCTCTGCGCCAGGAAGCGGGCGCGTTCGGCTTTGGCGATTGGATCGGCCATTGGCAGCTTCTGGCCCAGAGGGTCGACGTGAACGCCATTGACCTGGAACTCATAGTGCAAGTGCGGGCCGGTCGACAGGCCGGTCGTGCCGATATAGCCGATCACTTGGCCCTGCTTGACGCTGCCGCCGGTCTTCACACCTTTGGCGAAGCCTTGCATGTGGCCGTAAAGCGTACGGTAAGTATTGCCGTGTTGAATGATTACAGTGTTGCCGTAGCCACCGCGGCGGCCGGCCAGCAGCACTTTGCCGTCACCGGCAGCCTTGATCGGCGTGCCGCGCGGGGCTGCGTAGTCGACGCCTTTGTGGGCGCGGATCTTGTTAAGGATTGGGTGCTTGCGGCCCATGGAGAACTTGGAACTGATGCGGGCGAAGTCCACCGGAGTGCGGATGAACGCCTTGCGCATGCTGTTGCCATCGGCAGTGTAGTAGCTGCTATTACCCTGTTTGTTGGTGTAACGCACAGCGGTGTAAGTCTTGCCGCGGTTGGTGAAGCGTGCTGACAGGATGGGGCCGGTGCCGACAGCTTTACCGTTGACCACTTTCTGTTCGTAGATCACATCGAATTCATCGCCCTGGCGAATGTCCTGAGCGAAGTCAACGTCGTAGCCGAAGACACTGGCCATATCCATGGTCAGGCTATGGGAAAGCCCGGCGCGAGCGGCGGATTGCGATAGCGAACTGTTGATTACACCGTGAGCGTAGGCGGTGCGAACGGTAGGTTTTGTAGTAATTCGGTTGAAGGTGAAGCCCTTGTCATTCTTGGTCAGGGTGATGGTTTCAACGTCGTTGACTTTGCTGTGCAGGCTTGTCAGTTGACCTTCAGGATTGAGTTCGAACTCGAGTTTCTGGCCGCGCTTGAGCTGGCTGAACTGTTTGGCTTGTTTGTCGCTGGCCAGAACGTCATGCACAGCGGTTGCAGGCAAACCGACCTTTTCGAACAGGGTCGATAGCGTATCGCCTTTTGCGACAACTACTTCTCGATGGCCAGGGGCTTGTGGTTTTTCAGCGATCGGAGCCGGGGCGGGCGCGGCTTCAGCGGTTTGTGGTGTGTTTTCTTCACTGTTTTCGATTTGGGCGAACGGCGAGGCTACAGGCTCATTTGTGGCTTGAGCGGCGTCTGCAGCGTCTTGATCTTGTGTCAGTTGTTCAGCAGGACTTTCCAGTTCAAGGCTCAGGGTTGTCTTTTTGGCTTCTACATCACTGGAGGGAAATACCAGGAGCGCCAGGCTGAGAAGGGCGGCGATTCCACTTGCAGCGAGCAGGTGGGTCTTCGGGTAAAGCGGCGGCGCTTTAGACGGTTCGGTGGTCATAGGTAATTTTGACTTTGAAAAGTGATGAATTGGAAAAGATGAATGACATGATGAAGATGAAATAACTGTATAAAATATAACCAAATCATCTCTGAAGCAAGTCTACAGACATCGCGTCTGTGGATTGGTGTCCGTGCGCCGGGCAAAACTTGTAATTGGTGCGCGATCTTGTATGGTTGGTTCCCTTTGAATCTGAGCCTTGCGGGTCTGTTATGAAGTCGGTTGAAGAGCAGCTAGCGCTGATAAAACGTGGTGCGGAAGAACTGTTGGTCGAGTCCGAGCTGATCGAGAAGCTCAAGCGCGGCCAACCGCTGCGTATCAAGGCTGGTTTTGATCCAACCGCTCCGGATCTGCACTTGGGTCATACCGTGCTTATTAATAAGCTGCGTCAGTTCCAGGAGCTGGGGCATCAGGTGATCTTCCTTATAGGGGACTTCACCGGGATGATCGGTGATCCGAGCGGCAAGAGCGCCACTCGTCCGCCGTTGACCCGTGAGCAGGTCCTGGAAAACGCCGAGACTTATAAAACTCAGGTGTTCAAAATTCTCGATCCGGCGAAAACCGAAGTTGCTTTCAACTCCACCTGGATGGATCAGATGGGGCCGGCGGACTTCATTCGTCTGACTTCGCAGTACACCGTCGCGCGCATGCTTGAGCGCGATGACTTCGACAAGCGTTACACCACCAACCAGCCAATCGCTATTCACGAGTTTCTCTACCCGCTGGTTCAGGGGTATGACTCGGTCGCTCTGCGTGCGGACGTCGAGTTGGGCGGTACCGATCAGAAGTTCAACTTGCTGATGGGGCGTGAGCTGCAGCGTGGTTATGGTCAGGAAGCTCAGTGCATTCTGACGATGCCTCTGCTCGAAGGCCTCGATGGCGTGAAGAAGATGTCCAAGTCACTGGGCAACTACGTCGGTATTCAGGAAGCGCCGGGCGTCATGTACAGCAAGCTCGTATCGATTCCGGATGCGCTGATGTGGCGTTACTTCGAATTGCTCAGCTTCCGCTCGATGGACGAAATCGATGCATTGCGTGCTGATGTAGCGGCAGGCGCCAATCCGCGTGATGTAAAAATCAAGCTGGCTGAAGAGATCGTTGCGCGCTTCCATGGTGAAGAGGCTGCAGCGAACGCTCACCGCGCGGCGGGTAATCGTATGAAGGATGGCGAGCTCCCGGATGATCTGCCGGAGATCGAACTGGCTTCTGCTGAAGATATGCCGATTGCCGCCGTCCTTAATAAGGCAGGTCTGGTGAAGAACTCGGCGGCGGCGCGTGATCTTCTGGCGTCCGGCGGTGTACGCATAGATGGTGAGGTCGTTGATCGCTCCTTTATATATGTAGTGGGTGCGACCCACGTTTGCCAGGCTGGCAAGAAAGCTTTTGCACGTATCACGCTGAAATCTGAATAAAATCGAAAATAGCGGTTGACGGCAGATTCCAGGCGTCTATAATTCGCCCCACTTCCGGCGCAGTCGAAACGGAAAACTCCTTGAGATTCAATGAGTTAAGTAGGTTTCGAGAGCGGGTCGCTTCAGTTCATCGAAGCCTGGAAGGAGTTGAAAGAGCGGT